>JANRKM010000052.1:0-12378 GCA_033763475.1 Kofleriaceae bacterium
GCCGTCGCTCGACGCGCAGCTTCTTCAGTGTCATCTCGCTCAGGATCCCCGACGCGATGATGAAGCTCAGCAGCCAGCCGAGCAGGAGGTACAGGAGGTTATTGCCGGTGTTGATCGCGGCGAACCCGACGCCGACCGAGAGCACGACGATGACGCGGCCCTCGCGCGTGAAGCTGAGGCGGCGCGGTGGCCGCAGACGTCGCCGGAGCTTCGACCAGAGGCTCATCACGTCGGTACGGCGACGCGGGACACGATCTCGGAGACCAAGCGCTCGGCGTCGATGCGAGCGCGCCCGAGCGAGTCATGGTTCTGCGAGAGCATCAGGCGGTGCGCCAGGCACGGCACGGCGAGCGTCTTGAGATCGTCGGGCACCACGAAGTCGCGGCCACCGGCGAGGGCGGCCGCCTGCGCCGCGCGGTACCAGGCGAGCACGCCGCGCGTGGACACGCCCACCGCGATGGAGGGATGCCGCCGCGTTTCCTCGACGATCGTCATCGCGTAGTCGATCAGCGCATCGTCGACGCGGATGCTCTCGACGCTATCTTGCAGCGAGCGCACCGCCGCGAGGTCGACCACCGATGACAGCCTGGCCACCGGATCCCCGCCGGCGCGCTCGCGCACGAGATCGCGCTCGACGCTTCGCGCCGGATAACCGATCGAGATGCGCAGCAGGAACCGGTCCATCTGCGACTCGGGCAGCGGGTACGTTCCGTAGTGCTCGGCCGGGTTCTGCGTCGCGATCACCATGAACGGTGTGTCGAGGTCGTGCGTGGTGTCGTCGATCGACACCTGGCCCTCGCTCATCGCCTCGAGCAGCGCCGACTGCGTGCGTGGCGTGGTACGGTTGATCTCGTCGGCGAGCACGACGTTGGCGAAGATCGGGCCCTTCTTGAGCTCGAAGATCTTGCCGCTCTGGTCGTAGATCGAGACGCCCACGATGTCGGAGGGCAACAGGTCGCTCGTGAACTGGATGCGACGGAACGTGCCACCGAGCGCTGCGGCGAGCGCGCGTGCGAGCGTGGTCTTGCCGACGCCCGGGATGTCCTCCACCAGGAGATGCCCGCGCGCGAGCAGCGCGATCACGGCGGCGCGGATCGCCTCGGGCTTGCCGCGCACGACCGTGGCGACCGCATCTTCGAGCTTGCGAACGGCGCCGATGTCAGTAGACGAGATCGGGGCAGGTACCGGCACCGCGGGCATTTCCGCACGAATATAGCCTGGCCGGAGCCGCAGAGGTCGGGCCGAAAACGACAACGGGGACCGAAGTCCCCGTCGAACTGCCCGCAGAAGCCGGTGTCAACTAGTCATTCGAACGCAGGCTCATGAGCAGCTGGAGCACGTACCAGAACAGCGTCGCCACCGTCGAGAACAGCATCAGCGCGGCGGCGACGTAGCCCGTGGGGGGGAAGTGCGCCATCACGAGGCTCGTCTGGTAGAGGATGTATCCTGCCATCAGCAGGATCATCGCGCCGCAGAAGATCGCGCCGAGGCTGAAGCCAAACGCGAGCGACGACAGGATCACGCCGAGGGCCGCGAACGTGCAAATCGCGAGGATGCCGCGGAGGAAGCTGAAGTCTTTCTTGGTGAGGAACACCGTCAGGGTGAGGCCCACGAAGATCGAGAGCGTGATCACCACGGCCTGGAAGATGATCGACATCGCGGTGCCGCTCAGGACAGGCGTGATGCTGCCGTTGGCCGAGAAGATCTGCCCGATGGCGTTCTTGTCGCCGAACTTGATCATCAAGACCCAGATGATCGGCTGGAGCAGGAACGACCAGGCGACGACCTCGAGTCCAAGCCCGAGGTACTGGACGCCGCGCGACGCCTCCGACTCGGCGAGCTTGTTGGCGATCCATCCGACGACCATGAAGAGGCCGATCACGATGAGCCAGTTGAAGCGGCCCTGGAGGGCGAACTTGGAGAAGCCCCAGCTGACCTTCGGTAGCAGCTTGAGGATCGCAGCCGTTAGCAGAGGCCACGCGATCAAGGCGGCGCCAAGGTGCGCGTAGGTCTTGCGGAGAAAGGTGACGCGGTCACTGACGCCAAGCGTGGCGACAGCGCCCTCGATCGGGCGGGCGGTGGATGAAAGAGCCATAAGTTTCCTCTGCCTCCAGCGAGATTTCCGTCCTTTTGTACCACGGATCCCAGGCGCGCAAGTCAGTGCTTCTCGTAGCGAACCTGGCAGGGCCGACCCTGCCAGCGCTACACCGCCGTCACGAGCCACAAGACGACGAGGGAGGCGACCAGGGACGGGATGGTGACGATCGCGCCGACGGTGACAAACGTGCGCAGCGGCACGATGACACCCTGCCGGCGCAGCTGGTGACTCCACAGCAGGCCCGCGAGCGAGCCGATGGGCAGGAGGCGCGGACCGAGGTCACCTCCGACAAGCGCCGCGAACACGAGCCGGTTGTCGGCTCCTTCGAGCGCGAGCGAATGCAGGAGCGCCATCGGGTGGTTGTCGATCAGCGCGGAGCCGCCCGCCGCGATCGCACCGACCGTGGCGAGCGGGGCAGGGGAGGCCGCGTAGAGGTCGGCGAGCTGACCCGTGACGCCGGCACGGGCGAGGGCGGTCGCGAGCACCAGCACGCCGAACAGGAACGGGAACAGCTCCCAGCTGATGCCCCCGACCAGACCTGCGGGCCGTGCGCCCTTGTGCAGCGTGGTCGCCGTGCACAGCACGGCCGCGCTCGCCGCAACCGGCCAGATCGGAACGTCGAACAGCGCGAGCAGCGGATACGCGACGATGCTAGCGCCCGTGGTCACGAGCACCAGCTTCGCGTGCCCCGACAACGGCACCGCCGGCGGCGCTGCACCCAACGCCGGCCCCTCGTCGGCGAGCACCTCGCGATAGCACCACGCGAGCATCAGGTACGCGACGACCCAGCCCGCGATCGCGACCGGGATCATGTGCACCGCGTAGGTGTTGAAGTCGATGCCGGCGCGATCCGCGACGACGAGGTTCATCGGGTTTCCCGTCGGCAGCGGCGCCACACCCGCTGCGACGAAGGCGCAGAATGCGAACGGCATCACGAACTTCGGATGCCGCTTGGGGTACACGGTCCTCAGAAGCTCGACGAGCACCGGCGTCAGCAGCAGGATCGCGGCGTCGTTCGAGAGCAGCGCCGCGGTGATCGCCGCGACGACAAACACGAACCGGAACGCGAACCGCACCGGTCCGCGGGTGCGCGGTTCGATCCAGGCGGCGATGCGCGTGAAGATGCCGAGCTCGGCCGCACACGCGGTCGTCAGCATGATGCCCGCGATCGAGATCATCGGCCGCCACAGGTCGCGCAGTGCGTGCTCCAGATCCGTCGTCGACGCGATCCCGCTTACAAGCGCGGTGCAAACGCCAGCCAGCGCACCAACCGCGGGCGCCCACGGGTGCCGCCACGTGAGCGCGATGACGAGCGCCACGCCGAGCGCAAGGACCGATACGATCACGCGCAGCGATCGTACACGAGTTGACGCTCGGAACTGTTCGCACGCTGGTTTGTCTCAAAACATCGTCGCGTTCGTCGACAGATCTGGAGTACGAGACGATGTGGCCTCGACGCGCGCACCGACGAACGACGACGTAGCGACTGCACTCTGGATGCGAGCGCTGGTTCTCCGCGCGCATCCGCCGGCGCGCCAGGAAGACGTCACGCAATCGATCGCGGATCTCTACGAGCTCATGAAGGCGCCGTACCGACCGCGGATTCGCGGCTAGCGTTCACGTGCGGCGGCGGCGGCGAAGTAACGCGGCCACCAACAGCGCGAGCGCGGCGGATCCACCGGACGGGCTCGAGCTCGTCGAGCAGCAGCCACCGCCCTCGTCGGTCGCGACGACGCTGACGAGGAAGACCACGTCGCCGGCGCCGCCATCGTCGTCGGTGGCTCGGACCTTGATCGCATGCTCGCCGGCATCGGCGTTCGTCGGTGTCCACGTATAGGCGCCGTCGGCGCTCACCTCACCCGGGCCTTCGACGAGCGAGAAGGTGATCGGGTCGGCGTCGCCGGCGATGTCGGTCGCGGTCAGCGTCAGCTCGAGGAGCGAGTGGGCATCGACAGCGCGTGCCTCGACCTCGTCGATCTGCGGCGGCAGGTTGCGGATCTCGACCTGGCGCGTTTCGGTCACGGTCGTCGTGCCGTCGAAGACGGTGAGCGTGACGGTGTACGAGCCGTTGTCGGCATACACGTGGGTCGCGTCCGCGCCGGTGACTGCGGCGGTGTTGTCGCCGAACGACCAGCTGAAGGTCAGCACGTCGGAGGTGCCCTCGTCGGTCGCGCCGGCGTGGAAGGCGAGCTGCTTGGCCTCCTCACCCATCGCGGGAACATCGAAGGGCACCACGACCGGCGCCGCGTTCGCGACGACGAGCTCGAGGCTCGCCGTGGTGGTGTCGAAGCCATCGGTGACGGAGAGCGTGGCGGTATACGTGCCCTCGTTCGCGTAGGCGTGCGTAGGCGACAGCACCGTCGAGGTCTGGCCGTCGCCGAAGTCCCAGGTATAGGTGAGCGTGTCGCCGCCCGGATCCTCGGCGGTGGCGGTAAACAAGACGTCCTCGCCCTCGAGCGGCACGAGCGTGGACGCGCTCGCGGCGACGACCGGCGGGCCGTTGCTGACGCGTAGCGTGACCGTTGCGGGCGCGGACGTCAGCGTGCCGTCGCTGACCGTGAACGTGAGCGTCTCGATGCCACGGTGGCCGATCGGGGCGGTGTACGTCAGGTTCGGCGGCGTGCCGGTGAGTGTGCCGACGGCCGGCTCGTCGACCAGCGCGAACGTCAGGGAATCCTCGTCGACGTCGGTGCCGGTGAGCGTGAGCTCGGTGCCCTCGCCTGGCACCGCGGCCTTGGTCTGCGCGAGCGCGACGGGGGCATCGTTGACCGAGGTCACCGAGAGCGTGATGGTCGCGTTGGCCGAATCGAGCGTGCCGTCGGAGGCGCGGAACGTGAACGTATCGCTGCCGTGGTAGTTCGCAGCGGGCGTGTACGTGAGGTTCGGCGCGGTGCCCGACAGCGTGCCATGCGCGGGCTGCGTCACCACGGTGAACGCGAGGGCGGGGCCGTCGACGTCGGTCGCGGCCAGCTCGATCGCGTGCGCCGTGTCCTCGTCGGTGGTGATGGTGGCGGCGGTCGCCGTCGGGGCGTCGTTCACCGGCGTGACCGTGAGCGTCACCATGACAGGCGCCGAGTCGAGGCCGCCGTCGTTGACCCTGAACATGAAGGTGTCGGCGCCGGCGAAGTTCGCTGCGGGCGTGTACGTGAAGCTCTGGCCGCTGCCAGTCACCGTGCCGTGCGCGGGCTGCACCGCGATGCTCGCGGTGAGCGCCGCGTTCTCGATGTCCGTGCCGCCGAGGGTCATCGCGAGCGGCGTGTCTTCGGCCGTCATGAGATCCTGGGCGACCGCGGCCGGTGCATCGTTGACCGGCGTGACGGTCAGCGACACCGTGGCCGGCGCCGAGTCGAACGTGCCGTCGTTGACGGTGAACGAGAAGCTGTCGGGGCCGTGGTAGTCGGCGGCCGGCGTGTACGTGAGGTTCGGCGCGGTGCCGCTGAGCGTGCCGTGTGCGGGCGGTGTCACGACGGTGAACGCGAGCGCGGCGCCTTCGTCGTCGGTGCCGGTGAGCGTCACGGCCACGGCGACATCCTCGGCGGGCGTCGCGGTGCGCGCGATCGCCGACGGCGGATCGTTCACCGGCGTCACCGTCAGCGCGACCGTCGCCTCGGCGGAGTCGAGCGTGCCGTCGTTGACCTTGAACGTGAAGCTGTCGGGACCGCTGTAGTTGGCGCCGGGTGTGTACGTGAGGTTGGGCGCGGTGCCCGACAGCGTGCCGTGTGCGGGCGGCGTGACCACGGCGTACGCGAGCGTCGAACCTTCCGCGTCGGTACCGGCGAGCACCACGGCGACCGCCGTGTCCTCGGCCGTGGTCAGGCTCTGCGCGGTGGCGACCGGCTGGGTGTTCGCTGTCACCACGAGCGTGATCGTCGCGAGCGCGGAGTCAAAGATGCCGTCGCGGACCCGGAACGTGAACGCATCCTCGCCGGCATAGCCGTTCGCGGGCGTGTACGTGAGGTTGGGTGCGGTGCCCGTCAGCGTGCCGTGCAGCGGCGGCGTGAGCACGGTGTACGTGAGCGGCCGGTTCTCCGGATCGCTGCCGGTGAGCACCACGCTGCGCGGCGTGTTCGGCGCCACCACGAGCGTCTGTGCGATCGCCGTCGGCGCATCCTCGACCGGCGTCACCGTGAGGGTGATCGTCGCTGTCCCGGTCGCCTCGCCGTCGTCGGCGCCGAACGTGAAGCTATCCGGTCCGGCGTAGTTCGCCGCGGGCGTGTACGTGAGGTTGGGCGGCGTGCCCGTGAGCGTGCCGTGCGCGGGCGGAACGCTCACTGCGTAGGTGAGGTTCGTCGATTCGACGTCCGTCGCCGTCAGCGTGAGGGTGCGCGGCGTGTCCTCGGTGACGGTGATCGATTGTGCATCGGCGTCCGGCACGTCGTTCACGGGGACCACCGTCACCGTTGCCGTCATCACCGGAGTTGCGGTGTTGCCGTCGACGTCGCGGATCACGTACTCGAACGTGTCCGTTCCCTGGAACTCGGGAGGCGGGTAGTAGATCATCTCCATCGGCTCGTTGCCCCAGTAGACCCAGCTGCCGGTCGTCGGCCACGAGACGATGTCGGCGAACAGATACGCGCCGGGCTCGATGGTCGTGGCCTGGAAGCGCAGCGTGGTCTCCGTATCCTCGAGGACCGTGAACGACTGCGCGGTCGCGACCGGCGGATCGTAGACGATTTGCACGTACAGGCTCACCGTCGCGATCGCCGAGTCGACGCTGCCGTCGTTGACCTTGAACGTGAACGTCAAGTTTCCGTAGAACTCGGGGTCCGGCGTGTACGTCAGGTTCGGCGGCGTACCGGAGAGCGTGCCGCGCGCGGGCTGCGTCAGCAGTGTATAGGTCAGCGGATCGCCGTCGGCGTCGCTCGCCGATAGCGTGAACGTGCCGACGTGGTCCTCCCACAGCCACATCGCCTCTGACACCGCGACCGGCGCATCGTTGCTCGGCGTGATCGTCAGCCCCACCGTCGCCGCGGTGGACGCGTACGTGCCGTCGCTGGCCGTGAACGTGAAGCTGTCGGGGCCGTAGTAGTTCGCCGCGGGCGTGTACGTGACGTTGGGCGGCGTCCCGGCGAGCGTGCCGTGCGCGGGCGGCGTGACGATCGTATACGCGAGCGTGCCGCCGTCGGCGTCCGTCGCGCTCAGCGTGATGGCGCGCGGCGTGTCCTCGACCAGCGTGATGTTCTGCGCGGTGGCCACCGGCGCGTTCACGACCGTCAGCGCCACGGTCGCCGGCGCCGAATCGAGGCCACCGTCGTTGACCTTGAAGCTGAACGCGTCGGCGCCGCTATAGCCCGCCACGGCGGTGTACGTGACGTTGGGCGGCGTGCCCGTCAGCGCGCCGTGCGCGGGTTGCGTCGCGATCGCGTACGTGAGCGCGCTGTTCTCGAGGTCGCTGCCGGTCAGCACGAACACCGCCGGGGTCGTCTCGAACACCGTGCGGGTCTGCGCGTTGGCGATCGGCGCGTCGTTGACCGAGGTCACGGTGATCGCCACGGTCGCCGGCGCCGAGGTCAGCGCGCCGTCGGAGACGGTGAACGTGAACGCTTCGGGCCCGAAGTAGTTCGCCGCGGGTGTGTACGTGAGGTTGGGCGCGCTGCCCGTCAGCGTGCCGTGCGCCACCGTGCTCGCGAGCGCGAACGTGATCGGGCTCTCGAGATCGCTGCCCGTGAGCAGAATCGCCAGCGTGCCGTCCTCCGCCACCGAAACCGCGAGCGCGTTCGCGATCGGCAGGTCGTTGACCGGCGTGACCGCGATCGTCACCGTCGCAGTGGAGGTCGCCGTGCCGTCGCTGACGCGGAACACGAGGCTGTCACTACCGAAGAAGTTCGCGGCGGGCGTGTACATGAGGTTCGGCGCGGTGCCCGACAGCGTGCCGTGCGTCGGTGGTGTGATCACGGTGTACGCGAGCGGTGACTCGATGTCGCTGCCCGTCAAGACGAACGAGACCGGCGTGTCCTCGGCGGTGGTCACGCTCTGCGCGTTGGCGGTCGGGAGATCATTGACCGGCGTGACCGTGAGCGTCACCGTCGCATTCGTCGTCAGCGCGCCGTCGCTGACGGCAAACACGAAGCTGTCGCTGCCCGCGTAGTTCGCGGCGGGCGTGTACGTGAGGTTGGGCGCGGTGCCGGACAGCGTGCCGTGTGCGGGCGGCGTCGCGATCGCATACGTGATCGTCGAGTCGATGTCGCTGCCGGTGAGTGTGATCGACACCGGCGTGTCCTCGGCGGTGGGCACGCTCTGCGCGTCGGCGACCGGTGCATCGTTGACCGGCGTCACCGTCAGGCTGATCGTCGCGGGCAGCGAGACGCGGTACCCGTTGGAGACCTTGAACGTGAAGCTGTCGGGGCCGCTGTAGTTGGCGGCGGGTGTGTACGTGAGGTTGGGCATGGTGCCCGACAGCGTTCCGTGGGCCGGCTGCGTGAGGTTGAGGTAGGTGATGTTGCCGGCCGTCGTGGTCCCGCTGAGGGTGATCGCCTTCGGCGTGTCTTCGACCACCGACACGTTCTGCGCAGTCGCCACCGGCACCTCGCCGAGGGCCACGATCTTCGAGGTGGGGATACCCTCGACGAACACCCACAAGAAGTAATAGCCGACGGGCAACGAGGGCACGGTGGCGTTCACCGTGGTCGCCGTCCAGCTCGATTGCGGGAGCCAGACGCGCTGGCCGCCGCCGAGTGGTTGCAGCGCGACGAGCGGATAGTCCGTGGCGGACGTGCGGCGAGTACCGCCGCTGCCGCCGCGCCCGAAGAAGCCGGTGCCCGTCACGGTGAGCGGGCCGGGTTCGACCGCGTTCGGGGTCTCGAGCGTGCTGATCGCCGGCGTCTTGCTCGCGGGGGCGCCGCCGGTATCGTCGTAGAGCTCCACGGCGTTGGTCACCGCGCCACCCGCTGTGATTCCGCTCGTGATCAGGAGCTTGCCGTTCGCCAGCAAGGTCGCGGTGTGGATCGCATGCGCGGAGGCCATCGGTGCCAGCGCCACCCCGCGCTTGTTCTGGACGTCGAACGACTCGACGGAGTTGAGCTGGCTCCCGCCGGCGCCGACGCCACCGGTCAGGACAACTTCGCCTCCTGGCAGGAGGGTCGCCGTGTGGTCGGAGCGTGCGGACGCGAGATTGCCCACGAAGGCGAACGAGCCCGTGTACGCCTCGATGGAGGCAATGGGGGCGCCGCTCGCGCCGATGCCGCCGGCGAACACGACGCTGCCGTCGCCGGTCACGGTCGCCGTGTGCCGTGCGCGCGCCGTGGTCAGCGTCCCCGCGGACGTCCACACGCCGGTGGCGGGATCCCAGAGCTCCGCGCTTGCGGTCGGCGTTCCCGACGTGTAGCCGCCGGCGACGAGGACCTTGCCGTTCGCGAGCAGCGTCGCCGAGTGCCAGTTGCGCGTGGTCGCGAGTGAGCCCGTGGTGCTCCACGAGCCGGTCGCGGGATCGTAGATCTCGACGGCGTTGTCGCCGGTGACCATCACCTTGCCGGTCGGCAACAGAGTTGCCTGATGGCAGACATGCGAGAAGGTCATGCTGCCGGTCGCGCTCCAGGCCCGGCTCACTGGATTGTAGAGTTCCGCGGAGGCGAGCCCGATGCCGTTGATCGTCTTGCCACCGGCGACGAGCACCTTGCCGTTGGGCAACAGGGTCTGGGTGTGACATTCCCGCGCCGTGCCGAGATCGCCGGCGCTCGTCCACGTGTTCGTCGCGGGGTTGTACGTCTCGGACTTTGTCACGGGGGTGCCACTGGTCCCGACGCCACCGCTGGCGAGCACGGTCCCATCGGGCAACAGCGTCGTCGCGATGTAGCTGCGTGCTTGGTTGATGTTGGCTGCCGGGGCCCAGGTTCCGATCTGCAGATCGAACGCGAGGAGCGCTTTCGAGACGTCGTTGACGTTCCCTAATTTGGGATTACCGCCGGAGATCAGCAGTTGGCCACTCGGCAAGAGCGTGGTCGCCTGTTCGCCCGCGAACGGCGCGGTGCTCTGGATCGTGGTCCAGGTTGCCGTGGCGGGGTCGTAGACCTCGGCGACCGGGTTGGTGACGCTGCCGTTGATGTGGGTGTCGAGCGTTCCGCCGCCAGTGGCGTACTCGATGAGCCCACCGAGGATCGCCACCTTGCCGTTCGGCAAGAGCGTCGCGGTGTGATTCTCGCGGATCCACCCCATGCTCGAGGTGGCTGTCCACGTTCCGGTGGCGGGGTTGTAGAGCTCGGCCGTCTTCAGCGTCTTGTCCCACCATCCGACCCACGTTGCCGCGCGACCGCCGACCACGAGCACCATGCCGTTCGGCAACAGCGTCGCGGAGTGCATCGCACGCGCCGTCGTCATCGATCCCGTTGCCGACCACGTGCCGGTCTGCGGGTCGTAGAGCTCGGCCGTGGCCGTCGACCCCTGGGTGTGGTCCGTGATGAAGCCGCCCGTGACGAGGACCTTGCCGTTCGGCAGGAGCGTCGCGGTGTGCTGCGCGCGTCCCTGCAGCATCGAGCCCGTCGCGGTCCACGTGCCCGTCGTCTTGTCGTAGAGCTGGCTAGCTCCGTTCATGAACAGGGCGCCGAAGCCGAACCATCCGCCCGCGACGAGCACGTTGCCGTTCGCGAGGAGCGTCGACGTCCCATAGACCCGTGGTGCGCCGTTCTGCGCGTACGACGGTGTCCTCGCCAGGTACCCGGTGTGGTAGGTCGGATACATCTGGGCTTGGCTGGCGAGCTCGCCGCCGTAACTGTTGATGGTGAGCAGCACCCCCGCGGTCTGGAGCCATGTCGCGCCGTGCGACCCGTCCGGCGTGTTCATACGTGCGACCATGTTTCCGTCGGCGCTGTCGGGCCTGTAGGTCCACACCTCATCGGTGCTGTAAAACTCGGCGTAGGGATTGGAGGGGTTGGAATTGTTCCACCTCGTCTTGTAGCCACCTGCGAGGAAGACGCTGCCGTTGGGCGCGAGGGTGGCCGTCGTGCTGCTAAACGAGTCGAGCTCGAAGGCGATCGTTACCGACGGATCGACAACCACCGGGCCTTCGAGGCCCGTGAGATCGACCTCGTAGGTTGCGTCGAGGTGATCGTGCACCGCGAAGACGTCGTCGACGCGCAACGTGCCCGTGCGACGTGCGCCACGCGCATCGCGCGCCTCGGGCTCGTGCAGCCGCAACACGGCGGGTTTCCCGACGGGACCGAGATCGATGAAACCCTCGCCTTGCTGGACCTGCCACGCACCGGCGGGTAGCGCGATGCGCACGCGGCTCGTCCACACCCCCTCGCCGGTCTCGCGAACCTCGTACTCCTCGAGGCGCGTGGCGAGCCACGCATCGCCGCGCTTCTGCCACGCACCCGCCGGCATCCACATCCGGCGTCGCGAGGTGAACGCCGCGGCGTCGTGATGCTCGATCGCACCTGCGCGCGTGTCTCGCGATGAGAGCTGGAACGTGTAGTCGTAGAGCTTGATCTCGAGGCCGTCACTCTTCGTCGTCACGTGCAACGAAGTCTCCGGATCGAGCCCGAGCGGCACGAGCGTCGCATAGCGGTCGTGCGGACGTGCGTCTGCGTCCCGCGGCTTCCACTCCGGGTAGTACGCGTGCACCAGCGCTGCGGTCGTCTCGGGCTTCTCGTTACGCGTCCACGCGGCGACCGCTTCGGCGCGCTGCGCCGTGATGTGCTCGGGCTCGGCATCCGGCAGCGTCGGCTCGGAGGACGGCGCCTCTGTCGGCTCCGAACACGCGGCCGCTGTGAGCGCGATGCCGATGACAAGCGCGGTCCACGCGCGTACGTAGCTCGTAACTCCCCCGAACATCGCGCGATTGTATCCAGGTCGGGCAGATCGCCGGTAGGCCGTAAACTAGGCGTAGGACAACAGCACACGTCGCGCGTCGACGCGTATTGAACCCGGCCTCGCAAAGCGAACACCCGCCGATCCCGAACCGGTACGAACGGCGGTTCGAACCGGTTTGCGATGAGAGCCTGTCTCCATCGCATCGACCCGTGTCGTCTCCATCACGAGCACAGCACACGCACCGAAAACGAAAAACGCACGGCGATCGTTTCCGATGCCGCGCGTCGCAGAAACCGAGGAGAGCCTAGCGGTTCGCCTCGAGCTTCTTGATCTCGGCGATCAGCTCGAGGACGCGCGTCGAGGCGTTCGCCGCGACGCGGACGGAGCTCGCCCTACCAGCGATCGCCGCCGCCGCCGCCGCGGCCACCACGGCCGCCGCGACCACCACGGCCGCCGCCGCGATCGTCGCCGCCACCGCCGCCGTAGCCGCCGCCACCATAGCCGCCGCCGCCACCACCGCCGCCGTAGCCGCC
>JANRKM010000053.1:0-81871 GCA_033763475.1 Kofleriaceae bacterium
AGGGCTCTGGGTTCACCCTGTACAGCCGCGCCGTGGTGGGGGCGTGCCTCTTGCTGTTCGAGCTGGTCGGCGTCGACCGCTATTCGACGGGCCTATACCTTGGCGGCAGCCTGCTGGGCGTGCGCGTGCCGCTCGCCCCGCCCACCGCGGTGACCTTCGATCCGTCGCACTTCGCGATGCCGGTCCCCCAGCTTACCGGGTTCCCGTTCTACTACCGCCAGTACCGCGTCAGCGTCGGGCTCGAGTGGGTCTTGTAACCACGGCGAGCCCCCCATCTGGGGCATGGTGTTCGAAGGCGCGCCGTATCCGATCCCGCACAGCCTTCGCCGCGGCGCGCGCGGTCGCCAGGGGCAGCCGCGATCGGCTCCACCGGCGCTCCACCAGCACGGACACGAACACGCCGGAGACGGCTGCGGCATGGCCAGGGACATCCTTGCCGCGCTCGGCGCAACGCTCGAACCCAGCACGGCGCCCGCTTCGCGCGGACGGTAGCAATCCTTCTTACGCGCGGGCGTGGTACGTGTTCGCGCGTGCGGAAGATCCGGCTCGTCGTCGAGTACGACGGCTCCGACCTCAGCGGCTGGCAGCGGCAGGTGAACGCGCCGACCGTGCAGCAGCACCTCGAGGAGGCGCTCGCGAAACTCCTAACGCACGAGGTGAAAGTGGCCGGTGCCTCGCGCACCGATGCCGGCGTCCACGCGCGCGGGCAGGTCGCGAGCTTCGAGACCGAGCGGTCGATTCCGCTGCACGGGATTCGTCGGGGGCTCAACTCGCTGCTGCCGGACGCGATCGCGGTGCGCAGCGCGGAGGAGGTCCCGGCGGAGTTCCATCCGCGTCACACGGCGACCGGCAAGCACTACCGGTACACGATCTACCGGGGCGCCGATCGCTCGCCGCGCTGGCGGACCCGCGCCTGGCATCACCCCGAGGCGCTGTCGCTCGAGCGGATGCACGAAGGGTCGCGAGCGCTGCTCGGCGAGCATGACTTCGCGGCGTTCCGGGCGGCCGGCTGTACGGCCCAGACCACGATCCGGCGGATCGACGGGATCGACCTGACCGCCGCTCCGGATGACATTCTCTACGTGGATGTCCGAGGAAACGCGTTCCTGCGAAACATGGTGAGGATCCTTGTGGGGACCCTGGCCGAGGTCGGGCGCGGGCACCGGGATCCGGCGCAAGTTGCGGAGATCCTTGCCTCCAAGGACCGGACCCGGGCAGGCCTCACCGCCCCGGCACACGGCCTCGAGCTCGTGGAAGTTCGCTATGACGGCATCCGCCCACCGCGAGTGACGCGGGACCTGTAAGCTCGGGGCATTACGGGGCGTTGAGAAGGTGTCCGTGGCCTCCGAACCCGCCACACAGTTCGAGCTCGAAGAGGAGCAACGGCTGGTCGAGGAGGCCCAACAGGGAAACCTCGACGCCATGCGCCCCATCCTCGAACGCTATGCACAGCCGCTCTACGGCACGGTGATCCTGCCGCGCCTCGGCGACGCGGCGTCTGCAGAGGACGTGCTGCGCGACACGCTCGCGACCGCGGTCGAGAAGATCAAGCGGTTTACGTGGCAGGGGAAGTCGATCTACCCGTGGCTGCGGCAGATCGCGATCAACAAGGTCTACGACGTCCATCGTCAGTCCAAGCGCTCGCGGCGCTTGGCCGACGCGATGGTGCATGAGGTTTCGGCCGAGACGGATCCCGACACGCACGCCGACGCACAGCTGATGGCCGACCAGGAGCGTCGCGCCCACAAGAACCGTATCGACGAGACCATGGGCGGCCTCCAGGAGAGGTATCGCACCGCGATCGAGCTACGCTTGATCCAAGAGCTGTCGCGCGAGGAATGCGCGAAGCGTCTTGGCATCACGATCGGCACCTTTGACGTTCTGTTGTTCCGCGCGGTGCGAGCGTTCCGCAAGCACTTCGGCGAGCGCACCGAAGCAGGTCCCGCGGACGCGGGGCGCGCAGCGGCGCCGAAGGCGGCGCGCAGTTCGATCGACCCTTCGCAGGGAGAGACCTGATGGCCCACGACGACGACATCTTGACCGGGCCGGTGCCCGCACCTGACGCAGAGGCCACGGTCTCCGAGCGCGCGCACGCGAAGACGTTCGCCGACATCGTCGACAAGGCGCTCGTCGGGCGTGCACCCGCCGCGATGTCGGCCGATGACCGCGCGCTGCTCGAGGTCGCCACGGTGATTCGCGCGGCGCATGGGGCGGTCGAGCTCTCGGCGCAGAAGCAGCGGTCGATCGTCGAGGATGCGCTGCGCCAGGCGATTGGCGAGGGTGCAGCGGGGGGGGCCGGCGTGACGCCGATCGCTGCCGCGCGCAGCAAGCGCTGGGTGCCGTGGGCGATCAGCGGCGCGAGCCTCGCGATCGCCGCGGCCGCGGTGATCTTGCTCGCGGTGCGCACGCCCAGGGCGCCGGTGTCACAGCCGCAGGTGGGCGTGGTCACCAAGACGCCGACCAGCTGGACCTCGCGTCCGACCGACCCGCTCATCGGCCCTATCGCACGTGAGAACGCCGACCAGGCGAGCTCGCGCATCGACTACATCTATGCCGACCGGCTCGACGGGTATCGCGAGCGGCGGTTGTCCCGGGGAGGCAAGCCATGAAGTCGTTGTGGATCGCAGTGGTCGCCCTCGCGATCTCGGTCACGGCCGCGTGCTCGACCGATCGCGACGCCAACTCCACGCCGTCGACGCGGCTTGCCGAGCCGAGTGACGTGATCGACGAGCAGCTCATGGTGGGGCTGCTGCAGGCGAAGAATTTTCACCGCAAGGCGAAGGTCTACATGAGCGATGGCAACCTCGTCGCCGCCACCGCCTCGGTGCGCCAGATCCTCTCGCTCGAGTTTCCCAAGGGCGCGCCCGAGGCCGAAGACGTTCGCCTCGACGCACGCGCGCTGCTCGCCAAGCTCCTCGTCAGTCAGGACCAGCTCGAGGAAGCCATGAGGACCGTCGACGAGGGGATCGCCTCGAGTCAGCGTGAGAGCTTCTTCGTGGCCAATCTCTACACCGTGCAGGGCGAGATCCACGAAGCACGGGCCGCAAAGCTCGAAGCCGGTAGCGAGGCCAACAAGGCGGAGCGCCTCGCCGCGATCGTGTCGTACGACAAGTCGATCGCGATCAATGCGCGGCTCCAGCAGCAGCTGATGGAGGAGCGGTGAAGGGCGCCTCCGCGGTCGCCGGCCTCCTGCTCGGCAGCTCGATCGCGACCATCGTCGCGTGCTCGCACGTGCAGACGCCGTCGCAGCTGGACGTGACGATCGCGAAGCACGATCAGATCACCAAGCTGTGGATCCAGATCCGCGACTGGCGCGACGACAACCAGTGGGACCGCGATCCGCCGAATCCGTTGATGCAGTTCGTGCGCGGCAAGCGCGTGCGCGAGGGCATCAAGGCGTGTCCCGTGCAGCAGCCGACCGCGTGCAATGACGTGTGCAGCGCCGGCGATCAGATCTGTGACAACGCGGAGCGCATCTGCGAGATCGCCGACGAGCTCGGCAAGGACGACCACTTCGCCCAGCAGAAGTGCACGAGCGCGAAGGCCTCGTGCGTCGAGGCGCAGCAGCGCTGCTGCGAGTGCTCGACCAAGCCGCCGGCCTCGACCGAGGGGACGCTGTGAAGATCTTCACTGGCCTCGCACTCGGCGCGATCTGCGCTGCCGCTATCGCGTGCGGCGCGGCGCCCCAGAAGTCCGTCGCGAGCGCCGCGGCACCGCCTGCCATGAGCGAGCCTTTGTCGCGGCAGGCGGAGATCGAGCGTCTTGATCGTGCGATCGAGCAGCAGCTCGCCGAGCTCGGCCTGCCCACCTCGCAGCCGGCCGCCTGCGCCGTCGGCGGCTGTGCGGGCCCGACGGCCGAGATGATGTCCTCGGGCGTGCAGCCCCCGAGTGCGGACGCTACTTGTAAGCCCGCGCAAAGCGAGGTGTGCCGGACCTCGTGCAACTTCTCCGAGTCGATCTGCGACAACGCGAAGCGCATCTGCGAGATCGCGAACGAGCTCGGCGGAAATGACGCCTTCGCGAACGAGAAGTGCGCTCGTGGTGGCGAGAGCTGCCAGAAGTCGCGCGAGAAGTGCTGCAGCTGCCTGTAGCAGCGTCCTGGCACTATTCCTCGCCATCGGCTGCGCGACGCGCGAGCTTCCGCTGCACGGCATCGTGATCGGCGGGGCGGCGGGTCGACTCAGGGGACGAGCACGGCGCGGAAGCGGGCGCGGTTCTCCATCATCGCAGCGAAGGCTTGGTCCGCCTGCTCGAGCTTGTAGGTCTCGACGCGCGGGCG
The DNA here is from genome assembly GCA_033763475.1 of Kofleriaceae bacterium. Lineage (GTDB taxonomy): Bacteria > Myxococcota_A > Polyangia > Haliangiales > Haliangiaceae > JABFXX01. The sequence continues at coordinate 4,280 of JANRKM010000053.1, forward strand.
GACGTTGGTGAGCGCGCTGAAGGACATCGTGTCCTCGGAGTCGATCGAGCTGCCACTCGGCCAGCCCGCGACCGACTTGCCGCTGAGGAGCCCGAAGGCATCGATGGAAAGGGGGCCGAACGGAGCGGCCACCACGAGGAGCTTGCCGCGGGGCTTGAGGCCGCCGGCGGTGGATGTGATGGCCTCGGCGTGCGGCGCGGTGGCGAGGACCACGTCGGCACCGCCCAGACGCTTGAGTGCGTCCGCGGCAGGGGTGGCCTGCGTGTCGATGTACTCGTGCGCACCGAGCTCGCGCGCGAGGGCGGCCTTGTCGGCGCCGCGCGAGATGGCGACGGTGCGAAAGCCCATGCGCGCGGCGAACTGGAGGGCGAGGTGGCCGAGGCCACCGATGCCTTGAACAGCGACGGTCTGACCCGGGAGCGCACCGCTGTTGCGAAGCGCATTGTAGGTGGTCACGCCGGCGCACATGAGCGGGCCGGCATCGACGGCAGAGAGGGATTCGGGAATGCGGGCGAGGGACTCGGCAGGGACGACGGTGTACTCGGCATAGCCGCCGTCATGGCTGATGCCGGTGACTTTCCCGTTCACGCAGTTGATGAAGAGGCCGCGGCGGCACGCATCGCAGACGAAGCAGTGGCCGCCGTGCCAGCCGATGCCGACGCGATCGCCGACCTTCCATGCGGTGACGTTCGCGCCGACGGCGTCGATGCGTCCGGCGATCTCGTGGCCGGGCACGCGTGGCAACACGATGCCGGGAAATGCGCCGCTGCGCGTGAACATGTCGCTGTGGCAGACGCCGCAGGCCTCGACCTTGACGCGCACCCAGCCGGCGCTCGGGTCTGGAATGTCGCGCTCGACCACCTCGAACGCGTTGGGCTTGCTGACCTGGACCGCTTTCATCTTCTTCGGCATGGGACGAGCTTCGCAGGGGCGGTGTTCGCGGCAAGCGGGAGTGTCAGTCAATGAACGAGACGCTGCCTATGCCACGCAGTTCACGTCGCCGGCGCCGCGGATCGCGATGACCTTCGACGCGAGCATCGCCCCATCGGGCATCCGCGCGGTCTCGACGAGGTACGGCGCGACGTTGCCGTTGGCGACGACGCCGTCGTTCGCGTTCGGCGTATCGGGTGCACCGTAGGCGACGTAGTCGGGGTGGCAGCTGAAGATCTCGTCGATGAGAGGCTGTGCGAAGAACAGCTGCGAGACGAGGTACACATCACCGCCGATGCGCACGCTGAAGTGAATGTGGATCGCGCGCCCCGGATACCAGCCCGGGAAGCAGGTGTCGAAGGTGACGACGCCGTTCGCATCGGAGGTCTGCGTGCCGCGAAAGTAGTTCTTGGTCGGCGCTTCGGCGTCACCGCCGCTGCAGAAGCCGGGCGAGGGTGTCTGGCCCGAGTACACGCCCTTGGCGTGGGTGTGCCAGATCTCGACGATGGCGCCGGCGATCGGCGCGCAGGTGGTGTGGGTGACGAGCTTGACGGCGAGGCGGACGGGGAGGCCTGGGTTGCCCTCGCTGACGTCGACGCGCTCGGTGGTCGGCGCGGTGCACGGGCCCGCGGTGGTCCGGCACAGGACCAGCGGGCAGGTCGCGACGGCGGTGGCAAACGGGTCGGGATACGAAGTTTTCGCGGTCATCGCCGCCGTGCCGCCAGATGCCCACGTCGTCGCGCAGGTGGCATCGGGCTGCGCGTCGGCCGTGGGTGGGGCATCGGGCTGGCCGCCGCCGCCGTCGGAGGCGTTACAGGCGAGGAGCGGTAGCGCGGTCGCGCCGAGGCCCATGGCGTGAAGCAGATCACGGCGCGAGAGGTGACGAGGCATCGGCACGAGAGTACGGGCGATCGGACACGCGCGATCGGGTGGCTAGCTGCGACCTTCTCACACGAGTGATGCCGTACAGTCGCGACGTGCGCTGCGCGAGCGTGGTCGTGTGCTTGCTCCTCGCCAGAGCGTCGGCGAGCGCGGGTGGCCTCGCGATCGTGGGTGGGTCGCCGCGGGCGATCGGCCGGGCGGGGGCCGGTGTGGTCAGCGACGACGGCGCCGGCGCCTTGCTGGTGAACCCGGCGGCGCTGGCTCGTCGCGACACCACGCGCGTACAGGTGGGCGTCGCGCTCGTCGACGATTCGACCGCGTGGCTGCCCGACAACGCCGCCGCCCCGATCGCACGCGATCAGGCCGGCTCGAGCTTGTTGCCCGGTGCCGCCGTGGTGGGCTCGGTCGCGGGGTGGAACATCGCGGCGGGCGTGATGACCGCCGGGGTGACCGCGCGCGCGCTTCGCGATCCGCTCGACGTGCCGCGCGCCGACGATCTCGATGCGCTGTTCGACTATCGCTACGCGGGCATCAGCGGCGCCCTTCGTCGCGACACGGTCACGCTCGGCGTCGCGCGCCGGCTCGGTGACGCGGTGGCGCTCGGCGTGGCCGTCGGGCTGTCGCGCATCGAGGTCCGCGAGACGCGGAGGTTGTGGGCGGGCTTCGCGGGCATCGTGCCGGTCGGCGATCCATCGCGCGACGTGCAGCTCGCGTTCGCCGCCACCGACAACGTCGTGCCGTCGGCGACCGCGGGCATCTTGCTGGCGCCGCCGGATCAACCGATGGAGCTCGCCGCATCGGTCGGCTGGACCGCGCGCACGGTCGCCGAGGGGGACGTCGTCGCATCGGGGGTCGCCGGTGGCACCAGCGTGCGCACGCAGTCCCCGCAGGCGCGGATCGCCTTTCGGCACCCGCTCGCGGTACGTGCCGGCGCGCGCTATCTCGGTGAGCGCTACGTGGTCGAGGTCGGTGGTGACTTGTGGCTGGCGCCCGCGTCCACGCGCTCGGCGGCGTGGAGCGTCGGCGGCGTGACGGTGATCGATCCATCGACCGTGACCGCTGAGCTCCAGGTCGTGCCGTCGCGGATCTCGCAGCGCACGCACGCCGCGGCGCGCGCGGCCATCGACGTTGCCGTGATCCCGGGCTTCGTGTGGGTGACCGCGGGGTACGCGTACACCGTCGGGGGCACCACGGAAAAGCGGCTGTCGCCGACGATGGGCGCGCTCGGCGGCCACACGTTTGCGCTCGGCATGGAGGGGAGCGCGGGAGGGTTCACGTACTCACTTGGCTGGTCGCGCACCGAATTGGTCGAGACGCGCGGCGCCGAGGACTTCATGCTCGACAATCCTTTTGGCGCGGGCACCGCACCGGTGGCCTCGGGGCGCTACAGCGGCTCGGCCGATCAGATCGGCGTGTTGCTCGATGTCGAGCTCTAGACGCGACGGGCAGGGCAGGCAGACCACACGTTGTGGCCCACTTTAGTCCTAAGTGCCCGAGAGTAATGGGGATGCGCCGGCCCTAACGGCTGCCGTAGGAGACCAGCATCACGAGGGCAACGTGGATGGCGAGGAACAACCGAACGTGGCGCGTCAGCACGCGCAGGTACTCGAGCACGTCGCGTGCCCACGCGCGCACAGGCAATTTCGCGTGGTTGAGGTGGAGACTGTCGAAACCGCGGACACCCCGGTTGCCGGCTGTCGCTCGAAGAAACAGTCCGCCTTGCGAATCGCCGCTGCACTATCGACACGGCCGGAGGGTCTGGAACATCGGATCCTGCTCGTCGACGCCGGCGAGCAGCACCGATTCACTGGCCACGTTCCAGTTGCGCCAGGTGCTCTCCTGCCGGAGATCGTACTCGGCCTCCGCATCGACCGTCGCCGTGTCGCGCTTGTATCGCCAACCCCACTGCGTGTACTCGGCGGGGAAGAGTGCTCCGACCTGCGCATCCACGATCTCGGCAACCTGGGTCGGGTCGCCGATGAAGCACGGAGTGATCGATCCGAGCGTGTACTGCGGGAGATAGACCTCGGTGGTGACGGTGCCCGTGCTGATACCGGCGCTGTTCTCGGCTGACGAATGCAGCATCGACCGGGTCTTCGATGTCCGCATCGGCGGCGCGCCGTCGTGGTACCCGGCGACGCACCCAGCATCATCCGATAACGAACCGTGATTCAGCGCGCGAAGCTGTGCACGGCTCGAGCGATGTGGGTGGGCTCGCGCTCCATGAACGCGATGAGCGAGGCCGCCGCCCACTCTCGCGCTCAGGCCCATGTCCTCTTCGAGGCTGTACTCGTGGCGGCGAGGCGCAAGAGCTGGGCGCTCGCGGTGCGGAGCTCGGGGACGGAGGCGAGCTGCTCGATCGCCGCGCGGTGATCGCACAGTACGGCCCGACACGCCGCCGCGGCCTCGTGGTGCCGGTCGAGCGCCGCGCTCAGATCGGCCCCGATCGCGGGGACGCGGCGCCAGGTCCACCACAAGAGCGCGCGATGGAGGAGGCGCCCCGCGCGGCCCGGCGGCCGCTCGGCAAGCGTCGCCGCGATCTGCTCGAGCATCTCTGCGAGCTGCGCGCGCGCCCGCGAGCGTGGCGCCACGCGCAGCAGGTGAGGTAGCACGTCCACAAGGATTGGGTAGATCGCGCCACCATGGAGCGCGTGGGCCGCGAGCAGGTCCAGCGCCTCGCCCGCCTCCGAGGCCAAGCCGCTCTCGATGGCCGCGAGCAGCTGCGCGATGTCGGGCGGCGGCCACAACGCGCCCTCCGCGTGCGGGGCAGGAGCGTCGGTGGGCATATCGCGTGGCGAGTGTACCGGGCGTGGCGGCGGCACGGGAGCGTCGGCTCGTGCTCGTGGTTGGTGGCGCCCTGTGGCGCGCGGCGGGATGGCGGGATGATGATCCGTCGGGTCGGCTAGAAGAAGCAGCTGAGCGGCGCCATGGTCGAGTTGCCCAGGATCGCTTCGACCTGCAGCAGCTCGCGGTTCCAGTAGCAGAGGTTGTGGGCGAAATAGAGGTAGCCGAACTGATAGAAGGTCGAGTTCTGCGTGCGCTCGAGGTAGCGGTTGCTGTTCTTGTCGTGCAGGTCGGCATGCCGCGACGTGACGATGCTCTGGCCGCGCACCGCGAGCTCCTCGGCCGCGCGGATCGCCGTCATCGCCGCCGCGGTGTCGCCGTCGATGTGCGCGAGCGTCGCTTCCCACGTCGCGATCACGAAGTGCGCGCGCAGCGCATCGATGACAAAGCCGTCCTCGAGCTCGCGGCCCCACCGCGTGTCGGGTAGGGAGAGCCTGGTGATCTGTGCCTCGAGGTCGTCGAGCGCGGCGGCGTACTCGCGCATGTTGGCGAGCATCGTCTCGACTTCTTCGCGCCCTTCGCCGGCGATCAGCTGATCGAACGTGATGCGATCCGGCTGCGAGACGATGTCGAGCTCGCGACCGAGATCGATCACCGAGTCACGCCCGACGAGGTAGCCGGTGAGGCGCTTCTCGAGGAGGTACGTGCGCTGCAGCGCCGTGAGCTGCGTGACGAGGTCCGCCGCCTGGGGGCCGAGGTCGGTGCCAAAGGCATCCTCGATCGCCTGCTCGGTCGTCATCAGCTCGTAGCTCGCGCGCAGGCCGGCGTAGTCGTTGAGCCAGTAGCCCCACTCCCAGCCCGTCGAGAACAGGTAGTGCTGGTCGAGCGTGCCGCACGCGCCCTCGGGCTTCTGCAGCTCGGTGAGGTCGTGGAGCCGACTGTGCACGTACAGCGGGTAGTACTGCGGCACCGAGTTGTCGAACGCGACCCAGTAGCCCGTCTCCGGTTGGTACGCGACACGCTCGCCCGCGCACATCTTCTGCTGGAGGAAGGTGCGGTGGTCGCCGAAGTTGTTGTGGTGGTACGCGCCGCCCGCGTCCTCGAACAGGTTGTAGAACATCACCGTGTGGACGTCGGGGATGATCGACGGATCGGCGAACTTGACGAGGAAGTAGTAGATGAGCTCCTCGCCCATGTACATGATGCGCTGCTCGTCACCGACGTGAATCAGTGCGTGCATCTCGGCGTCGGGCGCCGTCGCGCGCAGCTGCGCGCGTGCCTCGTTGAGCGACGCGATGAAGCGGTCTGGATCGGCGTTGAAGAACTCGCCGAAGCTGATCGTGTAGACGTCGAACGGGAGGTCGCCGGTGATCAGCGGCAGGCGGGCGCGGATCTCGTCGGCGATCGGAATATCCCCCGTCTTGTCATCGGAGAGGTCGAACGCGTTCTGCAGGTTGCTCTGGCCGAATAGCTGGACGTTGATGCCGACGCGGATGCCGCGCGCGTGCGCGTAAGCGAGCAGCTCCTGCGTGAACGGCTTCCACGCCGCGTGCGCCTCGGGCTGCATGATGTTATCGAGCGGCACCCACTGGAGGAAGTTGCCGCGGTTCTTCACGACCCAGTCGATGATCCGGTGCGCCTCGTTCGTCGAGCCCGCGCCCGGCTCCCAGAACGCGAAGTAGCCCTCGATCGGATGCAGCGTGTGGAGCTGGAGCCCGCGCACGCGAATGTCGGGCTGGTGGACGTCGCTGTCGACGTCGCCGATCGTCGGCTCGAACGGCACGTACGGCTCGAGCGGATGGCGGAACCGGAACCCCATGCCTTCGAGGGCCGCCGACACGCCGAACTGTGCGCCGAGCAGGTCGTGGGCGGCCACGCGGATCGTGGAGCCCTCCACGGCGAGCTGATAGCCCTCCGTGGGGATCGACTCGTCGTCGACGACGACGATCTGGTATCCATTACCGGGGTCGGCATTCACCGACAGTCCAGTGTAGTTCGTCAGCTTGGCCAGCTCGCCCAGCGCGGGCTCCCACTGCGTTGGCGTGACGATGGTGATGTTGCCGCGGATGTCATCGCCGCAGCCAACGAACGCTAGAAGAAGGAGGGGAAGTACGGCGGGGACCACGCGCCGAGACTACTCATTTCTTCTTGGCGGGCGCCGGCTTTTCTTTCGAGTCGGCTGCCTTGTCGTCACCGATCGCGTCGTCCAGCTCGACGAAGCCGCCATACACGGCGCCGATCGCACCACCGAGGGCGGGCGGCCAAGCAAACACATTGGGCACGGTGGAGACCGCAAGCTCGGGGCCCCAGGCCTTGGCGATCAGCGCATATAGGCCACAGCCGACGCCGAAGCCGAAAACGCTCTTGAGAATCGCCACGACCGAGGTCGAGTTCTTGTCACGGATCAGTGCCCAGATCGGCTTGCCGACGAACAGGCCAACGACGGCTCCGATGAGGCCATAGGTCACCCAGGGATTCGCCTCGAAGCCGAGCGCCGAATACAGCGACATCAGGCCGTAGCCGAGCGCACCACCGATGACAGCGCCCTTGAGGATCCCGACGAGGAGCTTGACCACATAGCGAGTGTGACGAGGAACTTCTGGATCGGCAAGGGAGCTTTGTCACGTCCGCGATCGACGGTCGCCGATGGCATGATCGGCGCCAGCGCTCGCCGACCACTAGGCAGTACGGGGGCTTACGTCCGCCCATATCCTGCAGCCCTCTCGGTCGTTGATCGGGGGCATGCGCACCCCACCACGCCGCGGTACGTCTCCATGATCGTCTCTCTCGATCAGATCGTCGCGGCGAGCTTGATCCCGGCGAGCTGGGCTTCGAGCTTTGCGAGCTCGGCCTTGAAGGCCGCGCTGTCCTTGCTCGAAATGCCCTTGTTGCGGATCGGGGCGAGCTTGCTTGGATCGACGTACTGGCCATTCTGGCGGACGCCGAAATGGAGGTGCGGGCCGGTCGAGAGGCCGGTCGTGCCGACGTAGCCGATGACGGTCTTGGCGGCGACGCGCTGCCCGACCTTCTGGCCGTCGGCGAACTTCGAGAGGTGCATGTACGCCGACTCGAGGCCGTTGTCGTGGCGGATGATGACGAGGTTGCCAGCGCCGCCCGACATCGCGCGGGTGACGATGACGCCGGAGGCGGCGGCCCACACCGGCGTGCCCGTCGGCGCGGCGTAGTCGATGCCGAGGTGCGCGCGCGTGGTGTGCAGCACCGGGTGCATGCGCTTGCGATCAAAGCCCGACGAGATGCGCGCGAACTTGAGCGGCGTCTTAAGGAACGTCTTCTCCGAGGACTGTCCCTCGGCGTCGAAGTACGCATCGCCGAAGCGGAACGTCTTGAACGTGCCCGCTTTGCCCTGATATTCGGCCGCGAGGATCTTGCCGTAGCGCACGAATGCGCCGTCGGCGGTGTGCTCCTTTTCGACGAGGACGCGAAAGGTGTCGCCGTCGTGGGTGTCGTTGTAGAAGTCGAGATCGTAGGCGAACACGTCGACGAAGAAGTCGACGAGAGCGGCGTTCTCGCCGGCGGCCTTGAGGGAGGCGTAGAGCGACGAGTCGATGCGGCCGCCGATCGCCTTGAGCTCGAGTTTGGTCTGCGCGGCGTCGGACGTGCCCTCGAGCACGCCGCTCGGCGCACGCAGGGCACGCACCGTCTGGATCTTGCTCACCACGAGCTCGAATAGCCGCACGCGGCCATCGGCGCCCCGCTCGATGCGGAACGTCTGGCCGGGGCGCAGCGTCTTGGCGTCGAAGGTGTCAGCGATCGCGCGGAGGACCTCATCGGTCTCCGCGCCCGAGAGGCCGCTGCGCTTGAGGAGTTTACCGAGCGAATCTCCCTTGGAGACCTTGCCCTCGACGACGCCCGGCGGGGCGATCGGCGCGGGTGCGGCGGCCGGGCGTGCGGCACCGCCCGAGCCGGTAGCGACCGCCGCAGCGTCGGTGTCTTGCGCGAGCGGAGCCCCTTTGAGCATGGCCTCCGGCGTCGGCTTGCGGCACGTGTCTTCGTAAAGAACCTCGCCCGGCGCACACTTGCTGGCGATTTGTTTGATCGCCGGGATCGACGTCTTCTTGTCCCAGACGAACACGTAGAGGTTCACGAGGACGAGCGCGCCGAGGACGAGCGCGACCCACGCGCCACCCTTACGCGCGGGCTGACCGCCCAGCGTGGGGAGACCTCCGTACGCGCGCGAGGTGGATTTTTTTTTGCCCTTGGGCCGTCGCCTCGTGACCATGGGTCGGGGAGGGCCAGAAGTATCACGGGCCTTCCGCCAGGACCAGGAAATGGCGAGTACCCATCCCCCAGCTATAACGGGCACTCTCCCGCTGTTCGGGAATGTCCCCGAGACGCGCCCTCCGGATCTCCCCGTCCACAGGCCGACAGTCAGTGGCGAACAGCTAGAACTTTTCTCCCAATCGCGGCAAGGTGCCGCGGCGACGGGGCCCTCGGCCTCACCGGAAGACGACATGGCAAAGAAGTCGAAGCCCGAAAAGCCCAGCAAGAGCGCGTCCAAAGGCGGAGATGGCGGAGGCGGCAGCGATGCGCCCGGCGGAGGAGGCGGCGGCGCGACCCCTGGCGACATGGATGCCTCGCTCGAAGCCGAGGCGCGACGCCGGTACCTGAACTACGCGCTCAGCGTCATCACGTCCCGCGCCCTGCCGGACGTGCGCGACGGCCTCAAGCCGGTGCAGCGCCGCATCCTCTACTCGATGCTGCACGACAACCACCTCCGGCCCGACGCCAAGTTCCGTAAGAGCGCGAAGGCTGTCGGTGACGTGATGGGTAAGTATCACCCGCACGGCGACAGCTCGATCTACGACGCGATGGTCCGCCTCGCGCAGGACTGGGCGCTGCGCGTGCCCCTCGTCGACGGCTCCGGTAACTGGGGCTCGATCGACGGCGATGAAGCCGCGGCGATGCGTTACACCGAGTGCCGCCTCGCGCAGCCCGCGATGGAGCTGCTCAGTGAGCTCGACTTCGACACCGTCGACATGCGGGCGAACTACGACGGCACCACCGAGGAGCCGGTCGTGCTGCCGGCGCGGTTCCCGAACCTCCTGGTCAACGGCTCGACGGGCATCGCCGTGGGCATGGCGACCAACATCCCGCCGCACAACCTGCGCGAGATCTGCAACGCGCTGATCGCGCTCGCCGACGATCGCGACATCAAGCACGTCCAGCTGATGAGCCACATCCAGGGCCCTGACTTCCCGACGGGTGGCCAGATCCTCAACAGCAAGGTCGAGATCCGCCAGATCTACGAGAGCGGCCAGGGCACGATCCGCGTGCGCGGCGAGTACAAGCTCGAGGAGAAGAAGCGCGGCGGCACGGACATCGTGATCACGTCGATCCCGTACGCGATGACCAAGTCATCCCTCGTCGAGAAGATCGCCGAGGTCATCATCTCGCGAAAGCTGCCGTACCTGCTCGACGTGCGCGACGAGTCGACGACGGACATCCGCATCGTCCTCGAGATCAAGAAGGACGCCGACCCCGAGCTGGTGATGGCGTACCTCTACAAGAACACCCCGCTGCAGTCGAACTTCCACGTCAACATGACGTGCCTCGTGCCGCCCGAGTTCCTCGACAGCGGTGCGCCGGAGGGCTCGCCCCCGCAGCCGCGCCGCTTGGGCATCAAGGAGGTGCTCAGCCACTTCCTCGACTTCCGCCTGATCGTCACCGAGCGCCGGTTCCAGTATCAGCTGAAGAAGCTCGAGGAGCGGATCCACATCCTCCAGGGCTTCGTCACGATCTTCGACGCGCTCGACGAGGTCATCAAGATCATTCGCGCGAGCGACGGCAAGGACGACGCCGCCGAGAAGATCATCAAGCGGTTCAAGCTCGACGAGATCCAGACCGATGCGATCCTCGAGCTGAAGCTGTATCGACTCGCGAAGCTCGAGATCAATGTCATCCGCGAGGAGCTCAAGGAGAAAGCCGCGGAGGCCAAGCGCATCAAGACGATCCTCGGCAGCGAGGCGAAGCTGTGGGGCGTCATCAAGGACGACCTCAACCGCGTCTCGCTCGAGCTAGGCACGCCGCGCCGGAGCAAGACCGGTGGCGCAAGCGAAGAGGTCGAGTTCGACGCGGACGCGTTTATCGTCGACGAGGATGCGAACGTCGTCGTCACGCGCGACGGCTGGATCAAGCGCGTGCGCGAGCTCAAGGATCCGAGCTCCACGCGTACCCGCGAGGGTGATGCCGTGGCGCACGTGCTGCCTGGTTCGACGAAGGAGAAGGTCATCTTCTTCACGTCGCGCGGCTCCGCGTACGTCATCAAGATCAACGACATCGCCGCGACCGCGGGCTACGGCGATCCGGCGCAGAAGTACTTCAAGTTCGCCGACGGCGAGAAGATCGTCTCGGCGATGACGCTCGACGCGCGCGCGATGGTACCGGAGACCCTGCTGGCGGTGACCCGCGATGGGTACGGCCTGCGGTTCGCGATGGCGCCGCACAACGAGCTCACCACCAAGGCCGGCCGCCGCTACGCGAAGCCAGGCGAGGGTGACGAGGTGCTGGGCGTGGTGGCGTGCAACGATGGCGACGTGGTGGTGACCGCGACGCGCGACGGCCACGTGCTCCACTGCAAGGCCGACGAGATCGCGAAGCTCGAGGGCCCGGGGCGCGGCGTCACCGTGATCAAGACGGGGGACGACGACGTGGTGATCGGCTTCATTGCCGGTCGCAAGGCCGACATGCTCACGATCGAAACCGACAAGAGCGGCAAGAAGTTCGAGCTCCACGCCGATCCGAAGGAAGTCTCGTCGCGTGGCGGCAAGGGCCACCAGCTCATGAAGCGCGTGACGTTCAAGGTCGTGGAGAAGCCCGTGACAATTCAGCCGCTGGCGAACGCCGAGGGCGGCCAAGGCGTGAACTAGGAGTTAACGAATGGCGCAGCAGAAATATACCGCCGACGACATTCAGGTCCTCGAGGGCCTCGAGCCCGTGCGCAAGCGTCCGGGCATGTACATCGGTGGCACCGGTAAGGATGGCTACCACCACCTTCTGTGGGAAGTCGTCGACAACTCGATCGACGAGGTGATCAACAAGCACGCGACCAAGGTCGAGGTCACGCTGCACAAGGACGGCAAGAGCGCGACGGTCGAGGACAACGGCCGCGGCATTCCCGTCGACATCATGAAGAACCAGAAGAAGCCTGCCCTCGAGGTCATCTTCTCGACGCTGCACTCCGGCGGCAAGTTCGAGCGTGGCAAGAGCTACGCCGTCTCCGGCGGTCTACACGGCGTTGGTGCGGCCGTCGTGAACGCGCTGTCGAGCGAGCTGATCGTGCAGGTCAAGCGCGACGGCGAGCGGCACGAGATGCGATTCGAGCGCGGCACCACCAAGGGCAAGCTCAAGAGCCTCGGCGCGGCGCGCGGCTCGGGCACGATCGTCACGTTCCGTCCGGATGACGAGGTGTTCGGCGGCAAGCTTCACTTCGACGCCGGGGCGATCGCCGAGCGGCTCGAGGCCAAGGCGTACTTGCACGCCGGCCTCGAGATCATCTTCATCGACGAGACCAAGTCGCCGAAGGAGACCACGACGTTCCTGCATCCGCAGGGCATCGCGGAGTACCTCCCGAAGCTCGTCTCCGATCGCGGCAAGAGCCCGGTCCCTGCGAACGGCACGCCGTTCTACATGGAGAAACAGGACAAGGATGCGCGCCTCGGTGTCGAGCTCGCGCTCCAGTGGACCGAGTCGACGGACGATCAGATCAAGACGTACGTGAACTCGGTGCCGACGCCCGACGGTGGCACGCACGACGCGGGCTTGCGCTCGGCGATCGTGAAGGCGATCCGCAACTACATCTCGACGCACAAGCTCGAGCCGAAGGGCGTGACGCTGACGGCCGAGGACATCCGCGAGGGTGTCGTTGCCGTGCTGTCGACCTACGTCCACGACCCGCAGTTCCAGTCGCAGACCAAGAATCGCCTCAACAATCCCGAGGTCGCGGGGCAGGTGGAGGCGATCGTGCGCCCGGCGCTCGAGAACTACCTGAACGCGAACCCGAACTGGGCGCAGGCCGTCGTCGCTCGCACCATCATCTCGGCGCGTGCACGCGAGGCCTCACGCGCGGCGGCGCAGAGCGTCTCGCGCAAGACCGCGGTCAGTCACCGCCTCAACCTGCCGGGCAAGCTGTCCGACTGTTCGTCGACGGACCCGAACGAAAGCGAGCTGTTCATCGTCGAAGGTGACTCTGCAGGTGGCTCGGCCAAGCAGGGCCGTGACCGCAAGACCCAGGCGATCCTCCCGCTGCGCGGCAAGGTGCTGAACTCCGAGCAGGCGAACAATCAGAAGCTGCTCGCGAACAAGGAGCTGCAAGACATCGTGTCGGCGCTCGGCTGTGGCATGGGCGAGTCGCTCGACCTGTCGAAGCTGCGCTACGGCAAGATCTTCCTGCTGATGGACGCTGACGCCGACGGCCATCACATCGCGACGCTGCTCATGACGTTCTTCTTCCGTCACATGCGGGCGCTGATCGACAACGGCCACGTGTTCCTCGCGCAGCCGCCGCTGTACCGCATCGACATCGGCAAGGCGACCTACTGGGCGCTCGACGATCTCCACAAGGAGCGGCTGCTCAAGCAGCACGCGAAGGCGAACAGCAAGCCGAGCATCACGCGGTTCAAGGGGCTCGGCGAGATGAACCCCGACACGCTCAAGATGACGACGCTCGACCCCAGGTCGCGTCAGACGTTGCGCGTGACGGTGAAGCAGGAGGAGCTGCTATCGACCGATCGCATGATCAGCGAGCTGATGGGCAAGGACGTCGCTGCCCGCTTCAAGCTGATCACCGAGAACGCCGGCGAGATCGGGGAGCTCGACGTCTAGCGGATGGCGCTCGATGCCGAACCCTAGCGTCGATATGTCTTCGGAAGCCGTCGCCCGTCGGCTCGAGACGGTTCGACAGCTCTATCGGCTGATGATGTCCCTGCGAGGTGTGCGAATCCTCGGGCCCGTCGAACAGCCGTCAGCGACAGAACGCGAACGATAGCGCAGCAGGCGATATCGCTACGGCTCGAAGATCGCCGGCACGAGCTCGACGGGGAACGAGAACGACAGCAGCGGCTCGCCGTCGGCGTAGATATCGGACGCGACGAGCCCGCTGACGGCGTCGCTGGCGCGCAGCTCGTCGGCATGGATCGCGCAGTCTGCGTTGTCGTCGAGGTTCTGCAGTAGCTGCGCGGTCGGGGCGGGCGGTGCCTTCGGCGTCTCCTCGGCCTTCCTGCAGGCACCGATCGCGATACCGATCACGACCCGCTCCCCATTCCGAGCGGGAGCCGCGGCGAAGCATGCGTTCACAGTTTCGCGGATGGAGGCTTGTCTCCTCGGGCCCTCGTGGGACACTGGCCGCCATGTCACGCGGGCGAAAGATCGCGGCCTACGCCGCCGGCGCAATCGCGCTGTGGATCATCGCACTCGTGATCTTCGGAGCGCTGTACGGGGGCACCGCGGGTAACCGTGTCGCACAACGGATCGCGGATTCGCTGCTCGCCGAGGTCACCGTCGAAAGCACCGACCTCGCCCTCGTGCGCGGACGCATGGAGCTCACGGGGATGAAGGTCCGCAAGGAGGACCTCGGTCACCTCGCGATCGACGTCGCGGAGGTGCGCTGCGAGCTGCCGCCGCTCGGGCTCGCGCTCGTCGATCGCGAGTGCCGCGACTTGATCGTCGACAAGGTTCGCCTCGACGTGTCGAGCGCCGCGGTGTTCCAGCTCAAGAAGCCGAAGCGCAAGCCGCTGCGCGCGCGTCACGTCGAGATCCACGACGCCGTGCTCACGTTCTCGCCGAGCGCGTTCTTGCCCGACCTCGGCAAGATCGAGATCAAGGTCGACGAGGTCGTCGCTGGCCCCACGACGTTCAAGACGCCGCTGTCGTGGATGTTCTCGATGCAGGAGCTGCGCGCCACCCTCGATTTGCCGGCGGGTATCGTCGTCCAGCTCGAGTATGCGCAGGGCGTGCTCACGGCGTCCGGTGGCATCTTCGGCTCCAGGCCGGTCCACCTGCCGATCTCGATCCCGGTCGCCGATCCCGCCGACGATGCGAAGGCCGAGATCGCGAAGCTGGTGCAGCTCGGGCGACAGATCGCGGAACGCCTCGTCGAGAAGCGCGCGAAGGACTGGCTCAAGTCGAAGCTGACCTGGTGATCAGCCGCGGTAGGTGTCGTCCTGCTCGATCTTCGAGAGGACCCAGTCGAACTCGCCCGCGGAGATGTGCGCGTTGCAGTGCTCGCACTCGCCGGCCATGTTGATCCGGAGCGGCGCTCCGCAGTTGCTGCAGTTGGGCTTGTCGATCGGCGCGCCCTTGCGCGAGCGCGAGCGGATCAGCGTCCAGTATTCGCTGTAGGCGCGGCGCTTCATCTTCGAGCCGCGCACGACGCGTCCGGTGTCGGTGTTGAGGACGTAGTCGAAGCCGCTCGCCCAGATCCGGATCGTGAGCGCGTCGTACCAGCGATCGCGGATGATCTTCGCGACGAGCGTGTGGCTGATCGTGACCTCGCTGAGCTGGTTGCGCAGCTTCTGACTCTTGTAGGCTTCGACCCAGTAGGCAAGGTAGTCGTAAAGGCCGTCGGAGACGAGACCTCGCACCGGGCGCAGATCGTTGTTCGACCACGCGGTGTTGAGGCGGTGGAAGATCATCGCGACGCGTGCGACGAGGTTCTGCTCGGTGAGCGACGGATCGTCGGCCTCGAGAGCCTTCCAGTGGGCGTCGATGCCGGCCTGGCGGTAGGTGTCGAGATCGGTGCCGCGCTCCTCGGTGTCGCCGGTCAGCGTCGGCGGGCGCTGGTCGCTCGATGCGAGGTCGATGTCCTCGACGATCCAGTCGAACCGCCCGTTGTCGACGATCTCGCCGCACGACGCGCACTTCTGCGTACCGAGCTCCGCGGTGCCCCATGGTGCGCCGCAGTTCGGGCACGGGAACGTGCGGGCTTTGCTCGGTGGCTTACTGTGCGTCGTGGCGTCGCGCGCGAACGTCCATGTCTCGACCGTGTAGTACGTATGCTGGTCGGTGGTGACGTTCGCTTCGTACTCGAGCGAGATGCGAACCATCGGCGGTTCGAGCGTGATGTTCCCGGTCTGGGGAATATCGACGCGAACGGTACGCAGCGCGCCGACGACGACCGACTTCACGCGCTGGCCGGGAAGCCGCTGCACGAGCGCCAGTCGTGCGCGCCCCGACACGTACGGCCCGACCAGCGCCAGCTCGTCGACCGAGTGACGCGCGCGCTGCGCCGTCGAGAACAGGCGGAACGCGAAGTCCTCGAACAGCACCTGCGAGAAGTCGGGATCGACCCGGCGCAGCGGCTCGAGGCTGACCGCGCGCTTGAGCTGTACGGGGGGGCCGGAGTCCCAGTCCTTGTTCTTCTGCTGCTTGTACGCGCTGTACACGACCCAGCCGATCACGATCGCGAGGACGGGCAAGCCGAGCTGCGGGACCTCGAAGATCAGGCGGAGGATCCAGTAGACGAGCTCGAAGATCGCGCCCCCGTCACCACCACCACCACCACCACCACCGTGACCACCGCCGCCCGAGAAGCTGTCGCCTCCACCGGGGCGTGCGAACGCCTCGGTCGCGACGAGCAGGACGAGGCCGAGCCCGACCAGCGCGCGCCGCTTCACGCCCGGCTCCTCGCGATGTCGCTGTCGAGCGTGTCGGGGAGCTCGTTGAGGTCGCCTTCGCGGCGTGGGACGGCAGCGGCGAACCGCGGCGCGAGCCCGGCCAGGGCCTGCGCGAAGGCAACTCCACCGCGCGGCATCACGGCGGTCAGCTGCTCCTCGAACGCGACCAGGACATCGGAGGTCAGCGCGCGGTCGAGGCCGCTATCGGCGACGAGCGCGACGTCTTGCTCGAGCCACGAGATGTAGACGAGCAAACCGCTGCGATCGATCGTGTTGTGGACGCCGCGGTCGACGAACGCGGCGCGCGCGCCGTGGGAGACGTGGCGATGGCGAACGGCCCCGGGGGTGAGCCAGCGCTTGACCTGCGGCAGCAGCTCGACAAGCCCACCCGCGAGCGCGCCGACGGCGAACGGATCGACTAGGATCGACAGCAGGCTGAACGAGTAGCTCGCGAACAGCATCACGGCGAGTGCCGCGAACGCGACGACCGCGCCGACGATCAGGTTCGCGTGGAGATATCCAGACGAGCGGCGGCGCACCGCGACCACGACCTCGACGCCGGAGGTGGCCTCGATGGTCTCGATCGCCTGCTTGAACGCGGCGCTTGCCTCGTCGTCGAGGAACCGTGCACCCACGCCAGCGGTATATCACGCACCCCAGCGCGGACGGTCCTCATCGTCGCCGAAGCGCCCGCGGCGAAGTCGCAGGCTTCATCGCCGCCCGTCGTACGAGACGGCGCCGCGGGGGAGCGCTGCCGCCGCGCGGCGATCGAGCTTTCCGGTTGGCAGGAGGGGGAGCGTCGACGCGAGCGCGAGCACGCGGGGCCGCGCATGGGGGGCGAGGCGCTGTTGCCAGTCCGCGAGCGCACGCCCCTGGTCGAACGTCGCGTCGACGGCGAGCGCGGCGCCGATGATCTGACCCCAGCGTTCGTCGGGGACCCCGAACACACAGGCGCCGCGCACCCCGGGCGTTGCGACGAGCAGTGCTTCGACCTGCGTGGGATGGATGTTCTCGCCGCCGGTGATGATCACCTCATCAGCGCGGCCGAGCACGTGCAAGACACCAGCGTCGAGATAGCCGAGGTCCGCGGTGGTGTACTCCGGCGCGATCGGCGCACCGTCGAGGTAGCGCGTCGCGAGCATCTTTCCGCGGATGCGAATGGGCGCGGGGGTCGCGCGCGTGCCCGCGAGCAGCTCGGCGTGTGGGAGCAAAACGAGCGGCGCGTCCGGATCGCCCGCGCGCGCGAGCGGCGCTGTGGCCACCTGTCCGAACGTCTCGGTGAGCCCGTAGCTGATCAGGAACGGCACCCCACGCTGCGCCGCCGCTTCGAGCAGCGGGCGGGGCGCCGCGGCGCCACCGAGGAGGATGGCACGCAGCGCGCGCGGCGGCCGCCACGCCCGATCGTCGAGCAGCATCGCGAGCTGCGTGGGAACGAGCGATGCGAGGGTGCACTCGGCGAGCGCCGCGACGAGGGCGCCGCGCTCGCCCTCGCGCTCGACGCGCACGATGGGCTTGTTCGCCGCGAGGCAGCGCGCGACGACGGCGAGGCCACCCGCATGCGCGGTCGATAGCGCGAGCAGCCAGCGGTCATCGTCGCGCCAGCCCAGGTGTGCAGCGCTGGCCGCAACCGCGGCGTCGATCGCGGCGCGCGAGAGCACCACGCCGCGTGGTGCGCCCGTCGAGCCCGAGGTGAATAGGATCACCGCGTCGTCGGGCTGCAGCGCCGCGGCTTCCACCAGCGCCCGCTGCCGCGCCTGTTCGGCAGCACTCGCGCGCGCATGCAGCAGCGCGATGGGCGTGCGCGCAGCCCATGCCCGCGTGATCGCGTCCAGCGTCGCGCGCGACGGATGAGCGACAATCACCGCCGGCGAAAACCGGGGCCCGTCCCCGGTTTCCGGGGCCCCAGTTCGGAACGAGCGCGCGAGGGCGTCGCATGCCGCGCGGCCGACGGGGGATTCGAGCGCGTGCGTGACGAGCACGGGCTTACCATGGGCGGCGGCGCGGAGGGCGAGCGCCCGCGATGCGGTGAAGCCGCCAAGCAGCGTGGGCTTGAGCACCAGCGCCGCGAGCCCCGGTGAGGCGAGTGCGCGGGCGAGGGCGGGCTCGGACAAGAATGCGAGGCTCTCGTCGAGCGCGATGGGCACCGCGAGCGGATGGGCGAGCAGCTCGTGTGCATCGAGGCACGGCTCCTCGACGTAGTCGATCGGCAGGTCAGCGAGCGCCGCGAGGTAGGCATGCACGCGCGCGCGCGGCCACGCGCGATTGGCATCGAGCCGCAGGCGCGCATGCGGATTCGCGCGCGCGATGGCCTCGATGTGCGCGCGGTCGAGGCCCGGCCCCACCTTGATCTTGAGGTACGGGGCGTCGCGCGGCTCCGCACTGTCTACAACGACCGACGCCGGCAGCGTCGTCACGTGCACGGCGGGAAGGTCGCCGGTGAGCGCGAGCACGGCGGTCTCGATCGCGAAGCGCGCCGACGGCGCACCACGCGCGAACTGCGCCGCGGGCGCGAAGGTCGCTTGGAGCGGGGCGCGGGCAACGCGCGCGACGAACGCGTCGAGCGCTGCCTGTGCGTCGGCGAGCGTGTCCGTGGACAGGCCGGGCAGCGGCGACGCCTCGCCGATGCCGCAGCGGCCATCATCGGTGATGAGGTCGAGCAGGATGCCGATGCGCTCGGTGCGGCCGCGCGCGGCGCCCGTGCCATCGAGGGGCCAGCGCTCGGTGCGCGTGCGTGCGGAGACGATCTTCATCACGTCCCCAGCGCGATGCCCGCGGCGAACAGCGCCCCGTGGAGGAGCAACAGCTGCGCGGTCGCGGCGAGCAGGCGATTGTGTTCGGGGCCGGTCACCGCGGCGATGAGCGCGGTCGTGCGCATCACGGCGAGGGGCGTGAGCAAGAGCGGCAACGCGGCGGTGCGCAGCCCCTCGAAGCAGAGGACGAGTGGCACCACGAACGCGAGCGCGAGCAGCACCATGTATTCGACGAGCGCGGCGCGCCGGCCGAACCGCACCGCGAGCGTGCGCTTGCCCACGCGTGCATCGCCGAGGCGATCGCGCACGTTGTTGACGACGAGGATCGCGGTGGCGAGCGCGCCGACGGGGACCGACGCCCACACTGCAAGCGCGGGCACGCGATCGAGCTGGACGTACGTGGTGGCGCACACCGCGACAAAGCCGAAGAACACGAGCACGAACACGTCGCCCAGGCCGTGGTAGCCGAGCGGCCACGGCCCGCCGGTGTACGCGATGCCCGACAAGATCGAGGCGATCCCGATCGCGAGGATCGGCCAACCGGCGACGCTCACGAGGTAGAGGCCGATCGCGGCGGCGATCGCAAACGCGAGCACCATCGCGCGCTTCATGGCGCTCGTCGAGACGAGGCCGGTCGAGACGACACGTAGTGGGCCGACGCGATCCGGCCCGTCGGCGCCCTTCTCGGCGTCGAACACGTCGTTCGCGAAGTTGGTGCCGGTCTGAATCGCGATCGCACCGGCAAGCGCGGCGAGGGCGGGGCCCCACGCGATGTGGCCACATGCACGCGCGACGGCGGTTCCGACGACGACCGGGACGATCGCCGCGGGGAGCGTGCGTAACCGCGCCGCTGCGATCCAGGTGCCGATGCGCGGAAGCGTGCTCATGGGTACCGCTTGAACTTGGAGAAGTCCGGCGCGCGCTTCTCGAGGTAGGCCTCCTTGCCTTCGCGTCCCTCGTCGGTCGTGTAGTACATGAGCGTCGCCGAGCCGGCGAAGGCCATCATGCCGGCTTGCCCGTCGCAGTCCGCGTTCATCGCCATCTTCAAGAAGCGCAGCGCGGTGGGCGAGTGGTGGAGCATCTCGCGGCACCACTGGATCGTCGTGGCCTCGAGCTCGGCGAGCGGTACCACCGTGTTGACGAGGCCCATCGCGAGCGCTTCTTCGGCGCCGTATTCGCGGCACAAAAACCAGATCTCGCGCGCCTTCTTCTGTCCGACGATGCGCGCCATGTACGAGCTACCGAAGCCAGCGTCGAAGCTGCCGACGCGCGGCCCGGTCTGTCCGAACTTCGCGTTGTCCGCGGCAATCGTCAGGTCACACACGAGGTGCAACACGTGGCCACCGCCGACGGCGTAGCCCGCCACCATCGCGACGACGGGCTTGGGCAGATAGCGGATGCGCATCTGCAGATCGAGCACATTGAGGCGTGGGATGCCGTCGGTGCCGACGTAGCCGCCGGTGCCGCGCACGCGCTGATCACCGCCCGAGCAGAACGCCTCGGTGCCGGCACCCGTCAAGATGACCACGCCGATCGTCTCGTCGTCGCGCGCCGCGTCCATCGCGCGGATCATCTCGGTGACGGTGCGGGGGCGGAACGCGTTACGCACCTCGGGGCGGTTGATCGTGATCTTCGCGATCCCGTCGGGCGAGGTCTCGTAGACGATGTCCTCGTAGCCATCGTGGCGCTTCCAGGCGGGCGCCGTCTTCGCGGTGGGCTTAGCGTGCTTGCTCGGCTTGCTCATGAGTTCCTCCGTACAGCTCGATCGCGGTCCGACGCACGTCGTGTGCGCCGCTCGCACTGACAGGGGCATGGATGACGGTGAGACCCGGCGTGGCGAGCGCCGAGGCGACCGCGCTGCCGACGGCGGCCGGTGATGCGGCGGTGAGCGCGCGCGCGCCAAATGCGGTGGCCACCGCCGAGGGGTCGAGCTCGGGCGCGGTCGAGAAGTGGCGCTCGAATGCGGCGCCGAGGTGGGCCCGTGCGACGGGCAGGCCGCTGAAGATCTGGCCGCCGCGATTGTCGAGCACCACGACAGCGAGTGGCGCGGTCGCGCGCCGCGCCGCGAGCAGCCCACCTACATCGTGCGCGAAGCTGACATCGCCGAGGAGGAGCAACACCGGCTGCCCGGCCTGTGTGGCGCCCGCGGCCGATGCGATCAGCCCGTCGATGCCGGCGGCGCCTCGCTGCGTGAGCACGGTGCGCCGCGCACTGCCGGTGCACACCTGATCGATGACGCGGATCGGGAGGCTGTTGCCGATCTGGATCGCGCCACCCGCGGGCACGGCATCGACGGCGGCGCGCACGACCGCGGCCTCGTTGCGCGGGTGCTGCGCGAGCGCGTGCTCGGTCGCGGTGGTGGCACGGCTCTCGGCGTCGCGCCACGCGGCGAGCCACGCGGCTTCCGCGGCCCGATCGCGGACCTGGGCCGTGGTGCCCGCGAGTGCGGTCGCGACATCGCCGAGCACGACGAGCGCCGCGGCGTTGTCCGCGTCCGACCAGGTCGCACCGGCGAGCACGTAGCGCTTCGCCCGCGTCGCGGCACGCCAGCCGGGCCAGCTCGCCGCGACGGGCTCGGCACCGAGCTGGACGATCAGGCGGGGCAGCGGCCGCTGAGCGAGCGGCACGAGATCGGCGTGATCGAGCATCACGACCCCGTCGGGGCGCGGCCCGAAGCGCAGCTGGCTCCCCGCCTCGGCGATCACGGGATAGCTGGCGCGCTGCGCGAGGGCGAACACCGCATCGCGCGCGAACCCGACGGGCAGGGCGCCGGCGAGGATCACGCCCCTTGGCTCGTCCGTGATTGCAGCGGCGAGCACCTCGAGCGCAGCGAGATCGGGGGCGAGCATCGGCGCCGCGATCCGCACCGGGCCGCGCAGCGCGTGCCCGGCGGCAGCGAACGCGCGCTCCTCGTCGGTCTGCGCGAGAGCTGGTTCGAGCGGTTTTCGCAGCGGTACCTCGACGTGCACCGGCCCCGGGTGCGGGCCCGACGCGAGCGTGATCGCCTGGACGAGCTTGCGGCGCACGGAGCGCAGTGCGAGCGCCTGGCCGGCGGGTGCGCCGAGGTCGAACGCGCCGCGCACGAAGTGCCCGTACATGCCGACCTGATCGATCGTCTGCGAAGCACCGCATGCCTGGAGCTCGGGCGGGCGGTCTGCCGTGATCGCGAGGAGCGGGACACCCGCCATGCTCGCCTCGACGAGCGCGGGCAGATAGTGCGCGGCGGCGGTGCCGCTGGTGCACACCACGGCGGTGGGCTTGCCCGTGGCGCGGGCCGCTCCGAGCGCGAAGAACGCGGCGGCGCGCTCGTCGATGATCGTGATCAGCTCGAGGCGCGGTTCGGCTGCGAGTGCAGCCACCAGCGGCGTGGACCGCGAGCCGGGGCTGCTCACACACGTGGTGACGCCGGCATCGGCCAGCGTCGTCGCGATAAGCTCGGCCCACACGGTCTGCACCGCCGCCGCATTCACGTGCTCACTCCCAGCGCGCCGAGCATCGCGCGCAGCTTGATCTCGGTCTCGGCGAGCTCGCGATCCGGATCGGAGCCGGCCACGATGCCTGCTCCCGCCCACAGGTGCGCGCGGTCGCCCTCGATCACGCCCGAGCGCAGCGCAACCGCGAGCTCGCCGTTGCCGTCGAGATCGAACCAGCCGACGGGGGCCGCGTACCAGCCGCGCGCGACAGGCTCGTGCGTTTCGATCCACGCGGCCGCGACGTCGCTCGGCGTGCCACCAACGGCGGGCGTCGGATGCAGGCGCGCCGCGAGATCGAGCACGTGGCGCGGCGCGCGCAGCTCGGCGCGGAACGGCGTGTAGAGGTGGAGCACGTGGCGCAACGCGCGCACCGTGGGCTCGGCGGGGGCATCGACGAGGCCGCCCGCGCCTTCGAGCACGGCGCGCACGGCAAGGGCGACGATCGCGTGCTCGCGGCGATCCTTGGCGCTCGCGAGCAGCGCCTGCGCCGCTTGCTCGAGGTCACCCTCGCGGGAGATGGAGCCCGCGAGCGCGTCACAGCGCACGACCTTACCCTCGCGCTGGACGAGGCGCTCGGGCGTGGCCGCGACGAGCGCACCAGCACCTGGCGGTTTGATCAGCACGCGCACGCAATCCGCGTGGCGATCGTCGAGGGCAGCGAAGAGCTCGGCGAGCCGCACGCGCCCGGCGAGCGCGACCCTGCACGTGCGCGCGGCGACGATCTTGCTGCACGTACCGTCGGCGATGGCGTCGGTGATCTCGGTGACCTGCGTGCGCCAGCGCGCGGCGTCGGCGGGGTGGAGCTCGGCGAGGGGCGGCTGGAGACGTGCGACGAACGTGGTCGCAAAGGCGGCGCGGTGGATCGCGAGCTCGTCGCGCCAGCGTCCGTGGTCGCGTGCGGTGGTGGCATCGACGGCGAGCACGAGGAACCCGTGCGTGCCGTCATGGACATAGGTCCAGCGAGGCAGCGCGAACCACGCATCGCCGAAGCCCTGCCACGGCGGCTGGGCCGCAGCGCCGGGGGCGAAGGCCGCGCCTCCGACGAAGCGCGGACGCGCGAATCCGAGCGCGCTGGTCGGCGAAACGACACCGGCGATGACGGCGCGGCTCGCGGCATCTCCGACTGCCGTCGGCATGGTATCGCGCGGCTTGTCGGTCGCGTCGGGGACGCCGCACGCGATGGCGTGCGCGCCTCCGATCACCTCGGCCCAGCGTCGCGTGCCGATGCCCCGCAGCTGGCGCGCGATGCCGACGCCGACGAGCGTGAGGTCGCCAGAGGCCCAGCTGACGAGCGGCGCATCGCGGAATTCGTCGAGGATCGCTGCCGCACCGACCACGGGCGCGGGCAGCGCGATGAAGGTCAACCCTTCGCTGCGCGCGGCGACGGCGAGGCCCGCTTCGAGCCAGCCCCAGTCCGGGACATGGGTGATCGGCTGCGTCGCCGCTTCGCGCTCGGTGGTGGAGATCGCGTTCATGCGTCCTCCACCGGTGTCGCGACGAACAGGGTGCACGCGCCGAACGTCAGGGGCGTCACCTCGATGACGTGGAGCCCCGCCTGCTTCATCAGCTCGACGAACTCCTCGGCCGGCGGGAACGCGGCGATCGAGGTCTGGAGGTACCTGTACTCGCGCGCGCCCGACAGCAGCGCACCGAGCCGCGGCACCAGCTTGCGCGTGTGAAAGCGCGCGAACTTCGCGAGCACACCGGAGCGCGGCTCGCCGAGCTCGAGCACCGCGATGCGGCCGCCCGGACGCACGACGCGCGCGAGCTCGCGCAGGCCGGTGAGGCGATCGGGGACGTTGCGAATGCCGAACGCGATCGTGGCTGCATCCATCTCGCAGTTCGCGAACGGCAGCGCCTGCGCATCGCCCTCGACGACGGTGATGCGCTCTTCCAGGCGACGCTTCGCGATCTTCGCCTTCGCGATCGACAGCATTTGCACCGAGGGATCGAGTCCGACGACGGTGGCCCCGGGCGTCATCCGCGCGATCTCGATCGCGAGATCGCCGGTGCCGGTCGCGACGTCGAGGACGCGCGGGCGCTCGCCGAGTACGAGGCTCTTCACGGTGCGCCGGCGCCAGCCCTGATCGAGCCCGAGCGAGAGCACGCGGTTCACGAAGTCGTAGCGCGGCGCGATGCGATCGAACATCTGTCCCGACCCGAGCGTGGGGTGCGCCGGCGCGGCGGGGGTTAATTCGGTGGTCACGACGTGCGCTCCAGCGAAGCAAGGGCCACCGTCACCAACGCCTCGCGGGCAGGCCCCGCGGGCAGCACCTCCAGTGCCGCCAATGCATGCTGCACGTGCTCCTCGGCGAGGGCACGGGTCGTGACGAGTGCGCCGGTCGCGCGCACGGTGTGAGCGACCGCCGCGAGCTCGTCGGAGGTCACGGTCTCGCTGGCGAGCAGGGCTTCCATGCGCGCGCGCAGCGTGGGCTCGTTTTCGAGCGCCACCACCATCGGGAACGTGATCTTGCCCTCGCGCAGATCGGCCAGGGCGTCCTTGCCGGTGCCCTCCCGAAAATCGAGCTCGTCGTCGACAGCTTGGAACGCCACGCCCAGGTGAAAGCCGAACTTCTCGAGCGCGGCCTCGGCGACCGGTGCGAGACCCGCGACGCGCGCGCCGGCGACCATCGCCCAGCGGAACAGCGCCGCGGTCTTGCCCTCGACGATCGCGAAGTAGTCCTCGCGCGCGCCGGCGATCTTGCCGCGGCGCTCGAGCTGCACCGACTCGGCGACGATCATCTCGTCGATCACGTTCAGCATCAGGTCGAGCACACCCGCGACGCCGCTGGTGCGGATCCGCCGCAGCGCGGTGACGAGCAGCCAGTCGCCCGCGAAGATCGACGCGGCGTTGCCGTACACCACACTCGCCGTGGGCTGCCCCCGTCGGCGCTCGGCCATGTCGACCACGTCGTCGTGGAGCAACGTGGCGGAGTGGACCAGCTCGACCGCAACGGCGAGCGAGCGCGCGACCTCGGTGAAGCCTTCCCCGAACCTGCTGGCCAACGCGACGCACAGCGGACGCAGATGTTTTCCGCGGAGGTCGAGCAGGTGATGTGCTGCCTGATGGATCATCTGGGTGCCGCGCGGGATGACGTCGAGCTCGTGCTCGAAGGCCTCGAGGTCCGAACGAACCCATCGATCCAGCGAGGCCAGTCGCTGCGCGAGCGTCGGAGCGCCGCGGGCGACGCTGACGTGGGAGAGGCGGTCGAGAACCGCTTCGGGGGTCGCAGCGAGCTGGGTCATGGCTTTCCCTGTGATGGCCAAACCTCGTTCAAAGATTCCTGAAAGATTTTACATAAGACGCATGATGAAGCCAAGGGCTCTTTTCGAAAGGAGAAAATTAGCTTCGAAAAATGCCTGGATGTCCTGCCAGACCGCGAAACAGGACAAGGTTTCACGCCCTCGCTACACTTTTCGCGCAGTGCCAAGCGTGCGCAGGGGACGCGACCTCCGGCTCGTCAGCCGGTGTCGGGTGGAGTTCGACCGCCCATCCGGCCGCGTCGTGGCCGAGACCGAAGATCTATCCGCGCGCGGGCTGTACATCCGCACCGAGTCGCTGCTGCCGGTCGGCGAGGAAACCCAGATCTCGGTCGAGCTGCCGGACGGCACGCGCCTCGTTCTCGCGGGTCGCGTCGCCCACATGCTCACGCCATCCGCGGCGCGTGCGCTCGGCCGCCATCCGGGCATGGGCTTCGAGCTGACGGGCCCCGATACCCCGTCGCGCATGCAATTGCGCGCGCACATCGACAGCCTCAAGACCGAAATCACGAACCCCGGGCTGTCGTCGCCGACGCAGGTGATCGTCGTCGAGCCGAGCGCGCCGCTGCGCTCGCGCATGGTGCGCTGCCTCGAGGTCGCGGGCTTCAAGGTCACCGCCGTCGCGTCGCCCACCGAGGCGTTCGAGGCCTGTGCCGTCTGGCGGCCCGACGCGATCATCGCGGCCTCGGAGATGGAGACGATGTCCGGCGTCGAGCTCGCGTTCGCGATGGCGGAGCACGCCTCGCTCTCGGACGTGCCGCTCGTGCTCATCGGTGAAGATGGCGATCAGATGCGCCTCGAGGCGTATCGCGCCGGTGTACGTGACTTCGTGCCGCGCCCGTTCCTCGACGAGGAGCTCGTGATCCGCGTCCATCGAGTCGCGGCACCACCGACGCCGAACGCCAGCGGTGGCTTGCGCGGCAGCATCGTGGATATCGGCCTGCCGACGCTGCTGTCGCTGTTCGAGTTCGAGCGCAAGTCGGGCATCCTGTTGCTCCTGCGCGGCGCGGACATCGCGCGCGTCTTCATCGCGGAAGGCCGCATCATCAAGGTCGAAGCGAGCAGCAGCCTCGACGCGCCGCGCGCGCGCATCATGCGCCTCCTCGACTGGCGCGAGGGTCAGTTCGAATTCTCGCCGGCGGCCGTCGGTGGCCGCGACGAGCTGGGGCTCACGATCTCCGCGCTCCTGCTCGAGCACGCGCGCATCAGCGACGAGTTGAAGGCCGCGCAGAACGGCTGAGCTGCGAGCAATCCGTCGCATCGCGCGCTGTCTTTCGACGTGGGTGGCGCGAGGACGATGCGCTGTTCGTCGGCGTGTCGGCCGATGATCTGGAGCCCGCGAAGATCAACGGGGCGGCGGCGGGGGAGGCGTGAGCTTCTCCCACGGCGCAGAGAGGCCGAGGTACTCGCCCCACTCGAAGCCAGACGCGGACATGGTCTTGATCTGCTCGGGCGATAGGATCTTGCCGATGGAGCCGTTCGCTTCGCCGAGGAGCCCCCCCAGGCCACCCGCGTAGTCGAGCCAGCCGGCGACGTTGCGCTCGTAGGGCGAGAGGGTACCGTCGGTGATGGCCTTGTTGGTGTAGTCGAGGACGTCGCTGTAGACCTTCTCGAACGCCTGATCGAGCTGCGCCGATTGTTCCGGCGTGACCTTGGCCTTCTCCTCGGCCCAGCGGCGGTTCTCGCTGGCGCGCATGCGGGGGATCGCGAGGCCGGCGGTGATGAGTGGGGCGATGCGCGCGCGGTACTCCTCGTCGGTCTCGCCCTCGAGCCGGCCAAACTTTGCGGCGAACTCTTCGGTGCGGCGAGCGCGGCGCTCGAGCCGGTTCTCTTGCGGCTCCTCGGGGAGGGCCGGGCCCGGGCCGGCCGACGGCGCGGCGATCTTGCCCGTGCGCGGCCCGGTAGCCGACCAGGTGTCGGTCGGCGCCGTCGCGGAGCCCGTGGCGTCGGCGGGCTGTGCGGCCGCCGCGGCCGTGGGGGCGGTCTGCTTCGCGAGCTGCGAGCGGAGGGAGCGGTTGTCGAGGAACAGGTAGACGCTCGCGATGACACCGACCGCGGTCGTCGCCGCCAGCACCTTCGAAGCCATGGCGTCGAACCTAGCACGCAGCATGCGTGGGGGCAGGGGCAGGCCATAGTACGATGGCGCCGAAGATGAGCAAGCTCGACGTGTACCTGCGGTCGATCGAGAAGTTCGGCGCTGCCGGCGCGGTGCTGACCTCGGGCCAGGCGGTGACGCTTCGGTTCCCGGCGGGTGATCGACAGGCGACGCAGGTCACGGCCCACGATCAGCTCGTCGTGATGGTTCGCGAGGTCGCACCGCCCTCCGTGATCGACCAGATCGACCAGCAGCGGCCCGCGCGGTTCGAGATCGAATCCATGGGCATCCGCTACGGGATCAGCGTTGCGCCGCGCCCGGGATCGTGGTCGGTCTCGATCGAGCCGGCCGCCGCTGCCTCCCCACCGCCGAGACAGCCGCGCGCCGGGACGGCGCCAACGGTGGAGGCCGGCGGCGACATGGCGATCGAGCGCGGGCAGTACGACGTCGGGCAAGCGGTGGCGGCCACCGCGGCGACGACGGGCAGCGCGAGCGGTGTGCTGGATGGCCTCACCACGCAGGCGCGCGCCTCGCGTGCGACCGACATCTTCCTCGCTGCCGGTGCACCGCCCATGGTGCGCGTCGCGGGCGAGCTTTCGGCCGCCGAGCGCGGCGTGATCGATGGCGAGACGTTGTCGCGCGAGCTCGGCGTGCTCGCCTCGAACGAGGCACGTGCCGCGTGGACCGATGGTGGCACCGCGACGTTCGCGTATAGCGATGGCGCCGGCCGCGTGCGGGTGACCTTGACGCGCGACCATCGCGGTCCGGGGGCGGCGCTGCGGCTCCTGCACGGGGACCCGCCACCGCTGGCCGGGCTGGGGCTCGGGGGCGAGGTCGCGGAGTGGCTCGCTGGGCGCGGCCTGATCCTGATCGCGGGACCGTCAGGCGCCGGCAAGACGACCGCGCTCGCGGCGCTGGTCCGCGCGCTGGGAGAGCGGCGCAAGAGCGTGGTGACCTTCGAGGACCCGGTCGAGATCGTGCAGCCGGGGCCGAGCATCAGCCAGCGGGCAATCGGCGAGCACGTGGCCACCGCGAGCGCGGGGGTCGCGGCGGCCATGCGCGAGGGGGCCGACGTCATCGCCATCGGAGCGGTGAGCTCGACCGATGCGGCCGAGGCGGTACTGGAGGCCGTCGCCGGGGGGCACCTGGTCCTCGCCAGCGTCACGGCTCCGAGCGCCCGGCTAGCCCTCGAGGTGGTTGTGGACCTCGTCTCGGCAGATCGCCGTGGGCTAGCCCGCGCAGTGTTCGGGGAGACGCTCCTCGGCACCATCGCCCCGGTCGTAACTCGGCAAGGATCACGTAGTTTTTCGGTGTTCCCACGTGGGACCCACGAGGGCTAGCTGTGGGATAATGCCCGTGCGTACGACGGGATCATTACCCCACCGGGCATTTGTGCCCGCCTTGATGGCCGCGATATAAACAGAAGCGTCCCGGTGAACGACGATTATCGCGAGGGCGGAACGCTCATCCTGACCCGTCCGGGCGTCTTCTCCGACGACAAGAAGCCGCCGCGAGGGGACGCGTGCCTGGTCAATCTGCACCCCCCGGGTCCAGATATCGGCAAACGCGTCCCGCTCCTCAACCAGCAGTACATCGTCGGGCGCGACAACGAGGCTGGATTTATCGTCAGCCGCAGCTCGGTGTCGCGCCAGCACGCGCGCCTGTACATGGATGACAACGGCACCTGGTGGGTCGAGGACCTGAACTCGACCAACGGCACGTTCGTCAACGAGGCGCGGATCAAGAACCAGTCGCTGAACGATGCCGATCAAGTCCGGTTCGGCGACGCGATCTACAAGTTCCTGTCGGGCTCGAACATCGAAAGCGCGTACCACGAAGCGATCCACAACATGGCCATCCAGGACGGGATGACCGGGATCCACAACAAGCGCTATTTCCTCGAGTTCCTCGAGCGCGAGATCGCCGTGTGCTCGCGTCATGGTCACCCGCTCACGCTGGTGATGTTCGACGTCGATCACTTCAAGAAGATCAACGACACCATGGGGCACCTCGCCGGCGACGCCGTGCTGAAAGACCTCTGTAACCGCATCCGTCCGCGCATCCGGCGCGAGGACCTGTTCGCGCGGTACGGTGGCGAGGAGTTCGCCTGCGTC
Source organism: Kofleriaceae bacterium (assembly GCA_033763475.1). GTDB lineage: Bacteria > Myxococcota_A > Polyangia > Haliangiales > Haliangiaceae > JABFXX01. Next base: position 34,199 of record JANRKM010000053.1, read on the forward strand.
TTGCCGTCGACGGCGCTGCCTGGCGGCATCGTGTTCGCCGAACATCTGCGGACGATCACCGAGGAGCGTCCGACGGTGTTCGACAACAAGCCGATCCCGTTCACGATCAGCCTCGGCGTCACGACCCTGCACAAGGAGTCGGGCGTCGACCCGTCCGCGCTGATCAAGCGGGCCGACGAGAATCTCTACGCAGCAAAGCGCGGAGGCCGGAATCGGGTAATTCCGACCCTGCAGGACCTCATCCCCGGGTGATCCCCGGCTGAGCGTTCCGAGCTATAAGCCCGGCGGTGAAGACTCTGGATGACCTGGGGTGGCCGACCCTCGTCGACCATTGGGCGAAACGTTGCGCGACCAAGCGCGGCGAGGCCCACGTGCGTGCGGCGCGACTGTTCGAGACCGCCGCCGACGCGCGTGTGCGTGTCGCCGAGGTCACCGAGGCGCGGCAGCTCGCAGCGCGCGATGCTGCGGTGCCGCTGGGCGACATCTCGGAGATCGCTGCGGCGATCGAGCGCGTTCGCAAGGCAGCGTCGCTCGAGGCCGCCGAGCTTGTCGCCGTGGCGACGACGGGGCGGGCACTCGCGCGCCTGCGGAAGCACCTGCGCGAACGGGCAGAGGTCGCCCCGCGCCTGGCCGCTCGGGCCGAGGCGATCGGTGACCTCGGGCATGTCTATCATCCGATCCTCGAGGCCTTCGACGCCGACGGCAAGCTCGTCGATCACGCGAGCGATGCGCTCGGGCCGCTGCGTCGCGCACTGGCGGCGATCCGTGCGCAGCTCGAGAAGCGGATGAGCAGCCTGCTCACCGATGAGCGGTTCGCGCCGTACCTCCAGGACTCGTATTACACGCAGCGCGAGGAGCGGTACGTGCTGCCCGTGCGCACCGATGGCAAGGGCTTCGTCCGCGGCATCGTGCACGGCAGCTCGCAGAGCGGTCAGACGCTGTTCATCGAGCCCGAGGAGATCGTCGAGCTCAATAACCGCGCGAAGATCGCCGAGGCCGAGGTGCTCGACGAGGAGCGCCGGATTCTCATCAAGTTCAGCGGCTGGGTCGCGGAGGAGGCCGATGCGTTCGACGCCGGGCTCGCCGCCGCCGAGATCCTCGACGTCGTGGCTGCGGCCGCGATCATGGCCGATGACACGGTGTCCGCGGAGCCGATTATCGACGACGCGCCCCGCATCGCGTTGCTCCACGCGCGCCATCCGCTGATGTTGCTCGCGGATCGCCGCTGCGTCGCGAATGACATCATGGTTGCGGCCGGCGCGACGTTGCTCGTCTCCGGACCCAACGCCGGCGGCAAGACCGTCGCGCTCAAGACCGTGGGCCTCGCGGCGCTGATGACGCGTGCGGGCCTGCACCTGACGGCCGAGAGCGGTAGCGCGATGGGATGGTTCCCCGACGTGCGCACCGACATCGGTGACGCGCAGAGCCTCGAGAACGATCTGTCGACGTTCACAGGGCACATGGTGAACTTGCGGTCGTTCCTCGAGACCGCGGGGCCCGGCTCGCTGGTGCTGATCGACGAGATCGCCGTCGGCACCGACCCGGAGCAGGGCGCGGCGCTCGCGCAGTCGGTGCTGGAGGCGCTGGCCGCCCGCGGCGTGACGGGCATCGTCACCACGCACTACGAGCGCCTGAAGGCCCTCGGCGCGACGGATGGGCGGTTCTCGAACGCGTCGGTCGGCTTCGACCTCGCGCGCCTCGAGCCCACGTTCAAGCTGCACCTCGGCACGCCCGGCAGCTCGGGTGCGTTTGCGGTCGCCCAGCGCATGGGCATCGCGACCGAGGTGGTGGAGCGCGCGCGTGGCCTGCTCGGGCCCGATGTCGTGAAGGTCGAGCAGCTGCTCGCCAGCGTGGCGGATCAGCAGCGACGCATCGAGGAGGAGCGCGCCGCGTTGCTCGCCGAGCTCGAGGCGGTGGAGTCCGAGCGCGCCGCGCAGCGGCAGTTCCGGGAGAAATCGCGCCAGCGGTTCGAGAAGCAAACGCGCATGGTGCACGGTGAAGCGCTCGCCGAGCTCAAGGCCGCACGCCGCGAGATCGAGGAGGTGCGCAAGCAGCTCCGCGCGCGTGCCGCCGAGGCCACCGCGGAGGACGTGCGCGCCGCGACCCGGCGGCTCGTCGAGCCCGGCGCGCAGGTCGCGCGATACGAGCCCAAGCGGCAGCTGCCACCGGGCACCATCGCCACGCCCGAGAAACTCGTGCAGGGTGCGCCCGTGATCGTGCCGCGCCTCGGACGCGCGGAGGTCGTGGCGCTCCTCGCCGACGAGAAGGTCGAGGTGCGGGTCGGTTCGATGCGCGCGATCGTGCCGATCAAGGACGTACTGATGGACACGCACCGCGCCGCCCGCCGCGCCGAGCCGCGCGTCGAGGCCGCCGATCAGCACGACACCGGGTCGCCGGCGCGTCCGATCGAGCTCGTCGAGGGCATGCCCGCGGGCGGCCGCGCCAATGCGCGTACGATCGACACCACGATCGACGTGCGCGGCAACCGCGCCGACGAGGCGATCGCGCAGGTCGACCGGTTCCTCGACGAGAGCTTGGTCGCCGGGCGCGATGCGATCTTCGTGATTCACGGCCACGGAACCGGGGCGCTGCGTTCGGCGATCCGTAACCACCTCGCGAGCCACAGGGGCATCGAGAAGTGGCGCGCGGGTGAGCAGAACGAGGGCGGCGACGGCGTGACCGTCGCGTTCCTCAAGGGCTAGCGTCAGAAGCGCACAGCCCCGGCGCAACCGGCAACCGCACCGGGGTTGCGGGCGAACAACCCTGGAGCGGGCGAGCCGAGCGGGCGAGCCGGAGCGGGCGAGCCGGGCGAGCCGCAACCCCGGAGCGGGGGCGGGGCTGCGCTGGCGCCGGGGCGTTCGCCGCTCGAAGACGAGCGTCATCGGCGCACAGCGCGGGGCACACCCCCTGCAGCCCTCGGAGGTATGCCGAGGCGCCCGTCGGGAGTCGCGATCTGCGCGCTCGTCGTCGCGGTCTCGCCAGCGTGCCGGCGCTCCGAGCCGCCGCCAGGTGCGCATGGCTCGGCGGCGCACGCGCAGCAGCCGGCGGTGCCCGTCGTGGCGGTCGAGGCGCTGCGGAGCGAGCAGCCGCGGTTCCTCGAGGGACTTGGTACGGTGGTCCCGCGCAGCACGACGACGGTCCGCACGCGCGTCGACGGACCGATCGTGAAGATCGCGTTCCGGGAGGGGCAGGTGGTCAAAGCCGGCGACCTGCTCGCGGTCATCGACAAGCGCCCGTTCGCGGCGGCGCTCGCGCAGGCCAAGGCACAGCTGGCCAAGGACGAGGCGATGCTGGCGAGTGCCAAGGCCGACCTCGCGCACTTCGAGGCCGCCGCGGAGGCGTTGCCGGTCCAGCAGATCGAACACGGGCGCGCGGCCGTCGAAGCGGCGCAAGCGCAGATCGGCGTCGACAAGGCGCAGATCGAAACGGCAGCGCTCAACCTCGAATTCACCGATATCCGCGCGCCGATCTCCGGCGTCATCGGTCTGCGCCAGGTCGACGTCGGCAACCTCGTCCACGCCACCGACACGAACGGCATCGCCGTGATCACACAGGTGCAGCCGATCGACATCGTGTTCACGCTGCCGCAGGAGCAGCTGCCGGCGATGCGCGAGGCCGAACAGAGAGGGCCGGTCGCAGTCGACATCTACGATCGCAACCTTTCGCGCAAGCTGACCGACGCGACGCTGATCGCGATCGATAACCAGATCGATACGACCACCGGCACCGCGCGGTTCAAGGCAGCGGCGAAGAACGACGACAACAAGCTGTTCCCCAACCAGTTCGTCAACGCGCGCTTGCTGGCGTCGGTCGCCACGGACGTGGTGCTCGTCCCGACGGCTGCGATCCAACCTGGGCCCGATGGCAAGCAGGTGTACGTCGTGCGCCCCGACAACACGATCGACGTGCGGCGCGTCGAGGTCGGCACCGCGACAGGTGACATGACGTCGATCGAGAAAGGGGTCGAGGCCGGGGAGCGCGTTGTTACCAGCGGTGTGGACAAGCTCGCACCGGGGACGCCGGTCGTCGTGACGCCACCGCGCGGGGCACCGCCACGCGAGCCGCCACCGTGAGTCCGTCACGCCCGTTCATCATGCGACCGGTCGCGACGTTCCTCGCGGCGGTCGCGCTCGTGCTCGCAGGGGCGATCGCGTACACGCAGCTACCGGTCTCCGCGCTTCCGCAGGTCGACTATCCGACGATCCAGGTCCAGACATTCTTTCCAGGCGCGGCGCCCGAGGTGATGGAACAGACGGTGACGGCGCCGCTCGAGCGTCAGCTAGGGCAAGTCCCGGGACTGACGCAGATGACGTCGACCAGCTCGTTCGGCAGCTAGTCGATCACGCTGCAGTTCGAGCTGGCGCTCAACATCGACGTCGCCGAGCAGCAGGTGCAAGCCGCGATCAACGCGGCGACCTCGTTTCTCCCGAGCGACTTGCCGATTCCGCCGATCTACAGCAAGGCTAACCCCGCCGACGCGCCGATCATGACGCTGGCGCTAACCTCGGACGTCCTCCAGCTATCGGCACTGCAGGACCTCGCGGACACGCGCCTCGCGCCGCGCATCGCGGAGTTATCGGGCGTGGGCCTCGTAAGCATCAGCGGTGGCCAGAAGCCGGCGGTGCGGATCCGTGTCAATCCAACAGCCCTCGCCGCACGCCGGCTCACGATGGATCAGATCCGCGCCGCGGTCGCTGCCGGCAGCGTCAACCGGCCGACGGGTAGTCTCGATGGGCCACGGCTCGCGTACACGATCGACTCCAACGACCAGCTGATCGCGAGCAAGGACTACGCGGCGCTGGTGCTCGCACAGCAGAATGGGAATCCGGTCCGGTTGTCGGACGTCGCGAGCGTGATCGACGGCACCGAGAACGTCGTGCTCGCGGCGTGGGAGGGACGGCGGCCCGCGGTGCTCGTCAACGTGCGCCGGCAGCCGGGCGTCAACATCATCGAGGTCGTCGATCGCATCAAGCGCCTGTTGCCGGCGTTGCAATCGACGCTACCGCCGGCCGCACGCATCGAGGTGGTGACGGATCGAACGATCACGATTCGGGCCTCGGTGGCGGATGTGCGCCACGATCTGTTCCTCACCATCGCGCTCGTCGTGCTGGTGATGTTCGTGTTCCTGCGCACGCTCGCGGCCACCGCGATTCCGAGCGTGGCCGTGCCGGTGTCGCTCATCGGGTCGCTCGGCGCGATGTACCTGCTCGGCTATTCGCTCAACAACCTGACGCTGATGGCCCTCACCATCTCGACAGGCTTTGTCGTCGATGACGCGATCGTGATGAGCGAGAACATCTTTCGTCACCTCGATCAGGGCAAGTCCCCGCTCGCCGCCGCGCTCGCGGGGGCCGAGGAGATCGGGTTCACGATCGTGTCGTTGACGATCTCGATGCTGGCGGCGCTGATCCCGCTGTTGTTCATGGGAGACATCGTCGGGCGGCTGTTCCGCGAATTCTCCGTCACTCTCGGCGTCACCATCGTGATCTCGGCGCTCGTGTCGCTGACGTTGACCCCGATGATGTGCCGCATGCTGCTCCGCACACCGACGGAGCAGAAGCCCCCCGGCCGGTTCGCGCGCAGGGCGGAGCACGTCTTCAACCGGATCGTCACGACCTACGCTCGTGCACTGCGCGCCGTGTTGCGCCACCAGCGGCTGACGCTCGGCGTCGCGACCGCGGCCCTCGTGGCGACGGTGGTGCTGTACATCGAGATCCCGAAGGGCTTCTTCCCGGCGCAAGACACGGGCGAGCTCCTCGGTGTTTCGGAAGCCCCGGCGGATATCTCGTTTCCGGCGATGGCCGAACGGCAGCAGGCTTTGGTCGACGTGCTCCTCGACGATCCGCACGTCGCAAAGGTCACCTCGTTCATCGGGGTCGACGGCACCAACGCCACGCTCAATAGCGGCCGGATCCAGATCACGCTGGTCCCACTCGCCGAACGAGACTCCGCGCGCGACGTGATCCGCAGGTTGCACCGCGCCGCCGAGCGGGTCGCGGGCATCCGGCTGTTCCTCCAGCCGGTGCAGGACCTCACCGTCGACGATCGCGTCAGTCGCACCCAGTACCAGTACACGCTCGGCTCGTCGGATTCTGCCGCGCTCGCGACCTGGGCGCCCGAGGTCCTCGCCCGCTTGCGCGAGTTGCCGGAGCTGGCGGACGTCGCGACCGACCTGCAGGAGGAGGGACGGCGGATCGCTGTCGAGATCGATCGCGACATGGCCTCGCGTCTGGGCATCACGCCGCAGGCCATCGTCGATGCGCTCTACAACGCGTTCGGCCAGCGTCAGATCTCGACGATCTTCACGCAACGCAACCAGTACCGCGTGGTCCTCGAAGCCGCCGAGGGCTTTCGCGAGGACGCGGCGGCCCTCGGACATGTCTACCTCGCGGCGGCGAATGGCGGCATGGTGCCGCTGACGACGATCGCGAAGCTCGTGCCGTCGCGTGGACCGGTCGCGATCGCGCGGCAGGGCCAGTTCCCCGTCGTGACCATCTCGTTCAACCTTGCCGACGGCGTGGCGCTCGGTACCGCGGTCTCTGCGGTCAGGCGCGCGCTGCCCGAGCTCGGCATGCCCGCGAGCATCGAGGGCGCCTTCCAGGGCACCGCGCGGGCCTTCAACGCCGCTGCAGGCAACCAGGCGCTGCTCATCCTCGCTGCGCTCGTCGTCGTCTACATCGTGCTCGGCATTCTCTACGAGAGCTTCCTGCACCCGCTGACGATCTTGTCGACGCTGCCGTCGGCGGGCGTGGGCGCTCTCTTGGCGCTGCGCATCGCGGGTGCCGAGCTCGACATCGTGGCGTTGATCGGCCTCGTGCTGCTGATCGGCATCGTGAAGAAGAACGGCATCATGATGGTGGACTTCGCGCTCGACGCCCAGCGGCACCAGCACAAGCCGCCGGAAGAGGCGATCTATCTGGCCTGCTTGCTGCGGTTCCGGCCGATCACGATGACCACCATGGCGGCCTTGCTCGCGGGTCTGGCGCTCGCATTCGGGCACGGCGTCGGGTTCGAGCTGCGCCGGCCACTTGGCATCGCGATCGTCGGCGGCATGGTGCTCAGCCAGGCGATGACGTTGTTCACCACCCCGGTGATCTACCTGGCTTTCGAGCGGCTCGCGGGCCCATGGCGCAAGCGCCGCATGCCGACGGCGCAGGTGGTGCCATGAACCTGTCGGCGCCCTTCATTCGCCGCACCGTCGGCACCACCCTGCTCACCATCGCGCTGGCGCTCGCGGGCATGGTCGCGTTCACCCAGCTGCCGGTGTCGGCGTTGCCGCGAGTCGACTTCCCGACGATCCAGGTCACCGCGGGCTTACCCGGCGCGGCACCGGAGATCGTGGCGTCGTCGATCGTCGCGCCCCTCGAACATCAGCTCGGTCGGATCGCAGGCGTGACGGAGATGACCTCCATCAGCACGCTCGGCACGGCCCAGATCGTGTTGCAATTCGATCTCGAGCGCGACATCGACGCCGCGGGCCGCGACGTCCAGGCCGCGATCAACGCCTCGCAAGGCTACCTGCCGGCGAACCTGCCGATGCGGCCGAGCTACCGCAAGGTGAATCCGGCCGACGCGCCGATCCTGGTGTTGTCGTTGACCTCGCCCACCTATGACCGTCCCGCGATGTACGACGCCGCGTCGACGGTGATCGCGCAGCGCCTCTCGCAGATCGAGGGCGTGGGGCAGGTCATCGTCGGTGGCTCGTCGCTGCCCGCGGTGCGGGTCGAGGTCGATCCGAGCAAGCTCGCCGCGAGCTCGCTGGATATGGAGGACCTTCGGCGCGCGATCGCCGCGGCCAACTCGAATCGCCCCAAGGGTGCATTGCGCAACGCCCGCGAGACCGTAGTGCTCGGTGCCAACGATCAGCTGCGGTACGCCGCGCAGTACGCGCCCCTCGTCGTGGGTAGCTCACCGGCGGGCGCCACGGTGCGCCTGCGCGATGTCGCCAACGTGATCGACAGCGTCGAGGATATTCGCGTCGACGGGCGCGCCAACGGCAAGCCCGCGGTGCTGATGATCGTGTTCCGCCAGCCGGGGGCCAACATCATCGCCACCGTCGATCGCGTGCGCGAGCTGTTGCCGAGCATGGAGGCGTCCATTCCGGCGGGCCTGGACATCGATGTCGTCGTCGATCGAACCCTCAGCATTCGCGCGTCGGTGCGCGACGTCGAGCTCACGCTGGTCGGCTCGGTGCTGCTCGTCGTGCTGGTCGTGTTTGCGTTCCTGCGAGAGTGGCGGAGTGCCGTGATCGCGAGCATCGCAGTGCCCATCTCGCTGCTCGGCGCGACCGGCGTCATGTACCTGGCGGACTACAGCATCGACAACCTGTCGCTGATGGCGCTCACCATCGCGACCGGGTTCGTCGTCGACGACGCGATCGTGGTCGTCGAGAACGTGCAGCGCCACCTCGAGCAGGGGATGGCGCCTCGCGAAGCCGCGTTCCTCGGCGCGAAGGAGATCGGGTTCACGGTGCTCTCGATCAGCATCTCGTTGATCGCCGTGTTCATCCCGATCCTCTTGATGGGCGGGATCGTCGGCCGCCTGTTCCGCGAGTTCGCGGTGACGCTGTCGGTGGCCGTGCTGGTGTCTCTCGCGATCTCGCTGACCACGACGCCGATGTTGTGCGCGCGCCTGCTGCGGCCGCTCGAGGGCAGGCCGCACGGCAGGTGGTACCACCTCGGCGAGCGCGCGCTGGCGCTGATGACGCGCATGTATAGCCGCTCGCTGGGCTGGGTGTTGCGCCACACGACACTCGTGTTCCTCGTCGCGCTCGGCACCGTCGCGCTCACGGGGGTTCTCTTCGTCGCAGTCCCCAAGGGCTTCTTCCCGCAGCAGGACACGGGCCGGCTCGTCGGCACGGTGCGCGGCGACCAGGATCTGTCGGCGCAGGCGATGGCGAAGCTGGTGGCGCAGCTCGCGGACATCACCGGCGCGGACCCCGCCGTGCGCGGCACCGTGGCATTTACCAGCGGCAACAGCGGCCGGTTGTTCGCGACACTCGCACCGCACAGCGAACGCACCGAGTCCGCCGACCAGATCATCGCGCGCCTGCGACCGAAGCTCTCCGAGGTGCCCGGCGCGACGCTGTATCTACAGGCGACACAGGACCTCCAGATCGGCGGGCGCGCGAGTGCGTCGCAGTTCCAGTACGTGCTGCAGAGCACGGACATCGCCGAGCTCACGCAGTGGGCGCCCAGGTTGCTCGCGCGCCTGCGCACGGTGCCGGGCCTCGTCGACGTCAACAGTGACCTCCAGGATCGCGGACGCCAGGTCTACGCGATGGTCGACCGCGATCGCGCGGCGACGCTCGGGCTGTCGGCCCGTGACGTCGACGAGATCCTCTACGACATGTTCGGTCAACGCCAGGTCTCGACGACGTACGGCGACCTGAACCAGTACCACGTGGTGCTCGAGATCGATCCGGCGTTCGCGGCCTCCCCGGCCGCGCTCGAGCTCGCGCGGATCCGTCCGCCGGAGCAAGCAGCCATCATGCTGCCGACGATCTCTACGCAGCGCACGGCGTGGACACCGCTGACGATCGCCCACCAGGGCGGGATGCCCGCTGTCACGTTGTCGTTCAACCTGCAGCCGGGTGTCTCGCTCGGCGAGGCGGTCCAGCGGATCGCGGCCGTCGAGCGCGAGCTCGGCATGCCGGCCAGCATTCGTTCGCACTTCTCGGGCACGGCCCAGGCATTCCAGGAGTCGCTGCGCCGCGAACCGTACTTGCTAGCCGCGGCCCTGCTCGCGGTCTATCTCGTGCTCGGCATCCTGTACGAAAGCCTGCTGCATCCGATCACGATTCTCTCGACGCTGCCATCAGCGGGCATTGGCGCGCTCCTCGCGCTGATGCTGCTCGGCCTGCAGCTCGATGTGATGGCGATGATCGGCGTGCTCCTCCTGATCGGCATCGTCAAGAAGAACGCGATCCTCGTGATCGATTTCGCCCTCGTCGCGCAACGCGAGGAAGGCATGGCGCCACGCGATGCGATCTTTCGCGCCTGCCAGTTGCGGTTCCGCCCGATCACGATGACCACGATGGCGGCGATGCTCGGCGCGATGCCGCTCGCGCTCGGGCTGGGCGCGGGGGCCGAGCTGCGGCAGCCTCTCGGCGTGGCAATCGTCGGAGGCTTGATCGTGAGTCAGGCGATCACGCTGTACACGACGCCGGTGATCTATCTCTTCATGGAACGCCTGCGCGCACGGCTGCTGCGGAGGCGGACGTGACGCGCCTGCCGGTGCTGCTGCTCGCCGCGCTCGCCGCGTGCAAGGTGGGCCCGGACTACCGACGCCCGCCGGTGCCGATGTCAGCGCGGTACGGCGGGCCCGGAGCCACGGCGGGCAGCATCGATCCGACCTGGTGGAAGATGTTTCGCGATCCGGCGCTGGAGAAGCTCATCGAACGTGCGGTCGCCGGGAATCCCGGCCTGGTGGCTGCGCTCGCACGGGTGGCGCAGGCGAGGGCGTTGATCACACAGGCAGCGAGCGGATTGTATCCACAGGTCGCGTTCAATCCGTCGGTGACACGGGCGCGGGGTGGGGCAGGTGGGCGAGGGTTCGTGACGCCGGGCGCAGGCGTTGGCACGGGCACGGGCATCGGCGTCGGCCCCGGAACGGGCACGGTGACGGGCACGAACACGGGCATTGGCACCGGAACGGGCACGGGCACCGGAACGGGCACGGGCACGACGGGGAATTCGTTCACGTGGATCGTGTTGCCGATCGACATCTCGTACGAGATCGATGCGTGGGGACGCATTCGACGCGGTGTCGAGGCGGCCGAGGCGCAAGGATTGGCGGCCGCCGACAACTACGCCGTCGTACGTCTCACGTTGACCTCGAACGTCGCGACAACGTACTTCACCATTCGAGCGCTCGATGCCCAGGACGAGGTCCTCGGGCGCGCGGCCGCCGCGTCACGACGAGAAGTCGAGCTCACCAAGATCAAGCTGAAGGCGTCGCTCGTGGGGCCGCCGGACGTGCTGCGCGCGCAGACGCAGCTGGACGTCACGCTCGCGCAGCAACAAGAGGTGCAGCGGCAACGCGCGACCAACGTGCACGCTCTCGCGATCCTCCTCGGCGTTCCGCCAGCGGCGCTCGCGATGCCGAAGCACCCGCTCGTCGATGCGCCGCCCGAGGTCGCGGTGGGCTTGCCGTCGACGCTGCTGCGCCGGCGCCCCGACGTGATGGCGGCGGAGCACGCGCTCATGGCCGCGAGTGCGAACATCGGCGTCGCCAAGGCGAATCTGTTCCCCAGGTTCGATCTGTCGGCAGCCGGTGGGCTCGCGAGCGCGGCGCTATCCAACGCCTTCGATTGGGCCAATCGCATCTGGTCCCTCAGCGCGACCTCGTCGGCCCCGATCTTTCAAGGCGGCCGCCTGCGTGCGCAGCTGGCCCAGGCAAAGGCCGTGTACGACGAGGCTCTCGCGAACTACCGCGCGGCGGTGCTGCAAGCGCTCGCCGACGTCGAGAACGGACTCACCGACCTCGCGTACCTGCGCTCGACCGCCGAGGCCTATCGGCGTGCCGCGGATGCGGCCCGCGAGACGCTGCGTCTCGAACAGCTGCAGTACGACCAAGGCCTCATCGACTACCTGTCAGTCCTCGATGCGCAGCGCACCTGGCTCGACGACGAGTTGCTCGCCGTGCAGGCAGAGGGGCAGCGCTACCTGTCGACGGTACTGCTGATCAAGGCACTCGGCGGCGGCTGGAGTGCCGAGGAGAGTGTGCCCGTCCTCGAGAACGCGCATGCGCACGGTCCGGGCTAGAGTGCCACTATGGACGCGCTGCTTCGCCTGGTACTCGCTCCCGAACGTCCCGCCGCCACCGACGCGCTCGCGACCTGGTGGGCATCGACGTCCGGCCGGCGGACAGCCTGGGAGGCCTCGATCGATCGCGCGATCGCGGGCGGCGCGTGTGCAGATCGCATCGGCTACGCATTCGCCGCTGCCTACGGGGAGGCGCTGGCCGCGCTCGTCGGCGACCGGGTGCCGAGCGGCATCCATGCGCTGTGTGCGACCGAGGAGGGCGGCAACCATCCGCGGGCGATCAAGACCACGCTGACGACACAGCCCGACGGCAGCTTCGTGCTCACCGGCAAGAAGAAATGGGCGACGGGGGCCACGCATGCGAGCTCGCTCCTCGTCGTCGCCACCACGGGCGATGGTCCCGACGGCAAGCCGCAACTGCGCGTGGCGCGCGTGCCGACCGAGGCGTCCGGGGTGCGGATGACGCCCGCAGCGGCCTCCTTCGTGCCCGAGGTTCCGCACGCGGAGCTCGAGCTCGATCACGTACGCATCCCCGCGGTCGACGTGCTGCCCGGCGACGGTTACGACGCGTATCTCAAGCCCTTTCGCACGATCGAGGACCTGCACGTCCACGCGGCGCTGCTCGCCTATGCGATCGGTGTCGCGCGCAGGAACCGGTTTCCACACGAGCTCGTCGAGCAGCTCCTCGCGCTCCTCGTATCTGTCCGCGCACTCGGCCTCGCCGACCCGCGTGCGGCCACCACGCACCTCGCACTCGCGGGTGTGCTCGCGAGCCTGCACGAGCGGCTGCCCGATCTCGAGCGCCCGTGGGCCGCGCTCGCCGACGACGAATGGCGGCGCTGGGAGCGCGATCGCATGATCTTCAAGATCGCGAGTGCCGCCCGCACCGCGCGTCGCGATCGCGCGTGGTCGGCGTTCGCGTGAACGCGACCTACGGGCCAATCACGAAGAACGCGATCTCGTACCAGTTGTCCTTCTCCTTGACGGCCGGCAGTGCGACGCGCTGCGCGAGCGGCTCGATGCAGCGCAGCGCCGCATCGATCTCCGCACGTGTGGCCTCGAGCGGCACCTCACCATAGGCGGCCACGCTCGCGCCTGCGGGCGGCGGCAGCCGGCGATGGTTGTAGCGCCGATACGGGCCGGGCGGCGGGCCGTATGGATCCGTCTTCGAGCGCGGGCCGACCTTGACGAGCCGCACTTGCACGACCGAGCTCGGGGTCTTCGCCATACAGGCGCGCAGGGCCGGCATCGCCTTCTTGACCGCGAGGCGTGCGGCCTCCATCTCGAGGGCCGCCGAGCCGTCGAGGCGATCGATGCTCTCGGGAAGTTGCGAGTCCTTGAGCTCGCGCAGGTGCTCCTCGGCGCGCCGGCGCCACGGGCTCTCGGGTGCCGCCTTCAGATACTGGCGGAAGAAGATGATCGCGAGCTCCGGCTTGGGCCCCTCGATCGACGCGTATGCGAGGCCCTTGATGTACTCGAGGTCCCCCGGGCCGATCAGCGTCTGGTTGGAGATCGCGCCGAACGAGCGATCCATGTTGTAGGCGCGGCGGCTCTCCTCGATGGCCTCGGCTGGGCGGCGTGCGCGATCATAGGCGAGGGCGAGGAACCAGCGGGTGACCGCTTGTGGGGTCTCCGGTGCGTCGAGCGCGGCGCCGAGCACGGCGATCGCCTCGTCGAGCTTGCCGAGGGCGATGCGCACCTCGCCGAGGCGCATCAACAGATCGCCGGTTCCAGTGCCCGCGGCGGTCGCTTCGGCGAGAACGCGCTCTGCCTCGGCGAGCTTGCCCGACAGCGCGAGGCACTGGGCCTGCTTGCGGTGCATGTCGAGCAGCGTCTTCTTCTCGGTCGCCTCGGTGCGCGGTGCCTTGACGACGGCGACGCCGAAGTCGGCAGCGCACTTGTCCCAGCGCTTGAGCAGGAAGTGCGCCTCCCCGCGCAGCCCGTACGCATCGCCCTGCGTGGGCTGCAACGCGATCGCGCGGTCGAGCTTGGCGATCGCGGCCTGCCAGCCAGCGTCGGTGCGCTCGCCCAGCGACTGCTTCGCCTGATCGACGAGCGCGCGATAGGGCTCGTTATTCGGATTGGTCGCGTTCTCCCACAGGACGGAGTACGTGGCCTTCTCCTGGTCCTTGTCGACGGGCTCCGGTGGATAGCGCTTCGACTGCGCGAGCGCGGGCGTGGTGAGGAGAAGGGCGATGAGGGGCAGCGACTTCATGGATACCCGTCGAACGGATCGAAGGCCGGGCGCCGGGACGCCGGCTTGGTGCGGACCTTGGCCTGGAGCGCGTCGAGGTGCTGCTTGGCGCGCGGCTGATATTGGGGATGGGCCCCGCTGGCGAGGAAGCGCTGCCAGCCCATGATGGCCATCTCGTCGGCGCCTGCCGCCTCGTAGATCAGCGCGAAGTAGTAGTACTCCTCGCCTTCGGGGACGAAGAACACCCGCTTGTTGACAAAGGCGTTCTGGAAGTCGAGCAGCTCGGTGCGCGAGATCCTGCGCACGATGTCGAGCGCGGCCGGCCCGTTCTCGTCGCGATCGAGCGCGACCGCGAGGCCGAGCGCCGTCGACGAACCCGCGCCCATGCGGAGCGCGGTGCGGTACGCGTCGATCGCTTCCTCGAGGTTGCCGAGCATCATGTACGTCTCGGCGAGGTTGCCCCAGACGCCGTCCAGGCCCGCGGCGGTCATGCCATCGGCGCGATCGAGGATCGCGCGGTAATCGGCCGCTGCACCTTCGAGATGCTTCTGCGACGCCTTGCTGCCGTCGACGAGCTTGGTGCGGAGGATCGCGCGCTGGAACAGCGCATCGGCGAGGCGCGGGTCGAGCTGCGCGCGCGCTTCGAACTGGTCCCAGGCATCGAGCGTCTGCTTCATGCGCGCCGGATCGACGGGGGTGCCGGCCGGCGGACAGGTCACCGGCGGCGCGCTCGTGCCGAAGCGATACGTGTCATCGCAATCGATGAAGAAGATCTCGAGGACGCTCGCGATGCGGAAGTAGGGCTCGCCCTGATCCTTGCGCAGCTTGCCGGCTTCCATGTACGCGGCGATCGCCCGATCCACGAGCTGGATGCCTGTCGTACGCGACAGACCTCGCGCGTTCGCGCGCTGCGCCAGGGTATCGCCCGTCGCCAATGCTTGCTCGTAGCGCTCGCGCGTCACGGTGGCCTTCTCGTCGAGCGCGCGCTCCCAGACATTGGCCGAGGCAGACGCCGCGAGCGCGCAGACGAGCAGGACAGGGGCGAGCTTCACGGGCGCCTCTGGCGCGGGGGCGGCGGCGGACGCAAGCGCTTGGTCTGGGCGGGCACGGTGGCCGATGTCGCCGAGGCCGCGCGTAGCTTCCGGTCGATCGCGTGGATGTGGTCGAGGGCGCGGCCGCGCCACGGCATGTCTCCGGCGGCCGCGTACAGGGCCCACTCGGCGCGCGCCTCGACGTATTGCTCCGTCACCTCGTACAGCAAGGCCTGATAGTAGTGCCGATCCTCCGCGGGTGCGAATCGCATCAGCACGAGCGCGTTCTGCACCAGCGGCCCGAACTGGGTCTGCAGGGTCGACCGCATCTTATCGAGCACCTCGAAGGCAGCGGCGCGTTGTTCGTCGCGATCGTACAGCGTGGCGAGGGCGAATGACCCGAGCAGGAGCTCCGTCGAGTAGTACGCTGGTGTCATCGGCGGCAGCGCATTGATCAGCGTGTCGATGCCAGCGCTGACCTGCCCGCGTGCGGCAAGCGCATTCGCGAGGTGAACGAGCGCCTGCACGCTATCGGTGCGCAGCCCGGTGCTGACGAGGCCGAGCCAGCGGATCGCCTCGTCGGTCTTGCCGAGGCGCAGGTAGATCGCGCCGAGCCGGCCGAGCACCTCCGCGCCCGCTTTCTCGGGGGTGCGCTCGCGGATGCAGGCATGCAGCGCCTCGAGCGCTTCGCGTGTCTTGCCGAGCTCGTCGGCGGCGCGGCCGAGGATCGCGAGCACGTCCGCGTTGCGCGGCGACAGCTGGCGCGCGTACCGCATCAACCGGTAGGTGTCGGTCCAGTAGCGCATGCGCTGCTCGACGGCCCACTCGGCGTCGGACTGCAGCGCGTCATCGTGGGTCTTCATCGCGAGCCGCGCGATCTCGACGAGCTTCGTGACCTCGACGCCGTTCGGGTCCAGTACATCGCGCCAGAAGTCTTCGGAGACCGGTGCTGGGGCCGCCGGCGGCACGCGCCGGGCCTCAGCGGTACCAGCCGCGGCGAGCGATATCGCGAGGATGGCCGGCCAGCGCACGAATCGAGTATGCAGGCCCTCCCTCTCAGGTGCCAGCACCCGGCTCCTTGGTGCCCAGATCAGGCGGAAGGGTCGTGATCCTGGTGAGTTGCTGCGGTCAGCGCCTGGCCCGTCCCTTGCGGATTTGCGGCGCGTGGACCAAGGAGTCGTCGCGACGGCAAACGAGCTGTCCATGTGCTCCAACGCCCGCTACGAGAAGAGCCCGAATGCCTCGTGCTCCCGGCGCGCGCCGACGCCCGTTGCGCCCGTGCGCGGCCCTATCCCCGAGCACCCAGTTTCGGTGAAAGACGTGGGTTCCGAAGGCCTGCTCACACGCGAGCGGTTGCGCACCGCGCAGGCCTACCAGCGCTCGATGGGCGTCCAGCTGTCCACGGCGGTCTGTCGACGGCGATCGTGACGCTCGGCCTCGCGTCCCCCAGCGCATCGAGTGGGCCGCGCACCAGAACTCGTCGTCGCGGCCTGTCCCGAGGTCGCAGCGCGTGCCCTGGAGCCGCATGTTACGTTCGCCGACGATGCGGCTCGCACCTGGCCTGTTCGCGATCATCGTCGCTGCGTGCTCTGGCCCGAAGCCATCGGCGCCGGTGTCGCCCGTGGATCCGCCGCCCGCGCCCGCACCTTCAGTGAAGCCAGCGCTCCCCGCGTCGCTGCCGTCGAGTCGACCGAGCATCAAGGTCACGCTCGCGGACGTCGGGCTCGAGGCGGGGTCGCTCGATCGCAGCGTCGATCCGTGCGTCGACTTCTATCAGTTCGCCTGTGGTGGCTGGCTCGCGGCCAACGACGTGCCCGCGGACCGCGCACGCTGGGCTCGCGCCTCGGCGCTCGACGAGAAGAACAAGGCCGCGATCAAGGTCCTGCTCGAGGAGGCGGCCAAGGGCATCGGCGCGACGCCGCCCGCGCGCAAGCTCGGCGACTACTACGCGTCGTGCATGGACGAGTCCGCGATCGAAAATGCTGGCCTGGCCTCGATCAAGCCGCTGCTCGACAAGGCGTCGAAGCAGATCGATGCGAAGACGTGGCTCGCGACGACGATCGAGCTGCACAAGCTCGGCGTGTGGGTCGTGTGGGGCGCCACGGCGTTCGCGGATCTCAAGGACTCGACGACCACGGTCACGTACCTCGACGCCGCCGGTCTCGGGCTCCCCGATCGCGACTACTACGTGAAGCCTGACTTCAAGGACAAGCTCGACGCCTACCGCGCTCACGTCGCCAGGCTGCTTGTCCTCGCCGGGACGCCCGAGGCCAAGGCGACGACAGCTGCGGCCGACGTGCTCGCGATCGAGACCGAGATCGCGAAGCTGACGCGGACCAGCGTCGAGAAGCGCGATATCGGCGCGATGTACAACCCGACCGACCTCAAAGGGCTCGGCAAGCAAGCAAAGAGCATCGACTGGAAGCGCTACTTCCAGGGCGTGGGCTACGCGCCGAGCAAGAAGCTCGTGATCGCGACGCCGAGGTTCTTCGCGGCCCTCGACAAGCTGCGCGCGAAGTTCAAGCCGGCGCAGTGGAGCAGCTACTTCACGTATCATCTCGTCGAGCACGCCGCGTTCCAGCTGCCGAAGAAGTTCGACGACGAAGCCTTCGAGCTGACCAAGGTGCTGTCGGGCGTCGAGCAGCAGCAGGAGCGCAGCAAGCGCTGCATCGAGGCCACCCAGGACGCCCTCGGCGAGCTGCTCGGTCAGCTATACGTCGCGAAGTACTTCCCGAGCTCGGCGCGGCAAGCAGCGACGTCGCTGATCGACACCCTCGTGCGCGCTCTGGAGGAGGACATCACGAAGCTCGAGTGGATGAGCGATGCGACCAAGCAGACCGCGCAGGCCAAGCTCGCGAAGCTGGTCCGCATGGTCGGCTATCCCGACAAGTGGCGGACCTACGACTTCGAGGTTCGCCGCGACGACTTCGCGGGCAACCGGCTTCGCTCGAACGCATTCGAAACGCTGCGCGTGCTCGGACGCTCGGGCAAGCCCGTCGACCGTAGCGAGTGGGGCATGGATACCTACCGCGTCGACGCCTACTACAACCCGACGGCGAACAACACCGTGCTACCGGCCGGCATCCTTCAGCCGCCCTTCTTCGGTGAGGACCGCTCGATCGCCGCGAACCTAGGTGGCATCGGCGTGGTGATCGGCCGCGAGATCACGCATGGCTTCGACGATCAGGGCGCGCAGTTCGATGGCGACGGCAACCACAAGAATTGGTGGCAGGAGACCGACGCGACCAAGTTCGCCGAGCGCGGCAAGTGCCTCGCCCAGCAGTACGCCACGTTCGAGGCGTTGCCGAAGAGCTTCGTCAACGGCGAGCTCACCCTCGGCGAGAACATCGCGGACCTCGGCGGCGTGAAGGTCGCGTTCAACGCGTACACGGCGCTGCGTGCCGATGCGAACAAGGTGTACCTCGCCGATGGGTTCACCGAGGACCAGCAGTTTTTCATCGCCGTCGCGCAGTCGTGGTGCGCCAAGGAGCGCCCAGCCGAGACGCAGCGCCGCCTGAACACCGACGTGCACGCGCCCTCCAAGTTCCGGGTCTACGGCGCGCTGCGCAATCTGCCCGAGTTCGCGAAGGCGTTCAGCTGCACGGCTGGCACGCCGATGAATCCGACCAAGCCCTGCTCCGTGTGGTGATCATGCTCGAGCACGCTCGCCATGCTCGAGGAGCTGCACGCGAAGTGCACGCCGTTCGCGTACGTCGAGGGACCTGCTAGAACTGGTAGCCGGCCGAGAAGCCGACCTGGATGACGGCGTCGGTGCCGCTCTCGGTCATCGTGATCTCGGGGTCGCTGTTGACGAACGTCCACCCGTAGCGGGTGGTCGATACCTCCGCGCGCCCGGTGATGCGTCCGATGTTCACGAGCGCACCACCCGCGATGCGGTAGCCGCTCGCGCCGGTGCCGGCCTCGTACCGGTTCTGCAGCTTGCCGCCCGATAGCACGAAGCGCGGCTCGGCCGCGAAGTACGGCTCGAGCTTGCCGAGGCGCATGGACGCGCGCACGCCGATGCGCAGGACCGAGTAGATGACGTCGGGGAGCTTCTCGATGTCGCCTGGCGTGCCGGAGAACTGCATCTGATCGCGCACGTACCCGAGCCCCAGCTCGAGGCCGAACTTTTGCGCGAACACGAACTGCTGCCGGAGCGTGCCCTCGAGGCTCTGCCAGAACGTGGAGGTGTTGGGGCCGAGGTCCGCGGCTACGACGGGCTGCTGATTGAGGCCGAACTGAAACCGCCCGAGCAGCGAGAAGCCATGGAGCGCGCGCACCTTCGCGAGCCGGCCGGGCCACAGCTCGATCACGGGGCCCGCGAGGATCTGGCCTGCCTCCTTCTCGGGGCGCTGATTCGAGCCCGCGTTGTACGTGAACGAGCGAAACCCGATGTCGACCGCGACGGTGCCGCGCAGCCATGGTTCGACGAGCTTGGTCGGCGTCGTCGACTTCGTGATCTTCTCTTCTTCTTCCTCGGGAACCTCGTCGTCCTCGCTCTCGCCGCCGCCTTCTTCGCTGCCGATCACCGTCTCGTTGCCGGCGGCGACCTCGACGTAGCCGTCGTAGATCCGCTTGCCCTTGAGCTTGACGACGACGTGGTGCGCGTCGGCCGACACCTCGAGCTCGAGCGGGGCCTTGCCTTGCTCTTCCTCGTCCACGAACACCACGGCCCCGACGGGCTCGCGCACGATGACCTTACCGACGGCCGGATCGAGCGTGAACTTCGCGGTCGTCACCTTGCCCTTCTTGGGCACGGTGACGTTGTCGAAGACCGGCGCGTGATCCTTGAGCTCGATGATCACCGGCGTCGTGCCCACCGGTGCGTCGATCGTGCACGGCGTCTCTTCGCACACCGGACCGGCTTCCTTTTCGACGAGGTAGACCACGGCGCCGGGAGGGGTCGTTTCGATCCGGATCTTGCGCTTGGTCTCGGCGCTCGCAACCCCCGCGAGCGCGAGCCCGAGTGACAAGACCAGCACGTGAGAGACCCGGAACACGGCGGAATGATAACGCGATGCCGCCGGGGGGGCTATGCTCGGGACGTGTCGCGCGCCTGGCTGGTCGCCGTAACACAGCTCACCGTGCTCCTCACGTGCTGCGGGCTGGCCACGAGCCGCCTGGGCCTCGTCGTCCACGAGCTGGTCGGTCACGGAGGCACTGCCCTGGCGGTCGGTGGCGAGGTCACCGACGTGTGGCTGTTCTATTTCGCCGGCGGCTGGATTCGGTACCGGACGCCGGGCGGGGAGCTGGCGATCGCCCTCGGCGGCATCGTGGTGGAGGCCGTGATCGGCGCGGCGTTGATCCTGCTCGCCCGGCAGGACCGACTGGGATCTCGGATCGTCCGCGCCATCGGGTGCGCGCTCGTCATCCACGCCGCGTGGTACCTCGCGACCGGGACCTGGTACGGGTTCGGCGATGGGTTGCGGCTGCATCGCGCATTGGGCGACCGGGCATGGCTGGTTGCGGTGCCTGCCGGTGTGATCGCCTGCGCAGCGGCATATGTGGGAGCGCGGACCGTGCTCGGATCGCTGGCGTCGTCGATCCCCGGCGGTCACCGCGCGCGGATCGGGGGAACCCTGGTCGCGGTGGTGGTCGCGGGCGGGTTGCAGCTGGGGGCGGCACTCGGCGAGGTCGTGCTGCGGCGCGATACGGCGTATGCGAACGTGATGCGTCCCGAGCGCGAGCGCGTGATCGCGCGGGAGCTCGCGACGTGGACCGCGGAACAGCAACGCACGGGCAGGGTGCCAACGGCCGAGGCGCGAGAGAAAATGCAGGCAGCGCTCGAGCAGAAGCACCGCCCCTTCCCGTTCGGTTATCTGCTGGGCGCGTGTACGTTGGTCGCGATCCTCGTCGGTGCGTTTCGTTCGCGCCCGATCGTGCACAAAACGCTGTCCCCCCGCATGCTCGCAGTGGTCACTGGAGTAGCCGCCGGATCGATCGCACTCGTGATCGCGATCGATGCCGGGTTCCACTAGAATCGGGGAGCATGCAACACGTCAAGAATCTCCTCGGCGGAGGGCTCAAGCCCAACGACCCGCGCCGGTTCTTGATCGAAGCGATGATCTGCTCGATGAACGCGGATGGCTCGGTCGATCCGCGCGAGCAATCCGTGCTCGAGCAGCAGATCACGAACCATCCCCTGTTCGAAGGCATCACGCCTGCGGCCGCGCGCACGCTGATCGATCTCTCGAACGACGCGGTACAGTTCGCGAAGAGCTCGATCGCCCGTGCCCCCGCGATCGCGAAGGGGCTGCCGGCGCGCATCCATCGCCTTACCGCGTATGGCCTGGCTGCCGAGGTCGCGGCGGCCGACCAAAAGATGCAGGCGGGTGAAGTCTCGTTCCTCGAAGCGCTGCGGATCGCACTGCGCATCAGCCCTCTCGAGTCGGGACAGATCATCAACTTCGCGCATGCAGGGCAGCTCGGCCCGTACCTCGATGATCGCTATCTGCGGATCCGAAATCTGGTCCCCGTCGCGTGCGAGATCTTCGCATTGCGCGCCCTCGCCGCGGCCACAGCCACCGACGAGCATCGCTTCAAGCTGCGCGACTTCTTCTTCGCAACCCCCGATCTCAAGCTCTCGCAGGACGACCTCGATGGCGAGCTTTATCGTGCGTTCCGCCGGCCGCGGGCGCCCGATGCTCAGGTGTTCGGTGAGCTCTCGCGCGTCGCGCAGACGTTGCCCGATCCCGTCGATCGCTACTGGATGGTCGTCTACACGCTCGTCGCGGAGCCGCAGGCGAATGTGCCGAGCTGGCGCGTGATCCCGTTCCTCGGTGTGTTGCAGGCCGCGCTGCAGATCTCGGACACCGATATGGAGCTCGCCGTTGTTGACGCGCTGACGTTCCCGGCCGCCATGCCGCGGCCCGTGTGAATGTCAACTCTCGCGTGGCGTGATCGGACGATCGCGATGCGCACGTCTCGTCCACGATCACGAGCGTCGCAACGCGATGGCTCCCGTGCATAATCGGATGAGCACGCCATGAACTCGGACACCATCGAGCTCGTCGAACGCGTACGCAAGCGGCTTCGTGAAAACGAGGACCCGTGTCAGATCACGGGGCCGGTTCCCGAAGCTGAGATCTCCGCCGCAGAAGAAGCGCTCGGCGTGACCTTTCCTCCGTCGTACCGCACGTTCCTTCGCACCTTTGGCGGAATCGCCATTCCTCCTCACCTCGGCATCGTCCACGACTTCGTCGGCGTGGGGCCGACGCCGCCCGAAGGCGGCGATGTGGTCAAGCGCACGCTCACGGCGCGCGCGGAGCGCAAGCTCGGTGATCACCTCGTCGTGGTCGGTATGGGCGCTCAGTACCAGGAGTGGTTTTGCCTCGACGTCAGCCGCTCGCAGCCGAACGGCGAGTACCCGGTGCTGATGTTCGACGCTCGTGACAACGCGCTCGACCAACAGTTTTACGAGGACTTTGGCCAGATGCTGCAAGAGGTCATGGGCTTCGTCGCCGACAGTCTCGAACAGCCGCTCGACTGAGCCGAGAGATCGATTCGTGTCTGCGCGGCGGGGAACTGACACCGAAATGTGAACGTCCCGACACGCGCGTCGACGGCGGTTTTTCGTCGACGAACGCTCGAGGTCGCGTGTTAGGGTCCGCGCCTCGATGCAGCGATGTCTAGTCGTTCTCGCGCTGGTGCTAGCGCCCTTCCTTTCCGCGTGCGGTGGGTGTGGTGGCGATGACACCAACAACCCTATCGACGCAGCCACCGATGGGCCGCCCACCGACGGCGGCCAGCTGACCGAGGTGACCTGCGAGCAGCTGCCCGCAGTCACCAGTGGGACCTGTCAGGTGCAGGCCGGCGGCGCGGCCAAGCTGCTGCGCGGCGAGGTGCTGACCCCGACCAAGCTGTTCCACGGTGGCGGAGTCGCGATCGATGCAACGGGCTCCATCACGTGTGTGGGGTGCGATTGCGCGGAGGCCGGCCAGACCGTGGTCACGTGCCCCGACGCATCGATCTCCCCGGGCCTCATCAACACGCATGACCACATCACGTTCACGCAGAACCCGCCGTACACCGACAACGGCGTTCGCTACGACCACCGTCACCAGTGGCGCAAGGGGCAGGACGGCAAGGCGATGATCTCCTCGAGGGGGAACGCGAGTGACGATCAGATCCGATGGGGCGAGCTACGGTTCCTGATGGGCGGTGCGACCTCGATCGTCGGCTCCGGCGGGCAGCCCGGGCTGCTGCGTAACCTCGACAGCGCCCAGCAGGAAGGGCTCAACCAGAAGCCCGTCGACTTCGACACCTTTCCACTCGGCGATGGCAACAGTGGGACGCGTCGCACCAGCGACTGCAACTACGGCAGCGGGGCGATGACGGCCGCGCAACTCGCGAACCTCGACTCGTACGAGCCGCACACCTCGGAGGGTGTCGATCAGTCGGCGCGCAACGAGTTCCTCTGCCAGAGCTCGACGTCGTATGACACGATGGCGCCGGGTGTCTCGAACAACCTGACGATCGCGAAGACCGCGATGATCCACGCGGTCGGTCTGCAGCCCGCGGACTACGGCGCGATGGCCGCGGCAGGTACTGCCCTTATCTGGTCGCCGCGCTCGAACATCACGCTGTACGGTGAGACCGCGCGCGTCTCCACGGCAGCGCGCCTCGGGGTCGAGATCGCGCTCGGTACGGACTGGATGCCGACGGGCTCGATGAACATGCTGCGCGAGCTCGCCTGCGCCGACAGCTTCAACAAGACCTACCTCGACGGGTACTTCACCGACGTGCAGCTATGGCAGATGGTGACGTCGAATGCCGCGGCGGTCACCGCGACCGATGACGTGATCGGTCTGCTCGCGCCTGGCCGCGTCGCCGACATCGCGATCTTCAAGCGCAACGGTAAGGACCCGTACCGCGCGGTGATCGAGGCCGAGGCCAAGGACGTCGTGCTCGTGATGCGCGGCGGCAAGACGCTGTACGGCGATGAAACGGCGGTCAGCGGACTATCGACCGCGACCTGCGACGTCGTCGACGTGTGCGGTTCCAGCAAGAAGCTCTGCCTCTCCGACGAGGTGGGCAAAGGCTACAACGCGCTCAAGACCGCCGCTGGCGCCAACATCTATCCCGCGTTCGTGTGTGGTGCGCCGCCCAACGAGCCGACCTGCACGCCCAAGCGCCCCACGGCGAACATGGGCTCGACGGTGTTTACCGGCATTCCGAGCGCGACCGACGCCGATGGCGATGGCATCGCCGATGGCGCCGATAATTGCCCGAACGTGTTCAACCCGGTGCGCCCGGTCGACATGGGCACGCAGGGCGACTCCGACTCCGATGGGCTGGGTGACACCTGCGATCCGTGCCCGCTCGACGCCAACAGCACCGCCTGCGGCTCGATCGATCCGAACGACCGCGACCACGACGGCGAGCCCAACGACACCGACAACTGCCCCGACATCGCCAACGGTGACCAGGCCGACAACGACGACGACGGCAAGGGCAACGTGTGCGATCCGTGTCCCGAGCAAGCGAACCCGGGCAGCGCGGGCTGCGCGGTCACGATCTACGCGATCAAGGACGGCACCGTGCCTGTCGGCGCCTCGGTGCAGGTGACCAACGCGCTCGTCACCGGCAAGGGTACGAACGGCTTCTTCGTCCAGATCAAGGAGACGGACGGCGGCTACAACGGCCCGGATTATTCGGGTCTGTTCGTGTACACGGGTACCGCGGCGCCCACGCTCGCGGCTGCAACAGTAGGCGCGCGCGTAACGATCGACGGCAAGGTCGCCGTGTACCAGGGGCAGACCGAGCTCGATAGCGTGTCGTCCGTCACCCAGACGGCGGCGGGCCCCGAGGCTCCGCCCATGCCGATCACGGTTTCGTACGCCGACGTCATCACCGGCGGACCGCGCGCGCTGACCCTCGAGAGCGTGATCGTCTCGCTCGGCGCTTCCTCGGTGACCGCGCTCGACGCCATGTACGGCGAGGCGACGCTGACCGACGCCAACAACAACAAGCTCGTGATGGACGACTTCCTCTACGTGCCGAGCCCGGCGCTCACCGTCGGCCAGACGTACAGCTCGGTGCGCGGCATCCTGACGCTGCGCCAGATGGCGTCCAAGCTCGAGCCGCGCAGCGCCGCGGATCTCACGAGCGGCGCGCCGGGGCTCACTTCGTTCGGGCCGGCGCTGACCTTCACGCGCATCGGCACGTCCAACGTGCCCACGTTCCCGACGCCCCTGCGCGTGACGCTCTCGGGGCCCGCGTCGACCGATACGGTCGTGATGGTGATGTCCACCAACACGAACGCGCTCACGGTCCAGAACGTCACGATTCCGGCCGGGGCATCCTTCGCGGACGTGCCGGTATCGGCTGTCGCGGTCAACGCCGACGTCACCGTGATCGCGTCGCTGGGGGCGTCGATGCTGATGGCGCACGTGCGCGTGCTGGGCACGACCGAGGAGCCCGCGTCGGTGTCGATCTCGCCCAGCACCGCGGCGGTTTCGCCGGGCGGCTCGGCGACGTTCATCGTCACGCTGGACATCCCCGCGCTGAGCGCAACGCAGGTGGCCCTGAGCGTCAACCCCAGCAACGCGGGCACGCTGCCGGCGACGGTCTCGATCGCGGCGGGCCAGACCTCGGCGACGTTCACGTATACCGACACGTCGGCCATCGGCACGGCGACGATCACGGCGAGCTTCGGCGCCAGCCCGGCTACCGCGGTGGTCACCGTGTCGACGGGGGCGAACCACCTGGTGATCAACGAGGTCGACTACGACCAGACCTCGACGGACACCACGGAGTTCATCGAGATCTACAACCCGTCGAGTTCGCCGATCAGCCTCGCAAATAAGCAGATCATCCTGATCAACGGCGCCGACGAGGTGCGCTATGCGACGATCAACCTGGGCACCGGGATGCTCGCCGCAGGTGGCTACCTGGTGATCGCCGGCGCGAACGTCACGGTCCAGAGCCCGGCGACCAAGCTCGATCCGGGCTGGGATGAGAATGAGATCCAGAACGGTGAGCCCGACGGCATCGCGCTGGTCGACAACGCGACGCACACGCTGATCGATGCGCTGTCGTATGAGGGCGCCATGCCGATGCTGGCGTTGCCAGGGTTCACCGGCGAGGTCTCGCTCGTCGAGGGCACCATGTTGTCGACCTCGGTGGCCGATCCGGGCTCGGGAGCCGGTTCGCTGTGCCGCTCGCCCAACGGGCAAGACACGGACAACGCGGCGACCGACTGGAAGCTGTGCACGGCGCCGAGCGCTGGCACCGCGAATCCATAGTGCCTCGCGGCCGGTGTACGCTCACCGGTCATGAGCGAGGAGGCGAGTCTGGACGACACGCTGGCGGCGCCGCCGGTGCGGGACGTCGACTACCCGGAGATGCAGACGGTCGACCCGGCGCACTACGTCGTCGCCGACGAGCTCGCCCGCGGCGGCATGGGCCGGATCCGGGTCGCGCGCGATCGCAGGCTCGGGCGGCGGATCGCACTCAAGGAGATTCTGGTCCAGCGCGGTGACCTCGCACGCCGGTTCGAGCGCGAGGCGCGGATCACGGCGCGGCTCGAACATCCATCGATCGTCAGCGTGCACGAGGCAGGGGCGTGGCCGACGGGCGAGCCTTTCATCGCGATGCGCCTGGTCAAGGGCCGCTCGCTCGACGAGGTGATCGAGAAGGCGCCGGGGCTCGCGGCGCGCATGGCGCTGTTGCCCAACGTGCTCGCCATCGCCGATGCGATTGCCTACGCGCACGAGCAGCGGGTCGTGCATCGCGATCTCAAGCCCAAGAACGTGTTGATCGGCTCGTACGGCGAGACCGTGGTGATCGACTGGGGCCTCGCGAAGGATCTCACCGATGGCACGGCGAGCGAGGCGGTAGCGCCAGACTCGTCGTTGATCTCGGGCACCGAGGAGACCCTGCCGCCACCGGTCGCGGACTCGGATGCCCCGACGGCGGGTGGGCTGACCGTAACGGGCGCGGTGATGGGCACGCCCGCGTACATGCCGCCCGAGCAGGCCCTGGGTGAGCAGGTCGACGAGCGGGCCGACGTCTACGCGATCGGCGCCATCCTCTATCACGTGCTCGCCGGCAGGCCGCCGGTGACCGCGCGGACCTCAGCCGGCGCACTCGCCGACGTGATCAGCGGCCGGATCCCTGGGCTTGCGACCGTCGAGCCGAACGTGCCCGTGGATCTGCTCGCGATCGTCGACAAGGCGATGGCGGCGAACGCGGCGGCGCGCTACCCGACGGCGCGCGAGCTCGCCGAGGATCTGCGCCGGTTTCAGACCGGGCAGCTCGTTGGTGCGCATGACTACTCGTTTCGGCAAATCGTCGCGAAGTGGTTGCGTCGCCATCGCGCGATCGTGTCGATCGTGGCGCTCGCGCTGGTCGTGTTGTCGATCGGCGCGGTGGTCGCGGTGCGGCAGATCATCGCCGAGCGCGAGGCCGCCCGCGCGGCGCAGGCCCTCGCCGAGCGCAGCCGCGCCGATGCCGACGGCCTGGTCACGTTCATGCTCGGCGACGTGCTGCATCGCATGGAAGCGCTCGGCAAGCTCGACGCGCTCGACACGCTCACCCAGCGTGCCGTCGACCACTACGCGAAGGCGGCGAGCCGCGCGGCCGAGCAGACGGCGAGCCACGCATCGGCGCTGATGACGCGGGCAGCGGTGCTCGAGGCGCAGAACAATCTTGCGGGCGGCGTCGCGCTGGTGCGCCAGGCCATCGACGTGCGCACCGCGCTGCTGGTCATTGCGCCCGACGACGGCGCCCGGCAGCGCGAGCTTGCTTCGAGCTATCGAAAGTTGACCGACATGCTCAACAAGCAGGGCGATCCGCGCGGTGCGCTCGCGGCGGCCGAGCGCGGGCTCGGCTTGATGCAAGACCTCTACGCGACGCATCCGGGCAATGCCGAGTACGCGCGTGATCTCGCGGGCGCCCAAAGCAAGATGGGAGATGCGCAACGCCGGCGAGGGCAGATGACCGCGGCACGCGAGCACTACCTGGCCGCGCTCGCCCTGCGCATGGAGCTCGCGCGCAAGGCGCCCGATGATCTCGATCGGCAACGCGATGCCGCGATCGGCCATGATCGTGTGGGATCGTTCCTGCAGGAGCAGGGCGACCTCGATGGAGCGCTCGCCGCGTATCGCACCGCGCTCGGCATCGCGGAGCCCGCGGTCGCGCGCGATTCGACACGCAACCGCCAGCGCCGGCGCGATCTGTGGGTGCTGCACTCGCGGATCGGCGACCTGCTCGCGCAGCGCGCGGATCACGATGGTGCGCTCACGGCCTATCGGAGCGCGCTCGACGTTGCGCAGAGCCTGCGCGAGGAAGCACCGAGCAGTGTGCAGTACGCGCGCGACCTCTCGATCACGCACGCGAGCATGGGGCGCGTGCTGCTCGCCAAGGGCGACCGCGCGGGTGCGCTCGAAGAGCTGCGCGCGGACATGGCGATCGCCCAGCGGCTCGCGACACAGGACCCGACCAACGGCGAGTGGCAGCGCGACCTCTCGGTGAGTCACGAGTCGATCGGTGACCTCTTGTTCGGCAACGGCGACACCGCCGGCGCGCTCGACGCGTACAAGAAGAGCGCGACGATCCTGAAGAAGCTCGCCGCTGCCGATGCGACCAATCAGCGCTGGGCGGCCGACCTCGCGAAGACCAACGCTCGGCTCGCCGAGCTTCAGGCCGCGAAGCCGGCGAAATAGGGGCTCTCGCGTAGGGTGGAGGTCGCTGGAATCGTTGAACTAAGGGGGGGCGGTCATGACGCGGTGCGCCCTGACGTCGAGACCGCGCGGGACAGGCTAGGGGCCCCCTGACCCCGCCACAAGCGGTGGTGTATACCTCCGCATCTACAACCCCCGGAGCTGGTCGCCATGGCTTTCAACCTCGACAAACAAGGCATCTCGGTCGCCGAGATTTATCGCAACCCGTCGCCCGCATTCTTGTACGAAGCGGCTCTGAGGTTCGAGAAGGGGTCGACGATCTCGTCGACCGGCGCGCTGATCGCCTACTCGGGGAAGAAGACCGGCCGCAGCCCGACGGACAAGCGCGTCGTCGACGATCCCGAGGTGCGCGATGACGTGTGGTGGGGCAACGTCAACATCAAGCTCGATCAGCAGAGCTTCATCATCAATCGCGAGCGCGCGATCGATTACCTGAACACGCGCGAGCGGCTGTACGTCATCGACGGCTACGCCGGGTGGGATACCAAGTACCAGCTCAAGATCCGCGTCGTGTGCGCCCGCGCGTACCACGCGCTGTTCATGCACAACATGCTGATCCGCCCGACGCAGGAGCAGCTCACGAGCTTTGGCGAGCCCGACTACGTCATCTACAACGCGGGTGGGTTCCCGGCGAACAAGCACACGGCCGGCATGACGTCGTCGACGTCGGTCGATCTGTCGTTCGCGCGCCGCGAGTTCGTCATCCTCGGCACCGAGTACGCCGGCGAGATGAAGAAGGGCGTGTTCACGATCATGAACTACCTGATGCCGAAGCAGGGCGTGCTGTCGATGCACTGCTCCGCGACGCAGGCGCGCGATGGTAGCGACACGTCGATCCTGTTCGGCCTCTCCGGCACCGGCAAGACCACGCTCTCGGCCGATCCGAAGCGCCTGCTCATCGGCGATGACGAGCACTGCTGGACGAACGACGGCACGTTCAACATCGAGGGTGGTTGCTACGCCAAGGTCATCAAGCTCTCGAAGGAGCAGGAGCCGGACATCTGGAACGCCCTCCAGTTCGGCGCCGTCCTCGAGAACGTCAAGTACGAGGCGACCTCCCACATCGTCGATTACGACGACACGTCGCTCACCGAGAACACGCGCGGTAGCTACATCCTCGACTCGATCCCGAACGCCAAGCTTCCGGCCGTCGCGGGGCACCCGAAGAACGTCATCTTCCTCACCGCCGATGCGTTTGGCGTGCTGCCGCCCGTCTCGAAGCTGACGCCGGGCCAGGCGATGTACCACTACATCTCGGGCTACACGGCGAAGGTAGCCGGCACCGAGGTCGGGGTAAAAGATCCCGAGCCGACGTTCTCGCCGTGCTTCGGGGGGCCATTCCTCGTGTGGCACCCGACGAAGTACGCCGAGTTGCTCGCCGAGAAGCTGAAGAAGCACGGCGCGCAGACCTGGCTCGTGAACACGGGCTGGTCGGGCGGCGCGTACGGCACCGGTTCGCGCATCAAGCTCAAGTACACGCGCGCGATCATCGACGCGATCCACTCGGGCGCGCTCGCCGGCGTGCAGACCACCGAGGATCCGGTGTTCGGCTTCCAGGTTCCGGTCTCGTGCCCCGAGGTGCCGACGGAGATCCTGCAGCCCCGAAACACGTGGACCGACAAGGCCGCCTACGACGAGAAGGCCAAGAAGGTGGCCGGCCTTTTCCGCGAGAACTTCAAGAAGTACGAGGCGCAGGCCTCGGCCGAAGTTCGCTCCGGCGGCCCGAAGCTCTGAGCACGTGAGCTTCGCGTGATTGCGCGAAGCCTGCCAGCTGTTGCCGTCGGCGTCCGGCGCCGCGCCATCTAGGCTTGGCGCATGAGACGACAAGCAGCGATCGCCGTGGTGCTCGCGATGGCGAGCCCGGCGGTCGCAGACGACGTGATCCCGGGTCATTCGGTTGATCGCCCGCGTGACGGCGCGATCCAGGGCCTGGCGATCGGCGTCTCGCTCGGCGCGATGTTGATCCCGATCCGGGATCGCGACCCCTGGCAGCGCGAGCTGTTCGAGATGGACGAGGGCGTGAAGGACAAGTTCTCGCGCCGCGCCTCGGCGATCTCCGACGGCTTGCTCGGTCTGTCGCTCGCCGCGCCGGCGATCTACCTCACGGGGGCTTCGATCGACGACGCCGACGGTGACAAGCTCATGATCTACGGCCAGTCGGTGGCCATCAACGCGGCGCTCGCGTCGGTCACCAAGCGCCTCGTGCAGCGGCCGCGACCCTACACGTACTCGGCGGATCCAGCCGTACAGCACTACGCGAAGGACAAGGGCGACGACGCGATGCAGTCGTTCTACTCGGGGCACTCGGCGCTTTCGTTCGGAGCGGCCACGACGGGGGCGTACCTGCTCGGTGCATCGGAGGAAAATCGCACCGCGCGCGTGGTCGCGTGGACGTCGGGGCTCGCCGTCGCATCGGCCACCGCGACGCTGCGCGTGCGAGCGGGCAAACACTTCTACTCCGACGTGATCATCGGTTCGCTCGTCGGTATCACCGTGGGCTATGCGGTGCCGGCGCTGCATGCCGACGAAGGAGCGTACGCGCCGAGCGGTGAGGAGGTGGCCGCCGGCATGGCGGGTATCCTCGGCGGCATGATGATCGCGTCGCTCCTGCCGCTCGAGAAGCGCAACCGCGAGCCGGGGACCGCACCCGAGAAGACGTCGCTACTGCGCACGTTCCAGCTCGCGCCCGCGCCAATGGCGAACGGGATGGGCTTCGCCGTCGGCGGCAGCTGGTAGATCACAGGCGCAGCGGCAGCAAGCGGAGGCGCTGCTGCGTGAGTGCGAACACGGCATTCGCGACTGCGGGGGGGCGAGTGGCGCGTCGATGTAGGCATCGCCCGGATCGGGCTTCTGTTCGAGCAGGGCGACGGCCGTCATGATCTGGCCTGATTGACAGTAGCCGCACTGCACGGCGTCGGCCCACGCGCGCTGCACGGCGTGAGTGCCGTCCTTCGAGAGACCCTCGATCGTGCGGACCTTGCGTGCCCCGACGGACGCCTCCGGCGTGACGCAGGCGCACACTCGTCGAGCTTCATGCTGCGCCGACCATGGCCGCGCGCGTGCACGCGGCAACGTGACGCTCACCCGCAGCTCACCTGCGCGCTCTCACGGATCGACCTACCGCCCGTGACCGATCGGCGATACAGCTAACGCACATGAACGAGCTCGAACGAATCGTGCGCGAGGCCAAGCAGCTCGCCGAGGCGTGCGAGCCGTATCTCCTCGCAACGGTGGTACGCGTCGCGGGCTCGTCGTATCGGCGGCCGGGCGCGCGGATGCTCGTCAGCGGCGATCGCTGGATCGCGGGCTGCGTGAGCGGCGGGTGCCTCGAGGGCGATGTGCGGTTGCGGGGCGAACATCGCGCGAAGGACGGCGCGGTGATCGCGACCTACGACTCCGCAGCTGACGACGGCGAGCCGTTCGCCGCGGGGCTCGGCTGCGGTGGCGTGGTCGACGTGTTGCTCGAGCACGTCCCCGTGGGTGCGGCGAACGACGCGCTCGCGTTCGCGGCCGCATGTTTCGCGGACGAGCTGCCGGGCACGCTCGTCACGGTGATCCGCTCGTCGGTGCCGTCGGTGCCCGTCGGCGCGCGCGTCGCGGTCGGGCCCGCCATCGCGTTCGCCGTGCCGGTCGCGGATCCAGCGTCGCAGCGCGCCCTCGAGGCGCTCGCGCACGGCCCCGCCGGCGTGGTCGAGCTCGCGGAGCTCGGGCTCACCGCCCTCGTCGAGAACATCGTGCCGTCGCCGCAGCTGTTCGTGCTCGGTAGCGGGCACGATGCCGCCCCCGTGGCGGCGTTCGCTACGTCGATCGGCATGCGGGTGACGGTCGCCGACCGCACCGTGCGCGAGCCGTCGCGGTTCCTCGCCGCCACGCGCGTGGTCTCGACCCAGGGCACGCTCGACCGGGTGCGCAAGCTCGTCGACGCGGCGGCCGAGCCGTACGTCCTGGTCATGCACCATCACATCCCGAGCGATCGCGAGGCGCTGGGGATGGCGCTCGCATCTCGCGCGCGCTACATCGGCGTGCTCGGCCCGCTGCGTCGCACGCGCGCGATGCTCGCCGAGCTCGGGGCGGCGGACGATCCGCGCGTGCACGCGCCGGTCGGGCTCGACCTCGGCGCCGAGACCCCCGAGCAGATCGCCCTCTCCATCGTCGCCGAGATCCAGGCGGTCGCGCACTGCGCCGATGCGCGCCGGCTCCGCGATCGCGCCCGCGCGCTCCATGCCGACGTCGCGACGATCGTGCTCGCCGCCGGAGATTCGCGCCGGCTCGGCAGCCCCAAGCAGCTCGTCCGCGTGCAGGGCGAGCAGCTCGTGCGCAAGGTCACGCGTGCCTGTCTCGATGCACGCTCGGGCCCGGTCGCCGTGGTGCTCGGCTCACATGTGGACGAGGTCGCCGTGGCGCTCGGCGCGCTGCCTGTCGCGCACGTCATCAACGAAGCGTGGGCCGAGGGCATCGCATCCTCGATCCGTGCGGGCGTGGCGTGGGCCGAGACCACCTCCGCGCGCGCGATCCAGATCGTCCTCGGCGATCAGCCGCTGCTCGCGTCCTCGCACCTGAGCGCGCTGCGCTCGGCCTGGCTCGCGGGGGCGCCCGCGGTGGGCTCGCGCTATCAGGGCGTCGTGGGCGCGCCGGCGTTGTTCGATCGCTCGCTGTGGCCAGAGCTCGCAGGGCTCGCGGGCGATCAGGGCGCTGGCCGGCTGCTGCGCGACTCCAAGGTCGCCGCGATCGACTGGGAAGGCGGCGCGGTGGACGTCGATACCGTCGAGGATGTGACCATGGTCAGCTCCTAGCGCATCCACGCTTCGGCGCGTATCGTGAGCTGCTTCAGATGCGTGGCCTCACGTTCCTGGTGACCGGCGCGGCGGGGGGCCTCGGTGCGCTCGTGTGCAGGGAGCTCGCGGCGCGCGGCGCGGTCGTCATCGCGCACGATCGCACGGAGGTGCAGCTGGCCAACCTCGTGCCCGAGCTCGGAACCTCGGCACGGGGCGTCGCGTGTGACCTCGCGTCACTCGCTGCCGTGGCGGCGTTCGCGCGCAGCGTCGGCCGCGTTGACGTTCTGGTGAACAACGCAGGCGTCGGGTTCGGGCGCGATCAGCTGCGTCGCGAGGTCAGCCACGACGGCTTCGAGCTCCGCTTCGCCGTGAACTATCTGGCGCCGTTCCTGCTCACCTACGCGCTGCTCGATCGCCTGCAGGGTATCGTGCAGGTCTCGTCGGCTGGGCAGCGCGCGCTCGACTTCACGGACCTGAACTTCGAGCGCGGCTACGACGGCATCGTCGCGTACCGGCGGAGCAAGCTCGCACAGGTGATGCTCGCGTTCGACATTGCCGCGCAGCAGCCCGTGCCCAGCAACGCGCTCCACCCCGGGACCTTCCTCGCGACGCCGATGTTGGTCGAGTCGGGCATCACGCCGCTGGGGACCGCGAAGGAAGGCGCCGACGCGATCCTGTACGTCATCGCGCGCACGCTGGGCGGTGTCTCGGGAGAATTCTTCGACCAGCGAGTGCCTGCGCGCGCCGAGGCGAGCGCGTACGACGTCGACGTGCGCCGACGGCTGCGCGAGCGAACCTTCGAGCTGCTCGCACCGTTCTGGAAGCCGGCGTGATCTGCGGGAGCGCGGGGCGGTGCACGCGTTGCACGCGGTGTACGCCATGCCCAAGTCGAACTCCAACGTCGAGCGTGCGCGCGAGGCACGCCCTGCCGGGAAGGCCGTCGACAGGTCGAAGCCCACGGCGAAGGTGCGCTTCGTGATCAACCGCAAGCCCGTGGAGCTGACGCTCGACCCACGGACGACGCTGCTCGACGCGATCCGCGAGCACCTCCAGCTCACCGGGACCAAGAAGGGGTGCGACCACGGGCAATGCGGTTCGTGCACGGTCCTCGTCGGAGGGCGCCGGATCAACGCGTGCTTGTCGCTCGCGGTGATGCACGAGGGCGACGACATCATGACGATCGAGGGGTTCGGCACGCCGGAGCAGATGCATCCGATGCAAGCCGCGTTTCTCGAGCACGACGGCTTCCAGTGCGGCTATTGCACGCCCGGGCAGATCTGCTCCGCCGTGGGCATGTTGAGCGAGGCGAGGGCAGGCTGGCCGAGCCACGCGACCGAGGATGTCTCCTCGGACCATATCGACTTCACCGACGAGGAGATCCGCGAGCGCATGAGCGGCAACATCTGCCGCTGCAGCGCGTATCCGAACATCATCAGGGCGATTCGCACGGCCTCGGGGGGAGGCTCGCGATGAAGCCGTTCACCTACGAACGCGTCGTCGACGCGAAGGCCGCGGTGCTCGCCCTCGCGAGCGCGGGGAAGCACGCGAAGTTCATCAGCGGCGGCACCAACCTGCTCGACCTGATGAAGCTCGAGATCGAGCAGCCCGAGCACCTCGTCGACATCAGCCGACTGCCGCTGCACCAGATCGAGGAGCTGCCGGGCGGCGAGCTCAGGATCGGCGCGCAGGTGAAGAACGCGGATCTCGCCGCCGACGATCGCGTGCGCAAGCGCTACCCGGTGCTCTCGCAAGCGTTGCTGGCGGGTGCCTCGGGCCAGCTGCGCAACAAGGCGTCGACCGGCGGCAACCTCCTGCAGCGCACGCGG
The DNA here is from genome assembly GCA_033763475.1 of Kofleriaceae bacterium. GTDB lineage: Bacteria > Myxococcota_A > Polyangia > Haliangiales > Haliangiaceae > JABFXX01. The sequence continues at coordinate 69,475 of JANRKM010000053.1, forward strand.
TGCACGTACTTCTACGACACGTCCACGCCATGTAACAAGCGGTCGCCAGGGGCGGGCTGCGCCGCGATCGCGGGGTTCAATCGCAACCACGCGATCCTCGGTGCGAGCGATGCGTGCATCGCGACCAACCCGTCGGACATGGCGGTGGCGCTGGCGATCATCGAGCCGCGGATCGAGATGCTCGGAGCGGACGGGGCGACGCGCAGCGTGCCGTTTCGCGACTTCTACCTGTTGCCCGAGACCACGCCTCACATCGAGACGGTGGTGCGGCCCGGCGAGCTGATCACGGCAGTGATCTTGCCGCCACCGCTGGGGGGACGACAGCAGTATCGCAAAGTCCGCGACCGCACGTCGTACGAGTTCGCGCTGGTCTCGGTGGCCGTGATGGTCACCCTCACCGACAGCATCATCGACGAGGCGCGCGTCGCGTTCGGTAGTGTCGCGCACAAGCCCTGGCGCTCGCTCGAAGCCGAGGCCGTGCTGCATGGGCGCCCCGCGAATGGCGCGACGTTCCAGGCTGCCGCTGATGCCGCGCTCGCGCGCGCAGTGGGCCGCGGCCACAACGACTTCAAGATCAAGCTCGCGAAGCGCACGCTGGTCGCGACGCTCTCGCAGGTCACGGAGGTGCGCGCATGATCGGAGCACCGCTCAACCGCGTCGACGGTCCGCTCAAGGTGACGGGGCGCGCTGTCTATCCGTCCGAGGACTTGAGCTTTGGCCAACCGCTCCATGGCTTCATCGTCGAGGCGACGATCGGGCACGGCAGAGTGACGAAGCTCGATACCTCGCGGGCCGAGCAGGCGCCCGGCGTGCGCAAGGTGCTCACGCATCACAACGTCGGCAAGCAAGGGACGCCCGACATGAGGGAGGGGGACGGATATGCGCGCGCGTACCCGGTCATGGCGAGCGACGAGGTTCGCTCTTACGGCGACCCGGTCGCGATGGTGGTGGCGGACACGATCGAGCAGGCGCGGGCGGCGGCGATGTTGATCGAGGTGACGTACGACATCACCGACGGCCACTACGTCCTCGACGGGCGCGAGAGCGCGGCGTACCTGGCCACGTCGGTGAACGCGGGCGGGCCGCCGGAGGTCGGGGTGGGCGATTTCGACGGGGCGATGGCGAAGGCCCCCGTCAAGCTCGACCAGGTCTACACCACGCCGTACGAGCTCGCGATGCCGATGGAGCCCCACAACTGCCTGGCGGTCTGGAACGGCGACGACGTCACCGTTCACGTCAGCACGCAGATCGTCAAATCGGCGCGCCTGCGCATCGCGGCCACGCTCGAGCTGGATCCCGAGAAGGTAACGGTCATCTCGCGTTTTGTCGGCGGAGGCTTCGGGTCCAAGCTCGGTGTCCACGCCGAGACGATCCTCGCCGTGATGGCCGCGCGCATGGTCGGTCAGCCCGTGAAGGTGGTGCTCACGCGCCAGCAAATGTTTCATCTCAATGGCAACCGTGCGGCCACCAAGCAGCGCGTCCAGCTCGGGGCCGAGCGCGACGGCACGCTCACCGCGTTCGGGCATGACGTGACGATGAAGCTGACCACCGGCGATGATTACGTCGAGCAGACGGCGACCTGCGGGCGTGGTCTCTACGCCGCGCCCAACCGGAGGACGGTCCATCGCGTGGTCGAGCTCGACCTCCCGCGTTCCGAGGACGTGCGTGCGCCAGGCGAAGCCCCCGGGCTACTCGCGATCGAGTGCGCGATGGACGAGCTCGCGTATACGCTGCGCATCGATCCGATCGAGCTGCGCATCAAGAACGAGCCGATGAAACATCCCGAGACGGGGGCGCCGTTCAGCGATCGCAAGCTCGTCGAGTGCATGGAGGAAGGCGCGCGGCTGTTTGGTTGGGAAAAGCGCCCGGTGATCCCGGGCAGCATGCGCGACGGGCGCTGGCTCGTTGGCTACGGCATGGCGGCGGCGATCCGGCCCCACTTCCAGTACGAGACGGAGGTGCGCGTACGGATCGATTCGCGAGGCGCGGTCGTGCAGTCGGACATGACCGACCTCGGCACCGGCACCTACACGATCGCGACGCAGATCGTCGCCGAGGCGCTCGGGCTTCCGAGCGAGCGGGTGCACGTCGACCTCGGGCACTCGGACTTTCCGAAGAGCGGCGGCTCGGGTGGCTCGTGGGGCGCCTGCAACACCAACACGGCGGCTCATCGTGCGTGCGTGGACCTGCGCCAGCAGATCACGAACGCGGCGGTCGCGGATGTAAAGTCGCCGCTGCATGGCCTCGACGCGGGCGCCGCAGCATGGACCGACGGACGCATCGTGATCGGCAACGCGTCCGAAGCGCTGACCGATGTGCTCGCGCGCTTGTACCCGACGGGCATCGAGGCGATCGGCAAGATCGACACGGAACGACCGAACGAGAAGCAGCCGTACGCGCTGAATACGTACGGCGCGCACTTCGCCGAGGTTCGCGTCGACGCAGACACGGGCGAGGTCCGCCTGCATCGCATGCTCGGCGTGTTCGTCGCGGGCCGCATCTTCAACGCCAAGACCGCGCGCTCGCAGCTCCTCGGCGGCATGATCTGGGGCGTCAGTGCGGCGCTGCACGAAGAGGCGGTGGTGGACCCGCGCTATGGCTCGTTCATCAACCACGATCTCGCGTCGTATCTGATGCCGGTCCACTCCGACATCCCGAACATCGAGGTGGTCATCCTCGATAGCTTCGATGACAAGGCCAACGAGCTCGGCGCGAAGGGCGTCGGCGAGCTGGGCATCTGCGGCGCGGGCGCGGCCGTGGCCAACGCGGTCTACAACGCGACGGGCGTCCGGGTTCGTGAGTTCCCGATCACGATCGAGAAGCTGCTTCCCGGCCTTCCCTAGGCAACCTTTTGATCGCCGCCGCGGTCGCAGGTACCGTGTGCCCGTGATCCGGTGGAACCTCAGCGTCGTGGGCGTGGTCGCGCTCGCGGGGGACGCCGTGGCGGACTCGGCAATCTCCGGCACCGTCGTCGACGAAGCCGGGCTCCCCGTGTCCGGCGCGACCATCCTGCGGGGGGAGGCGACGGCGATCACCGACGAGACCGGCGCGTTTGCCATCGCGGGCCGTGGCACGCTCACGATCATCGCGCCGGGGTTCACCTCGCGGACGCTCGTCGCGGCCGAGGGGATCGTCGTGCGGCTCGAACGCGCGACCGACGAGGTGATCGAGGTCACCGGTAAGGCTCCCGAGGAGAGCAAGCCGCTCGCCTACACGATGTCGGCCCAGGACGTCGCCACCACACCCGGGGCCATGGGCGATGCGCTGCGCGCGATCACGATCTTGCCGGCGGCCGCGCGCATCCCGTTCTCGTTCGGTGGCGTCGTGCTGCGGGGCATGTCCCCGCGCGACTCGAGCGTGTTCGTCGACGGCGTCGAGATCCCGCTCGCGTATCACTTCGGTGGCATCACCGGCGTGTTCCCGACCCAGGCGCTCGAGGCGATGCGGGTGGTGCCCAGCGGCTTCGACGTCTCGATGGGGCGCACGCAGGGCGGTGTGGTCGAGCTTGCCACCCGCAAGCCGCGCGGAGATCACTATCGCGTCGGCGGCGCGGTAAGCCTCCTGCACTCGCAGGTCGACGCCGAAGGGCCGGTCTCGGGCGACGGCGCGTTCCTGGTCTCGCTGCGGCGCAGCTACTTCGATCTCCTGGTGCGGCCGTTCCTCTCCGCGAGCGATCCGCTGCCGAGCTACACCGACGGGCAGATCCGCACTGTGTGGGGCGCACCCGACAAGCGCGGCGAGCTCGCGACCTACGTGCTCGGCTCGCTCGATCGCCTCGCGAACTCCACGGACGCCGCTTCGCCCGAGCCGTACTCCGATGGCCACGTCGCGGCCAACCTCGGCTTCGTCCGCGCGGGCGCAAGCTACAAGCGCAAGCGCGGTGCCTCGCTGTTCACGCTCGCACCGAACGTCGGCACCAACATCCTCACGCTCTACACCAAGGACTACGACGAGCAGGGCACGCTCTCCGAGATGGACCTGGCGCGCCGCTGGTACGTGTTCGGCGGCCGCGGCGAGTGGCTGCGTGACGATCCCGGTGGCTTCGTGCGCGCGGGCGTCGACGTAACGGGCGGTTACCTCGGCCGCGTCGAGACGGACAGCCTCACGAGCGGCGACGTCGACGACTTCCCCGTCCCGCGCAACACCGTGCTGTGGACCGACGCCGCTATCTTCGTCGAGGCGCGACGCCACTGGTTCGGCGACCGGCTCTCGCTTCGCCCTGGCCTGCGCCTCGATCGCTTCGGGCTCGGCGATCAGTGGTCGCTCGATCCACGCGTCAACGCGCACGTGACACTGACCAAGACCGCCACGCTGCGCGGCTCGGTCGGGCGTTACTCGCAACCACCATCTCCCGCCCACTTCGACGAGCTCGCCGACAATCTCGACGCCAAGCGCTCATACGTCGATCAGGCGACGCTCGCCGTCGAGACAGCGCCGAGTGAAGGCCTCATCGCGTCGATAACCGGCTTCGTCCACGACGGGCGCAAGACCCTCGTCGACATCGCGGCCAAGAACATCCGGCCCACGGGCATCGATCTCGATCGCGTGTTCGCCGAGCTCGTCGAGGAGCAGCTCGGCCTTTACGGCTATCAGGGCAACATCGGCCGCCAGCGCACGTACGGCCTCGAGACCTCCGTTCGCTACGACACTCCGACGTACCGCGCGATGGCGAACTTCGCCTGGTCCCGTGCCAAGCGCGTGTACGAGACCGGCGGCTGGGTGCCCTACGGCCTCGATCAGCCGCTGCGCCTCAACCTCCTGTTCGCGACCCGCGCGTTCAAGTGGAACATCGGCACGCGCCTCACCGTCGTCTCCGGCAACCCGATCTCGCTCGTTCCCGAGGGCACGGTCATCGATCCATACAGCAACGAGCTCCCCCCCGCTCAGCTGACGCGGCTCCCCACCTACTGGACTGCCGACGTTCGCGTCGATCGCACGTGGGACCGCGACTGGGGAGCCATCACCCTGTTCTTCGACATCCAGAACGTCACCAACCACCGCAACGTGGAGTTTCGCGAGAGCTTCGTCGAGCCCGTCTCCGATACGATGGCGGTCTATCGGAACGTCGATACGCTCGGACTCCCCATCCTCCCGTATATCGGTGTCGAGTTTCGCCCGCACTAGCGCTCTCGCACTGCTCCTCGCGAGCGGCTGCATGCGCATCTATCCGGACGCGGAGTTGCCCGACGTCGTCGTCGACTGGGCGAACTTCGAGTGCCCCCAGGACGTGGGCGACGTGCACGTCGAGGTGAGCAGCTTCGACAGCGACGAGCTTCGTTACGAGGCCACCGGGCCGTGCGGCGCAGGCAGCCTCACCATCGCCGACGTCGACCGCGAGCGCTATCGTGTCCGCGGCTACCTCCTCGACCCCGCCGGCGAGATCTACGACGTGGCGCGCAACGAAGCCGACCTGCGCAACGGCCTCAGCAACCGCGTGGAGATGTACTGGTCGGGATACGCCAACCTCGTGGTCGCCTGGACGTTCGCCGCAGGCGCCACCTGCAAATCTCTCCCCGCCAGTATCGTGACGCTCGAGCAGCATCGCGGCGGCTCCCCTGACTACCAGAGCATCGCCGCCGAGCTCTGCTCCGAACCAGCCTCCTGGGTCTCCGTCGCCCCCGGGCCATTCGAGCTTCGGCTGCGCGCCTTCGGCCTACTGGGCACCACTGTCGCCATCTCCGAGCCTGTGTCCCTCGACGTCGCCGAGCGCGTGCGCACCGATGCCGGGACCCTGGTGCTCGCCCCGTGCGGCGCGTCGTGCCCGCTGCCCCCAGGAATCTGAAGCCGCATTCCGCCCTTCCTACCCGCGCGATTGCCAATTGTCCGCCACGCGCGCCTCGGTAGTACGCCGACGCAGTACGGCCTTCGAGGCGCTCGAGAGCAGGGGCTACTTGGCCTTCGATGCATCGCCCGCGTCGACGACGATCAGCTTGCTCGGCTGGAGGTACCTCTTCGCCACGCGCTCGACGTCCGCCGGGGTGAGCGCCTGGATCCTCTTGCACAGCTCGATCGGGAACTGCAGCGTGCGGTCGCAGTACGCGTGGCCGCTAGCATGCTGGCCGTAGCCGTACAGCTGTCCTCGCGATGACCGCGGCCAGCGGCTACTCGAGTAGCCCCGCGTTGCGGGCAAGATGTCACATTCGCCACGCACAAGATGTAGTAGGCAACTCGCCCCATGTCACGTCAACTCCAACGCTCTCTCGCTCTTTCGTTCGCGCTGGCGGCGTGCACCAACGCGCCCGACGAGGACACCGATGCTGTAGGTCCCGATGTCGCGGACGCCAGTGATGACGGCAAGGCCGACAGCGGCAGCACTCTTCGGGTGCGTGCCGGCGCAATGACCGTTTGGGTAGACCGCAACGCGCGCATCTCGCAGGTAAACGGCGAGCTCGTCATGACCGTGCGCGGCCGCGCGAGTCGCACGCTGACCGGCGCGTTCTCGTTCGTGCCCGACGACGCTTTCGGTAGCGCGCGTGTGGTCAGCACGAGCTCTTTCGAGGTCGACCTCCGTGGCGGACACGAGATCAACTCGGTGCTGTCAGGGATGCCGCTGTTCGTCGATCTCGACGTTGCGACGGGCAACGAGCCCGACTATGCCCTGCGCCTCGAGCTCGCCCCGGCGTTCGTCAAGTTCTCCGGGAGCTCGTCACTGAACGTCAATACGTTCACGGCGCCGATCTTCGTCGGCAAGGACGTGCCCGATCCGCTGCGCTACCAGGCCCAAGTCTCGACGAGTGCGACCACACCACTGTCGGTAGCGGGCGCCGCAGCACAGGTCTATCCGAGCCGCGGGGGCTTCGCCGTCGATCTCACGTACGACTCGGTGGACGCGGTCCTGCGTGGAACTGGCGCGGTCACCTTCGCGCAAGGCTCCGCCTCGAAGGTCGCCACGCTCGGCGTCCGCACGCGCGCGATCGCGCTCGCGACCGCCGATGCTTACGATGCCTGGCCCGAGCCGACGTGCAACGTCGATGTCTACAACTGCGCGCTCGAGTACCAGGGCGTCGATCTAGCCACCTGTGGCTCGTATCGCGAGGTCAGCCGTTGTGCTTACGCCGACATCTGCGAGGTCACCAACGAGGCACCGCTCTCGCTCGCGCCGCTCGGTCTGGCGTTCGTATGGGACTCCGCGCTGGACGACTACCGCGACGGGTGCAGCCGCGGCGGAAGCTGGTGCCGGCTCGACACGATCGAAGCGTTCATGCTACCCGAGTGCCTCGCCGAGGTCCCCACGCTCGCCGACGTCGTCACGCGCGCGAACGCGCTGACCGACGACCAGAGCTTCGCGGGCGGTGACTTCGCGAGCGGCACGGTGCTCGACCGTGCTGGCGTTCAGGGGACCCCCGCGTTCTCGACGAGCTATTCGGGCGGTGGGCCGTCGCTGTTTCAGGCGATCGATGCCCACATGGGTGCGGGCGAGATCCAGGGCTGGCAGTACACCGAGGAGGTTCCCTGCCACAATTGCACGGACTTCCGCACTAAGCTCATCCTGTGGTGGCCAGCGGCGTTCCGCGTGGTGGTGCTCGAGGGCGGCCACGGCTACGATTCCTGATGGGTTGACGCGAACGCCAGGCGAGGCGCGAGGTGACGGGTGGCATGTGCGAGTACGACGCGCACGGAAACGTCCGCCACATTCGCATGCAGGGCGAAGAGCACAGCTACCTCGTCTATGACCTCGGGTACGACGCGTGGGGGCGCCTGAAGACGTCGAAGCACGGCAACCTCGAGACAACGTTCTCGTGTACGACCGGCACTACGAGGTCGTCGAGGAGCACGGCTCGAACGCCTCCGCTGCGATGTGCGAGCCGATGTGGCGAGTCTCGCACGTTCGAGGCGGTGGGCGCAGGCGAGCGCACAATTCCGCTCACACGTCGACGTCGGGAAGAGGATCGCTGATCGAGCTACACGAGGAGCTCGGGCGGTTCCCGGGTAGAGGGTTTCACGATCCCGTGCGATGTTTCTGACTGTTGGCCGAGTTGAGCGCCCCGCGAGAAACCGCTGCGTGGTCCCCATCCTTGTGGGCCGCGATGCGACCACCTGGTTACGTTCATCTGGGGAAGCGAGGGATGACGCACGGACTTGCGCTGCTTGCACTGTGCGCGGCGTGTGGACGAGGCGGGTTCGAGGCGCTCGGGCCGGATGCGGCCGCTGATTGCTGGCCCGTATGGCGCACGCACGCGGTGAGGTTGGGCACGCCGCGATCGCTCGACGAGCTCGGGACTGCGAATTCCGGAGACCCCTCGCTCACGTTGGATGGACTGCACATGTTCTTGTGGCGTGAGCCCGGTCTCGACGTGAACATGGCCACGAAATCGGATCCTGGGGCGACGTGGACTGCGCCGATCTTGGTCCCCGAGCTGAGCTCCACGGGGCTCGAGTACCGTACCTCGCTCAGCGGCGACGCGCGCATCTCGGTGTTCAACTCCACTCGCAGCGGCGCGCTCGAGCTCTGGCTCGCGGAGCGCGAGGACCCGGAGGTCCCGTTCGGCCCTCCGACCCAGGATCTGCTCGCGAACCTCACGACGACGACGGGTGACTACGATCCCGAGCTCTCGGTGGATGGACTCACGTTGTATTTCACCCGACAGGTCGACGGCGGGCGACGGTTGATGCGCACCACGCGCGCGACCACCAGCGCGGCGTTCGATGCGCCCGTCGAGCTCGGCGAGTATGGGAGCGACGTCCACGACCCCTCACTGTCGCCGGACCAGCTCGTGATCAGCTACGTCGTGTTTACGCCGCCGCAACGCGTTGAGTACCGGTCCCGCGCCGATATCGGCCAAGACTTCGGCGAGCCCACACAGCTCGCGAGCGTGCACGAGGCGTCCGATCTCGAGCTGTCGCCCGACGGCTGCGAGCTATATTACCGCGCTGTTGCTGCTCCCACCTCGCTGTGGGTCGCACCGATCGAGTGACCGGGGCGACGGAACGCCGGCGCATCTACGACTGGCGGATCACGCGTACACGCCTACGCCGCGCGGCCTTTGCCGACGATGACGGCGATCAACCCTGTCGCTGCGTCCGTCGAGTCGATCGCGCCGGCCCTGACGTCGGCTGCCAACTCGCTACGCCGTCACGGGGTTCGCGCATCGGTTACCTACTCCATGCTCCTTCTGCTCGATCGATCCACGCCTGCACGCGCCCTTGCGGAGACGCTCGCCAGCGCGCAGGGCTGCCTACTACTTCGCGGCCGAGCCAGTCGCCGCCGCGAGCGGGGTCGCCGCCGGAAGATCGACGGTCTTCTGCCACGCCCCCTGGTCGCCCCATCCCGTCTCGTCGAACACGAGCTTGAGTGCTCCGGTGGCAGCGGGGGCCGGTAGCGAATAGCAAACGAAGCCTTCGTTGGCGCTTCCCGGCTCGATTGGCGCGCTATTGATCACCGACTTCCACTCGGTCGGCATCTTCCCGGCGGCGTCCGAGCTCAGCTCGTGCTTCGCTCCGCTCGCGTCCACGAGCTTCGGCGTGCCGCCCGTGGCCGGCTTGGTTCCCGCGTTCTTGATCGCGATTTCGACGCACGCAAAAGTGCTGCCGGCCTCGGCCTTGAGGCCGAGGTTGTTGTCGGCGTAGGTCTTGTTTGGCGCAAGCAGCTCCGTGGTGAAGACCTGCTTTGCGGTTATCTCGAACGTCGGCGGCGCCGCCTTGTCGCCCGCGGCCGCCTTGTCGATTGCCTTCTTGGCGCGGTCGCTGGCCGCCTTCTGATCCTTCGACTTGCAGCCGAGCGGTGCGAGCATGATCACAATTGTTGCGATGTACTTATTCATGACCCACCCGTATGACCGGCCCCTGCCGGTGTCAATCGAAAGTCGGCGCGGTTCGCGTGCCGTCCTCTCGCGCCGTTCAGCGCACAGGTGGCAAAGGTAAAATCTATCGCTGGACGTCTCCCATCAAAGATAGTCCTATACGAATGAACTCGCGCGTACTGCATCGACAACGTCGAATTCAATTCGCGCTCATTCTCGTTTTTGCTCGCACAGGAGAAGTGAAGATGATTCGGATTATTGTCATCTCAATAATGGTATTCGGAGCGGCGTGCAGCATGACCTCGGGCAAGGCTGGGACTTCCGCCAAGGTTGGCGATTCAGCGCCATCTGAGTATCAGTCTCATCAGGAGAAACCGAACCCGAACATTGCGAAGATGCGCCTCGCTGATATCAAGGCATCCCTCAAGAACATTGACGACACGCTAACCGGCGACATGACCGTCGGAAAACTGAAGGCCGTTAAGCGATCGTTGGACAAGATCGACAAGCTGTATCCAGAGGCTCTCTTCAATGATCCAGACGCAACGAGAGCCTATGACGAAGCGATCGCAAATGCAAAGCAGCAGTACGAAGAGCAAAGGCAGCCATTTGAAGGCCAGCTCGACGAATAGCGCGAATGGCAATGACAGGAGAACGCAAGTGCAAACGATTCTTCGACTATTAATTTCGACGTGGGTCGTGGGTTCCCTGGCGAGTTGTTCCTCGATTGACAAGAAACCAAATCTTGGCGCCCCAGGCCCATCAAGACAGGCCTCCCACAACGCCTCGCCATCGTCGGCGCCAATGAACGGCTCGAAGAAATCAGATTCGGGCGCTCCTCATTCGTCGTCGTCACCGTCTGTGAAATTCCACGCGAGCACGAAGGTTCCTCCGGTCACCGCCAGAGCTCGAATCGGCCCAGTGACTGGTGCTCGGGAGGTCGATGCGGCGCCGCCACGTTTTTGCACCAAGAAGTTCCTCCCAACGCCGTCCGGAAGCGCCAAACGCACGACCTTTCTCGAGCCGTTGGTCGACAGTCCAGATGACAAAGACATCGCAGAAATGGCTCGCATGGCTTGTACGTTCGAGGATCAGCCCAATGCCCACGCATGGCTAGCTGCCCAGCAACAGGTCATTGTGAACTCGAATCACCTGCCCGATTGGGCACTGGATGTCATCTACGCATACTACCTCACGAGGAACTACAAGTCTCCCCCTCCTGAAGAGGGTGCCTGCGCTGGAAAATACCAGCCCGCGAAGAGCGATGGTGTTGCGGTTGCCGCAGAGAAAGACCTGCTCGCGCACTTTTTTTGCGACGCGAAGCTCTCCGGTGACAACGTCGCAAGAGCCGTGTGGTTCTACGATCGGAACCCAGAGCCCAAATCTACCATCCATCGTGCGGCCTTTCTGTATCTCGTATTGTCTAGAAAGACGTTTGGATTTCAGTCAATTATTCCATTCGTGCAACACGACCTTCGTGCCATTAATGACGAGCAATTCAAGAAAGCTCTCGATGGAATGAAGATCAGTGAATTTGAGTATCAGGCCGCAGTGCGCAACTACTTCGAGTCTCAAACTGCAGCCGTCCTTGGGCGCGCAGAACTGGAAAAAGCGACGAAGCCAACGAATTTGGTCGACAAGATCTATTACACAGCGGCAGAAGACGCGTTCAACGATTGGACGAAGACGTTCAATGACAATAAGAAGGTTGCAGCGGCTGTCTCTTCATTCGAGGACACCTGGCTTTCCGGCGAATCTGATGCTGTTCCTGGTTGCAGAGAGACTCTGGGTCCGTTGTTGCGATCCTTTGTTGCCGCAACAAAGCCGAAATCGAAAGATGACATCCAGGCCGCTGTCAGCACTCCAATGGGCTTCATTCTCACCGCCGCATATGTGCAGTGTGCGAAGGGGCACAAGCTGAAGGCAGAGTCGGGGGGGATTGCTATCCTGATCTCGAAGGCGGCCCGATGGCGCGGCCCACGTACGGCTGCCGCCTTGGCGTCGATCAAGGCAGCGGGGTTGGCAGCCGAAGAAAACTCACGAGTGGAAGTCGCGACAAGTATTCCACCTCCGTTTAGCGATGCTTCAGCCACGTGGTCGATGCGAGATGCCAAGTGGGACTATCAGTCTGGTGCTTCGGATGGGGACATCAATTCTTCATTCGGAGCTGGAGTGATTTCAAAAATCACCCCCGAGGGTGACAATGTGAAGCTCGAATTCCGAATCGAAACCGGATATCAGCCAATCTACGATTGTAAGCTCGCTACACCTCTTCGCGTCGTTCAAATCACTGGGGACGGTCAGCTAATCTACGCCCAAGTCTGTCGACGAACCGGCACGAAGGAATACAAAATTGAAGCGAAGCCGGTCAAATTCATGAAGTCCGTCGCGGAAAAGTTGCGGGTGGGGCAGTTTATCCGCTTTTACACACAAGGAACCGAAATCGGATACCCGGTCGAGGTGTATCAAACGGACAAAGAGGACAAGCTGGTCGAGTACACGGGGTTTCCTCTGAACTAGTACCCCGGCGCAGAGGTTTTGATCGGTTGAAGCGCCGGTAGTTCTTCAGCCGGGACAAGTAGCTCAATCGAGCGCGCCTGGCGGGGTGTGCGGCGAATGAGCCCGAGCCGTTCGAGCTGCACGATCATCTGGTGGAC
>JANRKM010000054.1:0-9719 GCA_033763475.1 Kofleriaceae bacterium
GGCGCCGGGCTACCTCACCACCTCGACGCCGGTCGTGCCCGATCGCGAACAGACGCTGACCGTCACGATGAAGAAGCGGCCGAGCGGCGGGCCGCGCCCCACCAAGGACGACATCCTGGATCCCTTCGGCAACAAGAAAGGTCGCTGATGCTCCGCCTCTTGCTCGCACTGCTCGTCGCGCTCGGCGCCTGCACGAGCTTTGAAGACATCGCACGCGACGTGTGCGGCAACGGCATCGTCGAGGCCGGTGAAGATTGCGATTCGAGCGATCCGCGCTGCGTGCGCTGCGCCGTGACGTGCAACGCGGCCTCCGAGTGCCCGAACGCCGACTACGCGTGTGGCGTCGACGGCGTGTGCCACGCGCCGAGTGGTGCGCTCGCCGCGCCGCAGCCCGCGGGGCCGTTTCAGGTCGACGAGGTGGCGATCACCGACCTCGACAAGGATGGCATCGGCGACGTATTCGGCGTGTCGCGCACCTCGATCACCGTGCGCTACGGCGATCAAGGCGCGAAGCTCACGCGCGCGGAGTCGCTGATCACGCCCTCGCATTCGGGGGCATCCGCGTTCGGCGACATCGACGGCGACGGTGCCCTCGATTTGGTCGCCCCGACCGAGGACGGCGTCATCGCGTACACGTCGAGGTACGGGCTCGCGCCGCTGGCGGTCGGGAGTCCAATCGCCGGCGAGGAGGAGGGGGACCTCCGTTATCTGTTCAAGGTTGGCCGGCTGACGGTCGCGGCGCTCCTGTTCGACGAGACTGGCGACGGTTACATGCTGGTGTTCGACTTCTTGTTGGGCGCCTCGGCGCAGCCGATCTGCCCCGGCATCACACGCGAGACCTTCTCGCCGAGGATGGTCGACGTCTACAAGGCGGGTGATGCGGACTACATGGTGTCGATCACCACGATCGGTGCGCAGCCCAAGCTATGCGTGGTCTCGCTGCACCGCCCGCTGTTCAACTGGAACATCGCCACGGTCACGCCGGCGAACGCCCCCGGACAGATGCGGCGGGCGACGCTTGCAGACCTCGACAAGGACAACGATCCGTGTCCCGGGCTCGTCACCTCCGACGGTGGGGCGGACATGCTCCGCCACTGGGCAGGCTCGATGACGGTGAATGGATGCACGCTGACCGTGCTGCCGACGACGCTGGCGCCGGCGGGGGCAGGCTCGAGCAACGCGGCGGTGGGCCACATCGCGATCAACCCGCCGATCGGCAACTATGCCCCGGATCTACTCGTGATGAGCGACGGCGTCTACGGGTACGACACCGTGGAACAGCTGTTCGTGCGCCTCTACACGTCGCAGCGGCGGCTCGCAGGGGCCGACTCTGCCGACCTCGACCTCGACGGGATGACCGATGGCATCTTGATCCCGGAGAGCGAGGACGATCTTGACATCCTGTATCGCCGCACGAACTCGATCTTGCCGGTAATCCCAGGCTACCTGTTGTCGCGCATCGACACCGCGAGCCGCGTCGTGGATACCGAGATCGCCGACTTCGATGGCGATAGCGTGCCCGACGTCGCATACGTCGAACAGCTCGTCGACTACCAGCGCATGATGGCGGCGTATTCAAACTTCGGTGCGCTGCTGCCGCCCGTGCCGGTCGGCGCGTTCTCGTCGGTGTCCTCGCTATCGAGTGCGTCGCTGCCCACCAGCGAGGATGCAGCCGCGCTCACCGAGGACATCTTCGTGGTCCAGCCGCCGCAGGCGGGGCAGTCATCCGCGACGCTGACGATCATGGCGGGGAGCGCGCTGCGTACGATGGTGGCGTACTTCGATCCCCGGTTTCATCCCGAGCAGGGCGACAACCGCGGCTCGCAGCGCGAGACGACGCGCTTGCGCTCGATCGTCATTGGCAAGTTCGCCGGCGATGCGCGCCTCGATACGTTCGCGATCGCCGTCGACAACGAGCCCGCCGATGATGTCGAGGTCCCATCGCTCGCGTGGCGCATGGAGGGCACCCCGTTCGGTCCGAATGCCACGGAGACCATGGGGCTCCCGATGAGCGGTTTCTCCGACTGTGTCGTCGATAACACCGGGTTGTGCGTGCGCGATGCCAGGTACATCGCGTGGCCGAGTAGCGACGACAAGGACGTCGTGATCGCGGTGGACCGCAGCCCGTCACCCAAGGCCATGATGTTCGACGCGAGCACGCCGACGATCCAGGCATCGGCGCTGCCGATGGTCAGCGACAAGCTACCGGCGATGTCGGTGGTGCGTTCGATCCATGCCACGGATCTCGACGGTGACGGCGCGCGGGAGCTCGTGATCGCCTCGGCGACGCGCGCGGGCGGGGAAGGGGAGAGCGCCCTGCTCGTGTGTCAGATGAGCGACGCAGCGCCCACGGCGTGCGAGGACTTGGTCCCGGCGATTCGCCTGGCGGTCAGCGATGGGGAAGAGCCGCTCACGTCGTGCGTCGATGCCGCGCCCGGGCGCATCACCCCAGGCGGTGCGCTCGCGGACGCGACGGCGGGCTCCGACTTGATCGCGCTGTGTCGGATCGCGAACAGCTCGGCGCTCTATCGCGTGCGGCGCACGGGAGGTGGCTTCGATGTCTCGCTGCTCGCCCGCACCTCGGCGCGCCTCGAGGGGCTTCGCGTCGGCGATGTCACCGGCGATGGCGTCGACGACGTGCTCGCGATCGAGGGCGAGAGTGGCGCGCAGTCGCTCGTCGTGTTCCCCCAGTGTGATTCGCGCGATCTCGCGAGCTGTCAGCGCTCCGCCTCGGCGGCCGGCACGCAGGGAGGTGGCGCGTGAAGACCTTCTCGATCCTGCTCCTCGCCCTCGCGACGACCGTCGCTTCTGCCGAGGACCGCAAGGCCGCGGAGAAGTACTTCCGTCAGGGCGCGAAGGCCTACGCCGCGCAGAGCTTCGCCGCTGCGGCCGCGAACTTCGACGAAGCGTACAAAGCGGCGCCGATGCCGGAGATCGCGTTCTCGGCGGCCCAGGCGTACCGGCGGCTGTATCGCGTCGACCCGAACCCCGCCCACGTGCGCCGCGCGATCGAGCTGTACAAGGCGTACCTCGCGGTGGTGAAGAAGGGCGGGCGCGTCGGCGATGCCGCGGACAGCCTCGAGCAGCTCGAACAGCAGTTGCGCGCGCTCGGTGCGGCGGCAAGCGCGAGCTCGTCGGCAGCGGTCGCGCGCACGCGCATCGGCGTCAGCATCACGCTCGCCGATCAGAGCGCGAGCGAGATCGATGCCCTGCGCGAGGTGGGTGATGCGACCGGCGAGGCGACGCGCGGGCTGACGCTCACGATCGATGGCCAGCCCGTCGAGCCCTTCGCGCTCGTCCAGGTCGAGCCCAAGGAGCACGTGATCGTGGCGTCGGCCGAGGGCTACCTGCCCGTCGAGAAGAAGACGATCGCCGTCGATGGTGCCTCCTCGCTCGTCGAGATCGTGCTGCAGCCCAAGCCAGCGAAGGTGACCGTGAAGACGGAGGCCGGCGCCCGGATCTCCGTCGACGGCCGCGCGATCGCGACGACCCCGACCGCGCCCCTCGAGCTCGCAGCAGGAAACCACCTGATCGCGGTGTTGCGCTCGGGGCGCGAGCCGTTCGCGCGCGAGATCACGGTCGCGCGTGGCGAAACGCTCGCGTTCACGGCGCCGCTCGCCAAGACCGCGAAGCGGCGTGCAGTCCCCTGGGTCCTCGGAGGTGCGGGGCTCTTGGCGGCAGGGGCCGTGGCGACCGGGATCACCGCGAACCTCCATGATGGGCGCGCGCTCGACCTGCGCGACGGGATCGAAGCGGGGAATCGGCCCCCGAGCGACGCGGATCAGTACGACGACGAGGTGCGAAAGCGCGATCGGTTCGTCACGTCGACGTGGGTGCTCGGCGGCGCCGCCGTGGCCGCGGGGACGGTGGGCGTGCTCCTGCTCGTTTTCGACACGCCCTCAGCGGAGGGCGTACGTCTGGCACCCACCGTCGGTGCCGGCAGTGGTGGAGCGACGCTGATCGGAACCTTCTGAGGGCTTGCAGAAAGGGCGCCCCTGGCTATGCTCCGCGGCGATATGGGTTCGTCGGGTAAGAGACTGGCTGCGGTCGCCACTACGCTCAGCTTTGACAAGTTCTGGACCTGGCTTGCAGGTCACGCGAACTGCATTCTGCGCGCGGGTACGCCGGAGGTGGTCCTGCTCGACCACGATGACTTCCACTGGACGCTGATCACCGAAGACGAGCACACGTTGGTCGTCCAACTGGCGCGGGCCAAGGATCTCGTGGGCGAGCTGCTCGTGTTTCCAGCCGAGATCGCCTACGTCCAGGTGGAGCCCTCCGAGACCGATGGCGAGTGGCTGTTCGAGTGCATCGTGGAGAGCGAAAAGGCGCGCGAGGTCGCGTACCATTTCGTGATGGCGCACGAGTACGAGGACGGCGAACATCGGCGCGAAGAGAAGTGGACTCACTAGACGACTATCAACAGGCAGAGGTCGACGGGCGGATCGGTAAGGTTGTCGACGGCCGCTACAAGATCATCGAGCCGATGGCCTCGGGCTCGATGGGCGCGGTCTACAAGGCCGAGCGCGAGCCCGTCGGCAAGATCGTCGCGATCAAGTTCCTCCATAGCTCGTTCGCGAAGGACAGCGAGTTCCTGACACGGTTCGAGCGCGAGACGCGGGTGATGAGCCAGCTCGCGCATCCCAACTGCGTCTCCGTCGTCGACTTCGGCGTGTGGGAAGGCGCGCCGTACCTCGCGATGGAGTACGTCAGCGGGCGCACGCTGCGCACGCTCCTCGACGACGAAGGTCGGCTGCCGCCGCAGCGCGCGTTGCTGCTCACCAAGCAGATCGTCGCCGGCCTCGCACACGCGCACGCCAAGGGCGTCACGCATCGCGACGTGAAGCCGGCGAACATCATGATTAGCGACGAGATCGGCACGGGCGATCACGTCCGCATCCTCGATTTCGGCCTCGCTCGCCTGCGCGGCAACGTCGGCCGCGACGCGACCCAGACGAACGTCGTCGTCGGTACGCCCAACTACATGGCGCCGGAGCAGACGATCGGCGGCGGGACCATCGATGCACGCACCGATATCTATGCGGCCGGCGTCGTCCTGTTCGAGATGATCGCCGGCGTGCGGCCGTTCACCGCCGAGGACACCCTCCAGCTCCTCGGCATGCACCGCGCCGCGCCCGTGCCCAAGCTCCTCGACGCCATGGGCGAGGACAGCACGGCGTTGCCGGAGGGCATCCAGGAGCTGATCGAGAAGGCGATGGCGAAGCTGCCCGACCAGCGGTTCCAGTCGGCGATCGAGTTCTCGACGGCGATCGAGCAGGTCCTCGGGCCCCGCACGAGCGGCGCGTTCGACGTGCCGGCGGTGCCCTCGCGGCGCGCACGTACCGATCCCGCGGCGGTCGCGCCGACGCTTGTCGACGTCGCGACCGGCAAGGTCGCACCCGTGCGTACGCGGGGGGCGTCGAGCAAGTTCCCCATCGTGCTCATGCTCACGGTGCTCGCAGGCGGCGCCGGCGCGGCGGTTTGGTACACGAAGCGCAGCGACACCCTGGCACAGCCGTCGACGACGGTCGCCGCGGGTAGCGCGAAGGCGGTTACCGATGCCGCGGCGACGGCGGTTGCGGATCCGGGGCTGGTGACGATCGATGCGATGGCCGTCGTCGTCGACGATCTGGGCTCCAGCTCGGGCTCCGGCTCGGACTCCGGCTCGGGCGCTGGCTCGGACGCAGGCGCTGGCTCTGCAGCTGCCACCGAGCCCGAAGAGATCGAGATGGATCCGATGGCCGCGACCAACCCGGATCCCACCGCCGACCAGAACGAGGCTGCCGACGAGGCCGCCGATGCGCCCGAGACCACCGAGGACGTCGAGAGGCTGGTGCCCAAGGCGCCGGTGCTCGCGACCACCGTCGCGCAGGCCGTGCAGATGATCAAAGACGGCAAGCGCGATCTCGCGCTGTCGAGCCTGCACGCGCTGTGGAAGAAGTCGCCGAATAGCGCCTACATCCCGTTTCTCCTCGGGAACCTCTATAACGATCGCTTGTGGTGGTCCGTCGCGGTCGACCACTACAAGATCGCGATCAAGAAGAACGCCGCCTACAAGGGCAACGCCGTCCTCAACAAGAATGTGATCAAGATGCTCGGCAGCCCGAAGACGGCGCGCAAGGCCGAGCTCTTCCTACGCGGCACGATCAGCCGCCGCTGGGCACTTCCGTATCTGAAGTGGGCCGCCAAAAACGAGAAGCACCCGAACGTCCGCAAGGCCGCCGCGCGCCTCGCCAAGTCGATTCGCTAGCCCAGAAGCGTGAATTCGACCCGTTCTTGCGACCGAACTGGTTGAATACCGGGGATGTTTTCGCTACGAGAGGCGTCCGCGGACCCATCCGATTTCCCCACGACCAAGCGGATCTAACCGCTTGACAGTCCGGGACGAATCCGTAAAGTCACGCGCTCCGTTACGCACGCCCAGGATCCATCTAGATGCCGACCATTAACCAGCTCGTTCGTAAAGGCCGCGAGAAGATGCGCACCAAGAGCGCGTCTCCGGCCCTCAAGCAGTGCCCGCAGAAGCGCGGCGTCTGCACTCGCGTCTACACCACGACCCCGAAGAAGCCGAACTCGGCCCTTCGCAAGGTCGCGCGCGTTCGGCTCACGAACCAGATGGAAGTGACGTCGTACATCCCGGGCGAGGGTCACAACCTGCAGGAGCACTCGGTGGTCCTGATTCGTGGCGGTCGTGTGAAGGACCTCCCGGGCGTCCGCTATCACATCATCCGCGGCACGCTCGACACCACGGGCGTCCAGAACCGCAAGCAGAGCCGGTCGAAGTACGGCGCCAAGCGGCCCAAGTAGCGAAGTAAGGATAGAGGACTGCCATGCCACGTAAAGGTGAAGTTCCCAAGCGCAAGGTTCTGCCGGATCCGAAGTACACGGATGCTCCGCCGGACGTTCGTCGTCGCCTGACCAAGTTCGTCAACGTCGTCATGCGCGACGGCAAGAAGGCGGTCGCGGAAGGCATCGTCTACAAGGCGTTCGACATGGTCGCCGAGCGCGCCAAGGACGATCCGCTGAAGGTGTGGGACCGCGCGCTTTCGAACGTGCGCCCCCGCGTCGAAGTGAAGAGCCGCCGCGTTGGTGGTTCGACGTACCAGGTTCCCGTCGATGTTCGCCCGGACCGCTCGCTGGCGCTCGGCATGCGCTGGCTGGTCGAGTACGCCCGCGAGCGTAACGAGAAGACGATGATGGATCGCCTCGCGAACGAGATCGTCGACGCCGCGCAGAACCGTGGTAACGCGGTCAAGAAGCGCGAAGACGTCCACAAGATGGCCGACGCCAACAAGGCGTTCGCGCACTACCGCTGGTAACGAACTAAGCAGACCCTCTGGGTCCGGTAGGTGGGGCATCGCCCCAAACCGCCAGGCTCTTCTATGACGACCCGCCTCTCGTCACATACGGCGCGCCAGACGCCGCTCGGCCGGACCCGGAACATCGGGATCATGGCCCACGTCGACGCCGGAAAGACGACGACGACGGAGCGGATTCTGTTCTACAGCGGCGCCACGTCGCGCATCGGCGAAGTCGATGACGGCTCGACGGTCACCGACTGGATGGCCCAGGAGCAGGAGCGCGGGATTTCGATCACCGCGGCCGCGACCTCGTTCGGCTGGCGCGGCTACGCGATCAATCTGATCGACACCCCGGGCCACGTCGACTTCACGATGGAAGTCGAGCGCTCGCTGCGCGTCCTCGACGGCGCGATCGCCGTATTCGATGCCGTCGCCGGCGTCGAGCCGCAGAGCGAGACGGTGTGGCGCCAGGCCGACCGCTACAAGGTCCCGCGCCTCGCCTTCATCAATAAGTGCGATCGCGAGGGCGCCGATCCCTCGCGCGTTGTCGACGAGATGAGGCGCCGCCTCGGCGCGCACCCGATCGTGGTGCAGCTCGCGATCGGTCTTGCCGACGACTTTGACGGCATCGTCGACCTGATCACGATGCGCGCTCGCCACTGGGACGCGGCGTCGTTCGGGGCCGCGTTTACCGACGGTCCGATCCCACACGGGATGATCGACGAAGCAGGGCAGGCGCGCGAGGCGATGATCGAAGCGATCGCCGAGCACGACGACGAGCTGATGGCTGCCTGGGTGGCGGGCCGCGAGCTCACCGCCGACGCGATCAAGGCCGCGCTTCGCCGCGTCACGCTCGCCAACCGCGGCGTCCCCACGCTCGTCGGCTCGGCGTTCAAGAACCAGGGCATCCACACCCTGCTCGATGCGGTGAGCGAGCTCTTGCCCGCGCCCGACGACTTCACCGAGATCCGCGGCCGCGACGTGGCCGAGCGCGATCTCGGTGCGACCGCTGCGCCGACCGTCGTGCGTGCGATCGGTGACGACGAGCCGCTCGCCGCGCTCGCGTTCAAGGTCCAGTACGACGCCCAGGGCACGCAGCTGACCTTTGTCCGCGTTTATGCCGGCAGCCTCAAGGTCGGCGACGCCGTGCTCAATGCCACCAAGGGCAACCTCGAGCAGATCGGCCGCCTCGTGCGGATGTTCGCGAACCACCGCGAGGAGATCCGTCAGGTCGAGGCCGGGATGATCGGCGCGGTCGTTTCGCCCGCGTCGGCAGTCGGCAAGATCGCCACCGGCGACACGCTCTGCGATCCCCGGTTCCCGCTGCTGCTCGACGCGATGGCCGTCCCGAACCCGGTGATGGGCGTCGCCCTCGAGCCCGAGACCGACGAGGACTCGGCGAAGCTCGCGCACGCGCTCGAGCGCCTCGCGATCGAAGATCCTTCGTTCCGTGTCCGCACCGACAGTTCGATCGAGTCTCTTGCCGGTCAGATCCTGATCTCGGGAATGGGCGAGCTCCACCTCGAGATCATCGTGGATCGGCTGAAGCGTGAATTCGGGATCAACGTCCGCGTAGGGCGCCCCCAGGTCTCCTACCTCGAGACGGTGACCCGCCGCGCCGAAGGCGAGAACAAGTTTGTCCGCGTCGCCAATGGCCCTGGCGGCCCTCGTGGCGAGTACGGCCACGTGAAGCTTCTCGTCGAGCCGACCGATCGCGGTGGTGGGTACGTCTACGAGAACCGTGCACCGATCTCGGACATCCCGCAGGAGCACGCCCCGGCCGTCGAGGCGGGAGTGACCGAGGCTGTCGAGCGTGGCGTCTTGGCTGGCCACCCGATGACAGATGTCCGCGTGCAGGTCGTCGGTGGTAGCTACCACCCTGTGGATTCAAACAATTACGCATTCAAAGTAGCTGGCTCGAAGGCCTTCGTAGCGGCTGCGAACAAGGCGTCCCCCA
Organism: Kofleriaceae bacterium; assembly: GCA_033763475.1. Classification (GTDB taxonomy): domain Bacteria; phylum Myxococcota_A; class Polyangia; order Haliangiales; family Haliangiaceae; genus JABFXX01. The sequence goes on from JANRKM010000054.1 coordinate 9,259, forward strand.
CCGTCCTCGAGCCAGTGATGTCTCTAGAGGTCACCACGCCCGACGATCACGTCGGTGATGTCCTTGGCGATTTGCATGCCAGACGGGGAAAAGTCGCTGGAATTACCGCACGACCTGGTGTACAGACCGTCGCCTGTTTTGTCCCGATGGCCTCGATGTTCGGTTATGCAACCGACCTCCGGTCGAGAACTAAAGGCCGCGCGACCTACGCAATGGAATTCGATCACTACGCAGAGCTGCCCCAACAAATCCGCGACGACTTGATGTCGCGAGCCCGTGGCTTCTGAACGCGCTGCACCCCCAGGAGAACGTCCGTGTCCAAAGAGAAATTCGTCCGTAACAAGCCCCACGTCAACATCGGCACCATCGGCCACGTCGACCACGGCAAGACCACGTTGACGGCTGCGATCACCAAGGTGCAGTCGACGAAGGGCTTCGCGAAGTTCACGGCGTTCGACCAG
>JANRKM010000055.1:0-8377 GCA_033763475.1 Kofleriaceae bacterium
GGCGCCGGGCCGCCGCCGGCTCCAGCGCTGCCGTGGAGGACGCAGGTGGCGAGCTCCTCGGCTGACAGACCGTTCGACGGGTTGCTCGGATCGTGACAGCGGGCGTTGCCGGAGAAGCGCAGCAGCTCGAGGATATCGCCCGTGGTGCAGGAGCCCGCGATCGCGGCGCGCAGGTCGGCGCGCGCCTGGTTGAAGGTTCCCGCGATGCCGGCGGTGCGCCGCGGCTCGCACTGGAACGGGACGCCGCCCGCCGCGCCGCAGCTCGACGAGTCGGCGCAGCCGGCGCCGTTGTTCGGTCCGCCGGCGCACTGGAACCCGCCGGCGCAGGCGAGCGTCTGCGCTTCCAGGTTGGCGACGACGGAGGCGCGGATCTGCGCGTGCACGACCGTCTCCAGCGCCAGGGTCGCCGTCTGGACGGCGTCGAAGCAGGCACGCGCCGAGGGCGAGTAGACGCCCGTGAGGCCGTGGCCGGCCGCGGGGAGCACCAGCAGGGCCGCGAGCGCCGAGAAGCCAGCAACCGTTCTTCGCGTCATCGATCTCCCTCCTCGGGACCGCCGTCCGACTGGCCGATCTCTGTTCCGGAAGCCCCGCGTCAACCACGCCGGGGCAGCGCGCGTCAAGCGCCGGGGGAAGCGGTGCCCCGACAGCGGTTGACGAATCGCGCGCTCTCGTCGCTGTCGCCCTTGAGCGCCGCCGCGAGAATCCGCTAGGGGTAGGCCCCTCGGCAATCCGGGGGGGGCCATGATGCCAGGAGACCGCGAGGAGACGAACGCCACGCATGCAGTCGATGCGCCCGGCGTCACTTCGAGTCAACCAACACGCAGTCGAGCGGAGAAGACCGTCTACGCCATGGCGCAGGCGGATGAGGTTCCGGCTGTCGGGATGCGAGGGCAGTGCCGCATCACGCGTACCGAGTTCGACCAGTGGATCGACGCGCCGCCGCGCGGTGGCAGCGGGGGGCGAAATGGCGGAGCATGAGCACTGCGCGATCTCATCGTCGTCTGAGCGACCACCGTCCTCCGAGTCGACAACCAACGCCACGAACGCCCAACACCCACGAGGAGAAGAACCGATGCCGCTGAACTACGATCAACTCAACAGGCTCTTGGCCGGCGACACCGTCGCCATCCGCGGCACGGCAACGCTGGAGCCGGCGGGCGGGCCGGGAGACAAGATCTTCCCGCCAACCCACGCGGTCGACGACAACAACAGGAAGCCCGGCGCCAAGTACGCCTTCGAGACCCGCCGCATCAACGGCCAGGACGTGATCTGCGTCCTCATCGACTCGGTGCAGAGCCAAGCGAACCGCATGGAGGAAGCGCTAGAGGCGCTATGGGCCGATAAGAGGATCGCGCTCCCCGTCGTCAGCGTCGACTTTTCATCGGTCGCGCCTGAGGTAGGCCGCGTCACTTCCCTCACCGCACCTCACCGCATCGCGGACGCCTTGCTGCGCGACAGCTTGCTGGGTGATCAGCTCTTCCGTCTCTCGGAGATCGGCAAGTCGTTCACGGATGCGAGCACCAGGAACGCGACCGCGCTGTTCAAGGTCTGCCCGACGGGGCTTGTCTTCGGCTTGTGGGACAGCACAGGCCCCAAAGGCGGCCTCGGTGCGAAGTTCCAGCGTGCGCTGGTTTCGGAGATCGTCGGTATCCACGCGGCCCATGGCAGTAAGACCGAAAGCCGGATCGATCCGCTGAACATCCTCAAGAAGGCCGCTGACATCTTCGAGGCGGAGGGAGACGAGCGCTGGACTCCAGACATCGCGCGGGCAAAAAAGAACTCGATCGGCGAGCCCGTCAAGTTTGGGAAGGAAGGCAAGCCTTCCGAGGTCAACCATGGCAACGTCACGCCCACCATCGACTCGGTCGCGGGCGGTGTGACGATCGACGAGGCGAAGCACACGGTCGTGCTCTCGCTCGCGGCGCTGCGTCGCCTCGGCTTCGCGGAGAGCGCGACCGAGGCCCGAACGGTGCTGGCCGCACTCGGGCTCCTGGCCGTTCTCGCTTCGGAGAGCCGCGGGCATGATCTCCGCTCGCGCTGCCTGCTCGTGCCGAAGAAGGGCTGCGCGCTGACGCTGGAGGCGGTCAGGCGAGACGGCGAGACGACTTCGCTCGAGTTGGACCTCGCGGCAGCCATCAAGCTCTACAACGACGCCGTCGCGGCGTTGCCCCCGGGCGTGAAGTTCGAGAAGCCGGCGGGTGAGCCGCTCGCGGAGCTTACACCGTCGCCGAAGCTCGCCGAGCTCGTGACGAGGAGCCGCGCGCTCGCCGCCGTCGAAGCCGACGTCGCGGAGGCCTGATGCTAGCCATCGAGGTCGAGCTCCTCACCGGTCGCTACGCGGCGACCGCGCACAACGATCGAGGACGTGCTGAGTGGCCGCCGCATCCAGCGCGCTTCTTCTCGGCGCTGGTCGCAGGGCTCTACGATCGCTACGACATGGACCAAGCCGAGCGAGACGCGCTCCTCTGGCTTGAACTGCAGGGCCCTCCATCGCTGCGAGTCGATCCACAGCCGCACGTCGGCAGGCGCCAAGCGCTGGACGTATACGTACCAGTCAACGACATCACACTTGGCGGCGACGAGGCGATTCGCGACGCGGAAGACAAGATAGCCGAGGCCAAGACGCCCGCAGCGAAGCGCAAGTTCGAAACTGCGCTCGAAAAGGCCAAGAGAGAAGCCGTCGCGGTCGACATCAAACCTTCGGACAAGGCCGTCAAGACGGCGACGGCGCTGCTCCCCGAGCGGCGAACCCGCCAGGTGCGGACGTTCCCCGTCGTGTTGCCCGAGACGCCGACATTCGCGCTCCTCTGGTCCAACGCGGACGCGGCGCCTCATCGCGCGGCGCTGGAGCGCCTCTGTGCGCGGGTCACCCGCTTGGGCCACTCCTCCTCGCTGGTGCGATGCGCTCTCGCCGATGGCGACCTCACCCCAACGCTCGTCCCGAGTGACGAAGGTGAGGTTGTCCTGCGTGTCGTCGGGCCGGGCCAACTCGACCGCCTCGACCAAGCCTTCGAGCACCATCAGGGCGTGCACAGCCGTGTGCTGCCCGCTCGTCCACAACGGTATGGCCCGGCCTTTAGGAAGGCGACGCCTTCGCCGCAGTCGGCGAGCGTTTTCTCCTCGACCGACTGGGTCCTCTTCGAGCGCGTTGGCGGATCGCGGCCGCTCGCTTCGCGAACGACCGATCTTGCCCGAGCGCTGCGCGGCGGGCTGATCGAGGTACACGGGAACCAGGATCTCCCGGCGACGCTCTCGGGCCACGCGGAGAACGGCCCGACAGAGCAGCCGCACGTCGCGTTCGTTCCATTGCCGTTCGTCGGACATGAGCACGCCGACGGCGCGCTCATGGGTTGCGCGCTGGTGCTGCCTCGCGAGCTTCCCGGTCGTGACCGAGAGCTACTGTTGCGCCTCGTCGCGAAGTGGGAGAGGGAGCGCGGAACCGATCGCGGCGACCTGACGCTCGCGGGAGGGACGCTTCCGCCGTTCCGTATTCGGCGCGTCGACGTATCGGCGAAGGCTGCCCTCGACCCGATGCGGTGGTCGCGGTCGTCCGCGCGCTTCATCACTGCTACGCCGATCGCGCTCGATAGGAACCCGGGCAACCTGCGCAGCAACCAGGACGGCACGGCACGCAAGGCCGCGCTGGAAGCCCAGAAGAGCATCAGCGACGCTTGCCTGTACGTCGTCGGTGTCCGACCTGTATCGGTCGAGGTGTCCCTTGCCCCGCTGCTCCCCGGCGCGCAGCACGTTCGCGACTTTCTGCCTTGGCCTGGGCGCCCTGGCCGCACACCGCGTGTGCGTGTACACGCCGACATCCAGTTCGCTGCACGCGTGAGAGGCCCACTGCTTCTCGGCGCAGGTCGCTATTTCGGCCTCGGACTCTGCCTCCCCGTGGAGGACCGATGACCCTCTCCACCTCTGATTTCGGCGCGTTCCACGCGGCCGTTCACGGCGGCAGAGTGCCCTTCGAGTGGCAACAGCGTCTGCTCGAGCAGATCGTTGCCGACAGGGCGTGGCCGCGCGTGCTCGACCTGCCGACCGGCGCGGGCAAGACGACGTGTATCGACGTCGCCTTGTTCGCACTCGCGCTGGACGCGGGAAGCAACGACGATCAGCGATGGTGCCCACGGCGCATCGCGATGGTCGTGGATCGCCGCATCGTCGTGGATCAGGTCGCCGAGCGCGGTCGCAAGCTCTTGGGGGCGTTGATGACGAGCAGGGACAGTGTTGTCGTCAAGGTCGCCGAGCTCCTTCGCTTGCTGACCCGCACCGGCGAAGAGCCGCTCGGCGTCTTCACGCTGCGCGGAGGTATACCCAAGGACGACGGCTGGGCGCGCACGCCCGATCAGCCGCTCGTCATCGCCTCGACCGTCGATCAGGTCGGCTCGCGGATGCTCATGCAAGGCTACGGCGTGAGCCAGGGCATGACGCCGGTCCACGCAGGCCTGCTCGCCAATGACACGCTGCTCCTCCTCGATGAGGTGCACCTCTCGGAGCCATTCCGACAGACGCTCGATCAGCTCGCGCGCCTGCGCACACGGTTCTCGGACAGCAACCTGAAAGCACGCTTCTCGCACGCGTTCCTGTCCGCCACGCCCGGCGCTAGCGACACGCCCCCTTTCGCGCTGCTCGATGAAGAGAAGACGACCAACTCACCGCTCGGACCGCGGCTGCACGCGTGGAAGCCCGCTCGTCTCGTCGAGGTTGAGGACCGAATCGCGCTGGAGAGGGCGTGTATCGACCAGGCGAAGGACCTGCTCGAACGGCATCGGACGATCGCCGTGATCGTCAACCGAGTGGCGAGCGCGGGCGTGATCGCGGGGCAGCTCACCGAGATGCTGGGCGAGGACGCGACGGTCACTCTGCTCACGGGGCGCATGCGCCCGCTCGATCGCGACGACGTGCTGCGCGAGCTGCGGCCCGTCGTTCAGACGGGCCGCGAACGAAGCGAGGACAGCCCGAAGCGCGTCATCGTCGGCACCCAGTGCGTCGAGGCCGGCGCAGACTTCGACTTCGATGCGCTGGTCACGGAGGCGGCGAGCCTCGACAGTCTGCGGCAGCGCTTCGGGCGCGTCGATCGACTTGGCAAGTACGGGAACTCGGAAGGCGTGATCGTCCACGACAAGTCCGCGAAAGACGACCCGGTCTATGGAACAGCCATCGCCGAAACCATCAAGTGGTTCAAGCAGGAGGAGAAAGAGCGTCCAAAGAAGCTGAAGGACGAGCTGAAAAAGCTCAAAAACGAAGCCAAGACTCTCCGGGGGCAGGCGAAGGCGCAGGCCGACGCGCACATTGCCAGGAGAGCTCAGGTAGATTTCGGCGTTCTGGCCCTCGAGGTCCCGACGGGCGATGACCTGACCAAGCTGCTCGCGCCAAAGGCCAACGCGCCGACGATGCTCCCAGCGTACCTCGACCTCTGGGCGCAGACGTCACCCGCGCCAAGCCAACTCCCCGATGTGAGCCTCTGGCTGCACGGGCCGAGCGCGGGGCCACCGGATGTGCAGGTCGTTTGGCGTGTCGACCTCACGGAAGAAGTGCTTCAGCGTGGAGCTGTCGAGGCTGCAACGGCCATTGTGGCGGCGGTGCGCCCTTCGAGCCTCGAAGCCATGTCGCTGCCATTCGCAACGGTGCGGGCGTGGCTCACGAACCAGCCTGCTTGCGACCTGGGCGATACAGAGGGCGCGATGCCCGACGACGATGAGGAGTCGAAGGAAGCCGGACGACACGCGCTCCGCTGGAGGGGCGACGAGAGTGAGATCGTCGACGCAAAGACCTTGAAGCCAGGTCACACCATCGTGGTGCCAGCGAGCTACGGCGGTATCCGCAGTGATTGCTTCGACGCCACGTCGACCGAGTCGGTCAGCGACCGCGCGGAACAGGCTGGATTGTTCGCGCGCGCCCGCCCCGTGCTGCGGCTACATCCCCTCGTCGTCGAGAACCTCGGGCTGTCACTGCCGCTCGACGAGCCGGATGAAGCCAAGGCCGCGCTCGGTCGTCTCGCGTCAAATGAAGACTGGCCGGTGTGGAAGCGATTGTGGGCCGAGCGTCTCGCCAAGGGACGCGGCTCGTTCGTCGTGCCGGGCGATTCGCCGTGGACCGTGCTCGAGGGGAGGCGCGTGCCCATCGCCGATCTTCGGCGAGTGCTTCAGCCCGAAGAGTCGCTCGAAGACGGCGTGGAACTGACCACCGACGGTGACGACTCGTTTTGCGCGGGTCGCGCTGTCGAGCTCTCCGAGCACAGCGCCGACGTCGAGAACTTCGCGCGGGAGTATGCGACACGCTGTGGCCTCGGAGCGTGGCTTTCCGAACACATCGCACTTGCCGCGTGGCTTCATGACATCGGGAAGGCCGACCGGCGCTTCCAGCTCATGCTCCGAGGGGGGAGCGAGATCGAGCTCTTCAAGGACGAAACGCCTTGGGCAAAGTCGGCGATGTCGCCCGGGGCACGAGAACAGCGGCGTATCGCGAGGCTGCGAAGCGGCTATCCCGGTGGCGGGTACCTCCACGCCGTTCAGTCGGTCGCGATGCTGCAAGGGCAACTGGATGGGCTGAAGGCTCACTTGCAGAAGATTGATGCCGAGAAGGAGCCGGACCTCGACCTCGTGCTCCACCTCGTCGCCAGCCACCATGGGGAGTGTCGGCCCTTCGCGCCTGCCCTCATCGACAACAGCCCCGTCGAGGTGTCTCTGCGCGGCCACGCGAGCAAGAAGTTCGGCACGATCGACTTCGCCCCGACGACCTCGAACAATGGGCTGCACCGACTCGACTCGCCGCTGCCCGATCGTTTCTGGGCACTGGTCGCGAAGTACGGTTGGCAGGAACTGTGCTGGCTCGAGGCGATCCTTCGCCTCGCCGATCATCGTGCCAGTGAAGAGGAGCAGATGAAGGAGGTGTCGCATTGAGCCGCATCCAGCTCGTGGGAGTGGATGGCTCCAACCCGCTCGGTTTCCTGGCGGCACTGGGGCTGCTGAGGGTCCTCCCCGGCGCGAAGCTCGGCTTCGCCGATGACGGTTCGTTCCGAGCCTTTGTCGACGGAGTCGACGAGAGCGAGTCCGACGTCGCGACGTTCATCTCGGACGACGCCAAGGCAGCTGAGGACAGAACCGCGCCGTGGCGCTTCACCTATACGAAGGCAGCGACAAAGAAGCAGGGGCCGCAGGAGGTCGCCGACCTCAAGCCGCCGCCAGACGACTTCAAGAGGTTCCTCGCGACCTGCGTCGGGGCCTGGCTCTCGGGCAAGGAGGAGGCCGCAGTCTACGCAGCCGCCTACGGCACAGACGTCGCGGTCGATGGCAAGGGCAACACCAAGCCGACCGCATTCCATTTCACGGCAGCGCAGCAGACGTTCCTTGGCGCTGTGGAGGGCATTCGAGCTTCCATAACTCAGGAGTGGGTCAAGAAGTCGCTGTTCGAGGGGCACGCGGAGAGGCCGGGGAGCAACCTTCGATGGGACCCGAGCTCCGAGCGTAACTGGGCCTTGATGGCGAACAACCCGAGCGGCGACGGAACTCGTGTGGACGCTCCGCTCGAGTGGCTTGCGTTCCGCGGGTTGCCCCTGTTGCCGAGTTTCCCCCGCGGCACGAGGATCATTACGACGGGCGTCGCCGGTCGAGGTGACAACATGGCCTTCACGTGGCCGCTGTGGACGGTTCCGGCTTCTCGCAATACGACGCGGTCGGTGCTTCAGGTCGATTGGACCAGGAATGCAAAGGAACGCACAGCGCGCGGTGTCTTCGCGATCTGCAGCTCCGCGATCCGGAGAACAAGCCAGGGCTTCGGCAACTTTGGTCCATCATCGGTGACGACTTGAGGTCCGTGCGCCCGCCATGTCGAAGTCGGCAGCGTGCGCGAAGCGGTGGCGTGGCTCGACCGGATGCTGCCGCCTCGGCGCGTGGTGCGCCGTCCGTCATCGTGCTCCACTCCCCATCCACCGGCGAGGGACCGTACAGCCACAGGTGGGGTCTACCCTTTTCTGACCCAACCGCGCTCGCCCGCGAGCGGCATCAGTGGCCTGGGTTGCCTTTGCCGTACGTCCTCGGAACCTCGCACGCCGTTCGCCAGATACGCCCCCCACGCCAACGCCTCGACCCCCATCTGGCGCACCGCCGCCTGCTGTCCCGCGTCGCACAGCACCAGCGGCCGGTAGCTCGGGTTGCGCCGGGTGAACTCGAGCAGGCCGCGCAGGTCGGCAGCCGAGAACGCGCCGGTCTTCACCTCGATCGCGAGTTTTCCCCAAGAGCCGTCGACGATGGCGTCGACCTCGAGCGGCTCCTCGCGCCAGTAGCGCACCTGCTGGCCGCTGTTCCACGCGAAGGCGAGGCAGGCGTTCTCGACCCACCGTCCCCAACGCGCGGGGTCGCTCGCGGGGGTCGGCGCG
>JANRKM010000056.1:0-113438 GCA_033763475.1 Kofleriaceae bacterium
GGGCTCGGCCTCGCGGCGATCGGAATCGTGGCGCTCCTCGTGGTCACGCTCGGTGGCGGCAGCCACGAGGATGTTGCGGAGCACGAGCCGATCATCATGAAGGGCAGCCAGGAAAAGGCGCCCGAACCGCCTGTCGAGAAGATCGTGGAACCGCCGTCGCCGGGAAGTGCCGCCGATGGCATGTCCAGCGCTCCGGCGACCAACGCGACCCCGCCGGATACGGAGACGCCGGAGACGACCAACCCGAAGACGACTAACGCGGAGACGACGCCGAGGAAGATGACGCCGCCGCCGGATCCGACGAAGCCGCAGCCGACGGCCAAGCCAATGCGACCACCAAGCCCGCCGTGACGAAGCCAGAGACCGGTGCGAGCAAGCCCGAGCCGGCCGACTGTCAGCCAGCGGGCCGGTACAACGGCTTCGATCCGCGCCCCGTCTGCAAGTAGCGCAGACGCCCGCTAATGACGATCAGCGCGAGGCCACGCTAGACGGCCATCTCCGGGACGGTGGCCGGGACCTCGAGCTTCGCAGCGGTCGCCTTCACGATGTCGTCGGCGGACACACCCGGCGCGCGCTCGCGCAGCACGAGCTTGCCGTTTTCGACGTCGATAACCGCGAGATCCGTGACGATGGTGTGCACGCACGCGACGCCGGTGAGCGGCAGCGTGCACTCGGGCAGGATCTTCGACGCACCGTCCTTCGTCGTGTGCTCCATCATGACGATCACGCGGCGGCTGCCGGCGACGAGATCCATCGCGCCGCCCATGCCCTTGATCATCTTGCCCGGGATCATCCAGTTTGCAAGGTCGCCACGACCGGAGACCTCCATCGCGCCGAGGACGCTGACGTCGACGTGGCCGCCGCGGATCATCGCGAACGATTGCGCGCTGTCGAAGAAGGCCGAGCCGGGGATCGACGTCACGGTCTGCTTGCCGGCGTTGATCAGATCCGGATCCTCGTCGCCCTCGTAGGGGAACGGGCCGATGCCTAGCATGCCGTTCTCGCTCTGGAGCACCACGTCGATGCCCGGCGGGACGAAGTTGGCAACCAGGGTCGGCATGCCGATGCCGAGGTTGACGTAGTAGCCGTCGCGCAGCTCGGCGGCGACCCGGCGAGCCATCTGTTCACGATCGAGACGCTTCATGGCGTTAGCTCCGCTTCCTGGTGGTGCGCTGCTCGATGGGCTTTTCGTAGTTCGTGCCCTGGAAGATCCGCTGCACGTAGATCGATGGCAGGTGAACCTGGTCAGGATCGATCTCGCCGACTTCGACGAGCTCCTCGACCTCGACGATCGTGATCTTGCCGGCCTGCGCGCACAGCGGGTTGAAGTTGCGCGAGGTCTTCCTGAACACCAGGTTGCCCCAGCGGTCGGCCTTCCACGCTTTGACGAGCGCGAAGTCTCCGCGGATCGCGTGTTCGAGCACGCAGCGCTTGCCCCCGATCTCGCGCGTCTCCTTGCCCTCGGCGACCTTGGTGCCGTAGCCGGTCGGCGTGTAGAACGCTTCGATGCCAGCGCCGCCCGCGCGCAGGCGCTCGGCGAGCGTGCCCTGCGGACAGAGCTCCACCTCGAGCTGTCCCGACAAGAACTGCTGCTCGAAGATCTTGTTCTCGCCCACGTAGCTCGAGACCATCTTCTTGACCTGACCCTGCGCGAGCAGGACCCCGAGGCCCTTGTCGGTCGTGCCGCAATTGTTCGACACGATGGTCAGCCCCTTCACCTTGCGTCGGGCGAGCTCGGTGATGCAGTTCTCCGGGTTGCCGGAGAGGCCGAAGCCGCCGACCAGGAGCGTGGTGCTGTCCGAGATATCGTGCAGGGCAGCCTGCGCGTCCGGGTAGACCTTGTTCATCGCATGTATGCTTACTCCTTGAACCGATGCCGATCATCACGTTGACGACGGATTTCGGCACGCGGGACGGCTACGTCGGCGCGATGAAGGGTGTGATCGCCCGGCTGGCTCCCGACGCGCGGATCTTCGACATCGCCCACGACGTCCCACGCGGGGACATTGCCCACGCGGCGTGGGTGGTCTCTACGTCGGCGTGGGAGTTCCCGCAGGGCTCGATTCACGTGGTCGTCGTCGATCCGGGCGTCGGTGGCACGCGCCGCGAGGTGATCGTCCGCGCGAGCGGGCAGTGGTTCGTGGGACCCGACAATGGCGTGTTCGCCCACGTCACCGACGCGCACTCGGAGGCGCGCTCGATCGATGCCAGCTGGTTCCGCGCGAAGCGCGTGAGCCGAACCTTTCACGGGCGTGACGTGTTCGCGACCGCCGCCGCGGCGCTGGCACGTGGCGACGACGTGACCAAGGCCGGCGACGTCGTGAAGCTCGTGGGTGTGCTGCCGTGGGGGCAACGGCAACGCGGCGAGGGTCGCATCGTGCACATCGATCACTACGGCAACTTGATCTCCGACCTGCCGCCGAGCGAGGCCAAGCTCGGTGTCACGATCGCCGGCCACACGCTCGCGATCGCGGGTACCTACGAGGACGTGCCGTCCGGCCAGCTGCTCGCCTATATTGGCTCCGCGCGCACGATCGAGGTCGCCGTGCGCGATGGCCGTGCCGACACGCGGCTGGGCGTCGAGCGTGGCGCCGCGATCATCCCGGCCTCGATCGGACCGTATCGATGACGGACACCCGCCGCCGCGTGACGCGACCTCCACTCGAGATCAAGACGCTCGAGGTGACCTCGCTCGCGGCCGGTGGCGACGGCGTCGCCCGCGACGAGGCGGGACGCGTGACGTTCGTGCCCCGCACCGCGCCCGGTGATCGCGTGCGCGCGCGGCTGGTCCAGGCGACCAAGTCGTTCGCACGCGGTGAGGTCGTCGAGCTGCTCGCGGCGTCACCCGCACGCGTCGCTCCGCCCTGTCCTCACTTCGAACGCGGCTGCGGTGGGTGCACCTGGCAACACCTCCTGCGCAGCGAGCAGCTCGCCGCGAAGCAAGCCGTCGTCGCCGGCGCGCTGCGCAAGCTCCCCGGGCTCACGGTGCATCCGATCGCGAACCCCGCGCCCGACCTCGGCTGGCGTCGCCGTGCACGGTTTCACGTGGTCGGCGGCAAGGTCGGGCTGTATCAGGAAGGCACGCACCGGGTCCTTCACCTCGATCACTGTCCGCAGCTCGACCCGCGCCTCGACGGCGTCCTCGCGCAGGTCGCGGCAGCATCGCCGCCCGACGGCGAGCTCGCGCTGTTACTCGGACATCGTGGCGACGCCGCGGTGGGCGTGGGCAAGCCGTGGCGCGGCGCCGAGCGTCTCGTCGGTAAGGCGGCGATCGCTGGCGTCATCGCGGGTACGGATCGTCACGGCGAGCCGGTGCTCGAGGTCGAGCCCGGCTTGTGGGGCGGTCCGTGGGACTTCGCGCAGGCGAGCACGGCGGGTAATGCGGCGCTGATCGCGCGCACACGCGCCGCGGTGGGGAAGGGGCCCGGTCGCTTGCTCGAGCTGTACGCAGGCGCAGGCAACCTCACGCGCGGGCTCGTCGAGGACGGCTGGACGGTCACGGCGAGTGACATGATGGCGCCGGCGAAGCCGCTCGCCACAGAGTATCTCGCAGGCCCTGCCGCGTCGGTGTTGCCCACGCTCGCTGGCCCCTACGATGCGATCGTCCTCGATCCGCCACGCGCCGGCGCCGCCGAGGCGATCGACGACATCATCCGCCTCGCGCCGCCGTCCATCGTCTACGTATCGTGCGACCCCGCAACGCTCGCGCGCGACGCGGGCCGGCTCGCCGACGCGGGTTACCGTGCCACCGACGCGTGGCCCATCGATCTGATGCCGCAGACCGCGCACGTCGAGGTCGTGCTGCGGCTCCAGCGGGCCTGACCGAGCCGATGATCCCGTGCCGCCGGAGCCGGACGCGTATGATGGCCGCGGATGGTGCGCCTCGCCCTTGGACTTCTGTTGGTCGCCGCTTGTGGCGACAACATCACGCCTCCGCCGGGCGAGCTCGCACTGGCGCGCGTGTTTCGCGCCGCCACGCTCACCGGCTGCACCTACGCGTCGCCGGTGCTCGCGCGTGACCTCGTGATCGTCGCCACCACCGAGGGCGTGGTCGCGGCCTACGACCACGACGGCGCTCTCGCGTGGAAGATCACGTTACCCGCGCCGCCGGGCCAGCGCGCGTGGATTGGCGCTACGCCCGTGGTGATCGAGGACGCGCATCTCGTCATCGCGTGGCAGGACACCGAAGGCGACGAGACTCGCCGCGCGCATCACGTCGCCGTGCTCGATGTCACGACCGGCGCGCTCGACACGATGTTCCCGATGGTAACGCTCGCGGCAGAGAAACCGGCGCACGGCGGCGGCACCGTACCGTTCTTGCCCGCGAACAACTTCTCGCGCTCGCAGCTCGTGCATGCGCGCCGGCCGGGTGAGGAGCTGGGCGTGGTCTACGTCTCGTTCGGCAACCTGCGCGACATCCAGCCCTGGCATGGCTGGGTCTTCGAGCTGAGCCTCGATGCATGGCGCGCGAGCGGAGCCAGCGGAGCGATTACCTCGACGCTGCTCACGACGCCGGAGGCTGATTGTGGCCCCCCTGGCGACTCCGGCTCCGACGACATGTTGTGCGGCGGTGGCGTGTGGGGCCCGAGCGGACCGACGCTGGTGCCGCGCGGCGATGACTACGAGTTGTGGGTGCCGACGGGCAACGGGCTCCTCGACCTCACGCACGATCAGCTCGCGAACACGATCATCCGCACGGGGCGCGGGCTCTCCGTCGACGCCGGCTGCTCGGCGGCCTGTGACGCGTTCGATCCGATCGCGCCGGCGGAGGCATGCGTGGCGTCCTGCGCGAACCTCTTTATTCCCCGTCTCGCGCCCGGTGATGCACCGCTGTCGCCGCCGAATGGACGCTGCGAGGGGCTCACGTTCCTCGAGTGCTACGCCAAGCTCGACCTCGATCTCGGCGCCGGCTCACCCGCCGTGGTCACCACGGCAGCAGGAGCCGAGGTCGGCATCCTGCCGGCGAAGGACGGCGCCGTCTACCTGTTCGACGCGGGGCACATGGGCACGCTGCACCACCGGTTCGTGCTGCGCGAGTTCTGCGGTAGCAACGGCGGCATGTGCACGGCCAACTGGGCGGGCACGATGGCGACCGAGCCGGCGATGACGACGATCGACGGCATGCCGGTCGCGATCATCCCCACGTTCTACTTCGACAAGACGAACGCGGCCGGCATCGTCGCGTTCGACGTGATCGATACCGAGGATGGCCCGCGCCTGCGTGAACGCTGGAGCGCACCGGCCCGCGACTCCGCCGAGGCCGTGGAGCGCTTCCGCGAGCACACCGGCCGGGCCGCCCTCGTCGACGTGCCAGGCTTCGCGCCGCAGGTCGTGCTCGTCGATCCGGGCGAGAACAACGACGGTCGGATGTACCTCGTCGACGCAACGTCGGGTGAGATCCGCGATCGCGGTGCGCTCGACGGCGGGGGCCGCAAGTACATCGAGCCGGCGATCGCCGGGACCCGCGCGTTCGTCACCTCGTGCACCGGCGGCCCCGATCGCGGCATGCTTCCCGGCTCGAGTCACCTCGAGGCCTGGGATGTGATCACTCGGGAGGCGGCGGAGTGAACGAGGCGAGTGCAGCGCGCGCGACCTTCACATCGGCGCGGCGCGGAATCTCGATCGCGAGCGAGAGCGCGTAGGTCCTGAATAGCAGGAGCCGGATCAGCGCGGTGGCGCCGTCCCTGGTGCGCAGCTCGACGTCCAGTGTAGGCACGCCGTGCAGCACGTGGAGCTTGCGTGCGACGCGCTTCTCGCTCCCTGCGATGAGGCCGCGCTCGATCTGCTCGACGTACGCGTCGCGCGTCTTGTCGCGCCACGCGTCGGCATTGGCTACCTGGGCGCGCGTGATCGCGAGCAGGTGGCCGCTCTGCGTCTTGTACGCCGCGACCAGGCCCGGCGCCGCCACCGGCATCCACGTGGTGTCGAGCGTCACCGTGGCACGGGTGTTGGGCAGGTCCACGACCTCGGCTGCCGCACTGCCGGCGAGCAGGAGGGCCGCGAGCAGCGTGCGCGCTACCAACGCGAGAATCCGCGCCACGCGACGATCGTCCCCGCGACGATCGGCACCACGAACAGCGGGAAGACGTTGCTGCCGCGCGTCGCGAGCGCACCGACGACGCCGGCGATCAGGATCACAAGGCCCGCGATCATGTGCAGCGTGGCGTCGCCATCGATCCGCGGAACGTTGCTCGACGCCTTCGTCGGCTCCTCGGCGATGCCGCGCATCAGCGCGTGCACCACGTGGCGCTGGTCGGCCTCGGACGCGAACCAATCGCGCGGATACGCGATCGCCTGTGCGCCGAGCTCGACCACGAGCACCGGCGCCGACCGATTCCACGGGACCGAGCGACGCAAGAAGTAGACGGCGGTGACGTCGGAGGGCGCAACCTCGAGCGGCTTGCCGAGCGACAGACCGCGCGGCAGCGTGACCTGGCTATCGGTCACGATGATCGTCCCGGGCGGATGAATGAAGCTCTGGACGACTTCCCAGATCCGGAAACCGCCGACGGTCATCAAGACGATCCCGACCCACATGGCGACGGTGCCGAGCTTCCAGGCAAGCAGGGCGCCGAACAGGACCCCGAACGCTGCCCACCCTGCGGTGCGCGCCCGGGACACGAACAGCTCGACTTCCACGGTTCCCGTCCGCCCAGCGACACCCTCAGGAGCGTCGCCAGTCGGCGGTGAGCTGTCCGACGCGGGCTTGGATCTCGTCGAGGGGGACATGGCTAAGTCGGCGGTTCGCGACGACTTCTCGACCATCTACCACGACGTCGGTGATCGCGCGAGGTGAGAGGGCGTAGACCACGTTCTTTTCGAGGGCCTGGATCGGCCACAAGGACGGGTCGTCGAGGTCGAGCGCGACCAGGTCGCAGCGGTAGCCGGGAGCGATCTTGCCGATCGGCAAGCGCAAGGTCTCGCCGGCCGTCGAGGTGCCGAGGCGGAAGCAGGTCTCGGCGTCGATCGCCTGGCCATCGATGCGGTGGACCTTCTGGAGCAGCGCCGCGGTGCGCATCTCGTCGAACACGCTGACCCGGTTGTTGGAGCAACCGCCGTCGGTGCCGAGGCCGACCTTCACGCCGCGCTGGACGAGGTCCACGAGGTCGGTGACGCCGTCGCCGAGGAACATGTTGGAGCCGGGGCAGTACGCGAGCGAACCGCCCCGCTCGGCGAGCAGGTGCCGCTCGCTCTCGTCGAACCAGCACCCGTGCACCGCGATCATCTGCGAGAAATCCACGGACAGCGCGGCGACAGCGTGCAGCGGGCGCTGCCCGAACCGCTCGAGCGACTGCTGGACCTGATACTGCTCCTCGGCGAGGTGGATGTGCCAGGGCACGCCTGCGTCCGCCGCGCACCCAGCGCCTGCCTCGATCATCGCGGGCGTCGCGCCGTGCTGGCTGTGCGGCGCGGGCTGCACCGAGGTCAGGAAGCGCTCGCGGTCCTGGTAGCGGCGGGCGAGGGCCTCGAAGTTGGCGACGGCCTGCGGAACACTCTCGCGATACGCCGCGGGGGCGCCATCCCAGTCGTAGAAGCAGCGCGCGAGGACGATGCGCATGCCGAGCCGGCGCGCGGCCTCGATGGTCGCGCTCGCGTGGTCGTTGCCTTGCGCGTTGAGGTAGTAGAAGTCGCAGACGGTGGTGACGCCGTGGAGCAGCATCTCGCCGAAGGCGAACAAGGCGGCGGTCGCCATGTCCTCGGCGGACAGGCGCGGCGAGTACCGGTAGAGCGCCTTCTCGCGCCACTCGAGGAACGGCAGATCGTCGCCGATACCTCGCAAGAGCGACTGGAACGAGTGGTTGTGGGTGTTGACCGTGCCGGGGACCATCGCGCGCCGGCCCCAGTCGATGCGCGTCGCGCCGGCGGCGCGCGGATCTGCGAGGACTACCTGCGGATCCCCGACGAGGACGATCGCCCCGTCGACGGCGAGCACGGCCGTGGCGCCGCGCGTGGAGTCCCCGGTGAGCGCCCGATCAGCAGTGACGACAACAGCGGCCATTGGACGAACGATAGCACCGGCCGTGCTAGCTTCGGCCCGTGGAGGAGTTGCTCGCCGAGATCAAAGCAGGGCGCCTCGATCCGATCTACGTACTGCATTCCGAGCACCCGATCCTCCTCGAGCGCGTTGTCGGCGCGCTGCGTGATGCGACGGTCCCGCCCGCCGCGCGTGGCTTCAACTACGACGTCGTCGAAGGCAAGCCGAATGCATCGCGCATCGTGGCCCTCGCGCAGACGCTGCCGATGATGGCCGCGCGCCGCATGGTCTACGTACGCGACCTCGCGACGCTACCGGCGGACGAGGGCGAGACGCTCCTTAGCTACGTCGCGAAGCCGAACCCGAGCACCGTGATCGTCGCGGTGACCAGCAAGCTCGACAAGCGACTGAAGCTGTTCGCGCAGCTGTCGAAGAAGGGCTTCCTCCACGTGCTCGAGGCGCCGCGGCAGGTCGCGCCGTGGGTGCGCGCCGAGGCGCAGGCGCAAGGCGTGAAGATCGACGGCGCCGCGATCACGCGGCTCGTCGACGCCGTCGGCAATGACCTCTCGCGCCTCGCGCTCGCGCTCGGCCAGCTCGCGCTGTTCGCCGGCGACCGCGCCATCACTGCGGATGATGTCGACGATCTGATCGCCGATACGCGCGAGCGCTCGGTGTTCGAGCTGACCGATGCGATCGGCGCCGCGGATCGCGGACGCGCGCTCGCCGCCGTGGCGTCGCTGTGTGATCAGCGGGAGAGCGCCGTCGGCGTGATCGTCATGCTCGCCCGCCACATCCGGCAGCTCTCGCTCGTCCACACGCTGCGCGCGAACGGGACGCCAAGGCCGCAATGGGCGCCTCTGCTCGGCGTGCCGCCGTTCGTCGTCGACAAGATCGCCGCGCAAGCGCGCGCGTATTCGCCGGCAGCGCTCGCCGTCGCGACGCAGCGGCTCGCCACCGTCGATCGCGCGCTCAAGGGCGACATCACGCTCGTCGCGCAGCCGGATGCATTCGGTGCCGGTGGCACTCCGTGGACGGGCCCGCAGATGAAAGCCCTCGGTCGCGAGCTCGGCGAGCGCGTGATGCTCGAGCACGTCGTCGACGGCATCGTGCAGCTGGCAGGCTAAGCGCTGCGGCCGCAATGCGAGGCTGTCGCCAAACGGCGCCGAGGGGTCGACATTCTTCACGCGGTCGCCGATCGCAAGCTAGGCGTGGAACAGCACCCGCCAGCCCTGCGCACACAGCACCGCCGCGCCGCGGTGGCGAGCTGTTGAAGCCGCTAGGCGGGGCGCCAGGATCTCCTTGGGGATCAGGGCCTACTTTTTGGGCGTGACGGCCGTCGAGATGGCATCGTCGGCCTCGAGCTCGACGAGTGTGGTCTGAAGCGGCGATGCGCGCGGCGGCGCGGGCGGACGCATGGGCAGCTGGATCGACGGCTGCGTCTCCTCGGCGGTGATGCCCATCTCCTCGAACGGCCGCCGGTACTCGTAGGGCAAGCGCGCGAAGTTTTGCGCCAGCGTCGCGCGCGGCACGAACAGCTCCTCACGGCGGCCGTCACCGATGTCGCGCTTGAGCACGAGCTCGCCCGAGACGCGGCTCTTCTCGCGCAGCGAGCGGGCGAGGGGCTTGAGCTGTGCCAGTAGCTCGAGCGGCACCGCGCGCGGGTCCTCGAGATCCGCGATCGGGCGCCCTTCGAACATGAGGTCCACGAGGCGACGCTTTGCGAGGAGGCCTTTCAAGGTCGCGTACGCGCGGTCCGCGAGATTGCGCACGGGCGCCACATCGTCGCTGTCGAGATCGTTGGGCTCACCCTCGGCGTCGCCCGCCGTCGTGATCGCGATCCACGTGGCTCCGTTGGCGTGTACGGCGAACCTGAGCCCGGCGGATGCCTTGTTCGCGTTCTCCTTGAGCGTGACCACGATCTCGCTGCCGCTCCGCTCGAACGAGACGACGACGTGTTTGCCGAGATCGATCGGCGCGGGCTTGGCCTTGCCGAACATGCCCTTCCTCATCATGTGGACGATCACGCCGTCGGCGAGTTGATCGACGCGGATCGGGCCGCGGAACTGATCGAGCGCGAGGGAGAACGCCGCCTGGAGCTTGCCGCACGTCGCGATCGCGTCGGCCTGAGGCTCGTTGCCGCGGACATCCCAGGACATGATCCAGTGGGTCGTGGGGAGCTGATGGTGGGCGAAGAAGTCGTCGAGCGCGCGCACGACCGCATCGGCAGACGTCCTCGGCGACGCTTGAGCCTCGGCGGCGGCGACGCGCATCCCGAGCTGCTTCTTGGCCTCGGCGACCGCCTGCTTGATCGACGTGCCCAGCTTGGCGGCGACCTGGCCGGTCGCCGTGGGCTTCTTGTCGGCGCTGGGGCCGAGGAACGCCGACAGCGAACCCGTGAGCGCCTTCTCGAGGTCGCCGAGGCGCGCGATCTCCATGTCGACCTCGCGGCGTGCGTCCTTCGCCCTTTGCTTGCGGGCCTCGAGCTCCGCGAGCGGGAGGAACGCGTTCGTACAGGTCTCGACGGCTGCAGTCAGAGTCTCGATGAAGTTCTCGTCAAGAGGAAAGGGTGTTCCGTCCCCATACCTGTACATGCGCGGAGCATAACACTCCCGCCGGGGCCTCGATCTTCAGTAGTTTCCGAGGAGACCGAGCTGCAGCGTCACGGCGTCGATGAGGCTGTTGCCGTAGATGAACTGGGTGTCGATACCGCCGCTGTTGTTCTCGAGGCTGTCGGCCGCGATATTGTCGATCAACATCAGCTCGCCGCGCAGTGTGAACTGCAGCTTGTCGAACATGCCCCACACCGGCTTCTCTTCGCCGGCGGTGATGAGGTTCAGCTTCGCGCCCGTCAACACGTTGCGGACGGGCGACAGCTCGCGGTCGCCCGTGAAGTATTCGCCGGCGGTGGACTCGGTCTCGTAATAGAACGCGTCCTTGAAGAACGTCGCCGCGGTCTGCTGGTACGCGCGCGCGTAGAACCGCAGGAGCAGCGGCTTGCCGACGTATTGCGAGTACGCGAGCTCGATGTTGCCGCCGATCACACCCCACGTGTCATCGTAGAACCGCGCGTCGAAGTGGACCGCGCTCTTGAGCTTCGGCAGGTAGCGATTGAAGCGCGCCGAGGCGCTCCACCGGGCGCGGATGTCGGGAATGTGCTCCTGTGGAGCGTTCGGCCCGATGCGCACGCGGCGATACGGATTCGACTGGAACCCGTTGAGCACCTGCCCGTAGACCGCGAACTGAGCATTCATCGTCGGTGACAGGTTCTGCGTCAGCGTGAACTGCGCCGTGTCGATCGACAGCGACTCCCACTTGGTCATGCCGGCCGCGTCTTCGCCGAACAGACCAGCCTTCTTGTTGCACGGATCGCTACCGAGCAAGGCCTTGGCCTCGATCGGTAGGGCCATGCCGTTGTCCTTGTTGCAGACCTCGTCCCAGCTGTGACGGTAGGCGAGGGCGATGGTCGTGTTGCGACCCGGCAGGTCGATCGAAGCGGAGCCGCCGACCTGCCGCGAGAGATAGTCGCGCTCGGTGCCGACGGTGCCGGCGAATGTGATGCGCGACCGCTTGCCCTTGAAACCGAGCGCAAACGAGCCCTCGTTGCGGAAGTCCGAGAACTCGGTGGCCGCAGACACGGCATCGACCTGGTAGATGCTCGCGGTAGCGCCAGAGACGGCGTCCGCGGCATACGCAACGTCCATCGAGACGAACCGGCCGAGATCGACACCGAAGTCGGCCTGCGGGTGCAGGACGATGAGCCCACCCTTACCGCCTTCGCGCTTCTCCGCGAACACGGCGGTCGAGACCTCCGCGCGGTCGTCGGCCGCGGCCGTGCCCGACGCGAGCAGCAGCGCAACCGCTAGGAACCTTCCGCTCAGTTGCACCCGCATCCTCCGCCGCCCGCGCCCTGGCCGCCAGAGGCGCCTTCGCGGTTCGAACGTACGTGGTCGTTGGTCGACGCTTGATGCGGGTCGTCGTCGAAGACCATGACTTGGTCTGCGAGGAACTCCTTCTCGGAGGCTCGCACGGCATTGCGTCCGCAAGCGCCGACACAGGCGAGCAGAACGAGCAGCAGGGCAGAGCGCTTCATGGGGTCTCCTCAGAAGAAGATCGCCAGGCCGCCCGAGTATTCCTGGGCGTTGCTGGCCTTGTTTTGATCGAACAGCGACCAGTTGCGCGCATCGAGGCGCAGCGTGATCTGCTTCTTGAACGTGATCTCGAGGCCGCCACCGGCACCGAGGGCCATGAGCGTCTCTTCCTTATCGATGAAGTTATCGGCCTTCGGGCGGATGTAGGCGGCGCCGAGGCCGACCGAGGCGTAGGGGCCGATCACGGCGCCCGGTGCGAGGCGCAGGACGAACGCCAAGCCGCCCATGAAGAGGTCTTTCTCGGAACGCGGCGACAGTCCGGCAAAGCCCTCGAGCGCCCAGTGGGGATCGATGAGCCACGAAGGGCGAAACATGAACACCCCCTCCTCGTCGAGGATGCCCGCGGAGAACGACAGGCCGATGTTCGCGTAGCTTACCGGCGACGGACCGAGGATCGCGCGCTTGATCGCGCGGCCCATGCGCGTGAAGACGCCCGCTTCGTCGGGCCCAACGTCGAACGGGAAGACGACATCACCGAGGATCCAGCCGCTAGTGCCATCCTCGAGCTCGACCTTGAACCAGAAGTCGCGCGAGCCACGCTCGAGCACCTGGAACACCTGACCGCGCTCGGCGACAGCGACCTCGCGGTAGCTACCTCCCGGGCCCGAGTGGACCGGCGTCTTCTGCGCGATGACACGAACGTAGGACTCCGCGAACGCCACGGTGGGCGCGAGCACGAAGGCGACGACAAGAAGGAGACGACGAATGCTCACATGAACCAATCGAGAAAGAGCTGCACCTGCGGGTCGCCGGGGTTGTAGATGTCCATGCCACCGTGTGCGTCGATGCCCTGGAGCGGCCGCGTCAGCAGCTCGCTCG
Source organism: Kofleriaceae bacterium (assembly GCA_033763475.1). Taxonomy (GTDB): domain Bacteria; phylum Myxococcota_A; class Polyangia; order Haliangiales; family Haliangiaceae; genus JABFXX01. The sequence goes on from JANRKM010000056.1 coordinate 12,943, forward strand.
CCATCGGTTGGCCACAGTTGAGGAACAGCTGGGCTTGCCGGTAGTTGAAGGCGTTATCGACCGGCAGGGTGCGAAAGGACAGGCCGTTGCCGCCCGCTTCGTTGTGGCAGCCCCCCGCTTTCGTGCAGCCGTCGGCGGCGTTCGTCGGTCGGATGAACTCCGGCCAGATGACGTCGGTGAAGTAGTCGATGCCACCGCCCGGGTTGCAGAGCCCGATGTCCGACGGAGTGTCTCCGAGGTCCACGGTGGGGCAGCCCGCGAGCAGCAGTACGGCAAGCGCGGTCGGCCACACGGCCGATGACCGGTAGGTTCCCATCCCAAGAATGACTGTACCTCTGTTTTACAGCCGACCGCCATGCTTGCGACGGATCAGCGTGGTTGGGTAACCTCGCGTGCAGTGTCAACAGGAGCGTCCCGTCCTCCGGGCCGGCCCCCCATAGCGACGCCGGTCATGGGATCGAGAACGGTGACTCCACCGCCGATCCCTGATCGTCATCGCGCGTTGCGGATCGACATAGAGGTGGAGCAGCCGCGCGCGGTCCGCAGCCCGCTGGTGGGACGCGCGTCACAACTTGCGACGCTCGTAGAGGTGGTGGGGCGCGCGATCGAGTTCCAGGCACCGCAGCTGGTGACGCTCGTCGGCAATCAGGGTACCGGCAAGTCGCGCCTCATCAAAGAGCTGATCGCCGCGCTGCAGACCTCGCGTCGCGAGGCGCGCGTGTTCAATGGTGCCGCGGAGCGCACCGCCGCCGGGCAGCCCGTGCGGTACGCAGCCCTGGCATCCTTGCTGCGCGCCCGGTTCGAGCTGACGCCAAATCCTAGCTCGGCCGACGAGGTCTCGAAGTTGCGGTTCGCGCACGAGATCAAGACGGTGATGGGCTCCGACCAGGTCGCCGAAATGCTGCATCTGATCGGCGGCTATGTCGGGCTCGAGTTTCCGCCAACGCCGTTCCTGCGGGCGTTCACGGAGAGCCCGAAGCTGCTGCAGGAGATCGCGCGCACCGCGCTGCGGCGGTTCGTCGAGCTCGACGCAGCGGTGTCGCCGATGGTGCTCGTCTTCGATGACATGCAGTGGGCCGACCCCGAGACGCTCGCGCTGATCAAGGAGCTCGCCGGCGGGCTCGGTGGCTCGAGCGTGGTGATCATCACCGCGGCGCGTCCCGAGATGCTCGTGCACACGGCCGGGTGGGGCGAGGGCACGATCGATCACGAACGCATCGATCTGCGCAACCTCGAGCCCGACGACGCCGAGCAGATGTTTCGCAATCTCCTGACGCGCGTCGCGGCGGTGCCCGACGACACGGCCCAGGCCGCCATCGAGATGACCGGCGGCAACCCGGCGTTCCTCGAGCAGCTCGTGCGGCTGTTCCTTGATAACGGGACGATCGATGCGTCGGGCCCGACCTGGCGCCTCGACCCCGACAAGGCAGCCGAGACCGAGCTGCCGATCACGATCGAAGAAGCGATCGAGGCGCGCATCGCGGCGCTCGAGAATGAAGAGCGCGACCTACTCGAGAAGGCGGCGGTGTTCGGCAACGTGTTCTGGGTATCGGCGGTGATCGCGCTGACCCGGCTCGAGCGACCGATGCCCAAAGATCCGCCCTCCGCGCTCGATCTCGAGTGGGGCAACGGCGAGGACGTCCGCCGCCGGATCTCGGACCTGATCGCGGGGCTCGGTGATCAGGACTACCTGCTAACGCTCGACTCCGAGGACTCGAGCATCCCGGGCGAGACCGAGATCGTGTTCAAGCACAACCTCGAGCGCGAGCTGATCGTGCGCTCGACGGAGCCGGGGCGCCTCGCGCGCTATTACCTCGCGGCCGCACAGTGGCTCGAGGCCAAGACGGTGCTTCGCTCCGACGAACAACTCGAGTTTCTCGCCGGCCTGTACGAGCGCGGCGGGGATGCCCGGCGTGCGGCGCGCTGCTATCTACAGGGCGGTGATCGCGCACGCGCGCGGTACGCCCCCGACGAAGCGCGGGTCCTCTACGAGAAGGGGCTCAAGGGTCTTGGCGAAGACGACGCGCCGGCGCGCCTCGATGGGCTGCATAACCTCGGCGACGTGCTCGAGCAGACGGGGCGCACCGACGAGGCGCAGCAGTGCTTCGTGGACATGCTCCATCTCGCGTGGCGATTCGACAACCTCGCGAAGGCCGGTGCGGCCTACAGCCGCGTCGCGCGCGGCCACCGCCGCCTCGGCAACTACGACATCGCGATGGAGCACCTGCGCCGCGCCCACGAGCTGTTCGAGCGCTCGCGCGACGATCGCGGCATCGCCTCGACGCTCGACGACATGGGGCGCGTGAACTGGTTGCGCGGGGCGTTCGGTCAGGCGCTCGACTTCCATCGGCAGGCGCTGACGATCCGCCGCGCGCTCGGCGATCGGCGCTCGATCGCGCTGTCGCTCGCGAACATCGGACGCGTTCATCACGACACCGGTAACTTCAAGGCGGCGATCACCCAGTTCCGCGAGGCCCTCGACCTGCGGCGCGACATCGGCGACCTCGTGGGCGTCGTGCAGTCGCTATGCGATCTCGGCGGCGTGCACGCCGAGGACGGCAACCACGAGCTCGCGCTCGACATGCTCGGCGAAGCGCGGACGATGGCGCAGGAGATCGGCGACAAGCACGCGCTCGCGGACGTGCTGTCACGTGCGGGTGAGGTCAAGGCGGCGATGGGGCGCGGCGCGGAAGCCGTCGTCGATCTGCAGCAGGCCAAACAGCTCGCGTCCACGCTCGGCGATCGCGTCGCGCTCGCGGTCACGCATCAGCGGCTCGCCGCGGTGCAGCTGCGGCTGCACAACCTCGAGGCTGCGGACGTCGAGGCCCACGCCGCGGTCGCGGTCAGCGAGGCCGTCGGCTCGCGCGTGCACATCGGCTGCGGCTACCGGGTGAAAGCGGAGGTTGCGGCGGGGCTCGGACAGGTGCAAAAGGCCGAGGAAGACTTCCGCCGCGCGATCGACATCCTTGGCGCGGTGAAGCACGAGGTCGAGCTCGCGCGCGCATTCCAGGGGCTCGCTGCGATCAAGGAGCGCGCGGGTAGCACGGCCGAGGCACAGAAGCTGCGCGGGCGCGCGCTCGACATCTTCAACCGGCTGCGCGGCGCTGCGGCGACGGAGTAGCGATGACCGATCCGCTCGCAGCCCGCCGCCGGTTAGCCGCCGCGGTGCCGGAGAACGTACGCGAGGTCTGCGCCACACTCGCGCGCGCAGGACATCAGGCGGTTACCGTCGGTGGCGCCGTGCGCGACGCGCTGCTCGGCCGCGATCCGGGCGACTGGGACGTCGCGACAAGTGCGCGCCCCGAGCAGGTACTCGGCCTGTTCAAGAAGACCATCCCGACCGGGCTCCAGCATGGCACGGTGACCGTCGTGACGGGGCGCGGCGTGGACTCGCACGTCGAGGTGACCACGTTCCGCGGCGAGGGCGCGTATACCGACGCGCGGCGTCCCGACCACGTCACGTTCGGGGTCCCGCTCGTCGAGGATCTCGCGCGGCGCGACTTCCGCGTGAACGCGATGGCCTACGATCCGGCGAGCGACCAGATCATCGACCCGTACGCCGGCCTCGTCGATCTGGAGCAGCGCGTGATGCGCGCGGTCGGCCCCACGGGTGACGTCTACGCCGATGCAGTCGCGCGGTTCACCGAAGACGGGCTGCGCGTGATGCGCGCGGTGCGGTTCGCCGCGGTACTGGAATTCGCGCTCGATCCCGACACCGAGCGCGGCATTCCGCCGGCGCTGCCCTCGCTCGCCAGGGTCAGCAAGGAGCGCGTCTCCGACGAGCTCGACAAGCTGTTGCGCGCACGCGAGCCATCGCGCGGGCTCGCGATCGCCGAGCGCTCCGGCATCCTCGCCCTCATCCTGCCGTCGCTGGATGCGGCGTTCGAACGCTGGGGGGCTGCACGCGGCGGTCGCGCAGCCGTGATCACGCGCTGGCTCGCGCGCATCGACGCCGCGCCGCCGGCCGCGCGGCTCGCGGCGCTGCTCGTGGAGCTCGGCGATCCGGACACCGATCCGCGCCGCCGCGATCTCGAGGCCTCCGAACGCATCGACGCCGAGCTGCGCGCGCTCAAGTTCTCCAACCAGGAAGCGAGCAGTGCGGCGCACATCGCGAGCATCGCGCGCGCCGTCGAGGTGCGGGACCTCGCGCCCGCAGAGCTGCGTAAGATGTTCTCGCTGATCGGGCGCGATCACGCTGCCGGGGCCGTCGCGCTGTGGCGCGCGCACGCGCCCGACAACACCACGGTGATCGCGGAGGGCGAGCGCATCCTGCGCGACCGCGAGCCCCTCGTGGCCAAAGAGCTCGCGGTGACCGGCAAGGAGCTGATGGACGCGCTCGCGCTCGCGCCCGGCCCCGTCGTCGGGCGGCTGCTCGCACAGCTGCTCGAGCGCGTGCTTGTCGACCCGAGCCTCAATACGGGGCCGCAGCTGATCGAGCTCGCCCGCGGGCTCGCGCAGCTGTAGCGCCGGCGGGACGTCGTGCTCGCGGCGCACCGTGCGCTGGTGCCAGTCCGTGCGAACGGGCGTGCGACCAGCGTGCCGCGCTGGCACTTGCCGTGCTCGTCGACAGGGCAGGAGACCGACATGTTGCAACATCTCAGATACGCGATGTATGGCGCCGTCGTGACGGCGGCGCTCATTGTCGCCAGCTCGACCGCCGATGCTCGGGCGAAGGACGTGAAGGCGGCGTCCACGACCGCCGATGCGAAGCCGACTCCGATGGGCGGCGCGCTAGCGAAGCTCGGCGAACGCATCGATGACGAGCGTCCGGGCGCCGCGTCCACCGATGACGACGCGCGGTAGCTCGAGCCGGGCGAGCCGCGTCACGTCCACCGCGAGGTGCGAGGCGCGGCGAAGCAGATTGGCGAGCCCGATCCGATCGGGCTCCGCGTCGCCGGCACGCGATGACACGACCTGCGCTGCGAGCCTCTGCGCGTCGATCAGGCGCAGCGGGGCAGGGGCAGCGGCGAGCGCACCACCAGGCGCATCGAGCACCACGGTCCAGCCGAGCGAGGGCAACTCGATGAGAGACACCATCACCTCGCGACCCGCGGGCGGTGTCTCGCGCACGATCACGGCGGACGCCTCGGCGCTCGGGGGCTTGCCCGCTGCGGTCAGTACCGCGGTGAAGCCGTGGCGCACCAGCGCATCGCTCGACACGCCCTTCTCGACGGGACACCCTGCGGGCTCGGTCGGCAGATCGTTGCCCCAGGGCTTGAGCTCGACGGGATAGACGACCCGGCGCGCGAGCTTCACCGCTGCGGACGGCGTCGTCGCGACGGCTTGTCGCGTGATCGGCACTCCATACGCCTTCAGGAGCACCTTGGTCTCGTGGTCGCCGACGCGCCCACCGCCGAGCTTGCCCAGCTGCCGCTGCAGCTGCTCCGCGTCGATCGCGAGCTCCGCCGACGCCTCGGCGGGGGCGGGACCGAGCCCGACCGCGATGCGCTCGGCGGCGCGACCGAGCACCGTGATCGCGCCGAGCGCAGCACGCGCACCAAAGAGCAGCGCGCGATCATCGGCGAGCTCGCTGCGTGCCGCACACGGTATGTGGAGGCCGGGCACCGACGCTGGCGGTGCGCCGAGCGCGGGATCGAAGAGCACCACGTCGGTTGGCTCGTCTCCACCGATCACCGGAGGCCGGGTGCCGAGCGTCTCCGCGTCGGCGGCCATCACCAGCGCCTGCGCCTCGAGCCACGACCCCGCAGGGGCGACGACGGCGGCCATGGGGCCCGAGGGCAGCCCGAGCTTCACGAGCATCACGACGGCCTCGATCCACGCATCGACGTCATGGCCGAGCGCTGCTCCGTGCACGCGCAGGTACGAGAGTGCGGCGGCGCGTTCGATCGCCGTGCGTCCGGTGCCGCGCACTGCGGGGGCGAGCAGGCACACCGGACGGCCCGCGGCCGCGGCGCGTGCGCAGGTATTTCCGAGGGCGAGCGTCGCGGCGGGCGTGGGCGGGCTCGCGAGCGCCCACGCTACGACGTCATCGCCGATCGCACTGGGCTCGGGAGTCTCGACGACGCGAGCGTCGATCCCGCGAGCGCGAAGCACGGCGACGGCCGTGGTGCCGAGGTGGGCGGGCGCGATCACTTGCACCCGCGGGGACACCTGCGCACTCGCCGCCATCTTCGCCTGGGCCACTACGACGCTCCGGTCCGCGGCGTGGTCACGTGGACCGCGAGCAGATCGGCGACGCGCTCGAGGGTGCGCCGGGGCTGCCGCGTGGTGCGCGGGGGCACCGCGCGATGCGCGAGGACGCTGGGGTCGAGACCGAGCGCCGGAAGATCGAAGCGCTTCAGCGCCGCTGACGGCATCGGCGTTGGGTACTCGTCGATCTTCGGGCCAGCGATCCGCAGCCCGATCACCGCGTCGCCGCGAACGCGATACGTCTGCAGCTCGCCGCGCGTGGCGCGCGTGGCGCGCAGGACCTCGCCGTCACGCGAAAGCGAGACCACGTTGGTGAGCTGCACGGCCTCGAGCAGGTCCGCGATCGCCGCGACCTCCGCAAACCGTTCCGGGCGGCTCGCCTCGTCGACGAGGACCGTGGTGGCCCCCACCTTCTTCGCGCCGGCGACGACGATCTGCGCCCAGCCGAGGTAGTCGAGCGAGAGCTCGGTGGCGATGCCGATGCACGCGAGCTTGGCGCGGGAGGCGCGATCAGCGGCGAGCTCGAGCCAGCCAAGGTCGCCGGCCGCGATCGCCGTCGCGCCCGGAAACATGGCCGCGGTCGCGAGGGCGCCGTCGAGCCAGCGGATCGTCCGGACGGGGACGCCGCCCCCGATCCATACCGCGACGCTCACGAGCGCGACTCCAGCGCGCGGATGAGCTCGGCGAGCATGGGGGCGATGGGTTCGGGCAGTGCACCGTCGATCTGGCGGCTGGGCGCATCACCGATCCGGATCACGCGGCTCGCACCCGAGGGTTCGAGCTGCGTCGCGCCGATGGCGACGACCAGCTCGGCGGAGCTCGCAGCGTGCTTGTCGGCGCGCGTGCCCGAGGGCCGCAACACCGGTGCGTCGACGATGGCCGCGAGCTTGGTCGCGTCCGCGACGACGTCGGGATCAGCCGCGGCGTCGGCACCGATCGCGACCACGGCGCCGAGTGCGTGCCCCGGCTCTGCGGGGGTGGTGCCCGCGAGCTCGAGCCGGGCATCCGTGCCGCTCGGCGTTACGAGCACCACGAGGTCGACATCTTCTTCGCGCGGCTCGCCAGGGAGGGTGCGTCCGCCGATGAGCGCGACCGCTGCGCCGCCATCGCCGATCCGGAGGAACGAGCCCTCGCGGTCGCGCAGCTCGCGCAGGTCGGCGCCGCTCGCACGCGCGCGCACGAACAGGCGACCTCCAATGCGCGCGCCGGTGCGTGGCCCGAGCTCGGGCGTCGACGGCGCATCCGCGCCAAACATGACGAGGCGAGGGCGTAGGTGATCGAGCACGCTCTGCCACGCGCCGCCGACCGCCGCCCACAGCGGCAAGACCGGCGTGTCGGTCAATGCGACCACGATCTTGTCGGCGCCCGCACCCGCCAGCTCGCCCTGGATGGCTTCGAGCCCAGGGACGCGTGTGGGGGCCATCACCTGCGCCGTGGATTCGGGGGCGCGGCGCTCGCCACCCTCGTGGACGATCAGCGCGGCGTAGAGCGTGGCGCCCCATGACGAGGCGAGAGATCGCCCCGTGGCGAGGGCTGTTAGGGACGACGGGTGAGGCCGATCTCCATCGACATCGATATGGACCAGGATGGAGCCCACGCCCGGCGACGCTCGCATGCCTCCGCGGACCCGGTCAACAATTCCTTCTTATTCTCGCAGCTTGCAGCGGGTAGCGCGTCGGCAACGCCCCCCCTCGATCTCGAGCTCCCAGCCGTGGCGGCTGCACACGAGGCGCTCGCCCTCGACGTAGCCATCGGAAATCCGGCCACCATCGTGGGGGCACTCGTCGACGACAACGACGAGCTTCCCGCTACCGAGCCGCGCGACCGCAACCGGCGTTGCTCCGTCACGCGCTCGCACGACCTCGCCGACGGCCACCGGCCCGAGATTCGCCACGTCCGGCACCCCATCGTCGGGGTCGTACCCGAGGACGTCGAGGAGCTGCGCGGCGACCGAACCCATGCGGTCACGCTAGCCGCCGGGTCTGACATGCTTATCGAAGTGATCCCTGGCGTAGCAGGTGATCCGCGAGGGTCAGCGCACACATGGCCTCGACGATCGGCACCGCGCGCGGCAGGACGCACGGGTCGTGGCGGCCCCGAGGCTGCAAAACCACGGGGTTGCCTGCGGGATCGACGGAGTCCTGAGGCCGCATGATGGTCGCGGTCGGCTTGAACGCCACGCGTATCGTCACGGGCTCGCCGTTCGAGATCCCGCCCTGGATGCCGCCCGAGCGGTTGGTCCGCGTGCCGATCGCGCCGTCGTCGCGTCGATAAAACAGATCGTTGTGCTGGCTGCCGGTGAGCAGGGTGCCGGCGAAGCCAGAGCCGATCTCGACGCCCTTCACCGCGGGGATGCTCATCATCGCCTTGGCGAGATCCGCGTCGAGCTTGTCGAACACGGGCTCGCCCCAGCCTGCGGGAACGCCACGCGCCACGCAGCGCACGACACCACCGACGGAGTCGCCGGCTTTCCGCGCCTGCTCGACGCGCTCGATCATCTTCTCGGCCGTCGGCTGATCGGGGCACCGGATGTCGTTGGTGTCGACAGCCGCGCGCATGACGCTCGCATCATCGACGCTCGCCGTGATCCCCGCGACCTCGTCGACCCACGCGACGATCTCGACCCCATGTTTAGCGAGGAGCTGCTGCGCGACGGCCCCCGCAGCAACGCGACCCAGCGTCTCGCGCGCACTCGCCCGGCCACCGCCGGCGACCGCGCGGATCGCGTACTTCTGGTCGTAGGTGAAGTCCGCGTGGCTCGGCCGGTACGCGCGCGCGATTTCCTCGTAGTCCTTGCCGCGTTGGTCCTCGTTGCGGACGAGCATCGCGATCGGCGTGCCGAGGGTGAGTCCATCGAGCACACCGGAGAGGATCTCGACGCGATCAGCCTCTTTCCGCTGCGTCACCAGCCGGCTCTGGCCCGGCCGGCGTCGATCGAGCTCTAATTGCACCATCGCGATGTCGAGCGGGAGGCGGGGTGGGCAGCCGTCGACGACGACGCCGAGGCCTGGTCCATGTGACTCGCCAAACGTGGTGATCCGGAACAGCACGCCGAAGCTGCTACCCATCGAGGCCTAGCATATCCCCTTCTTGGCTCCCTTCTGAGACCCGCCCGCCACTCTTCGCGTACTTGCGTTGCCCTTGCCGACGGAATGGATGTACCGTTTACGCGCTGATGGTCGATCCAGATCGCCGGCCTACGGCTCAAGAAATCGAGGAGTTGATCGACCTGGTGCGGAGGGATCCAGGGTCCCCCGCATTCATCGATCTCGGCGAGGCATACCTCGCGCTCGGTCGCCCGCGCGATGCGGTCAAGGTCGCCAATGTCGGCCTCGAAAGCTCGCCCGATAGCCTGGAGGGCCGCGTGATGCTCGCGAGAGCGCACGCCGCGATGCACCAGTGGAAGGAGGCGCAGGGCGAGCTCCTGCGCGTGGTCAAGATCGACCGCTCCAACCGCCAGGGCTTCGCCTTGCTCGGGGAGGTGCTGTTGCGCCGCTCCGACTTCGAGCGCGCGGTGCCGGTCCTCCAGCACGCGCAGAACCTCGATCCGACGAGCCCGACGATCCTGTCGATGCTCAAGCGCGCGCGCAGCGGGCAAGCGCTCGATCCGCCCGCGCCGATTCCCACACCGGTGCCGCCGCGCGGCGAGACCGACAACGGAGCCGAGATCGATCACCGTCGCTCGGTGCCTGCGATGGGCGGAATGGCGCCGCAGGTCGTGCCGACGGCATCGCCGCAGGCGCGCACGCTGGGCATTCAGGTGCCGCCCGCGGGACCTCCGCCCGCTCCGCGCCCTGCACCGGCCGAGCTCCCCGACGCATCGCCCGGAGGCTTCACGCTTCCGTCGTCGTCCGCGAGCCCGATGGCGCCCGCACCAGCCCCTGCGCCGGTGCCGCGCGCGCCCAAGCCGACGGCGCCTCCCCCGGTCAGCATCGAGGGCGTGCGCCCGCGTGTCGTCCAGCGCGAGAAGGTCGCGAATGCGGCCGCAGCATCGCTGCGCCAGTCCGCGGCCGTCGGCGAGAACTACCTCAACGACCTCCTGACCGGTGGCCTCCTCGATGTCGCGGGGGTGCACACCGAGAACGAGTTCGACCTGCGCCCCGATCGGCGCTGGGGGCGCTCCACGCGGCGTGCGTTTATCTTCCTGTTCGTCGTGCTCGTCATCGGCATCGGTGGCGGCGGCACGTGGTACTGGTGGAGCGAGAAGCAAAAGGCCGAAGCGGTCGCGCGGCTACAGAAGGAGAGCAAGCAGGCGATCGGGCTCGGTGACTTCGACGGTCTCGAGCTCTCGATCAAGAAGCTCACCGAATCGCTCGACAAGGACAACCGCAACCTCCTGACGTTCGCGTACTACGTCGAGACCGCCGGGCTCGAGGCGCTGCTTTACGGCACCGAGGCCGATCGCGTGGATCGCGCGTACAAGGCCGCCAAGGACGACATCAAGCCCGAAGCCCCCGGCTATCGCGAGCTCGTGATCGGCAAGGCGGCGCTCGAGCTCTCTCGCCTCGGCACCGGCGACGGTGATCCGGGCGCTGTCGCGGCGGCGAGCAAGTCGACGCTGGCCGAGGTACTCAAGAGCCTCGACGAGCGCATCGCCAAGGACGCGAGCGATCAGTGGGCGCAGTGGCTCAAGGGCCGCGCGCTGCTCGCCGCCGGCGAGCGCAAGGCCGCCAAGGCACAGTTCAAGACCGCGGCAGACGGTGACAAGGGCCTCGTGCTCGCGATGATCGATTACGCGGACATGCTGGTCGACGAAGGCTCGCTCGACGAAGCCCTCGCGATCTACGACAAGGCGATCGAGCGGTCCAAGCCGACCGACGTCACGAAGAAGGCGCTCGCACACCCACTTGCCGTGATCGGCCGCGCGGTCGGTCGCGCCGAGGCGTCGGTGCAGATCAACGAGGCGATCGACGAGCTCAACACGCAGCTCGTGCAGAACATCGGTCCGCGCGTGGGTGCGTACAAGGCGCTCGCGATGGCGCTTGCCAACGGCGGCATCGAGGACTTCACGAAGTCCGCGGAGGCGCTCACGCGGGCCACGGCTGCGAAGCCGCCCAACGAGGTCCGGTTCTGGGCGCGTGTTGGCTGGGCGCACTACGCGGCGGGCAACTTCGCGGACGCGGCCACTGCGCGCGCGAAGATTGCCTGGTACGGCAAGTCGGCGCCCGAGGACGATCCGGCTGTGAAGCTGGTCGACGCGGGCCTCACCCTCGCGTCGGGCCTGCCCGAGAAGGCGCTCGAGATCGCGTCCAAGCTCGAAGGGGTGCGTGCGCGCATCATCCGCATCTACGCGCTCCTCGACCTCGGCCGCGCGAAAGAAGCCCTCGCAGAAGCGGACGAGGTGCTCAAGAAGGCGCCCGAGAACCAGGAAGCGATGATCCTGCGCGAGCAGGCTCGCGTGATCGGGAGCACCGACAAGGAGCGCACCGACGCGGCCGAGGCGCTCGAGCGACTCGCGCGCAAGGCGCGGAGCAAGCTCGGCCGCCACGCGTACGGCATCGCGCTGATCGCCACCGGTGACGCCAAGGGCGCGCAGACGCAGCTCGAGCAGGCCGTCACGGGCATCTCCGTCGAGTCGCCGAACCCGCTCGCGTATCGCACGCGCACGGCGCTTGCCGAGCTGCTCCTCGCTGCCAACGACCTCGCCGGCGCGACCAAGATGCTCGACGAGGCCCTGACCGCGAACCCGGGCTACTTCCCCACACTCGGCCTCCAGGCCAAGGTCGCGCTCCGCAACAACGACCCCGACCGTGCGCTCGATTTGCTCGCGCCGATCTTCAACGAGTCGGCCGCGGTCACCCCCAACCTCCAGCTCGTGCTTGCCGAGGCGCTGATCGTCAGCAAGAAGACCAGCGCCAAGCAGAAGGAGCAGGCCAAGAAGCTTCTCGAAGAGCTGAAAGACAAGATCACGCCGGCCACCGAGGTGAGTCGCGTCGCTGCGCTCCTCGATCCCAATCTGGTGAAGGAGCTCGGCCTCCCCGAACTGGAGGAGGAAGGCAAGCCGGAGGCCGCGACGGAGCCCAAGAAGAAGGCGCCCACGCCCAAGCGTCGTCGTCGATGATGCGCCGCGCGCTCCTCTTGCTGCTGATCACGGGGTGCAAGCACGAGGGCGCTCCGCCCGATAACGTCGGTGCGCGCGAGCAGCTCCACGCGACCCCGCCCGCACCCCGCCCGCGCCCCGCGAACCTCACGCGGGTCACGATCAAGGCGCTGGGCATGTACTGCGAGGAGAGCTGCCCGCTCAAGGTGCGCACCGCGCTCGCCGAGGTGCCGGCCGTCTACGAGCTCGGCTTCGACGTCTCCACAGAGAGCATCTTCGTATCGTACGACGCTTCGCTGGGCACTCCGAAGGACGTCACCCGTCCGATGATCGCGGCGATCAAATCAGCAGGTTTCGACCCGTGGCTCGCCAAGGAGACGTGGCCCGACGGCGCCGACGCGCACGTCGTGACACGCTAGCGCCGTGGATCCGCGCTTCGCATGGAAGGCCGGCGTCGCCATCGGCGGCCCGGGCTTCTTCCTCAGCCTGATCATGTTCCTCGTTACCAGCGATCCGAACGCCGCCGCCCCGTGGAAGATCGGCTCCGTCGGCTTCGGTGGCGTCGCCATCGTGTCGGCAGCAGGCCTCTACTTGTCGCATCGCCGCTAGCCAGCCCACGCGACATCACGCATCGGCATCGCCTGGGGCGGCTGTCGGTCGTTCAGCTCGTCGAGGGAGCCGCCGGCGATCATCACGTCTGCTCGGGCATGGTCGGTGGGGCCTCGGTGGAGGCCACCACCGGGGGCTGGGGCGCGGGCGATTGCACGGCAGCGCGTGGACTCGCACACGCGACGAGCAGCGAGGTCAGAGCGAACGTGAAGGTGTGACGATGCATGACGGGCGCCTATGGGACACGCGCAACAGGCGTCGGTTGCTCAGCGGATGCGGCCCTTGGGCGCGGGTGGATCCGGCAGCATCACCACATCGAGCGCGCGCGGCACGTTCATGCGCCCAAGCGCGAGCGCGGCCCCATCGGGATCCTCCACCATGCGCTCGAGCATCTCGAGTGCCGAGGTCGCGGTCGCGAAGCGCTTCTTGCGATCGCGAGCCATCAGCCTGCGCGCGAAGGCCTCGTGCAGCGGATCGACGAGCAGTCCCTTCACGCGCTCGCCCATCGGTAGAGGGTCGCGCGACATGTTCGCGTGCAAGATCTCGATGGCGCGCCCCTCGAAGGGCAGCACGCCGGTGAACATCTCGTAGACCATGACGCCGAGCGCGAACAGGTCCGCCCGATGGTCAATGCTGTCGCCCTTGGCCTGCTCGGGCGACATATATGCTGGCGTGCCGATGATCTGGCCGTTGGCGGTGAGCCGCTCGAGCGACGATTCGTCCGGGTTGCGGACAATCGCGATGCCCCAATCGACGATGCGCACGTGCTCGATGCCGTCGCGCCAGTCGACGATCACGTTGTCGGGCTTGAGATCGCGGTGGACGAGCCCCTTGTCGTGGGCATGCTCGAGGCCGCGCAAGAGCTGCGTGGTCAGCTCGAGGACGCGCTCCGCGGCGAGGGGCATGGTCAGGATCGACGACAGCGGCTCGCCCTCGACGAGCTCGAGCACGATCACGTGGCGCCCGTCCTCGAGCACGCTACCGAGCTCGATCACGCCGCCGAGGTTCGGGTGCGAGATGCGCGACGCGAGCTTGGCCTCGCGATGAAAGCGCTCGACGACGACCTTCTCGGTCACCAGGTGCGAGTGCAGCGCCTTGATCGCCACCTTCTGATGCGTGTCGATGTGCGAGGCCAGATAGACCGTGCCCATCGCGCCCGCGCCGAGCTCGGCCTCGACGAGGTAGTTGTTCACGACCTGGCCGCAAAGGTCGGCGGCGCGCGCGTGGCGATCGGAGATTCCCAGCCGCGTCTTCTTGGCGTCGACGAGGGTGTCGCGTCCTTCGGTGAGACCCTTGCGCCTGCTCATCGCGGAGTGAGCCTAGAGTATCCCGTCGAGCGATCCTTGGCCTTCGCGAAGCACGGTGATGTCCTCGCCATCGACCTCGATCACCGTGGAAGGCTCGGCGGGCGTCTGCTCGGCGTCGATGACGGCATCGAGGTGGCGGCCGAAGGCTTCGATGACCTCCTCGGCGTCACGGCACGGCTCCCCGGACTCGGGGGCAACCGCACTCGTCGTGAGGAGCGGGCGCCCGAGTGCCTCGGCGAGCGCCTGGGCGATCGGGTGGCTGGTGATGCGAATGCCGACCGTGCGCCGCTTGTCGTGGGTAAGCATGCGTGGCACCTCGTGCGTGGCGGGCACGACGAGCGTGTAGGGGCCGGGAAAGATGCGCTGTGCGAGACGAAAGGCGGTGTGCGAGAACTGGCCGAACTGCGACGCCGTCGACAGGTTCGGACAGATCAGCGCAAGCCGCTGCTTCTTGTTCATGTTCTTCGCGCGGTAGATGCGCTCGATCGCATCGCGTGCCTCGATCGCACAGCCGAGCGCGTAGATCGAATCGGTAGGGTAGGCGGCGACACCACCACGGTGGAGCACCTCGACCGCTTGCTCGATCTTGCGCGGACTCGGCTCGCCCCACGGGTCGAACACGATGCGCAAGGGGCCACGTTGGCGCGCCTGCGCGCTCATCGCGCGGCCTTCGCGTCGGGCCGGAATCCCTTCCCGATCACGTACTGCTCGATCGAGATCTGGCGACTCGACGCGGGCTTCATCGTCTTGGCGACCGCGAACCGCGCGCGCACGTCCTCGGTCAGCTTCTTGAAGTCGGGGCCCTGGAATAGCTTGCCGACGAAGTTGCCGCCCGGGGCGAGGACCTGGGTCGCGATGTCGAGCGCGCGCTCGAACAGCGCCTCGGACCGCGCCTGATCGAGGTTGCGGATGCCGCTCGTGTCGGGCGCCATGTCGCTGAGCACGACGTCGAATGCCGGCAGGTCCCCGAGGAGCTGCTTGATGTCGATCGTCAGGACGTCGCCGACCTCGATGCGCGCGCCCATCGGAGGACGCTGCAGTGGCCCGCGATCGAGGCCCACGAGGACCGCACGCTCACCGATGGTTTGCCGCGCGTACTGGAGCCACGAGCCCGGCGCACAGCCGAGATCGAGGACGCGGTAACCGTCAGCGAAGATGTGGTGCTTCTCGTCGATCTCTTGGAGCTTGTAGACGGCGCGCGCGAGAAAACCCTCCTTCTTCGCCTTCTGGTGAAAGCGATCGTGGCGGGTGCTGCGGTCGTCGAGACGTCTGGACATAAAACACGAACGCCCGGGCTCCGAGGAGCGCCGGGCGAATACTGCGTGGTTACGGGGGAGGCGGTTAGCCGCGACCCGCAGCCGCCTTCTTCGAGGCCTTGAGCGGGTTCTTCGAGCGAACCTCTTCCTTGCCCATGCCCTTGCGCTTGTAGACCGTACGATTCGCCGCCTTGGTCACGACGACGTACTCGTTCGGCGCGCCCGGAATGGCGCCACGGACGAGGATGCAGTTCTCGTCAGCCAGGATGCGGAACAGCTGCAGGTTCTGCACGCTGACCTTGTAGTTACCCATCTGGCCCGCCATGCGCTTGCCCTTGTGGACGCGCTGCGGGGTGAGGCGGCAACCGATCGAGCCGCCGTGGCGGAAGTACTCGTGGGTACCGTGGGCGCGGGTCATGCCGGCCATGTGGTGCTTCTTGATGACACCCTGGTAGCCCTTGCCCTTGCTCCAGCCCTCGACATCGAGCGGGATGCCCTCGGCGAACACGTCGCTCGCGCTAAGCGCCTGACCGACGGAGAACTTGGCCACCTCGTCGGCGGGGAGACGAATCTCCTTGATGAAGCGCTGAGGCTTGAGGCCGTTGTCCTTCACCGCGCCGAGCTCCGGCTTATTGGCGAGGCGGACCGGCTTCTCGTCGAAGCCGAGCACGAGGGCCGTGTAGCCGTCGCGCTCCTGGGTCCGCGTCCCGATGACGTGGCATGGACCCGTCTGGATCACCGTCACGGGAACGGCTTCGCCGTCATCCGCGAACACCTGGGTCATACCGATCTTTTTGCCGAGCAGGCCAATCTTCTGCGACATAACGAACAGTCTCCTACGTACCGGAAACGAGGACGGTTTCTATACCCGCCTCGATCGTGCGCGTCAAGGACGCAATAGACCGAACACCCGGACCGTGTTTTCGACCGTTTGCGCGGCTAACTCCTCGTAACTCAAGCCGGCACAGGTCGCAACGACCTCCGCGGTGTGGACCACGAAGGCAGGCTCATTGCGCTTTCCGCGCTTGGGGATCGGAGCCAGATAGGGGCAATCGGTCTCCACGAGGATGCGGTCGCGGGGCACACACGCGACGGCATCGCGAATGGGCTGAGCCGTCTTGTAGGTAATGATGCCGCTGAACGACACGTAACATCCGAGCTCTGCGTAGGCGCGCGCATCGTCGGGCGTGCCCGTGAAGCAGTGGATGACCACACCGCGCTCCAGCGCGCGCTGCTCCTTCAGGATCGCCCGCGCGTCATCGTGAGCGTCACGGATGTGGCAAACGATGGGCTTCCGCACGCGGTGCGCGAGGTCGATGAAGCGCGCGAACGCTTCCTTCTGCGCCGCCGGCGTTGAGTGAGCGTAGTAGTAGTCGAGCCCGGTCTCGCCGATCGCGACGACCCGGGGGTGGGGCGCGAGACGCTCGTGCACGGCCCACCACTCCGGCGTCATCTTCTCGACGTCGTGCGGGTGCGTCGCCACCGTCGCCCACACGTCGGGGTCGCGCTCGGCGAGGGCGACCGCACGCTCGGCGCTGGTGGTGTCGCCAACTGCACCGATCACGACCATGCGCTGGACCCCTGCGGCACGGGCACGCGCGAGGACCTCGTCGCGATCACGGTCGAACTCGGGACCGTCGACATGGGCATGGGAATCGATCAGCTGGATCACGGGGTCTCCTTCTCGCGGGCCGCGATCTCTTGGAGTGCCTGCGCGATCGCGTCGACGAAGTCGGAGCCCTTGCCGCTCTTCGCGAGCTTCTCGAGCGGCGCCTTGGCCCACGCCCCACCGACGTTGCCGAGTTGCTCGATCGCTAGCCCGCGCAGGTGACCTTTGCGCGCGGTAAGGCCAGCGATCAGCACGCGGCGCGCGGCATCGCGGTGGGGATGATCGGGCGCGATAGCGATCAACGCGCCGGCGGCGAGGATCGTGGCCTCGGGCGGCGTGCCCTTGGCGAGGAGCGCGCGCCCCAGGGCCTCCGCATCGTCGACGGTGCCGAGGTTCTTGAGCGCCGTGACGGCGTCCCATGCGCGGTCCGCATCGGTTACCGCCGCCGACAGCACCTCGCGCCCGCGCGCATCCTTGAGCTCTGCGAGCGCGTAGGCGACATCGAACCGCGCACTCGCGTCACGATGATCGAGCTTGGCGGCGAGCAGCTCAAGCGCGCGCGGGTCGCCGATCGCACCGAGCGCGAGGGCCGCTGCGGCCACCACCTGTGGATCGCGATCGTCGAGCGCCTTCGCGATCGGCTCGAACGCGCGGGGGGCATCGATCTCCGCGAGCGAGGTCGCGGCCTGGAACCGGAGATCCGCCGGTCCTTCGGCGAGCGCCTGGACCAGGGGGCCAAACGCGTCGGGGTGCCCGATCGAGCCGAGCGCGATCGCCGCGTGCTGGCGGACGGCCGCGATGCCGTCGTCGAGGCGCTTGATCAACATCGTCACCGCGGCTGGCTCGCGCAACTCGCCAAGGGAGCCACACGCTTCCATGCGAACTTCCGGCAGATCGTCGTCGAGCGCCGCGATCAGCCCGTCGACCGCACGCCGTCTCTCGACGGCCTCGGTGACATCGCCGAGTGCGCGTGCCGCGTGGGCACGCGCACGGGGGCTGCCACGCGACAGGTCGCGCAGCGCGGCATCGAGCGTGATCGTCGGGCTCGGAAACAGGAACGACACGGCACGCAGACCCTAGCAGACCCGGGGTATCGTGATGCATGGCCGACGCGGTCCCCGGCGCCGTTTGTGACCATTGCGAGGGTCGCGGGTGGTGGGCGAGCGGCTGCGAGACCGAAGTCGACTGCTTCCAATGCCATGGGACCGGTGTCGCGCGCGCCCGCGGCAACTGCGACTGGTGCCTAGGGTACGGCGCGACGGTGATGGGTGGTCCCTGCGTGCGTTGCTCGGCGTCCGGCTGGGTCCCCGACGACGTTGCACTCTACTGGTGCACCGAGTGCACGCGCACGGTCGCGAGCGCCCCCGACGCGCCTGCCTGTCCGCACGGCGCCACGCATCCGCTCGAGCGCGTCACGGCCTCGGCGCGCCCCTAGCAAACGCCCGGCGCTGCGCCTCCGCCCGCCGAACCACGGCCTCCGAGTCCAGCGCATCGTCACCCGGGCTCCACCTCAGGTCGCTCTCGTAGCGCGCGAGCACGCCGTTCAGCTGCCGAAGCTGCTCGAGCGAGCGATCGAGGCGATCGAGCTCGGGTGTCAGGTCCGGTGCCCGCGCGCGGAGCAAGCTCACGCCGAGCTCGAGCGTCTGCAGGGGCGTATTGGAGAGATCGCGCAGCGCGAGCGCGACATGCGCGAAGCGGTCGAGCGCGGCGGCCTCGGTCTGCGCGCGCACCATCCGGCGCTCGTTCGCGAGGCCCTGCAAGCGATAGACGAGCAGCACGATCGAGATGAGCCCGACGGTGCTGAGGATCCACAGCTCGCCCGCGGACACCGAGGCGCGCTCGCCCGCACCTAGCAGCGCGACCTTGATCTGGGCCGTGACGATGTACGCGAGGATGCTAAGGATACCGGGAACGAGCTCGGGGCCGATCAGCGCGACGAGCAACGCGCCCAGCTTGTGCGCCTGGAACGCGGTCAGCGGCTCGCCCGTGCTGCGGAAGTAGCCCGCCATCACCCACAACGTCGTCGTGATCGCGGCCGTGTTGATCAGGAACGCGGCCGAGGCGAACCGCAGCGTCGGCCGCGCACGGAACGCGTGGAGCGCACCGAACAGGAGGGCGCCGACGATGGCGGACAGCGCGGACGGCCACCACGGCAGGTCGTGCACGGCGCGGCCGATGCCAATATTGAGCAGCATGCCGCCGGTGTTGATGACGGCCGCGATCTGCGAGGCGCGCCAGGCATGTCGCACGCGCAGCGCGTAAAGACTCATTGCAGCGCCGCCTGCACGGCCGCATGGAGCTGACCGACGGTGACGGGCTTCTCGAGCACGATGGCGTCGCCCATGCGCTCCGCCTCGCGGACAAGCGGATGTGCACGTGCATGACCGGTCAGGAAGATGATCGGTCCCGCGAAGTCATGCGAACGCAGCCAGCGGTACGCGTCGAGTCCGCTCGGCGCATCGGCGCCGAGGTTGATGTCGAGGACCGCGAGCCGGCACGCGAGGACCAAGGCGCGCTCCTCGTCGAGCATCGCGCGATGGCTGCTGAGCAGCAGGGTCTCTTCATCCATGAACGTCGCGAACACGTCCGCGAGGTTCTCTCGGAGATCATCATCGTCGTCGAGGAAGAGAATCATGGCTCCTCGGGCATGGCCTGCCTCAAAACCTTGGCGCGAGTCCGCGGAGCGGCCAATCGGAAGTGTCAGCGCGCCTGTGCGTGGAATTGCCCGAGAGTCTC
This sequence comes from Kofleriaceae bacterium, assembly GCA_033763475.1. GTDB lineage: Bacteria > Myxococcota_A > Polyangia > Haliangiales > Haliangiaceae > JABFXX01. The sequence goes on from JANRKM010000056.1 coordinate 32,650, forward strand.
GACGAGCGTCACCTTGTCGGAAGGAACACGAGCGAGAATCGCAGCGACCAGGGCAGGGCGATCCTCGAGATCGTAAGGCGCGGGGGCACCGTCACCGGGAACCAGCAGGCTGCGGGCAGGCTCGCCACCGTCGACGAAGCAGGTGTGCGTCGTCGGTGAGGCGATCACGCGGACGATGTCTCCCCAGGCGAGCTTGAACTTGGTCACGTCCTTCGCGCGGACCTCGAGGCCGTCGTCGTCCACGCGGACCGCGTAGCGCCACGTCGGAGAGCCCAGGTAGGCCGCGCCGAAGGCGACGCCGACGAGCCCGGTGGCGAGGGGGAGGGCCGCGATGCCGAGTGCTAGCGCGATCCCTGTCAGCGAGCCTCCGACGCCGATCGCGGTCCACGCCACGCCGCGGTAGCGCGGGCGGAACCGATGCGAGGTCACTGCTTCGCCGCGTTCGCGCAGGCCTTGGCGATCAGCGCGCGCGTCTCGAGCGGCACCGACTCGAACAGGACGCCGAAGCCCTTGGGCAGGACCACGTCGCCGTGCTCGCCGGGCAGCTCACAGTCCTCGGTGCGTTGCCACAGGACCCAGCCCACGGCGTCGATGGTGCCAATGGTCTTGACCTCGAACTTGATCGCCACGCGCGAGAGCAGCGGCAGCGTCGGTCCGGAGATGAAGGCGCCGTTGGTCGACAAGTCGCGGACCACCGCCGGGAACCGCTTCCCGATCGTGGACGCATCCGCATCGACCCGCCGGAACACCGCGGCGAGGTTCGGGTGCAGCGTCATGGGGACCTGCCCGATCGACTCGACGATCGCAGGTGCATTGACCACGAGACGTGCTGCCTGGCGGTGCTCGGTGGACATGGCGGGCTATCGTACCCGGGTTCCCGGGGGGACGTCCGCATCGACCGAGGAAAGGCCGAGAATCGTCTCCTCGCCGGCCGCCAGGATCATGCCCTCCGACATCACGCCGGCCATCTTTCGCGGGGCGAGGTTGGCGACCACGATCACCGTCTTGCCGACGAGCGCCTCGGGCTTGAACGCCTGCGCGATACCCGCGACGATCGAGCGCGGCTTGGGCTCGCCGAGGTCGACCTGCAAATGTAGCAGCTTGTCCTTCTTCGGGATCGCGACCGCCGACAGCACCTTGCCGGCGCGCAGCTCGAGCTTGGCGAAGTCGTCATAGGTCGCCTGCGGCATCGCGGGGACGGCCTCTGCAGCCGCAAGCGGAGCGGGCGCCGCGGTGGTCGCCGCCGGGACAGCCGCTGCTTCACCGACGACATCGACGAGGATCTTGGCCTGTAGCTTCTCGTCGAGGCGCGGAAACAGCGCCGCGGGCGGCGGCTTGATGTCGAGCTTGGGCGCGTTGACGAACACGCGCCCTTCGAACGTCGCCGGCCAGCGCGCGGGCCCAGTGTCACCGAGCCACTCGCGCAGCGTCTTCGACGTCGCCGGCAACACGGGCGCGATCATGTGCGCGATGGTCCACAGGCTGGACTGCAGGCACCACAACACGTGGGGCAGGTTGGGATCCTGGGCCTTCGCCATCGTCCATGGCTGCGTTTGATCGACGTAGCGGTTGGCCTGGCCGACGAAGCGCCACAGCAGCTCGAGCGCCTTGCTCGGCGCGAACGCCTCGAGCTCGCGCGCCACGGCGTTGGTCGTTTCGAACGCGGCGACCTCGAGCTGCCACGACGGATTTTCGCCGGCCTGGAAGATCGCGTCGTCGCGACGCGGTGGAAAGTCCGCCGCGAACTTCGCGATCATCGTCATCGCGCGGTTCACGAGATTGCCGAGGTCGTTCGCGAGCTCGGCGTTGAACCGGCCAAACAAGGACTCGAACGTGAAGTCACCGTCGTTACCGAGCGGGACCTCGCGCATGAGGTAGTACCGCATCGCGTCGATGCCGAGCGGCATGCCGAGCGGGCCAACGGCGAGCGCATTCGCAAGCTTCACCGGATCGATGCGCGTCGCCGGCATCGACTTCGAGATCTTCTCGCCGCGCACCGTCCACCAGCCCGTCGCGAGGATCGTACGGGGCAGGGGCAGCTGCGCGGCCATGAGGAACGCCGGCCAGTACACCGCGTGGAAGCGGAGGATGTCCTTGCCGATCAGGTGCACCGCATGCGGGAAGTACGTTCGCGCCTCGGGGCTCTCGAGGTTCCCGTCGCCGGTGCACAGGTCCGAGTAGTAGTTCGTGAGCGCGTCCATCCACACGTAGATCACGTGCGACAGGCCCTCGGGGTCCAACTCCGGCACGGGGATGCCCCACGAGAAGCTGGTGCGCGACACCGAGAGATCGCGGAGGCCTTCCTTCTCGAGGAACGACACGATCTCGTTGCGGTACGCCGATGGGCGAATGAACTCCGGGTTCGCGCGGATGTGGTCGAGCAGCGGCTGGGTGTACTTCGAGAGCCGGAAGAACCACGACCGTTCCTTGTCGAGCCAGTTCACGGGACGCTTGTGCGTCGTGCACACCCAGGTGTCGCCGTCCTTCGCGAGCTGGCTCTCCGTGTAGAACGCTTCGCAGCCGACGCAGTACCAGCCCTGATACGACGCCAGGTAGATGTCGTCGGGGTTGACCTTGCGGATCTGTTTCCACAGGTTCTCGACGACGCGCTTGTGCTTCGCGTCCGTCGTGCGGATGAACCGGTAGTCGGCGATGCCGAGTGCCTTCCACGCCTCGTCGAAGCGGGGCGCGACCTGGTCGACGAGCTGCTGCGGCGTCAGCCCACGCTTGTTCGCCGCCTCTTCGATCTTCTGCCCGTGCTCGTCGGTGCCGGTGAGGAACCGCGTGTCGTCACCGCGCATCCGGTGAAACCGCGCCATCGCGTCGGCGACGATCGTCGCGTACGCGTGGCCGAGGTGGGGGACGTCGTTGACGTAGTAGATCGGGGTCGTGATGTAGAAGGGCGTCGTCATGGCTATGGCTGGAAGTCGTCGGAGCTCGGATCGTCGGTGCCGGCGTGGTGCAACGAGCTCGGGTCGTCGGTCGGCCCCAGGTCGTCGTCCTCGTCATCGAGATCTGGATACAGTTGCTCGGCGGTCGGTGGCAGGTCGGCCTCGCGCTCGTCGGCAGCACCGCGCGTGTCGCGACCTGGACGCTCGCGGCGGCGGTCGTCGCGGCGCGGGCGCTCGCCGTCGGATCCACTCGGGCCAGACGGTTGCCCACCGGACGGGAACAGCGGCTTGACCTCGCTCGCCGGTAACACCTCGGTGTCGCCCATGCCGTAGGACACACGCACGCGCTGGCGCAACACGTCGACCTCGACCACGCGACCCTCACCGCGCGGCGCGACGACGCGCTTGCCGAGCTTGGGGAGACCCTTGCGCAGCTCCGCGTAGCCGGCCTGCTCGTAGACGAGACAGCACTTGAGCCGACCGCACTGCCCCGCGATCTTCGTCGGCGAAAGGACCAGGCCCTGGTCCTTGGCCATCTTGATCGAGACCGGCACGAAGTCTGGCAGCCAGGTCGTGCAGCACAGCGTGAGCCCGCACGAACCGATGCCGCCGACGGCCTTCGCCTCGTCGCGCGTGCCGAGCTGACGCAGCTCGATGCGCCCACCGGTCTTGTTACCGAGGTCGCGCACGAAGTCGCGCAGGTCGAGGCGCTCGTCGGTGTTGTAATAGACGTTGACCTTGCCGCCGCGGCCGAGGGGGCCATTCAGGTCGACGCGGAACACCTTGAGCGGCAGGCGCAACGCCTCCGCGACGTCCTTCGCGATGCGCAAAGCCTTCGCGCGGTCGGCATCGCCGTCGCGCTCGGACCTGAGGTCACTCTCGTTCGCGCGCCGGATCACGCGCCGCGCATTGCGCTCGCGCAGTTGCCGGCGGTTCGCGGCGGTCGCAACCGTGCCGAGCTTTGGCCCGCGCTCGGTGTCGACGAGGACGCGCTGCCCGAGCGGCAGGTCATCGTCGCCGGCGTCGAACCACTGGATGCGCCCGCCGGTCACGAACCGGACGCCGATCATGTTCGCGATGTCGCCCGCTAGCGGTGCAATGCCGCTGTCGAGGACCACGGCCGTGCTGGGATCGAGATCGGTGGTCGTTACGTCGACAGGCAGGTCGGCCTCGAGGGCAACCTGCTTCGGCGGGCCATCGTCATCGGTGCCCCAGGCCACGCCGGCACTCTCGGGGACGCCATCCGCATCGTCGTCGCCCGGGGCAGGCCGCCGTGCTTCGAGGCGCGGAGTCGGTGGTGCGTGCGCGGTCGATCCCGTCCCCGTCCCCGCGGGGGACGCGCGATCGTCGCGGTTGCGCTGCTCGTTACGTCCGTCGCGCGATCCACCGTCACGGTTGCGCTGCTCGTTGCGCGCGCGGCGCTGCTCGTTGCGGTTGCCTTCGCGAGCCCCTTCGTCGCGCGATCCACCGTCACGGTCGCGCTGCTCGTTGCGCGCGCGCGTATCGTCACGTCGATGACGGCCACCGCCATCACGCGCGCGCTGTTGGTTGTCGCCGCCCGATGCCTCGTGTCCGCCGTTGCGTCCGGCGCCTTCACCACCAGCTGCCGCATCGGCGTCGACACCACCGCCACCGATATCGCCGCCGCGTTGCTCGTCGCGACCACGCCGTTCGCGGCGCCGCCGACCACGTTCATTGCGACCGCTCTCGTCGCGCGCGGTGCCTGATCCGCTGGCCGTCCCGTCGCTCAGCGCACCCGATGCTCCACTCGCAGCACCTTCGACAACGCCGCTGCTGCTCGCCTTGGAAGACGCCTTGTCACTCGCGTCAGCGGCGCCCTCGACCGCAACGCTATCGCGCCCCGTCGCGTCGGACGCGCTGCGGCGCTCGTTCCAGTCGCGGCGCGGCCGGCCGTCGCCCATTGCCGCAGCAGGCACGGCACCAGGCGCCGCGGAACCTTGCGCGTCACCACCCTCGGCGCCACGTCGCCGGCGCCGACGTCGCCGCCGGCGTCCTTCGGGCGCACCACGTTCTGTCCCGGCAGCTCCGGTCTCCTCGGGGCCGTCGTCCGGTCCGTCGTCGGGACCTTCGTCACCTTGGTCAGTATTCGTCACGGGGGTCCAGCGGTGGGCAAGGTGGACAGCTGCGCAATCAGCGCCTCGATCGCGAGCTGGGGGTTCGCGTTATGAATCGCGACCGCGGTGTGCCACGAGATGATCGCGTGCGCGCGGGCTGCGGCCCGCCGCGCCCCCTCGACGTCGGAGCGCGAGGCGGCCGCCTGTGCCCGCGTGTGCAGGGCGGATGCGGCCGCGATGAGGACCGGTGCGGTCTCGCCCTTGGCCTCGGCGATGCGGACGGGAAGGCTGGGATCGTGGCGATCGCCAGCGAGCTCCTCGCCGAGGGCCGCGATGCGCTCGAGCTTTTGCGGATCGGCGTCGCTCGCGAGCGCCGTGCCGGCCGCGAACCGCACCCGCTGACAGCGGCTACGAATGGTCGGTAGGAGCTGCTCGGGTGCAGTGGTGCACAGGACGAACAACGTGCGCGCCGGCGGCTCCTCGAGCGTCTTGAGGAGCGCGTTGGCCGCGGGCGGTGCGAGCGAGGTGGCTTCCTCGACGATGAACACGCGTACCTCGCCCTCGTGCGGGGGGAGGCCCATGCGCGCGATCACCTGGTTGCGCACGCTCTCGATGGGCACGATCTGCGCGGCTCCTTCGCGCACCAGCGTCACGACGTCGGGGTGGATACCGGTGGCGATCTTCGCGCACGCGTCGCACTCGCCGCAGCCCTGGCCGGGCGCGGTGCGGCACGACAGCGCCGAGGCGATGGCCAGGGCCGTGTCATACATCGGGGCGCCGCGGGGGCCCGAAAATAGGTAAGCATGGGGCACGCGCCCGCGCTGGATCGCTCGCTGAAGCTGAGCGACCACGCGGTCTTGGCCGTGCAAACCCTGCCAAACAGACACGCCCGCACGCTAGCACACGGACCGAACCTGGCGCGCACGCCCGCGCAGCGATAGGGTGCGGCGCATGTCGCAGTTCCCCCGCGCGAAGTCCGGCACCGGTGAACACACGGCCGAACCCGTGTTCCAAGCGTTCCGCGATGTGCCCCGCACCGGCGTCATCTACGTGACTACGGAGGCTCAGCGCCGCGGCTATTCGCCGTCGTCCGATGACTGGTGCAACCTCGGTCAGGGGATGCCCGAGGCAGAAGCGCTGCCTGGCGCGCCGCCGCGCGTTGTCGAGCTGCCTGTCCTCGAGGGCGACCAGGAGTACGCACCCGTCGCTGGCCTGTGGGAGCTGCGGGAGGCGATCGCCAGCTACTACAACGACCTGTTCCGCCGCGGCATGGGCAGCAAGTACAGCGCAGAGAACGTGGCGATATCGGGCGGTGGTCGCTCAGCGCTGACGCGCGTTGCGGCGTCGCTCGGCAACGTCAACCTGGGCCACTTCCTGCCGGACTACACGGCCTACGAAGAGTTGCTCAGCGTATTCCGCCTGTTCTCGCCGATCCCGATCCTCCTCGAGCCCGAGCGCGGGTACGCGTTCTCCGGTGCCGATCTCCGCCGCGAGGTGCTCGGCCGCGGGCTCGCCGCGCTCCTGACCTCGAACCCGGCGAACCCGACCGGCAAGGTCGTCGGCGGCCAGGACCTCTCCGAGTGGGTCGCCGTCGGCCGCGATCTCGACTGCGCGCTCATCTTCGACGAGTTCTACTCGCACTATATCTGGCGCCCCGATCTCGTCGCCCAGGGCACCTCCATCGGCGGCCCTGTCGAGACGGCGGCGCGCTACATCGAGCACGTCGATCGCGATCCGGTCGTCATCCTCGACGGCCTGACCAAGAACTGGCGCTACCCCGGCTGGCGCGTGACCTGGACCGTCGCGCCGAAGAAGGTGATCGAGAGTGTGGTCTCCGCGGGCTCGTTCCTCGACGGTGGCGGCTCGCGCCCGCTGCAGCGCAAGGCCATCGAGCTGTTGTCACCAACCTCGGCGATGGCCGAGACCAAAGCGATCCACGCCGCGTTCGCCAAGAAGCGCGCGAAGCTGCTAAACGGCCTTCGCGACCTCGGCCTCACGATCGATCTTTCGCCCGAGGGCACGTTCTACGTGTGGGCGTCGGCCGAGCACCTGCCGGCATCGATCAGCGACGGCATGTCGTTCTTCCGCGCTGCACTCGATCGCAAGGTGATCACGGTGCCGGGCGAATTTTTCGACGTCGACCCGGGCAAGCGCCGCGGCCTGCGCCCGTCGCGCTTCCGCCGCCACCTGCGGTTCTCGTTCGGTCCGGCGATGGGGCGCCTCGAGACGGCCCTCGAGCGCCTGAAGGACCTGATCAACACCGCGAGCTAGCGCACCGTGAGGGAGCTGCGCGCGTGACCACGACGGTGCCATGGCCGTGCCCCGTCAGACGACGCAAAGACGCGAAGGACGCAAAGCCCAACCGCAAACGTCTCATTTTCGGCCTGCGGCCGACCCACTCTCACGCCGCTAGCCCTGCTGCGCACCGCAGTCGCCGCAGAACTTCGCGCTCGCCTGCAGCTTGCCGCCGCAGCCCGTGCAGAACTTGGTAGCGGCCGCGGCCGCACCGACGGGCTTGCCGCAGCCTGCACAGAACTTCGCACCCGGGGCGACGCGCGCCTGACAGTGAGGGCACGCGGCGAGCATCGGTGCCGTGACGTCGACGTTTCCGACGAGGTCAGCGTTGCGCATCTTCTCGGCGATCTGGTGCGACGCGATCTGCGCCTGGTGGTGCGCGGCTTCCTCGGCGAGATCGGGGGCGCAGCCCTCGCACAGATTGCGGCCTTCGTTCCAGCAGACCTCCGGGCACACCCAGTTACCGCAGCGGGTGCACTGCTTGAACTTGGGCTTGAGCTCGTTGACCGCCTTCTCGAACGCGGAGTCCCACGCCGGGCCGCGCAGGCCGTCCTTCATGTGATCGACGGCGTTACCCGCGCTCCACAGCCTGCTGCCACCAAACAGCGCGCCGAGGCCCTTCGCGATCTTGGCTCCGACGCCAAGGGCGCTGGTCTGAAAGCTCGAGCGGAAGCCATTGCCGCACTTGTCGCAATGGAACTCGAACTGATAGCCGGTGTCGTTGCTGTGGTCGCGGTAGTTCCGGGTGAACTGGATCGCCATCGCGGGCGCGAGTTTAGCCCGAACTCGCGCCGGCTCCCGCCGCGCCGCCCGTACTCGATCCCGAACCGCTGCCCGTGCCGTGATCGACGGCACTGCCCCCGCCGCTGCCGGAACCCGCGCCACTACCGTTACCGGGCACCACCGGGGGCTCGAGCGCCTTGCCCCCGGGGGCGACGACCTTGAACTTCCGTACGCCGACGAGCTGGCCGCCGATCGTATACGTCGTGCAGGCCCACGTTCCGAGCGGATCGCGCGGCATCAAGGCCGAGGGGAACTCGGAGCGGAACACCTCGCCGTCACCATCGCAACGCATGTGCACCGGGGAGACGCGCGCGAGCTCGCGCCCGTTGTGCGACCACGCATGGACCACGGTCTCCTTGAGGCCACCGGGTTCGCGCAGGAGCGAGCCGCAGCGCAGGCCGTCGAGCTGGTCACTGCGGATCTCGTGCTTGCTGCCCGGCAGGCACTCGTACGAGCCGAGCGTGCCGTGCCCGACGGCCGACTCCGGCATCGCGAGTGGGGCCGGCGGCACGGCCACGCGCCCGTACCACACGGCACCGAGCAAGGCGCCACTGGTCGCGAGCGTGAGCAGCACACCCTGCGGCGAGAGCACCTGCTTGACCGAGAAGGAGAGCAAAGCGACCGAGGTCGGTGTCGCGAGGGCTGCAATGATGAGGCTGTTCCGGTGATCGAAGCCGGCGACGAGTGGCAACATCACGTTGAGCACACCGAACATCGCGAGGCCGTACATCGCGGCAGCGAGCCAGCGTCGCTCCATGATGAAGTTGTCGAACACGAGATCCATCGTCGAGACGACGGCGCACGCGAGCAGCAGCGGTGCGATCCACCAGTTCACCGACGACAGCGACCACGTCGCGCTTGACGCGTAGAGCGGCGTCAGGAAGAAGAACATCTGCTGATAGAACTGCTTGATGATGTAGTTCGTCGCGACGCGCACGCCCTTGCGCGCGACCCCCTCGTTCTCGCGACGGTTCGTCGGCCCGACGATGAACCGCAGCGCCACGAACATCAGGGCCCACGAGATGAACAGGGCCATCATCACCTTGTCCGCGTGCGCGAGGCCGGCGCGCGCGAACAGCATCACCCCGACGCCGAACGCCAGCGCGAACAGCGAGTGGAACCACCACAGCCGCCGGACGATCCGGCGCAGCCGCGACGGAGGAGGTGCATTCGGATCCGGCTGGTGCTCGGGTTTCCCCACGCGACGAGTCTACCGCCGAAACAACGACGAGCCTCCGGGCGGGGGCGCCGGGAGGCTCTGGACTCGACGAACGCGCGTCGAGCCTTGACTACAGCTCGCAGCGTCCGATCGGGCCGGGGGGGCACGCGGAGCTGCGCAACGATCGGACTAGATGCGCACAGCGAGGTAGCCGGCAGGCGCGAACGTGCCGCCGTGCGCGAGGTCGTCGAAGCCGAGCGACAGCCCGAGGTCGAGGAAGTTCTTCGGCGTGAACTGGAAGCCGGCCCGGAGCGACGACGTGATGCCACCACCAGCGTCGGTGCGGTTGATCGCGAAGTCTTCGAGGTGCATCGCGATCCGACCGATGACCGCGAGGTTCGGACGGTACTGATAGATGCCGTACGCCGAGAACGTGAGCGAGCCACGCGACTGGATCGTGTTGCTCATCTCGCTAGTCTCCGACGCCTGGGCGTTGATGCCCTCTTGATAGAGGCTCGGCGCGAACTTGCCATTGGCGGCGACGTTGACGAGGTTGTCCATGCCGCCGATCGTGACCTTGTCGCCGAACCGGAACCGCAGCGGAACACCGACCGTCACGCCGACCGCAACCGGGTCGACGTACACCGGCACGCCGAGCTTGATGCCGATCCAGTTCTGCACGAGAAACGTCACGTCGGCACCGACCGTCTTGCCGGGGTGGAACCCAGACTTATCGGCCATCGTCGCCGGGTCGTCGTAGATGCCACCGAGCACATAGCTCACCCCCAACTGGACCTGCCGCGTGATGCCGTAGCGCGCGCGCAGCGTGGTGGTCGCGAGCGCGGGCGACACCTGCATGTGCGGATCGATCGACACCTCCGACATGTTCGCCGGCAGGGTGATCGGACGCGCGGCCTCTTCGATCGGGTACCCGCCGGTGAGCTTCGCGGGCGACGACGCGGTCACCGAGGTGTCGCCATCGTCACCGAGCGTCTTCGGCGCATCCGGGTTCTCGTTCACGCCGTCCATGTCGGCAGGCGGCGGCTCCTCGGCCATCTGCACGGGTGCGCCGGCATCGGGCGCGGGTGCGGCGGGCGCCGCTGGAGCAGCAGGTGCCGGGGTAGGGGCGGGCATTGCCGCCGGAGTCTTCGCATCTGCCTTGGGAGCAGCCTTGGGATCCGCCTTGGGATCCGCCTTCGGGGCAGCCTTGGGCTGTGCGACCGCGGTCGCGCTTGCGACCACCACACCCACGCTCAGCACGGAGACCAATCGACGAAGCGACATGGCGCCGACGATACACGATCTCGTCCAGGGGCAACGAATTCCAGGCTGCTAGCAGTGACCGATCCAACGCGTCCCGCGGAGCGTTCGCGGGGATTTCGTATCCACCACTTTCGGCAGCACCAGTGCCGCCGCAGCCGCACCGAGCATCGTCGCGAACATGCGACGTGTCGGGCGTCGCCAGGTTGCCGGCTGCGTATCTCGCGACGCGTCGTCCTTGGGCTTGCTCATTGGGGGCCACACTCCGGGGCCTCGTAGCCGAGCACGAGCTCGTTGAGGCTCAGGTTCTTGTTGCACGGATCGTCGGCGGCATCGACGGCGGAGCGCGCCGAGCTGCCGTCCTTGTCGCCGAAGTCATCGGTGATGCTGTCGGGGACCTTGCTGGTGTCGTTCGCGTTGAGATCGTCCTTGGGCGCTGACGCCTGCGCGTCGAGCAGCTGCTGATTGAACCAGCTGACGAACCGGACCGGATGGTAGTGGTGCACGACACCGTCCACGGGGAGCCGTGCGTGCTGCGCGACGCGCGCGTCCCACCACAGCCCCGGCGTGATCTGCTCGGCGACCATCGCGTCGATCTCCTCGGGCTTCACGTCCTTGAAGTCGGCGGGCAGGCGCAGCGCTTCGGACCAGCTCGGCTCCGCGGTCCACTCGGAGACGTGGAACGTGACGAGGTTGCGTGTCTGCCCCGCGCCACCGTTCTCGTAGAACGCCCTGAGCTCGCTCCGCGACAACTTGCCGTTCTTGTCGCCGTCGATCAGGTCGTTGATCTTCGGCGTGTCGCAGAACCGGCCGCCGGCGCTGCCGTCGACGTACTCCCATGGCGACCCGGGCACGTCGGTGAACAACTCCGAGTTCGAGAAGAACTCGAGATGGATCTGCGCCTTCGCGATGTCGGCAGGTCCCGCGCTGCCGATGTGCCCGATGATCGCGCCCGCCTCGATCGGCTCGTCGAGCAAGACGACCTGGCCCGCCTTGCCTTCCTTCTGCCACTTCTCGCTCTTGGTCATCCACTCGACGGGCTTCTCGGCCTTCATCTCGTCGGCGAGGTGCATGTAGAGCGAGTAGAACTGGACCTTCGACTGGCCGAGCGCCATCTCGTGGCGCAGCAGCACGAAGTTGTTCGAGCCGATGGCCCCCTCGGCGCCCATGCGCGCGACCAGGAGGCGACCGGGAAAGGGCGCGTACACGCCGCCGCCCTTCTTCCCCGTGAGGTGAATGCCGCCGTGCCACAGGCGCGATTCGCCCCATGGTCCGACGGGGAAGAAGCCACCTTCGGCGCGCTGCTCGTTGGCCTTGAACAGCTCCTCGCTCGCTTCCTTGAGCTCGGTGGAGTCCGTCGGGACGGGCGGCGGCTGCGTCGGGTCTTTCGGATCCTTCGTGTAGAGGATCATCGAGAACGTGCCGCGGAGGTTCTTGAAGAAGGCCTTGAAGTCGAATGGACCCGGATCCCACTTTTGCTGGGTCAGGTGGTAGTGCGAGATGTAGCCGGCGAAGCCGAACGAGGCCTGCTCGGGCAGCGTCTCCCAGCTCTGCTGGCCCGGGCTCGACTGCGGGAACTCGAGGGGGATGTTGGGCAACAGGCGCGTGAGCGCGGTGGCGAGCTTGCCGAACGACTCGAGCTGGGCCTTCGTGTACTCGTACGCGAGGATCTTGTGGCCGTTGATCTTGATCGGAATCTTCTCGCGCTTGGGCCCGCGCTTGCCGGTCTCGTAGAACGTGGGCTGCGCGTTGGCGTCTCCGTAGTTGCAGAGCTCGACCCCGATCGAACCGAGATTCCATTGCGCGGCGTGCCATGCTGCGAGGGCGAGATCGATCGTCTGGAAGATCGTGCCGTCGTTGTCGATCAGGAAGTGACACGACAACCCGCGCTCGTTCTGCAGCACGTTGAAGCACATGTCCGACGAGTGACACCCGTCGTGGTGCACGACGAACTGGCGGATCACGGCCTTCGCCGCGGCGAGCGCGGCTTCGTCATTCGCCTTGAAGTCGGCACCGTAGCGGCGCATCGCCGGGCGCAGCGAGTAGCGCTGCACGATCTTCGGCCCGTCGTACGGGAACTGACCGCCGCCCGGTGCCACGCCGCACTTGGCATTGAGTGTCGACTGCGACTCGGTCTCGGTGCCGATGCAGTACTTCGACGTCGCGTCCCAGCCTGACTCGCGCCAGGTCACGACCGGTGCATTCGTCGCGAACGTGTGGCCCGCGATGATGATGTTGCCGGATGGTCGGAACTTGCCCACGGGGTTTCCTATTGTGCCAGGTAACGGAACTCGGTCGAGCCGATCCTCACGGTGACGCCGTGCTCCAGGGCGTACTCGCTGACCCGCACACCGTTGACGTAGGTGCCGTTCGTCGAGCCGCGATCGTAGAGCCGAACGTGGCCGCGTGGATCGACCGCGAACTGCGCGTGGTGGCTCGACGTGTAACCGTCCTCGATGAGGAGGTTGCAGCCGGGCGCCTTGCCGACGAGGAAGCCGTGAAACAGCGGTACGCGCTCGCCGGTTCGCGGGCCTGACATGAACAAGAGGTGCGGCGCGAAGCCGCCCTGGGTCTGCGGCATCCCGGGCATCGCCCCCGGCACGGCACCCACCGCGGGTGCGCGCGGCTTGCCCTGCTTGCTCTTCTTGCCCTTGGGCGGCGCGGGCTGCGGGATCACGCCCGCCATCGCACCGGTGACGGCACCCTGCGGGACCGCACCCGGTGGCATCTGCAGGCCCTGCGCCGAAACAGGATATGGAATCGGCTTGCTCCGCTTCGACATCGCGAACCCGATCAGGCCGAGCACGACGATCAAGCCAGCGACGCCACCGACGATCCAGATCACCCAGCCGAGGAAGCCTTTGCCCTCGGGCGCACGCGGCACAGCGCATACGTCGCCGGTGCAATAGCCCGCACACGGCTCGCCGCTGCAGGTCGCCTCCGGCACCTTGAAATCGTTGAGCGACGTGGTCTCGGCGCGTCCCTCGGTGACGATCTTCACCTTCTTGCCCGTCGGATCGTCCTCGCTCGAGAGGAAGTACGTGAGCACGTATTGCTTCACGATCTCGTCCTGTAGCTGCACGAACGCCGGGTTCCACGACTCGGCGCTCGCGCCGCGGATCCAGCGGAACGTGCCGAGCGACTTCTTCGAAAGCTCGCCGAGAAGCAGGAGCGGGCGGCGCTGATCGGTCGGCGAGAACGCGAAGGAGTGGATGCGCACACCTTCTTTCGCCGCCCGCGCGCCGAGTCGCGTGACGCGCTCGCGCTCTGCCGCACGATCGCGCCCATCGCTGATCACGATGACCATCTTGCGGAGTGGGCGGCCCTCGGGCTTCGCCTTCGCCCTGCGCAGGATCGAGAGCGCGCGCTCGACCGTCTCGAGTAGCGCCGGATCGCCCGAGCTGCCATCGTTGGACAGCTGCTTGACGCGGCTGCTCGCGGCCTTCGCACTCTGCAGCTTGCCCCCGCCAACGGCATCACCGTAAGCCAGCACCGCGACTTGCGTGTTGTCGTCGAGCACCGCGAGGATGTTCGTGTCGAACGACTCCGCGATCACGGGCAGCACCTCGGCGTAGTCGAGCGTGGATTGCACGACCACCACGATCGCTGCGGCGCCGCCGCTGGCCGCGAAGGTGCCCATCGCATACGGCGCATCGAGCGGGCTCGAGCCGAGGACCGTCTTCACTGACTTCGGCTCCGACAGGTCGAGGCGACCACCATTCAGCGTGCGCGCAGAGAAGTAGACGCGGAGGCGCGTGCCGCCGACCGAGGCAGGCTCGTGGTCGACGCGATCGACGACGACGCGATAGCTAGGTTTCGCGTTCGCCTCATCGTCGGCGCGAACCGGTCGCGCCACGACGAGGAGCGCGGCCATCACGAGCCAGATGGCCCCCCGGGCCCGCGCTGCGAGGGGAGGCCGGTCCGTAAAACGCGGACCGGCCTTGCTCGATCCAGCTCGGGCCCACCTCATTGGCTCTCGAACCTACCACGACCGTCACTTCGTCGAGGACAGCCGGAAGCGATGCAGTACGGGAACAAACGTCAGCAGATCCATCTCGGCGGTGGTGGTGCCGTTGGTCCAGTTGTTGATGACCAGGGGCAAGCCGCCGTCGCCGATGCGGTCGGAGATGATGCCGATGTGGTCCGGGCCCGAACGGCTCGGGAACGTGTCCATGAAGATGACGTCGCCGGGGCGGAGCGGATCTTTCGGATCATCCAGCCGAGCCGAGTGCGCCTCCCAGTTCCGCTTGAAGTAGGGCAGGAGGGTCTTCACTCGCCGATGGTCGATGTGGGTGTCGCCGTTGCCCTTCACCATCGGGTAGCTGGTGCGCGAGCGCGCGATGTCGTCGTGGAGCGCCTTCTGGAGGTCGACGCCTGCGTTGCGCACGGCCCGGACGATCACGTCGGTGCACACGCCCATGGTGCGAGGCACGTCCCCCATCGGGTACTTGATGGCGACGTAGCCCTCGGTGTAGTCGTCGGCGTTGACGACCGTCTTCTTGGCGCCGATCAGCACGTCGAGGGGGTCGGGGATGCCGTCGCGGTCTGCATCGGGGATGGCGGCGCCCTCGCGGATCCGTGCGGGGTGGAGGAGCGGGGCGAGCTCGGCCTTATCGCCCGGGCGTAGGGCGAGCTTGTGTCGCCCAACCTCGAGGATCGCGGGGCCGTTCAGCGGGTAGGACTTGCGTGGGAAGCCGTCGATCGCCACCACCAGGAGCGCCCGCTTGCCATCGATGGACGCCGTCACGCGCTCCGCGGTCACCGGCGGGAGGGCGAGCTGGATCTTGTCGTCGAGGTCGCTCCAGATGCCCTTGTCGGCGACCCCGAGGCAGGTCTCGCCCGCAGCGGCCTCGGCAGTCGTGCAACCTATCGAGATCATGGGCGCGATCCCGCTGAGCAGAATCCAGGAACCAATGCGTGCGAGTGGTGTCATAGCGCCTTGTCGTGGCCTGTCTGGCCGTTCATCAAGACACCCGAGGGCCCGACGACATTGCACCGTTCTGTGTTTCCCTCTATTGATCGTTGTACACGGAGGATCTGATGAGCTTTAGCGATTTTTCGTCCTGGCCCCGCGAGCAAGAGGCGTCCTTCGTGGTGTTCGAGCAGCGCGTCACGGAGTCGCAGAAGAAGGCATGGACGATCGGTGGCGCGGTCGCCGGCGTGATCCTCGTGTTCGCGATCGGCGTCGCCTTCGGCGTTAGCCCGGAAAAGAAGGACCTGGGTAAGGACATGAACATGTCCAACCTGACGAAGAAGTCGGGCGAGAAGGAAGCCGCCCCGGCGCCCGAGGCCGAGAAGAAGTAGCCACGCGCTCGCTCCGTCCGGCTCTGATCGTTCTTGTTGCGCTGCCCCTCGTCGCGTGCCGCGCACGCCAGCTCGTCGCGACCGGCTCCGCGTCCGAGTCGTTCGCGCTCATCATCGCGGAGCGCGGGCCCGATGGGCCGCGCCTCGTGGCGATCGACGAGCACGGTGATCGGCGGTTCGCGCTGCTCGTCGCGCCCGCCGCCACTGCGCGCGATTCGCACCCAGCGCTGTCGCCCGACGGTGCGTGGGTGGTGTTCGCTTCGAGCCGCGACCGCTCGCTCGATTCGACGAGCTTGTGGATCGCGCCCGTGGGCCCCGAAGCGACGCCGATCCGGTTGACCGAGGGTGCGTGGATCGACGCACACCCCACGTGGACGCGTGACGGCACGGCGATCGTGTTCGCGTCGACGCGCGACGGAGGCGACTTCGATCTGTGGATGTTGCCGATCGTGCAAGGACGCGCGAGCGGCCCCCCGGTGCAGCTTACGTCCGGCCCCGGGCACGAGGTCACGCCGAACGTCGCGGCCGATGGCAGCGTGCTGTATGCGGCGGTCTCGCAGGTGCGCGAGCGCGAGGTCGAGAGCCACCTCGAGGAGCGCGCTCCCGACGGTTCGATCACCGTGCTGACAAAGGGGCCGACCGACGGTGCGCCCGCGTTGTCGCCCGACGAGACAACGATCGCGTTCTCGCGCGCGGCGATCCAGGCAGCGGGCCCGAGCGCCGAGCTGTGGCGGATGGGGCGCCACGGCGAACAGCCGACGCCGATCATCGCGCTGCCGATCACCGAGGAGAGCGGCCCGGTATGGTCACGCGACGGGCGGTTCGTGTTCGCGACCTCGATCTTGCGCGGCGAAGAGCGCGTGCTCTTCTCGTCGGTGATCCACGTCGACCTGCGAGCCGCCATGCCGATCGCCCGCATGCTCCGCGATCGTGCCGGCACGACGTCGCGGCTGACTCCAGCCATCGCCGCGGCGGCGCTCGACGCAAGCGTGCTCGAGAAGTCCCCCGAATACCTGCCCGAGCTCGCGCGCATCGTTGCGGCCGCCGTGGAGCAGCAGCGTCCCGTGCAACCAGACGTGCGCACTCCGTAGGCGCGCCACGTTGTCACGGCAAGAAGCGCTTCCAGCCACCGCGCCATGCGTGATGGTCCCAGGAAGCGGCTGTCCTCTCGCATAGATCCCACGCGATGAACGTTGGGCCCGCGGCTTGCTTTTGGCGCGCCGCATCACTGGTTCCCTTAGGAGTCACTTCATGCGTTCGTTCACCCTCGCCGCGTCGCTGCTCTCCCTCGCTCTCATCCCCGCCTGCTCCACGTCGGAGCCGGATGAGCTTGCGGGTGAGGCAGACGCGGAGGGCAGCAGCGACGGCAAGGGTGACTCGCCCGACGGTGTCTATACGTACTTCGAGATCGGCCGGGACATGAACCGCTGCGCGTTCCCGATGTGCGGCGGCTATCACCTCGATCGCCTCAACGCGACGAACACCACCTGCCACGACGGTCGCAGCGCCGCGAAGTGCTACACGCCGGAGCTCGACTGGTCGCAGTCGGGCCTGAGCCAGGCGCAACGCGAGCTGTTCGAGGCTGCCGCGACCAAGGGCGCGTTCGACGGCCAGTACGCGCTCGTGCGCGGCCGGTTCGTGAAGAAGGGCACGACGGTGCGCCCCGAGCTGGGCAAGTTCATCGTCACCGAGGCGTGGGTCGCCGAGGGCGAAGGCAGCGCCGAGGGCGTGTTCGCCAAGGTCGCCCAGAACGGCGTCCGCTGCATCGCCGCGCCGTGCGCCAGCTTGACGGAGCGCGCCCTCAACGCCAGCCGCACGGCCAACATCGCCGAGATCGACTTCGCGGCGGGCGAGCTGTCCGAGGCCTCGATCTCCGCGCTCATCGACGACACCACGAAGCCGGGCGGCATCATCGTCGCCGGCGACCGCTTCACGTTCAAGGTCTCGGGCCGCAGCGGCAAGGGCCGCACGGCGACCAACGCGTTCCGCAACCTCGCCAACGTCAACACCGGGAGTGGCAGCTGCTTCATCGGTGGCTGCTCGGGCCAGATCTGCTCGGACCGCGAGGGCGTCATCTCGACGTGCGAGTGGCGCGAGGAGTACGCGTGCTACCAGGAAGCGACCTGCGAGCGCCAGGCAGACGGCGCGTGCGGCTGGACGCAGACGGCCGAGCTTGCTGCCTGCCTCGGGGAGTAATCGCGAAGCGGAGCAAGGTGAGGTGATTCGCAACTTGCGCAATCGGGCTCGGCGCTCACTTCGGCGTTGAACGCATCTCGGCGCCGAGCATATCTTCCGCGTCGATGATGCAGCTGTCGCTCCTCGTCGTCGCGCTCGCCGCCACCGCATGTGCACCGACGCCGCGCGGCATGGGTGGTGCGGATGATGACAGTAGCGGCGACGTTGACGCCGGAACGGACCTTGGCGGCGTCGGCGTCACCTCGGTCTACGCACACACGTCGACCAAGCTGTACCGCGTCGACCCCGAGTCGCTCGCGATCACCGAGATCGGTACCTTCGGCTGGTCGAACGGCCCCGACGAGATGACCGATCTCGCGATCGACAAGGAGGGCCGCATGATCGGCGTGTCGTTCGACTCGGTCTATCGCGTCGATCCGACAACCGCCGCGGTGACGCGGCTCACCGCCAACCTGTCGGGCGACTTCAACGGGCTGTCGTTCGTCCCCGCCGCGATGGTTGGTGGGACCGGCGACGACGTGCTCGTCGGCACGCGCAACACCGACGGCATGGTGTTCCGCATCGATCCGATGACCGGCGCCGCGACCGCGATCGGCAACATGGGCAGCTTCGCGTCGAGCGGTGACCTCGTCGCGGTCGCGAACTTCACGGTGATGACCGCCGATAACGGCTCCTCCAGCGACCGCCTCGTGCGCCTCGCGCCCACGACGTTCGCCGCATCGCCGATCGGCACCAACATCGGCTACGCGGAGATCTGGGGCGTCGCATACTGGAAGGACAAGATCTTCGGGTTCACCAGCGGTGGTCAGTTCGTGACCATCGATCCGACCACCGGCCTCGGCACTGTCGTGCAGAGCAACGGCCCCAAGTGGTGGGGCGCGGCGGTCACGACCGCGGCTCCCGTGCTGCTCTAGTTCTGCTCTAGTTCTTCCAGTCGAGCAGTAGCTTGCCGGTGCCTTGCTTCGACGCGAGGTAGTCATGCGCGGCCGCGACCTCGCGCGCGGCGAACACCTTCCCGATCTTCGGCCGCAAGCCCATCGCCTCGACGCGGTCCATCGACTTCGTGAGGCGCGCGACCCACGCCGGATCGCGCAACACGTGCAGCGCGTTGAGGGCGTAGATGCCCGTGTTGCGCTTGAATAGGTCGATGACGCTGATCCGCGGCATCTGCACGAGCGTCTTGGCGACGCGCAAGAGATTGCGCTTGCCGTCCTTCACGCCCGAGGACATGCCGATGCACACCATGCGGCCCGTCATCCCCAGGCGGTCGCGCTGCCACTCGATGTTGCCGCCGCCTGACGAGTTGAGGATGAAGTCGTAGTTGCGCTGGGAGCTGTCGGCGCGGAGCTCGTCGAGCGTCATCGCCTTCACGCCGAGCTCCTCGAGGAATCCCTTCTTGGACGGCGTGGTCGTGAGGCTCGTGACCTCGGCGCCGACGTGGTGCGCCATCTGCGCGGCGATCACGCCCACACCGCCGGTGCCGCATTCGATGAGGACACGGTCACCCTCGTGCACGCGCGCCATCTCCATCACCGCGAGCTGCGCCGTGAAGTATGCGACGGGCAGGGCGGCGCCGGTCGCGAGGTCGTAGCTCGTGGGCAGCTTGAACGCCTGGCTCGCGGGGATGGTCACGCTCGACGCGTACCCACCGAAGTAGGTCCCCGCGACCACCGGATCGCCGGGCCGCAGGTCCTTCACGTTCTTGCCCACCGCGCTCACCGTCCCCGAGACCTCGTAGCCGGGAACGAACGGGCGCTTCGGGGCGTCCGGGTAGAGGCCGATCCGCATCTGCACGTCGGCGAAGTTCACGCCGGAGTACGCCACGTCGATCGCGACCTCGTCGTCGCCAGGGGCGCGCGGCGACAGGGTCCGCAGCTTCATGGATTCGGCAGGACCACGCTTCTCGATCACGATGTCACGATGCATCTCTTCCTCCATACTTTCTGAACTATCGAAGTATCAGGTTGCAAAAAAGGCCGTGCCTGGAGAGCACGGCCGGTCACTACTGCGCGAGCGCTGCGCGAAGCTGCGCGAGTCCTTCGGGGTTGACCGAGCAGATCAGCTGCTTGCCGTCGCGCTGGGTATCGATGAGGCCGGCATCGGCCAGCTCTTTCACGTGATGGGACACAGTAGGCGCGCCGATGTCACCAAGGCCACCCAGGAGCTTCACGAGGAAGCAGTCGTGGATGCGGCCCTTGGCCAGATCCAGCTTGCTCTCCTCGAGCAGGTTCATGAACAAGCGCAACCGGTTCGGATTGGAGAGCGCCTTGAACATCCGGGCAACCCGGTCGATGTCATCCCTGGCCTTGGCCACGACGCATCAGTACGACGCTTATCGAACTGTGTCAATCGCCAATCGTCTGTCTACTTGCTGGTCGGCACGTGCGCTAGGAACCGCTTCACGCTGCGCCGGTCCCACTGCGCGTGGGCGTAGTCGACCAGGTGCTTCGGGATCGGATCGTTGGCGGCGATCATCCGCATGAGGAAGAGCGCCATGTCGGCATCGGCGATCGACCAGTCGGAGAACATCTGCGTCTTGCCAGGGGCGATCAGCGCGCCCGCGACGTAGAGCAGCTCGTCGGCGTCGGCCTTGCCCTTCGCGGACATCGGCTTGACGTTCGCGCGGCCGAACACGTTGCTCGTCGGGCGGTCTTCGCGGAGGCCTCGCATCGTCGTGCGGGCCCACGACATCACCTGCCGCGCGCGCGCCCGTTCGACGAGGTCGGCGGGGAACAGCCGGGGGTAGTCTGGGAAGGGGAACCGTTCGGCCAGGTACTCGGAGATCGCGAGCGACTCGGAGATCCAGTGGCCGTCATGCACGAGCACCGGGATGCGCGGCTGCAGCGCCTTCGCCGTGAGCTGCGCACCCACCTCGGGGGCGATGGGCATCTGTACGACCTCGAGCTTGTACGGCAGCTGTTTCTCTTCGATGGCGACCATCGCGTGAAAGCTCCACGGGCTATCCCAGGTCGAGCCGACATAGAGCGTTAGGTCCGAGACCGACATGGCGCGAAGCGTAACTCACATCGGGTTTGCGATCGCGATTGACCCGCGCGGCGCATCTAGTGAACATGGCGCGCGTGGATCAGGCGGAGCGGTTCGGCCCCTACCAGGTGTACGAGCGGTTGGGTGCGGGCGGAATGGCGACGGTCGATCGCGCCACGATCGACATCGGCGCAGGCGTGATCCGCGAGGTTGCGCTCAAGCGCCTGCTGCCGCAGCTCGCCGACGACAAGGTCTTCATCGAGGACTTCATCCGCGAAGGCAAGCTCGCGGCGCAGCTCGACCATCCCAACATCGTCCACATCTACGAGCTCGGGCAGGCGAACCGCATCTACTTCATCGCGATGGAGCTGGTGCGTGGGCATTCGCTGATGGCGCTCATGAAGGCCGCGCACGCCGCGCAACGCCCGGCGCCGATCGGCGTCGTGGTCGCGTTGCTCTCGGAGCTGACGAGCGCCCTCGAGTACGCGAGCGCCGGCCGCGGCCTCTATGGTCAGCGTCTCGAGATCATCCATCGTGACCTCACGCCCTCGAACCTGATCGTCACGGACGATGGCCGGCTCAAGATCATCGACTTCGGGGTCGCCAAGGCACTGAGCGGTACGTTCATGACGAACACCGGGCTGGTCAAAGGCAAGCTCGGGTACATGTCCCCCGAAGCCCTCACCGGCACGGGCCTCGACGGACGCACCGACATCTTCTCTGTCGGCATCGTCGCATGGGAGCTGCTCACCGGCAGGCGGCTCTTTCGCGGCGTCAACGAGTACGAGGTCATCTCCAAGATCCAGCAGCTCCGCATCGAGCCACCGTCGCTGTTCAACCGTGCGTGCCCGGCGGAGCTCGACGTCATCGTGCAGACCGCGCTGGCGCGATCTCGCGAGCACCGCTGGCCCGACGCGGCCGCGATGCGCTCGGCCCTCGACCAGGTGCGCCGCCTGCACGCCGACGGCCCGACCCAGGTCGCCGCGTGGAAGAGCTCGCTCATTCCCCCGCGTTCGAGCCCGGTGCGCATGCCCGCGCCGCGCGCGACGCCGCAGCGGGTGCGTGCTGATTCCGAGGAGTCACTGATGCAGCTGTCGACGATCGACCTCTTGCTCACGCCCGATCCGGATCTCATCACGCCCGATCCCGAGCTCGCCGAGGGCTCGGTGAAGAAGCCGAAGCGCCTCGAGGTGACGACCTCGAGGCGGCCGCGGGACGCCGATCCGACGCTCCCCAGGGGTAACCCCGACGACGACGATGAGTACACCGACGTCGACGCTTCGATACCCGTCACGCGCGAGGATTGAGCACTGCGTCGTGCCGCGAGCCCGAAGCGCGCAGCCCCAAGACAGGCCGCCATTCGTTGGCGGTCCAAGCATCGCCCGCGGTATCGTGTCTCCGCATGCCCCGTCGCGAACCAACCTTGCAACCGCTCGGCGACACGCTCCTCTTCATGCACCAGTTATGGGAGCTCGCGCACGCGCTGCAGGTCCGCTCCAAGCGCATGGCGCGCACGCTCGGCGTGACCAGTCCGCAGCGGCTCGTGATTCGCGTCCTCGGCCAGTCGCCAGGCATCACCGCGCGCGAGCTGGCGGGAGCCCTCGGCATCCACCCGAGCACGCTCACGGGGGTGCTCGCGCGCCTCGAGAAGCGCGAGCTGATCGCCCGCAAGGTCGACGCGGTAGACCGCCGGCGGGCGCGGTTCGAGCTGACCGAGAAGGGCAAGCGCATCGACCGCGAGAAGAAGGGGACCGTCGAGGCCGCCGTGCGCCGTGCACTCGACAAGGCGGGCGGCCCAACGGTCGGCAAGACCTCGGAGATGCTGGGCCTGCTGGTGCAGGAGCTCGTGAAGCCGGACTAGGTAGGTAGGCCGCGGGTCACGGTGGTCCGCGCGATTCTTGACACGCCTGCTAGAGTGAGACGTGCCTCGACATAGGTGGCGCCTGGATCCGGTGACCCTGCTGACCGCAGCCGCGTTCGTCATCGGGCCCGCTTATGCGCAGCCGCGCGTGCTGCCGATGATCATGAATCTCGAACTGCCAATGCCGCGGGCGCGCGTGGGATTCGCGGCCGCGACGGTAGCGCAGGACGAGCTGCCGCCGCTCTCGATTCCGAAGCTGGTGGCGGATGGCCGGCACTGGAGGCTCGAGACGCCGCGCGGCGCGGTGCACGTGTGGTTGCCACACGGCTATTCGCCGGACACCGCCGCTACCGTGGTCTACGTCCACGGCTATCACACCGACATCGATGGGGCGTGGTTCGGGCACCGGCTGCCGTCGCAGTTCGCGCTGTCCGGCATCAACGCGATGTTCATCGCGTGCGAGGCGCCGGCGAATAAGCACCAGCAGGTGAAGTGGCCCTCGCTGCGCGCGCTGCTCGCGACGGTGCAGCACTCGGTCGGGGACGAGGCGATGCCCGCGGGGCGCGTGGTAGCCGTCGGGCATTCGGGGGCGTTCCGCACGCTGGAGCGCTGGCTGCCGAATCCGCGCCTCGACACGGTGGTGCTGCTCGATGCGGCCTACGGCGACATCTGGGCGTACCGCCGGTGGTTGCTCGGCTCGTCGATGCGCCGCCTGATCAACCTCGGCGACGACACGATCACGCGCACTGATCTGCTGCACGCGAAGCTGCCGAGCTCGGTGGTGCTCGACGGGTTACAGCTGCTCGCGGGCATCCCCGACGAGGCGCGTGACGCGCGGATCCTCTATATTCGGTCGTCGATCGGCCACATGCCGCTGATCACCGGAGGCATCGTCCTGCCGACCGTGCTGCGCGCGTTGCGCGTGAAGCGCGTGCTGACGGCGCCGATTCCGTATCCCCTCTGAGGGCGTCGTGATCAGGCGGCGTGTGCGAATACGCGCGCGCGGCGCAGCGAGAGGAACACGTCATCTCCGTCGCGCAAGGCGAGGGCGTTGCCGCGCTCCCAGTCGACGTCCGCGCGCAGGCGCTGCCCGAGCGAGGGCGCGACGAGCTCGATCTTGAGCCCGGAGCCGAGGGGGGTGACGCGCACGACCCGCGCGGCGACGGCGCCGGTGCCGGGGGTGCGCCCGATCTCTACTTCGTGCGGGCGGACGTAGACGCGCCCGTCGCGAACGTGGCCGATGTCCTGATTCGCCAGATCGATGAGCACGTCGCCAACGCGCGCGCGGCCGTCCTCGAGCCGCGCATCGAGCACGTTGACGTGGCCGAGGAACCTCATCACGAAGTCATTGGCGGGGTGCTGGAACACCTCCGTCGGGGTTCCAACCTGCTCGATCTTGCCGTGGTTCATCACCACGACCTGATCGGCGACCTCGAACGCCTCGTCCTGATCGTGGGTGACGAACACGGTGGTCAGGTGAATCTCGTCGTGCAGCCGGCGCAGCCAGCCGCGCAGCTCGGCGCGAACCTGCGCGTCGAGGGCGCCGAACGGCTCGTCGAGCAACAGCACGCGGGGCCGGGCGGCGAGGGCGCGCGCGAGCGCGATCCGCTGGCGCTGTCCCCCGGAGAGCTGCGACGGCAGGCGGCGGCCAAGCCCCTCGAGCTGGACGAGCCGCAACAGCTCGCGCACGCGGATATCGATCTCCCCGGCTGGGCGCTTGCGCACGCGCAACGCGAACGCCACGTTCTCGTACACGTCGAGGTGGCGGAACAGTGCGTAGTGCTGGAACACGAGTCCCACGTTGCGCTGGCGAGCCGACTGCGCACCGAGGTCCTGGCCGTCGAGCAGCGCGGTCCCGCGGTCCGGTTGCTCGAGGCCCGCGAGGATGCGCAGGAGCGATGTCTTGCCCGACCCCGATGGACCGAGCAGCGCGACCAGCGCACCACCCTTGACCTCGAGACTGACGTCATCGAGCGCGGTAAACGTGCCGAACCGCTTGGTGATGTTCGTGACCTGGATCGTCATGCGTTTTCCTTGTCTTCGGCACGCGCGCGCCGCGCGATGAGCCGGCGCACGAGCAAGCTCGAGATTCCGATGACGACGAGCAGCGACGCGACCGCGAACGCGGCCTGGTGTTCGTACTCGTTGTAGAGGATCTCGACGTGGAGCGGCAGCGTGCTGGTTCGCCCGCGCACATTGCCGGAGACCACCGAGACCGCACCGAACTCGCCCATCGCACGCGCGGTGCACAGCACCACGCCGTACATGAGGCCCCACTTGATCTTGGGCAGCGTGACCTTGAAGAACATCTGCCACGCGCTTGCACCGAGCACGATGGCTGCCTCTTCTTCCTCGGAGCCCTGCGACTCCATCAGCGGGATCAGCTCGCGCGCGACGAAGGAGAACGTGACGAAGGTGGTCGCAAGGACGATGCCGGGGAGCGCGAAGATGATCTTGATGCCGTGACTCTGGAGCCACGGCCCGAGCAGGCCCTGACTGCCGAACAGGAGCACGAACACCATGCCGGCGATCACGGGCGAGACGGCGAGCGGCAGATCGATCAAGGTGATGATCAGCGAGCGCCCGGGGAACCGGAATCGCGCGATCGCCCATGCGGCGGCGACGCCGAACACGAGATTGAGCGGCACCGAGATCGCGGCCGCGAGCAACGTCAGCTTCAGCGCGCGCAGCGCGGTCGGGTCGCTGATCGCCTTGCCGTAGGCGCCGACGCCGTTGCCCAGCGCGGCGACCACGACCGTCGCGAGCGGCACCACGACGAACAGGCCGAGGAACGCGACGCTGATGCCGATCACGAGCCGGCGCACCCAGGCGGGCTCCGCCGTCGCCGTCCGCGGGACCGCGCGTTCGAGCTCCATCACACCTGCCCCGCGCGCCGGCGAGACCACGCGCCGAGGCCATTGATCGCGAGCAGCAGCGCGAACGACACCACGAGCATCACCAGCGCGAGGGCCGTGGCGCCCGCGTAGTCGTACTCCTCGAGCCGCGACATGATCAGCAGCGGCGTGATCTCGGTCTCGTACTGCTTGTTGCCCGCGATGAAGACAACGGAGCCGTACTCACCGATCGCACGCGCGAACGCGAGGGCAAAGCCGGTCACCATCGCGGGGGCGATCGCCGGAAAGATCACGCGCGCGAACGTCTGCCGCCGCGTCGCGCCCAGCACCGCCGCGGCTTCTTCGACCTCGGGCTCCAGCTCCTCGAGCACGGGTTGCACGGTGCGCACGACGAAGGGCAGGCCGATAAACACGAGTGCGAGGGTGATGCCGAGCGGCGAGAACACGGCGGTGATGCCGAGCGGCGCGAGCGCCTGACCGATCCAGCCGTTCGGGGCGAGCACCGTACACAGCGCGAGGCCCGAGACGGCGGTCGGCAGCGCGAACGGGATGTCGACGATGGCGTCGATCGCCGTGCGACCCCAGAACCGGTAGCGCACGAGCGCCCACGCGAGGATCGTTCCGAACACGACGTTGATCGCGGCGGCCAGGAACGAAGCGCCGAACGTGATCTTGTAAGAGGCGAGGGCGCGGTCGCTGGTCGCGAGCTTGCACAACTTCGCCCACGACAGGTCGGCGGACTTGAGACCCAGCGTCGCGAGCGGGATCAAGACGATCAGGGACAGGTACACGAGCGTGTAGCCCAGCGACAGCCCGAACCCGGGGAGTGCACTGCGCCGCGCCACGACTAGTTCGCGCTCAGGCGATCGAAGGTGCCACCATCATCGAAATGCGCGACCTGCGCCTTCTGCCAGCCACCGAACGTGTCGGTGATCGTGAACAGCTTCACCTCGGGGAACGTGCCCGCGGGCGCCGAGGCAGCATCGCGGGGGCGGTAGAAGTTTTGCGCGGCGAGGGCCTGACCCTCGGGCGAATACAGGAACTGTAGGTACGCGGTCGCGATCTCGCGCGTGCCGCGCTTGTCGACCACCTCGTCGACGACGGCGACGGGCGGCTCCGCGAGGATCGAAACGCTGGGCACCACGATCTCGACCTTGTCGGCGCCGAGCTTCTTCGCCGCGAGCAGCGCTTCGTTCTCCCAGGCGAGCAGCACGTCACCGATGCCGCGCTCCACGAACGTCGTGGTCGCGCCGCGCGCGCCCGAGTCGAGGACGGGCACGTGCGTGAACAGCTCCTTCACGAACGCCTCGGCCTTCGCCGCGTCGCCGCCCCCCTGCTGCTGCGCGTACCCGAGGGCAGCGAGATAGTTCCACCGCGCACCACCCGAGGTCTTCGGGTTGGGCGTGATGACCTGGACGCCTTCCTTCACGAGGTCGCCCCAGTCCTTGATGCCCTTGGGGTTGCCCTTGCGGACGAGGAACACGATCGTCGACGTGTAGGGCGTCGAGCCGTGGGGCAACTTCGTCGCCCAGTCTGGGTGGATGAGGCCGCTCTTGGCGATCGCATCGACGTCGTAGGCGAGGGCAAGCGTCACGACGTCAGCCTCGAGCCCGTCGATCACCGCGCGGGCCTGTTTGCCCGAGCCCCCGTGCGACTGCTCGATCGTCACCTTCTGGCCGGTCTTGGCCTCCCACTGCTTCGAGAACGCCGCATTGACCGCGGTGTACAGCTCGCGCGTCGGGTCGTACGAGACGTTCAGGAGCTTCACCTCCTTGGTGTTCGCGGTGACCTTGGCTTCGGTCGAGCACGCGCTGCCTGCGAGAGCGCCGACGAGCACCAACATGGCGGAGTGGCCCATGCGTTTGACCATCCGTTATAACGGATACGCTGTCAAGACGGATGAAGTGACAGGATAGCGGATGCGGGTTGCAGGCGCCGGAAGCTCGGGCACCATGCGCACGTGCACTCGCGCTGTGTTTTCGCGCTCGCGCTCGCCGGCTGTGGCGATGCCGGCAGCGGTGCCACCGACGCGGCGACGAACGCCGATGCCGCCGCGCCGTGTACGCCGGCGCCAGGCTGGGCCGACGCACCGCCGCTCATCCGCGGCGCGGCCCAGGAGACCGCTACCGTCGCGGTCGATGGCAAGATCTACGTCCTCGGAGGCTTCGACGACGCGCTCGCGGTGCTCGACACCGTGCAGATCTTCGATCCGGAAATGTGTGTGTGGTCGGCCGGGCCGGCCTTGCCGCGCGCTGTTCATCACGCCAACGCGGCCGTCGTGAACGGCACGATCTACATCACCGGTGCGCTCGAGACTCTGGGGTTCACGGCGGTCGGATACGTGTGGCGGTGGACGCCGGCGACGGAGAGCACGTGGACCGAGCTCGCGCCGATGCCCGCGGGAACCGAGCGGGGTTCCGCGGTCGCCGGAGCGATCGGCACGACGATTTATCTCGCGGGCGGGCTGCGTGGAGATCCGGTCGCGCTGGTCAGCGCCTACGAAACCTCGACGGCCACCTGGGACACCTCGCTGCCGAGCCTGCCGGCGCCTCGAGATCATGGCTGTGGTGGTGTGGTCGGCGACACGCTGTTCATCACCGGCGGGCGCGCCGGTGCGATCGCGAGCACCACCGGCAGCGTGCTCGCATATACACCGGGTGGTGCGTGGGAAACCCGCGCGCCCATGCCGACGGCACGCGGCGGCACTGCATGCGGCGTGATCGACGATCGCATCTACGTCGTCGGCGGGGAGGGGAATGACGCGGTGGCCTCGGGCGTGTTCGCGGAGAGCGAGGCCTACGTCGCCACGGAGGACCGCTGGGAGGTGCTCGCCGACATGACCGTGCCCCGCCACGGCATGGGCGCGGCCGCGACGGGTAGAGCACTCTATGTCCCCGGCGGCGCGACCCGACAGGGGTTCGGCGCTGTCGCCACGCACCAGGTGTTCACACCATGACGGCCGCATCCGCGGAGCAGCTCGCGCGGACGGCGACGCTGCCGGGGCGCGGCACCCCGGCGCCATCGGGCATCGTGCTCGGCCAGCAGCTGGGGCACTACCGCATCGACCGCAAGCTCGGCGCCGGCGGCATGGGCGAGGTCTACCTCGCGACGGACCTTGCCCTCGATCGTCACGTCGCCGTCAAGGTGCTGCCCGACGACGTATCGCGCGATGCTACGCGTCGCGCGCGGCTGATCCGCGAGGCGCGCGCCCAGGCGCGGATCAGCCACAGCAACGTCGCGCACATCTACTTTGTCGGCGAGGAAGCCGGCCGCCTGTTCTTCGCGATGGAGTACGTCACGGGCCAGACCCTCGCCGATCGCATCGCGGCCGGGCCCGTGCGTGTCGATCAAGCGCTCGAGTGGATCCGTGCCGCGGCCCTGGGGTTACGCGAAGCGCAGCGCCAGGGCATCACGCATCGCGACATCAAGCCGTCGAACCTGATGCTCGACGCACATGGCGTGCTCAAGATCCTCGACTTCGGGCTCGCCGCCGGTGCACCCGGCGCGGTGATCGAAGGCCCCGTCGCACAAACCTCGCTCGCGGGAACGCCGCTGTACATGGCCCCCGAGCAAGCACGCGGTGAGGCGATCGATGCCCGCGCCGATATCTACGCGCTCGGTGCGACGCTGTATCACCTGATCTCCGGCAAGCCGCCCTTCGCGGCCGAGTCGGCCGAAGAGCTGGTCTCGTTGCATGCCACCGCTGCGCGTCCCCCGGTTCCACGGCGTGGCCAGGTGCGCACGCAGATCGGTGCGATCGACGAGCTGTGCGCGCGGATGATGGCAACGCGCGTCGAGGATCGGTTCGCGAGCTATGACGAGCTGTTGCGCGCACTCGAGCTGGCATCGACGGCACGCACCCAGCCTGCGGGGTTCTGGGTGCGTGCGATGGCGAGCGGCGTCGACTTCATGGTGGTTGTCGCGCTGTACTACGTGATAGGTGGCCTGTTGCTGCTCGGCGGGATCAACCTCGACGACAACGGCAACCTCCTGTTCCCCGTGCTCGGGATGTACCAGATCCTCGCGGTGAGCCGGTGGGGCCGCACCGCCGGCAAGGCCCTGTTCGAGCTCGAGGTCGTGGATGTCGAGACCTCGCAGCGCCCACCCCTTGCCCGCGTCGTTCGACGAACGCTGGCGATGCTTGGGGTCCCCGTGGCGCTCGGTTGGGCAGGGCGTGCGCTGGACGCCGTCGGCGAGCCGGCAATCGGGAACATCGTCGAAGGGGGCGCCATCGCCTCGATCCCCGTGCTGGTCGCACTCCTGCTCTATGCATCGGCGCGCAACACCAGCAAGCGCGCCGTGTGGGACCGCGCCTCGTCCACGCTCGTGCGCTACCGGCGCTCGACCTCGATGTAGCTCGACCGGGTCGTTGCGGCGCGCGGCAGCAGCACGTGCTCGCGTCGCTCGCGCCGGACCGCCAGGATCGAGCCGCCGATGGCGGCGCACAAGCCGAGCGCCGAGGCGCCGAACAGCGCGAGCAGGAGCTTGCCGGAGGTCTCCGCCGCCGACAGCGCGCCATGCTGCACCTTCTCGACGCCCGCACCCGCCTGGGTCCGTAGGCGATCGATGCGCCCTTCCAGCTCGTCGGCAATGATCGCGGCCTCGGAGCGCGACAGGCGCGTCTGCCGCGCCACGCTATCGATCAGCGCCTCGCGATCGACGCGCCCAGTACGCACCGACGTGCGGAGCGCATCCTTGGCCACCGCCTCGACATCGGCCGCGGAGACCGGGGGCATGCCCCGCTGCGCGAGGCGCTCGTTGATCGGTGCGACCAGATCTTGGCTGCTGATGCCGAGGTCGGAGGCATCGATGTCGGACACGCTGCCGATCGCGGCGCCGGCGCCTTGCCCGACCGCCTCGCCCGTCTTGACCGCCATGCGGGCGAGCCCGCCGAGCATCATGCCGGCGATCATCATCGCGATCAGGGACGACACCGCCCACACGGTCGCGCCGTGAATCGCGGCATTCGTCGAATTGATCGTCGGGGCCGCGCGACCGGCGACCAGGCCGCCGATAAACAGCGCGATGATCGGCGCTGCGAGGCTCCACACACCCGTGCCGATGCCAACGCCGCGCAGGGAGCTAGCATCGTCCGGCTCGATCGCGATCAGGCCGACTGACATGCCAAACAAGTGCAGCGCCAGCCACACGCCGAGCGTGATCGCCGTAGCTGCGAAGATAGAGGACCAACCGATCGGTGACGCGACGAACGCGCGATCGACGGTCGGGACTACGGTCTCATCGACCGCGACAACAGGTTCGTTGGGAGTCGCCATGACCGCCAGTACTGCATCAGGCGTACCTCGCGGCGGCGAAGGCGCTCAGTGCGCGTGGAGGCCAGCGTGCGCGCTGACAGCGCGCGTTGTGCGGTCGGTCGTGTCGATCTCGCGCTTGATCGTGTTCCCACCGTCGGTGAGATCGACGTGGAAGTGATCGCGGTGTAGCGCGTTGTAGTTCGGCGTGAGGATGATCTTGAACACGTCGTTCGCTTTGAAGGTGCACGCGAGCTCGTGGAGAAACTGATCCTTGCCCGGCTCCGTCGGTGCCTGACAGGTCTTCTCGCCCATCGCGTCGATCACCCAGTCGGTCTTCACCGTGTAGGTGGTGCCGTCACTGGCCTTGAACGCCGCGAGGTCGATCGCGTTGCCAAACGAGTGTTCGGAGAGGCCGATCGTGCAGTTCGGCGGTGTGCCCGCGTTGTTGATGCAGCGGTAGTTGTAGACGCCGAGGTCGGTCACCTCGACGATGCCCCGCGACCTCATGATCGGAGCGGCGATCGCGAGAGCGCGGATCAGCGAGCAGTCGGCGAACATCGTGGTGCGCGCGCTGCCCGACACCCGGTAGGCGATGCCGTTGATCGGCATCATCGCGGTCACCGGTTCGCTGACGCCCATGCGCGCCGGACCGACCGTGTAGCCGACGCTATAGAGATCGAGCCACGCGTGGCAGTCGGCCACCGTGGGGTCGATGATCGTCACGTCGACCGACGTGGTGGCGAGCGGGGCGCCGTCGACGTCGAACGCCGTCGCGGTCAGCGTGGCAGGGCCACTCGCGGCGAGGAACGCGGTGCCGGCACCCTCCGCGGTCGCGTCTCCGAGCTGCATGTCGCCGAGCGAGAACGCTACCCGCGCGACATCGC
The DNA here is from genome assembly GCA_033763475.1 of Kofleriaceae bacterium. Lineage (GTDB taxonomy): Bacteria > Myxococcota_A > Polyangia > Haliangiales > Haliangiaceae > JABFXX01. The sequence continues at coordinate 64,453 of JANRKM010000056.1, forward strand.
CTTCCACCGCCACCTGCATCGCGACCTCGGCCGACAGCTCGCCGATGCTCGACAGGTCGTCGCGCACGAGCTCGGCACCCGGGGCAGGAGAGGTGAACGCCAGCGTGACCATGTCATCGCCCCCACCGCCCGTGCCATCGTCACCGCCACCACACGCGACGAGGGTAGCGAGGGCCCCCCGGACCAGGCGAAACATGGCGCGATTGAGCCCACCGAGCCCGAACCGGTCAAGCGTCAGATTCGGCCACACCCATCCACACACGAGCCCGGGTCCTGTACCGTTCCTAGATTCGTTCGGCAGGGGAGGATTGTCAGACCCACGCCGCGCGGGACGCGTTGAATCACCAACGCTCCATGGGGGATGCATGAACAAGCTCGCGCTCACGCTCGGGGCAGCCTTCGTGGCTGCCGTCACCAGCCTCGGTACCGCCGAGGCCTTCTGTGGGTTCTACGTCAGCGGCTCGGAGAAGAAGATGTTCGCCGACGCGACCCAGGTCGTGCTCGTGCGCGATGGCACCCGCACGGTGCTGTCGATGCAGAACAGCTATCAGGGGCCGCTCGAAGACTTCGCGATGGTCATTCCGGTGCCGGTCGTGCTCAAGGAGAGCGACGTCAAGACGCTACCCAAGCACGTGTTCGATCGCATCGACCAGCTCGGCGCGCCGCGGCTCGTCGAGTATTGGGAGCAGGACCCGTGCCCGAAGCCGCGGGACCCGCGTCGCTATCGCAGCATGCCACCCGCAACGGCGTCCGCCCCCATGGCGGAACGCGACTTCTCGGCGAAGAAGGACATGGGCGTGAAGATCGAGGCCCAATTCGACGTCGCCGAGTACAAGATCTTGATCCTGTCGGCCAAGGAAGCGACGGGCCTCGAGGCCTGGCTCGCGCAGAACAATTACAAGATTCCATCCGGCGCCGAGCCGCTGCTGCGCCCGTACGTCGAGGCGGGCAGCAAGTTCTTCGTTGCCAAGGTCGACCCGAAGAAGGTGCAGATGGTCGACAACGTCGCCGCGTTGTCGCCGCTGCGGTTCCACTACGACAGCGAGGAGTTCAGCTTGCCGATCCGTCTCGGCATGGCCAACTCCAGCGGCAAGCAGGACCTGATCGTCAACATCATCTCGCCCGACAAGCGCTACGAAGTGGCGAACTACAAGAACGTCGTCATCCCGACGAACTTCGATGTCCGGGACGGCGTGCGCACGCGGTTCGCCGAGTTCTACGCGGCGCTGTTCGACAAGACCATCGAGAAGAACCCGGGGGCCGTCGTCACCGAATACGCGTGGACCGCACAACCGAGCCTCAAGTGCGATCCGTGTCCGCCCGAGCCACCGCGCGATGCGGACGTGCTGACCCTTGGCGGTGACATCGTCGGCGGCCGCATGGCGCAGGGCCACTACGTCCTCACGCGCCTGCATGCGCGCTACGGCAAGAACGATATGAAGGACGACCTGCGGTTCCGCGAAGCGCAGCCGATCACCGGCGGCCGCGAGGTATGGAATGGGAACAAGGGCCTCGAGTACGGCGCGACCACCTCGGCGCAGAACTTCTTCCAGGCGCGCTACGCGATCCGCCACGCGTGGACCGGTCCGATCACGTGCAAGAACCCGCAGCGCGGCGTGTGGGGTGGACCGCCCAACGGCAGCCACAACACGATCGCCGCGAGCAAGCTCGGGTTCGCGCCGCGCGGCAAGCTCCAGCTCGCGAGCTACATCAAGCGCGACCTGTGGGAGATCGGCGTGCGCAAGGCCGCGCCGGCTAAGCCCACCACACCACCCGCGAACAAGCCAATGGGCTTTGGCGTCGGCGCGCTCGCGGGGCTCGCGCTGATCGGCCTGGGCCGTGCCGCACGCCGCCGCCGCGGATGACCCGCCGCGCGCTCCTCGCCGTTTGTGCGGTCGTCGCATGCCTGCGCTGGACGCGCTGCGACGAGGCGCGCCCGCCCACGCGCTTCGCGACGTTCAACATCAGGAACTTCCCGCAGCACGTGCGCCAGATCGAAGGTGCCTTCGATGAGATGGTGGGCCTCGCGGCCTCGTTCATCGCGGTCCAGGAGATCGCCGACCCGGTGTTGTTCACGCACATGGCCCACGCTCGCCTCGGACCGTCCTGGCAGTTCGCGCATCTCGATACGCGCGCGACCGAGCTGAACCATCACAACGGCGTCCTGTTCGATCGCCGCGCGTGGAGCCTCGTCGCCACCCTCGCGCACGACGAGACGCGGCTCGGCGAAAGCTACAAGCCCACCCTCGAGGTTCGCTTGCGCCCCGCAGGCGGCGGCGACGTCGTGCGCGTGCTCGTCGTCCACCTCAAGTCGGGCAGCGCGTACGTCGACGTGCGTGCGCAGCAACTCGATGCTCTCGCGACCATCATTCGCAAGAGCCCGCTCCCGACGATCGTACTCGGTGACTACAACGCCACTGGCGAGCGTGACCGCGCGCGCCTCGCCCGCCTCGCGCGCGAGACCCACCTAGAATGGGCGACCGAAGCTCTCGCGTGCAGCGCGTTCTGGTCACGCGAGGACGGCTGCCATCGCTCGCGCCTCGACCACGTGATCATGACCGCGCATCCATCGCGCGTCGAGGTGCGCGGCGGCTGTGCGGCCCACGGCTGCGAGTGGGAAGCCTCGTGCCCGCGCTACTACCACGACGTCTCCGATCATTGCCCGGTCGTTGTCACCGTCGAGTGATCCACACTCGCTGTGTGCGATGCAGGGCTTCGACGCGTATGGGCGTCCCGGTCACCGTCGAGTAGGACGGGCGCTGTCAGCCAATCGCGATGCCAGATCGTGGCACGCGCGTCGCAGCTTTGTTGGCGCATGTCCGCTGCAATCTCAATGGCGCTCTCGGCCGTCCTCGCGCTCGCGGCGGGCTGCCACGACAACACGCGGCTTGGCACTGGCAACACCGGTGGCTCGACGACACCGAGTGATATCCGGCAGCAGATCTGGACCATGCGCGAGACGCCGGTCGTCGCCGTGGAGAATCCAAATGCACCGGGGCCCATCGACGCCACCACCAGCAAGGACGCGACCACATGGCCGCTGCAGAGCGGTCAGGGGCCCGGCGGCGGAATCGTCGGCAACCCGCAGGGCCCGGGCGAAGGCCTCGACGCGCCCGTGAAGCCACCGAGTCAGAACGGGACGAATCAGCGCGGGATCGGGGAAGGGAAGGACCTGGGTGGACAGGTCCCGCGGTAGTCCGGTGTCGCGATCCTCCGTGGGTTACGTCGTGACCCGATGGCGATTACGTATCGATGACGCATCGATAACGGCGTCCGTTCCTTACCGTCGAGATCGAGCGTAGGACTCCGAGTGTCAGCAACTTCGACGCCTGCGTGGCATGGCGGTCGCAGCCACCCGACCTATCCACATCACCACGTTGGAGTAGGAACATGTTCGCAGCATCCTCATCTTTTGCGCTCGTCCTCGTGCTCGCACTCGGGGCGTCCGCGCACGCAGACGAACAACAAACACCGAATTCTGGCACGACCACCCGAGGCACGCCGACGATGCCGCACGAACGCACCCCCGACGAGGGCGCGCCCGACCAGGACCTGCCGGACCAGGGTGCGCCGTATCAACGAACCCCTGACCAGCGCACGCCCGACGAGGGCACATCGGACGAAGACACTCCGGGACCGGGCACGCCCGACCAGGGCGCGCCGTATCAACGAACGCCGGATCAGGGCACGCCCACCCCGAGCACACCTGACCAAGGCACGCCTTATCGGACGCCCGATCTGGACATGCCGACCCCGCGCACACCCGCCCCGGGCCAAAGCCTGCCGGGCCAAGGCACGCCATATCCGGGTGCGCCTAGTCAGGGCACCAGTAGTCCCGGGGGCACCGGAGAAAGCCCGGGCACGATGAACTCGACGAGCCCGGCGCAACGCTAATGGCGCGTCACGCGAGATCTACGTTCATCCATGCGAGTGCGCCTGCGCGCGCATCACCTGCGAGGCAGTTAGAGGTTCTACCTCACGGGCCATGAGGGACCGGGGTACGCGGCTCATCGGGCGTCTTGGCCCAGGTGGGCGCCCCCGTCATACATGCACCAACGTCCTTCCGACCGCCTCATAGATCGAACACGATCCGAGACTCGAAGCCGTGCTCGAGCTCATTCCACGGCTGTCGGTCACCCATGGACGCGTCGGCCGTTCGTCGCGGACCCCGAGTGCAACTCCATACAGGGCGCACACACCGAGGTTCGATCATTCCGGCGTGTTCAGCCACTCGTCTATCTGTGCCTCGCCCACCCCGCCGACGCGGTACAGGCCGCGCTTGCCGTCCGCCTTGTACGCCTCGATTCGCCGTTGCGCCTCGTCCTCCGTCAGCTTGATCACACCGCAATGCGAGAGGCTGCAACTGCGCGGGCGGGTACCGTCAATCATTGACACGCCCCACACGGCAACGTCGCCGTCCTCATCCTCCACGCCCTCGCAGCGGACAGGATGGAACGCGCAGTCCTCGTAGATGTCCCCGATGGCGATCATCGAGCTACTTCCTATGACGGTAACACCGCGTCGCCTTGCGAGGCGCCGCTGAAGGGTTCGGAGCTTCAGCACGATCCTCACTGTTCGAAGATCGTCGTCCGCGCGGATACCAACTGTGATTTGGAGCCGCTAGCCCGGTTTGAACGGGCGACCTACGGTTTACGAAACCGTTGCTCTACCCCTGAGCTATAGCGGCGGGTAGGGGCGTACTCGTACCCGACGACGCGCATGATTGCAAGGGGATGGGTCACCGAGGAAGCAGGGCGATCACGTTCGGCAGGTTCCAGAACGCTCGATTCAAGTCGTTCTCGACGAAGTTCGTCTCGTAGCTGCCCACGCGCGAGATCTGCCCATCGGGTCCGACGGCGACCAGGGAGGCCTCGGGGCCCCCCTCGAGAAACAGTGCTCCGGTCAGATCGCGACCGGCCAAGGCCTCGGAGAGCTGGGCCATCGTGACGGCGGCACGCGCATGGAGGAGGACCACGCGACCGGTCCGGTCCACGCCGATCGCCGCGGCTGAATATTGTTTGGGGTCCTTCCACGCCAAGGCCTCGCCCTGGCAACCAAGGAGCCGGTAGCTCTGGACGATCGAGTGATAGCGGCGGCGGAGGGCGGCGAGGTCGAAGCCCGGGCACTCGCGCCCGACGATGGTGACCGCTGGAGCGTTGGCATCGACCGGATCCCAGGCGAGGTAGCCGCCCATCTTCTTGTTGTCGCGGCTGAGCTCGCTGCCGTCGGCGACGATGTGCCCCACCGGTTTGCCGTTGTCGTGGAACATGCCCGCGTTGATGACGGCGGTAAGGTGAAACGCTTGCTGCCAGGCGGGGGCGTTCTTGGGGCTCGGGTCGTCGGCTCCGGAGGACAGGACCCGGAGCGTGAACTTCGCGGAGTCGGCCCGCACGACGTCGATACACGGTGGCCCGCCGGCGGCCGGAGTGGCATCGATGGGCCAGCGCTCGACGCTGAGGCCGGCGCCGAGCGAGGGCTGCGGGACCGGGCAAGGCAAGAGCGCCGTCGCGGGGACGGTCGCCGCGCCGTCCACCGGCGCAGAGGGCAACGTGGCCTCGCGTGCGATCGGCGCCGGCACGGCCTCACCGCGGCCGCACGCGACGACAACGACGAGCAAAGCGGCCGGCCTCACGGGGCGTAGAACGCGCGAAGGGGCCGAGCTATTCTGAGGAAATAGCGCGCCGGTGCCCGATTTCGTTCACGCCCGGCCGCGGAGGGCGTGTCCGGCGTCGACCGCCGTTACGTACGAGACGAGTGAATCGCCGCGCCACGCTCCGCGGATCATCGCGACCGCATCGGCTCCGGCCTCGGCAGCCGCACGTGCCTTGTCCGGGGTATCGATGCCGCCGAGCGCGACGAGCTTCGCGGAGCCGTGCGGCTGCCGCAGTATGTCGAGGCCAAGCCCCGGAGCGCCGGGCTTCGATGGGGTGGGGAAGATCGGACCGAGGACGATGAGGTCCGCGCCGCTGTACGCGTCTGCGGCGTGGCGCGAGACGCCGATGACACCGGAGAAGAGGGCGCGCGCGTCTCTCACCGAGATGCCGTTCTCGGGCAGGTGCACGGCGATCGCCTGGGCCGCGAGCGCGACGTCGATGCGGTCGTTGACGATCACGCGCGTGTAGCGCCGCGCGATGTTGACGAGCTCGAGCAGCGCAGCGCCGTCCAGGTCTTTCTCGCGCACCTGGACGAGCACGGACCCCGGCGGGCATCCGTGCACGGCCGTCTCGATCGCCGCCCCGAAGGCCTCGGGCGTGCCGCCCATCTGCGCGCGGTCGGTGATCGCGACGACGCGAACGGACTCGAGCCACATGGCTATTCGATCAGGTGGCTGGTGGGCGACGACGCGTTGGCATAGTCGCGGCGCGGCATGCGGCCGGCCAGGAACGCCTTGCGGCCGCCCTCGACGGCCAGGCGCATCGCCTCCGCCATGAGCACCGGCTCCTTGGCGCCAGCGATCCCCGTGTTCATGAGCACCGCGGTGCACCCCAGCTCCATCGCGATCGCGGCATCGGAGGCAGTGCCCACGCCGGCGTCGACGATGACGGGCACGCCGACGTTTTCGATGATGAGCCGGATGTTGTGCGGGTTGCGAATGCCGAGGCCCGAGCCGATCGGCGCGGCCAGCGGCATCACCGCGAGACAGCCTGCGTCCTCGAGGCGCTTGCAGGTGATGAGGTCGTCCGAGCAGTAGGGAAGGACCTTGAAGCCTTCCTTGACCAGGCGCCGCGCGGCCTCGACCGTCGCCGTGTTGTCGGGGAACAAGGTTTTCGGATCGCCGATGACCTCGAGCTTCACCAGCTCGTCCATGCCGAGCTCGCGCGCGAGGTGCAGCGTCCGGATCGCCTCGTCGGCCGAATAGCAGCCGGCGGTGTTGGGCAGGAGGATGTACTTCTTGCGATCGATCGCATCGAGGACGGTGGGCTCTTTGCTCGCCAGGTCGACGCGGCGAAGCGCGACGGTCACGATCTCGGCGCCCGAGGCGTCGAGCGCGGCCCGCGTCTCGTCATTCGACTTGTACTTGCCGGTGCCCACGATGATGCGCGAGCGCAGCGTGCGCTCGCCGAGTTGCCAGGTGTCTTGCAACGACGACGACACGATCAGCCTCCTCCGACAAAGGTGACGACCTCGAGCCGATCTCCGTCTGCGAGGATGGTGGTGGGATGTTGCGCACGCGGCACGACCTCGCGGTTGCGCTCGACGGCGACGGGTTTGCCAGCGAGCCCGAGCTCACGAATCAGCGCTTCCACGCTCGTTCCGCCGGGAAGCTTCCTAGTACTTCCGTTGACGATCACGTCGATACTCGACGACATCGGCCGGGAACGTACCCCCCGATGACGCGCGAGGCCAGGTGTGACGACCACGACATCCATGCCCTGGCGTGTCTCTACTTAGTGAAGCTGGAGTCACACTCCCGAGGGGTAGGAGAGGAGGCAACCGTCGAGAACCACGTATGTGCGCAGTGATCCCGTCCCCGGGCACAGCGCTTGTAAAGAAAGCCGCTCCGTGGGTCGTCTCCACAGGAGCCTAACCGTATGACGCTAGGAATTGCTCGCCCTGCCGCCACCATCGCCCCGGCGCTGCCCATTCGTCCAACGTTGGACCCGCGTGTAGCCGGCGAGGATCCGGCGCGGATCCGGGCCACGATCGCGCGGGCGCCGCTGTTCGCGGCGCTGCCGATCACGGCCATCGAGGATCTGACGTCGCGCGTGACGGTGAAGAAGGTCGCAGTCGGCTCCGCTGTCGTCGCCCAGGACGAGCCCGGAGACGCGATGTTCATCATCATGTCCGGGCGCGTGAAGGTCGTGATCTTCGGCGAGAGCGGCCGCGAGGTGACGCTGTCGCTGCTGCGTGCGGGAGACTCGTTCGGCGAGATGTCGCTGTTCGACCAGGCGCCGCGCTCGGCGCACTGCCTCGCCATCGAGCCAACGACGCTGCTCGTGCTTTCGCGCGAGGACCTCATGCGTCACGTCCAGGCGCACCCGCGCACGGCGATCAATCTCCTTTCGGAGATGGCCCGCCGCCTGCGCCGCGCCGACGAGACCATCGCGCAGCTCGCGCTGTGCGACGTGAACGAGCGCCTGATCCACCGCCTCGTCGCGCTCGGCCGCGAGGAAGGTGCCTCGGGTCCCGATGGCCTTGTGGTCCGCCGCCGCCCGACGCAGCAGGAGCTCGCGAACATGATCGGCAGCTGCCGCGAGACGATCTCGCGCGCCTTCAACCAGCTCGCGCGTGATGGCCTGATCATCCCGCGCGGTCGCTCGTTGGTCGTCACGCCGGCGCTGATCGAGAAGGCGGAGAAGAAGTCGAAGGCCGCCTAGCCTAGAAGCCTGGGTGCCCACGTGGCACGGGACACCCGAACGTCGTCGCCCTGTTCGCGCCTCGCGGTGTGGGCAGGGCGTCGCCGTTTTCGGGGCCCACGCCTGGTCTGTGTCGCTGGACCGACAGGCGCGCGCGAAGATGTCGGACCTGGCGACAGATGCACGGGCCCGGGATCGTGGCAAACCGTCGCAGAATCGGCTGGTTAGCTTGACTTGCGAGCGTACGGAGACTCAGATCCCATGATGCACGCGTCGACGATGATCCGGCGCACGCGCGTCGAGGTCGACCTCGGCGCGATCGTCAGAAACGCGCGCGCTGTCCGCGAAATCACAAAGGCAGACGTGTGCGCGATCGTGAAAGCCGACGGCTACGGCCACGGCGCCATCGCCGTCGCGCAGGCGCTGATGCGCGCGAAGGCCGTGGCGAGCTTCGGCGTGAGCCTCGTCGAGGAAGGCGTGGCGCTCCGCGATGCCGGCATCACGGCGCCGATCCTGATCATGGGCCCGAGCCAGCACGGCGGCGAGGACGAGATGGTCATGCGCGACCTCGTCCCGATCATCAGCTCCGAGGAGGAGCTTTATGCGCTCGCCGCCGTCGCCCAGGCGCGCCGGCGCGCGATCGACGCGCACCTCAAGGTCGACACCGGCATGGGGCGCCTCGGCGTCGCCATCGAGCGGGCAGGCGAGATCGCGGTGATCGCGGCCAACAACGGTATTCGCCTTGTCGGCCTGATGACGCACTTCGCGTGCGCCGACTCCGATGATCCTGCGGATCCGCACTCGACGACGCGCGAGCAGTTGCGCCGGTTTGCCGAGGCCGACCGCATCGTCGTCGCTGCGGGGGCACCGGTGCGCATTCGCCACGCCGCGAACAGCTCGGGCGCGCTGCTGTTCCCCGAGGCAAGGTTCGACCTGGTGCGCACCGGCATCGCGATCTACGGCAACGGCCGCTGGCCCGCAGGCGCGGCGCACACGCAGGCGATGCGTCTGGTCACCGAGGTCGCGCAGCTTCGAACGATCGCCGCGGGCAGCTCGATCGGCTACGGCCATGTGTGGACGGCACCGCGCACCACCCGCGCCGCCGTGCTGCCCGTGGGCTACGCCGACGGCCTGCCGCGCCGCGCGACCGGCCATGCCCAGGCAACGATCCGTGGCCAACGCGTACCGCTCGTCGGGCGGATCAGCATGGATATCGCGATCGCGGACGTCACCGACATACCCGGCGTCGTCGTTGGCGACCCGGTCGTGCTGCTCGGCCGCGCCGCCGGTGGTGGCTCGGTCTCCGCCGCCGAATACGGCGCGTGGGGTGGCATCAACGAGTACGAGGTGACCTGCGGGATGAGCAAGCGCGTCCCGCGCACCTATGTCGAGGAGAGCGCATGAGCACCGATGACGAACCCACACAGGTTCGTCCGGACCCCGGACAGCCAGTCGTCGTGGCGACGGGGCGTGCTGAAACGGAACTCGCACCCAGCGCCGCGGGCTCGAATGCAGGCGCGGGCCCGGCAGGCGCCGAGGCGGCCAACGGCGACTCGTTCGGCAAGGCCGTGCTCGTCGGCGTCAAGGAGGCGGGGGCACCCGTCGCCAACTTCCTCGACGTCGTCGGTGGCCACCTGATCCTGATGGGCCGCGCGCTCGCGTGGCTGCCGCGGCGCCCGTTCCGCGGCAAGAACTATCTCGAGGCGGCCGAGTACATCGGGTTCGGCAGCCTGCCCATCGTGCTCATCGTCGGCGCGTTTACCGGCATGGTGCTGTCGTTGCAGTCGGTGTTCGCGTTCCGCCAGCTCGGCTTCGAGTCGTACTCGGGCGCGATGACCGGCAAGGCTTTGGCGCTCGAGCTCGCGCCGGTGTTGACCTCGCTCATGCTCGCCGGTCGCGCGGGTGCCGGCATCGCGACCGAGCTAGGCACGATGCGCATCTCCGAGCAGATCGACGCGCTCGAATCGATGGCCGTCAACCCGGTGCAGTACCTCGTGCTGCCTCGGCTCATCGCCGCGATGATCGTCACGCCGATCCTGACGCTGCTGTTCTTCGTCGTCGGCATGGGTGGCGCGTACTTCGTCGCGGTGATCGTCGAGGGCGTCCACGAGGGCCAATGGATCGCGAAGCTGCGCGACCTCGTGATGCCAATCGACGTCGTCCAGGGGCTCATCAAGAGCATCGTCTTCGGGTACCTGGTCGCGCTGATCGGCTGCTACCAGGGCTACTACGCGACGGGTGGTGGCCGCGGCGTGGGTATCGGCACCACGCGCGCGGTCGTGCTCGGCTCGGTATCGACGCTGGTGCTCGACTACTTCCTCACCGACATCTTGTTCTCGGTGTTCGGCACGGGGGCAGGGCAGTGAGCGATCCCAACCTCGCGAGCGAGATCATCGGGCCGTCTCCGCCCGAGCAGGTCGATCCACGCTGGCAGGTGCGCGTACGCGGGCTCACGAAGTCGTTCGGCCCGAACCTCGTCCTCGACAACCTCGACCTCGACATCGAGCGCGGCAAGGTCAACGTGATCCTCGGCGCCTCCGGCGCGGGCAAGAGCGTGCTCATCAAGCACTTCATGTGCCTACTTCGCCCGGACAAAGGTCACATCTGGGTGGATGGCACGGACGTGCTGTCGCTCGGCGCACAGGAGCTATCGAGGTTCCGCCGTAAATTTGGCCTCGTGTTCCAGTTCGCCGCACTGTTCGACTCGCTGACAGTGGAGGAGAACTGCGCATTCCCGTTGCGCGAGCACACCAAGAAAGGCAACGCGGAGATCCGGGACATCGTCGCGGAGAAGCTCGATGCGCTCGGTCTCAAGGGGACGCAGAAGAAGTATCCAGGCGAGCTGTCGGGCGGCATGCGCAAGCGCGTCGGCCTCGCGCGTGCACTGGTCCTCGAGCCCGAGATCCTGATGTACGACGAACCGACAACCGGACTCGATCCCCTCGCCACCCGGAACGTCGACGAAATGATCCTCGATGCGTGCGAGCGGTATAAGGTCACCTCCGTGGTGATCTCGCACGACATGGCCTCCGTGTTCCGGATCGCGGATCGCATCGCCATGCTGCACAACAAGCGGATCCTCGCGGCGGGGCCGGCACAGGTCATCGCGGCGAGCACCGATCCGTTCGTATACGAATTCCTGCGCGCGTCGGGCGTGTCGGCGATCGGCAAGCTCGCGCAGAGCGTTGGAGGAACCACGTGAAAGCGGTCTCGGCCGGCGTTCGGGTCGCGATCCTGTTCCTTCTGCTCGCCGTCGGCGGGTACCTGGTTTGGAAGAACCTCGGTCAGGATCCGGCCGGCAAGGACAACTACATCCTGTTCGCGAAGTTCCGCGACGCGTCCGGGCTTCCGATCGGCAGCCGGGTCGTGGTCGCCGGCATTCCACAAGGTGAGGTGACCAAGCTCGAGGTCGAGGGCCGCTACGCGATCGTGCGGTTCAAGATCTCGAAGAAGGTCCAGGTGTGGTCGAGCGCGGTCGTGATCAAGAAGGCGACCTCGCTGCTCGGTGACAACTACCTCGAGATCGATCCGGGCGACGAAACGCGCCAGGGCGCGGACGGCCGCACGCAGACCTTCACGCTACTCGGCCCATCGTGTCCAACGTACAACGCCGACCGCCCGAAGTCAGATCCGTGCCGCCAGATCCCCAACGTGATCGAAGCGACCACGCCCGATATGCTCATGCACCGCATCGAGCAGACGCTGCCCAACGTCGACCGCGTGCTCGAGAGCGTGCGCGATCTCTCCGAGGACGTGCGCCGCATTGTCAATGGGCCACTGCAGTCAGTGGCGAATCGTGTGGATGGCCTGGTCCAGCGCGAGGCCGGCACGGTGGCGAGCATCATCGAGCGCGCGGACCGTTCGATGGCGAAGATCGAGCAGATCGCGGATGACCTGCGGGGCCTCACCAAGGACGCCGACCCGCGCATCCAACGCATCCTCGCCAACCTGGACGAAGCGTCGGGCGAGGCCAAGGCGCTGGTCGCGACCGCAAAGCAGGAGCTCGAGCAGACCGGCGGCGCGCTCCGCGACAAGCTCGATAAGCTCGACGGCGTCATCGGCAACACCGAGTCCATCACCGCGAAGATCGACAACGATCAGGGCACGCTCGGCCGCCTCGTGAACGACCCCGCGATCGCCGACAACGTCGAGGCGATCACCGAAGATGCGAAGGGCTTCCTCGGCACGCTGTTCGGCCTCAAGACCTATGTCGGCCTGCGCAGCGAGTACAACGTGTTCGCGGGCCTCGCGCGCCACTATGTCTCCGTCGAGCTCCACACACGCCCGGACAAGTACTATTTGATCGAGCTCGAGAAGGGCCCGCGCGGCGACTACCCCGACGTCACGCTGACGTTCGATCCGACGGTCGATCCGAACTACTGGGTGCGCCGCAGCGTCATCGAGGACAAGGTTCGGTTCACGTTCCAGTTCGCGAAGCGCTTCGGCTGGATGACCTTGCGCTACGGCATCAAGGAGTCGACAGGTGGCGTCGGCGTTGACATCGATCAGCGCTGGTGGGGGCGCCACCTCAGGTTCTCCGCCGACGTGTTCGACGCGACGTTCGACACGTACCCCCGCGTGAAGCTCGCACTCGCGTTCGAGATCTTCCGCCACGTTTACGTGCTGGGCGGCATCGACGAGGTGCTCAACGCGCCCGAGGAGCTGCCGATCGTCACCGGCACCTCCGGCGTGCCGGTCCAGTTCGACACGTTCCGGTTCGGCCGCGATGGGTTCTTCGGTGCGATGCTGCGGTTCAACGACGAAGACCTCGCCGCGCTGCTCACCGTCGGTGGCTCCGCGATCGCGGGCGTCGCGAACTGACGAGCGAGCTGGCCGACCGTATCGTCCGTCCTGGGGCGGGCCTGTGCCGCACGGGCGTGGTCGCGTGTTCACGATCCTCTGCTGGTTCTTCGGCGTTCCGTACACATCGCGCGCGGGGCGCCTGGCACGCTGCTTGGTAGTGGGTCTCTCACGATGAATGTGCTCGGCAAGCTCCTCGTTCTCGCGACCGTTGCGGGCTGCGGGCCGCAGTATCTGTCGCGGCCACAACAGGTCCCACCGCAGGGGGGGGGAATGCGCGCATCGTCGCCCACAGCGACCAGCGCGCCGGTGGGGAGACGCTCGCGCTGCGGTTCGAGGAGGACGGCCGACTCGCGATGTCGATCGGCGCAAAGCTGGAAGGCTTCGTCGCGAACGCCAGCGATGTGACGATCTTCGGTGAGGCCAGCGTGAGTATCGACGTGCCGCTCCTGCAGGACCTCGCACGTGCCGTCGGCGCGGCGGCCCCCGCGCGCCGATTCGCATCGAGCTGCGTCGCTAGCGGTCGTGCTCCTAGCGGTCGTGTGTGATGCGGACGCGGGCGATCAGCTCGCGGAGCTCGTCATCCTCGACCGCCTCGACCTCGCTCACGATCTTCTCGCGCGCGGCCCCCGATGCGGGTGTGCGCTGCGGCCGCGGCGGCGCGACGGTCCGCGTGCGTCCGGTAGGCAGTTGGACGGTGGGCCGCCGACTGCGTCCCGCGAGCTTGAAGCGCACCTCGTCGAACAGCGACGGTTCACCGAGGCGCGTACGGAGGCCATTCATGAGCTGTGGGCGCAGCAGATTCAGTTCGTGCAGCCACGCGCTGGTCGCTACTTCGATCCAGAGGACCCGGTCGGTGATGCCCTCGGGGCGCGTGCGCTGGGCGATCTTCGGGCCTACGAGCTCTGTCCACTCGGTGTAGAGGCGCTGGCCTCGGACCTCATCGCTGATGCCGTGGACCGCGAGCGTGTTGGCGATCGCCGTGGCCGCGTGCTGCATCTCGCGCGCACGTCGCGCGCGGGTGGGCGGCTTCTTCACGACGCGCGGAGACGACGGATCAGCTCGCGCAGGCGGCGATCACCGTCCCCATCGCGGCTAACGAACCGCAGACCCGACGAGCCCGAAGGTACGTGATACGAGACACGACCTGCGATCGCGATCGGGGCTGCGGCGCCCGGCGGCACGACCTCGAGCGTCAACTCGGTGTCGATCGGCAAGGGCTCCTGGGTGGTGAGGAGTGCACCGCCGACCCCGATCTCGGAGATGTTCGAGTCGACGTAGCTCGCGCTATTGTTGAGGCGATAGCGGACGTTCACCGAGACCGGCAGGCGGTGGTGGCGCCGCCGCGGAACGTCGGTGCGCTTGCCGGCGAACACCTCGTGCAAGAACGTCAGCTTGATCTGCTCGTCGGGGACTAGGTCGATGGTAGCCCCCGCACGGACCCGCATGCGCGGAAGTGCAGGGCGCCACGCAGCGACCGTGCCGCGTACGAGAACCTTGTTGGGCAACAACGCCGACGCCACCTCGATGATGACGGACTGCCCGGTCTCGAGCTCGTCCGTCGTCGGGACAAACACCGGCTCGGTCACCGTTTCGCCAGGGGCGAGCTCGCGCCATTCATCGGCCGAGCGGATGCGGAGCTTGAGAATCACCATCGACGACGGGATGACGGTAACACACCCCGGACCATTCGCCGCGTGTGTGCCGATCACCCCGATCACCGTGTGGGAGGAAATGGCTTCAGGTCCGGTTAAAGCGCAGCGCCCACACCTTCAGAAGCGCCTCTGCGAAGATCTTCCGCGACATCTTCGACTTTCCGACGGCGCGGTCGACGAAGATGATCGGCGTCTCGACGACGCGCAACCCGCGCTGAATGGCGCGGTACTTCATCTCGATCTGGAAACTGTAGCCGTTCGACGTGATCGTCGATAGGTCGATCGCTTCCAGGGCGGTGCGCCGCCACAACATGAACCCTGCTGTGACGTCGCGCACGTCCACCCCGAGGACCGTCCTGGCGTACAGGCTGCCCCCGCGCGAGATGATCTTGCGACCGATGCCCCAGTTCTGGGTGCCGCCGCCCGGCACATTGCGCGAGCCGATGACGAGGTCGGCGCCGTCGTCCGCGAGGGCGACCATCTGCGGCAGGTACTTGGGATCGTGGCTGCCGTCCGCATCCATCTCCAGCAGATATTCGTAGCCGCGCTCGAGCCCCCAGCCGAAGCCCTGGACGTAGGCGGTGCCAAGCCCGAGCTTGCCGGCGCGGTGCATCACGTGGATCCGGGGCTCACTGGCCGCGATCTCGTCGAGGACGGCGCCAGTGCCGTCGGGCGAGTTGTCATCGACGAACAAGAGCTCGACCCCGGGGAGCGCCGCCAGGAACGTGGCCGCGACACCGCGGACGTTGTCGCGCTCGTTGTAGGTCGGCACGACGATCAACGTCTTGGCCATCGGCGCGGACGATAGCTATCCGGCGGCGTCGCTGCAACGCGCTATGCTCCCGGCGTGTCTTGCCGGGGGACGTGCACGAAGCGACGATGACGCCCCGACGTGCATGGATCTACGTCCTGTCGGTGGTGGCCTTGCTGGGCCCTGCGGCGGGCATCGCCTACCTCGGCGCCGTGTCGTACCGCGACGAGCGCGGCGCGATCGCGGCGCAGGACGAGCGACAGCGGCGCGCGGCCGTCGCAATCGCAGAGCGGGTCGAGCGCAGCATCGAGCAGGGCCTCGCCGCCGCCGAAACTGCCGCGCGCACACCCGGTGCCGACCGCGCACCTGTTGCCGCGCGCGCACCCGGTGCCGAGCCCACGGCGACGCTGGCCCGCTACTGGTTCTGGATCGACGCCGACCGTCACCTGCGGATCCCACGCCCCGCACCGCCACCGACCGAGCTCGGCGCCACGATCGAACGCGGCGCTCCATGCTCGGCGGGCCTCCGCCTGGATGATTGCGTCCGCGAGCAATCGTCGCGCCCGACGCGCGTCGCCAAGCTGCGCGCCGCCCAGCGCGCTGAGGGCTGCCGTGGCGATGCCTGCGCGGGCCCCCTCGCCGAGGCCAAGCGCGCCTACACCGCGCTCGCGGCGTACGACGACACGGGTCCCGAGGCGAAGCTCGGTCTCGCGCGCGTGCTGCTGCGCGCCAAGGACCCGCGCGCGACGCAGGTGCTTGCCGAGCTCGAGAAGCGCTTCGCCGAGCGGACGTTCGAAGGGGTGCCCGTGCGGCTCGTCGCGGGGCTGCTGCGCGCGGAGGCGCCGGAGGCCAAGCTCGCAATCGCCGACGACGTGCTGCACGACCGCTATCCACTCGAGCAGGTGATCAAGATCGGCTTGCTGCAACGCATTCGCGCACTCCTCGCCGGGGACCTCGCGTCGCACCTCGCGGTCCGCCGCGCGGCACTCGACGACGCGATCGCGGCGCTGCAGTGGGAGGCGCGGGCGGCGGCGGGGCTCGCCGATGACGTCGAGGAGATGGCGCGCACGGCAACGCCCGCGTGGCGAGGCATCACGGCCTCGCGCAACAAGGACCGCACGCTGATCTTTCGCCGCCTCGGCGACGGCAGTGTCGTGGGCATCTCGGTCGACGCGCCGATGCTCGAGGACGCGGCAGGCAACGATCCGCAGGACCTGGTCGCGATCAACGCGGGCATCCAGGTCCTGCCCGCCGGTGCATCCCCGGGGCCGGGACTGCGCTCGATCGCGACGGTCCCGATCGGCGACTCGCTGCCGCACCTCGCGCTCTCGATCGTGAACCCCGTCATCGATCCGGACCCTCGCGACGAGGTGGTGCGCGTCCGCTCGCGGCGCCACGTGATGTACACGTCGGCGCTCGCCATCGCGCTCGGGCTCGGGCTGCTGCTCATCATCCGCGGCGCCGCGCGCGCGAGAGAGCTCGCGCAGCTCAAGAGCGACTTCGTGTCGACGGTGTCGCACGAGCTCAAGACGCCGCTGACCTCGATCCGCATGTTCGCCGAGATGCTCGAGCAAGGCGTCGCCAAGGGCGACCTCGCGAAGATGGCGCGCTACCACGGCGTGATCGTCCAGGAGAGCCAACGGCTCGGCCTCTTGATCGCGAACCTCCTCGACTACGCGCAGATCGAGAAGGGCACGCGGCGCTACGCGCCGAGTCGTCACGACGTCGGGCAGCTCGCGCAGGTCGCGGTCTCCACGTTCGAAACGCTGCGCAACCCCGACACGCAGAAGAGCTCCATCGAGGTGGAGGTCGCCCCTGAGGCGACGCGGGTCGAGGTCGAGGTTGATCGCGATGTCGTCGTGCAGGCGCTGCTCAACCTGCTCGCCAACGCGGCCAAATACGGCGGTGCGGAGCGACCGATCGAGGTCTCGGTCGGCGCCGACGCCACCACGGGCTGGATCTCGGTCCGCGATCACGGTCCCGGTATCCCGCCCGCCGAGCAAGCGCGGATCTTTCGCGAGTTCTATCGCGCACCAGAAGCGTATCGTTCGGGGGTGGAAGGCACCGGCCTCGGACTCGCACTGGTAAAGCGCCACATCGAAGCGCTCGGCGGCACCGTGGACGTCGCGTCGACGGTGGGCGAGGGCGCCTGCTTCACGATCAGGGTGCCGCGCGTACCGGAGGCAGCCGCATGACCCGGATCTTGGTCGTCGAGGATGATCCGTCGATCCGCTTGGGACTCGAGGACACGCTCACCGCGAAGGGCTACGACGTCGAGGCCGTCAGTCGCGGCATCGAGGGGGCCGACCGCGCGACGAGCGGGCGGTTCGACCTCGTCGTGCTCGACGTGATGTTGCCCGACATCGACGGGTTCGAGGTCTGCCGCCGCATCCGCAACAGCTCGGCGCGAGGCGTCGCGGTGATCATGCTGTCCGCCCGCGGCGCGGAGCTCGATCGCGTGCGCGGTCTCGAGCTGGGAGCCGACGACTACGTCACCAAGCCATTCTCGCTGATGGAGTTGCTCGCCCGCGTGGCCTCCGTGCTGCGGCGCGCGCGGCCTGACGCCAGCGAGCCGATCGCCCTGTCATTCGGGGGCATCGAGATCGACCTCATCGGCCACGTCGCCTCGCGCCGGGGCCAGCGCGTCGAGCTCCCGAGCCGCGCCTTCGCGATCCT
Source organism: Kofleriaceae bacterium (assembly GCA_033763475.1). Lineage (GTDB taxonomy): Bacteria > Myxococcota_A > Polyangia > Haliangiales > Haliangiaceae > JABFXX01. Next base: position 82,632 of record JANRKM010000056.1, read on the forward strand.
GAAGGTGTTCGCGCGACGGCCCGGCGAAGTGGTGAGCCGCGACGTGCTGCTCGACGAGGCGTGGGGGTACGACGACTACCCGAATACGCGCACCGTCGACAACCACCTCGTAAAGCTCCGCCGCGCGCTCGAGGACGAACCCGACAAGCCCCGCTGGCTCGTCACCGTCCATGGCGCTGGCTACAAGCTCGACGTTCCGCGCGACGCCGTTCGCTGGCCGGGAGAGCGGAGGTGACCAGGTCGTGACAACGTTTTGCGAACACGTGACGACGCGTGACGAGAGGGCGGCAGCTCGGTCTGCGCGCACTGGTATCCACGATCCTGGCGAGGCGATCGCGCCGGCATCGATGGACAACCACTCCGGCCTTGTCCTCGGTGCCGGCGCCGCGCCGATGTTCGCGCTCGCGCTCGTGGTCGCGCTGGGCGCATGTGATGACGGCACGCGCCGGACCGTGGTCCCCGAGGCCGCGCCGGTCGCGAATCGTGCTGCGGCCGATCCCACACTTGGCGTGAGCGCGGCGAGCCCCAACTTCCACGATGCCGTGCTCGCGGAGCTGATCGGCGACGAGGTGGGCGCACGCGTCGGCTACGATCGCGTACTCGCGTCAACATCGGTGCCGCCGGCCGTCGCGGCGCGCGCGGCGCTGCACCTCGCCAAGCTCGAGGCGCAGGCCGGCCAGCACGGGCATGCGCGCGAGCTCGCGGTGCGAGCGGCAGCCCTGGCGCCCAACGATCCGGTGATCAGCGAGGGCAGCGTGCACATCCGCTCCGATACCGCGGGTGCGACGGAGACCGAGATCCGAGGGCCGCGTCTCGGGTCAGGGCTGCCCGGCGTGCCCGCGATCGCGGCCAAGCAGTTCTCCGACGCGGAGCGCGCCCTCGCCGGTACGTTCCGCATCCAGCCGCGCCCCGTGATCGAGACGCTGTCGTCGTCGATCCGCGCCAAGGAACACGCCACCGAAGCCGTGGTCGCCCGGTTTCACGCGGTCGCCGCGCATGGCGGGCTCGCGCAGATCGCCTCGAGCTATCGCGCCGGCACCCTCTATCACGACCTCGCGCTGGCCCTCTTGTTCGAGCTGCCGTCGGAGCTCGATCCGAGTGTCGCCGCCGGCCTCCGCCGCACGCTGCGCGGGCGCGCGCTCGGCTATTTGCACAAGGCGGTCGCCGAGTACCGGCTCGCGCTGACGGCACCGGCGGCGCCGGGGGCGGATCCCTGGCTCGCCGCCGCCCAGCGAGATCTGCGCAGCGTGCAAGATATCCTCGACCGCCGATGAGCGCCGCTTTCACGATCCTCGTCGACGGCGAACCCGCCGATTCCATCTCCGTGCTCGATCGAGGCCTGTTGTCTGGCGACGGATGTTTCGAAGTGTTGCGGACGTGGGGCGGCCGCGCCGTCGATCTCGACGCGCACCTGGCCCGCATGTACGACACCGCGGCGTTTCTCAACCTGCGCACGCGCGCGCGCGAAGTGGTCCACGCCGACGTGCTGCGCGCGCTGGCGGCCACCCGCGGCGATGGCGAACGGCGCATCCGCATCGTACTGACGCGCGGGCCGGGCTCGCTCGCGCTGCCGCTCGAGGCCATCGGGCCTGGTCGCGCGATCGTGGTCGTCGAGCCGCTACCGGCGCAGCCGAAAGAGCTCTCGCTCGCGCTCGTCGACTGGCCGCTGCCCAGCCGCACCGGGCGCGGGCACAAGCTCCTCGCTTATGCCGATCACATCATCGCGCTCGAGCTCGCGCGCACCGCAGGCGCCGACGAGGCGATCCGGCTCGACGCCGACGGTGCCGTGGCCGAGGGAGCGACGAGCAACGTGTTCCTCGTCGACGATGCGGGTGTGGTGGAGACGCCGGCGACCGATCGTGGCGTCCTTCCTGGCATCGTGCGCGGTCGCATCCTCGAGTGGTGTGCAAGGGAGGGACTCTCCGTCCGCGTTCGGCCGATTGGTGTCGACGAGCTTCACGCGGCGACGGAGATCTTCGTGTCAAGCTCGTTGCGCGGCGTGGTCCCGGCAACACGGCTCGAGCGGCGTGTTCTATCGGCGGGCCCGATCACGGCGAGGATCGCGGCCGGCTACGCAGCGTCGATGCGAGCGGCCTGATATATATAGTGACGTACCGATGGCCAAAGATGCGCGAGCTCTACGCGAAGAGGCGGCGGAGGCCACCGCGGCGGGCAAGCACAAGAAGGCCCTCGCCGCATATCTGGAGCTCGAGCGGCTCGAGGCCCGCGATGCCCAGTGGGCCAAGCGTGCCGGCGAGACCTACCGCCGGCTCGGGAACATGAAGAACGCGATCGAAGCGTTCGAGCGCTCCGTCGATCGGTACGCGCAGAACGGCTTCCTCGTGCAGGCGATCGCAGTCTGCAAGATCATCCTGCAAATGGATCCGCAGCACGCGGGCACCCTCGGTCGGCTCGCGCGCATGAACGAGCAGGTCGGGCAGGGGCCTACGCGCGCGCAGGGCTACGCGGACAACAACCCGGCACTCCAGGGTGATCCACGCGTCGTCGCGCTGCGCCAGGGCACCACCGGCGCGCACGCGGCCATTCCGGGTACGCGCCCGCCGCCCTTCGCCCCGCAGCAGCTCGAGCCGATCCGCGAGCGCAAGAAGCTGACGACGCCGCCGCCGATCGCGCCGCTCTTCGAGATCGCCACTGCGCGCACCAAGAGCAAGCCGATCAACCTGCCGCCCGGCGCTGCGCTCGAGGAGATCACGCTCGCCCAGCAAGTCGAGACCGCGATCAACTCGTCGCCCGGCGTGCATGTCATTCCGATCGATGACGAGCCATACCTCGAGCTCGCCGACGAGGTTCCTCACGAGGGCACCTCGACGCCCGCTATCGAAATCGAGCTGGCGGATCCGGTCGAGATCGAGCCGGAGGTTCACGACGTCGATGAGCTCGAGCTCGAGGATCTCGAGGAGATTCCGCTCGCCGAGCCGCGCGTGATCGGTCAGGTCGCGCAGCGCGCACTCGCCGCGACGCCGCTGTTCGCCGGGCTTCCCAAGGCGGCGCTCGAGGCGCTCGTCGCAAACCTCACGCTCGTCACCCTGGAAGAGGGCACGGTGCTGTTCCAGGAGGGCGACGTCGGCGACGCGCTCTACGTGATCGTCGAGGGTGAGGTCTCGGTCCAGGCGGAAGGCCCACCGCGCGTCGAGATGGCGCGCCTCGGCCCGGGCGCGTTCCTCGGTGAGGTCGCACTCATGACCGATCAGCCGCGCTCGGCGACGGTCAGCGCCACGGTTCCGTCGGAGCTGCTCCGCATCGATCGCCACACGCTCTCGGCCGTCCTCGCGGACCACGGCGACGTGCTCCGCGCGGTGCTGCGGTTCGTACGCGACCGCCTCGTCGACCGCTGGATGCGCACGAGCCCGCTGTTCCGCCCGTTCACGGAAGGGCAACGGAGGGAGCTCGCCTCGCGGTTCCGATTCCTCGAGATCGAGCCGCACACCAAGCTGCTCTCGGCGGGGCAGCGCCCTGACGGCCTGTACATCGTGCTCGCCGGCCACTATCTCGTACAGCGCGGGGGCGCCAACGTCGGCCAGCTCGGCCCTGGTGACCTGATCGGCGAGACCGCGCTCCTCTCGGGCTCAGCGCTCAAGAGCGACGTGATCGCCGACGGCAAGAGCCTCGCGCTGTGCCTACCGGCCGCCGAGTTCCGCGAGATGATCATGACGCACCCGCACGTGCTCGAGTACGTGGGCGAGCAGGCCGAGCAAAGCCGCCGCCTAGAGATCCTGTAGCCCTCAGAAACCGGGGCCCGTCCCCAGTTTCGTCGTGCTACTTCTTCGGTGGCGGCAGGTTGTCGATCGGCATCTTGATCGACGTGGGCGCCTTGTCCTTCGCTGGCTTTTCGGTCGAGCCGAACGCATTGCCGAAGGGGTTCCAGCCGAACGAGGTCGCGACCAGCGCGCCGCCGAGCATCAGGTAGATGATCCCGATCAGCAGGTGGGTCCGGCGGCCCATGCCGTAGAGACCCTTGCGCGCCTGCGCCTTCGCTTGCTCCTCGTCCGACCGGAAGGCCATGCGGATCCGGTAGACCCCGAAAATCATGACGAGAGCGGCGATGCCGAGGGTCAGCCAGACCGGGACGCGCATGAGGGACGTGTACCACCGCCCGAAAGCCAACGCATCCCCGCGTAACTCCGCAAGTTGCTCCGCTGCGCTGCGCAATAACTTGCTCGGTGGGAAGCCCCGTTCGCATTTGACAGGTCGGTAATGCCTGGGCCAGAGTGCGCCCGCCTCGTCCGGAGCTCCCGTCCGCATGCACCTGCCGAAGTACAAGAATTCTGCGGCGTTCTACGACGTCGACGGGACCCTCATCAAGATCAACATCGTGCACTCGTTCGCGTACTACGCGAGCCGGCACGCCTCGATCGCTGCGAGCGTCAAGAACACGATCAAGACCGCGGTCTCGATCCCGATGTTCTGGGCCGCCGATAAGCTCTCGCGCAAGTACTTCAACGAGATCTTCTATCGCTCGTACGAAGGGCAGAGCGAGGACCGTCTCGTCGTGCTGGCCGAAGAGCTGTTCGAAGACGTCGTGAAGCCGAACATCTACCCGCGCGCGAAGGATCTCATCGAAGAGAGTCGCCGCGCCGGATGCCGGCAGGTGCTGCTCTCGGGCGCGCTCGACTTCACGATGAAGCCGCTCGCGCGCTACCTCGGCGTCGACGACCTGATCGCGAACAAGCTCGAGTTCGTCGACAACTACGCCACCGGCAAGCTGCAGAAGCCGTTCGTCGCCGGCGCGACCAAGGCCGACATCATGCGCGCGTATGCGAAGCAACACGGCATCGACCTCGCCGAGTCGTGGGCGTACTCCGACAGCTTCAGCGACTACGCGATGCTCGCCGTCGTCGGCCATCCGACCGCCTGCAACCCAGATCTCAGATTGCGCGCGATGGCGCGCTCGTACGACTGGCCGATCCTCGATCTCGACGAGGACCCCGCGCGCTCCGTCGCGCGCCGCCCGCAAGGCATGGCGCGCGAGCTGGGGGCACCGCGGCGCCTTCGCACTGGAAAGGTAGAGCACTGATGCGCGCGATCCGTCCCAAGCTCAAGAGCCACGCTCGCGAGCACATCGTCACCATCGACACCGACTCGGCGCCGCGCATCATGTTCTACGGCGAGAACCTCATGATGGAGGATCTCCCCGTCGGTACGCGCGTCATCTACCCGAAGCGCCCGATGACGCCGGTCGCGAATCCCGTCGCCGCGATCCGCTACGCGCTGAACCATCCCGAGGACAGCCCGCCGCTGCACGCGCTCTTGAAGCCGGGCATGAAGGTCACGATCGCCGTCGATGACATCTCGATGCCGCTGCCGATCATGCGCACGCCCGACGTGCGGCAGCTCGTCCTCGAGATCGTGTGCGAGATGCTCGCCGACCACGGCGTCGACGACGTGCACATCGTGATCGCCCTCGGTCTGCATCGCCGCATGCACGACTGGGAGATCAAGCGCATGGTCGGCGAGAAGGTGTGGAACGAGTACTGGCCGGATCGCCTGTACAACCACGACGGCTGCGACCCCGACGGCATGGTCGTGCTCGGCAAGACGCGCCACAACGAGCTCGTCGAGATGAACCGCCGTGTCGCCGAGAGCGACCTGACGATCTACGTCAACCTCAACTTCGTGCCGATGAACGGCGGCAACAAGTCGATGGCCGTCGGGCTGTGCGGCTACGAGAGCCTCAAGTCGCACCACACGCCAAAGGGCATCGTCCAGTCGAACTCGTTCATGGACCCGCCCAACTCGTACCTGTCGCACTCGTTCAAGCGCCAGGGCGACCTGATCGAGAACACGCTCAAGGTGTTCCACATCGAGACGGTGCTCAACAATCGCGCGTTCGATGGCCCGCTCTCGTTCCTCACCAAGAACGAGGACGACTTCACCGAGGCCGACCGCCTGAAGTTCCAGGCGATGAAGTGGACGCTCGACAAGCTACCGTTCACCGCGCGCCGCGAGATCTTCATGCGCACCCCGGCCGCGTACGAGCTGATCGGCTGTTACGCCGGCGCCTGCGACCCCACGCATGACCGCACGCTCGCGAAGCAGAACGAGCAGAACGTCGTCGAGGTCGATGGGCCCGCCGACATCCTGATCTACGGCATCCCGTACATCTCGCCGTACAACGTGAACAGCAAGGCGCTGAACCCGCTCCTCGTGCAGGTGATGGCGCTCGGCTACTTCTATCACATGTACCGGAAGCAGCCGATCCTGCGGGATGGCGGCGTCCTCATCATCACGCACCCGTGCTCGGACAAGTTCGATCCGGTGCACCACCCGAGCTACATCGAGTTCTTCAATCGCATCCTAACGGAGACGACGGACTCGTACACGATCGAGACGAAGTACCAGGACGAGCTCGCGTACAACCCGAGCTACATCGAGATGTACCGGCGCGGCAACGCGTACCACGGCGCGCACCCGTGCTTCATGTGGTACTGGGGCCAGCGCGGCCGCGAGAAGGCTTCGCGCGTGATCGTCGTCGGTGCGGACAACGCGACGGTGCCCGCGATCATGGGCTGGGAGACCGCGAGCTCGATGGCGGAAGCCATCGCGATGGCGCGCAGCACGATGGGCCGCAGCGCCCAGATCTCGATGCTGCACCACCCGCCGTACATGATCTGCGACGTGATGTGAGCCGAGCGTCATGAGCCACGGCAACGGACATAGCAACGGACACCGCAGCGGCGACAACGGTCGAACGACCAGCACCGGCGGGTACTTCAAGGAGACCGAGCTGCGGTGGGGCGCGCACGCGACCACGCCGCCCTGGCCCGATGCCAAGCGCGGCGTGCCGCTGCCGCCGCTCCGCGAGCCGATCACCGGGAAGCCCCGGATCGACGTCGCGCAGACGCTCACCGGCAAGAACATCCTGCTGATCGGCACCACCGGGTTCGTCGGCAAGGTGGCGCTGTCGATGCTGCTGCACCGCTATCCCGAGATCGGGAAGGTGTTCTGCCTCGTGCGCCCGGGCGCCGGCAACACCGCCGACGAGCGGTTCTACAAGAAGGTCGCGACGAGCGAGGCGTTCGATCCGCTGCGCGACGTGCACGGCGCCAACTACGAGGCGTTCCTGCGCTCGAAGATCGTCGCGGTGCCCGGCGACATCGGCCGCGCATTCTGTAACTTCACCGACGCGGAGTACGCCGAGGTCGCGAAGCACGGCGGTATCGACGTCATCGTCAACAGCGCCGGCCTCGTGTCGTTCATGCCCTCGCTCGAGAGCGCGCTGCGCATCAACGCGATGGGCGCGAAGAACGTGCTCGAGCTCGCGAAGAAGCTGAACGCGAAGCTCGTCCACGTGTCGACGTGTTACGTCGCGGGGCGTCGCGATGGTGACGTGTGGGAGGACGAGCCCGTCGTCGGCTACTTCCCGCGCTCCTCCGCCATCGCGCGTGACTACGGCGAGGAGAACGAGCTTCTCGATCGCGACTTCGATCCGGCTGCGGAGATCGCGGACTGCCAGAAGATCATCGATCAGGCGCGCGAGCGCTCGAACGACCGCCAGCACATCTCGGAGTTCCGCGAGCGTGGTGCGCAGTCGCTGAGGGATCAGCGGCGCGACCCCGACGACGAGGACGATCTCAAGATCGCCGTCGCGCGCGAGCGCAAGATCTGGATGAACGACGTCCTCACCAAGCTCGGCATGGAGCGCGCCGAGCACTGGGGCTGGACCAACACGTACACCTACACGAAGTCGCTGGGCGAGCAGCTCATCCTCTCCGACACCAGCGTGTCGTCGACGATCGTGCGCCCCGCCGTCGTCGAGAGTGCGATCCGGTTCCCGTTCCCCGGCTGGAACGAGGGCTTCAACACCACTGCGCCGCTCATGTACCTGATGCTCAAGGGCCACCGCTCCGTGCCCGTGGGCAAGGACGCTGCGCTCGATGTCATTCCCGTCGACTTCATCGCGGCGGGCATGTGGCTCGCGACGGCGGCGATCCTCGTCGGCGAGCACGAGCCCGTCTACCAGATGGGCACCAGCGACGAGAACCGGATCTCGAGCAGGCGGCTCACGGAGCTCACGGGCCTCGCCGTGCGGCAGGTTTACCGGGATAAGGCCGACCGCGGCGAGGACAAGCTGCGTAGCAAGCTGCGCGCGCGCCTCGAGTCCCGCCCCGTCACCTACGAGCGCTTCGAGCGACTCAGCGCCCCGATGTTCAAGCGCGTCGCGGACAAGCTGATCGAGACGATCGACGACAAGCTGCCCAGGTGGGGGGCGCCGCGGCTCGAGGCCTTCGCGGAGCGCGCGCGCGACGAGCTGCAGAAGATCTCGACGTTCACCGGCCAGATCATCGAGCTCGTCGAGCTGTTCAAGCCGTTCACCACCGACCACGACGTCGCGTTCCGCTGCGACAACATGCGCGCGCTGTGGGGCCGCGTGACGGCCGAGGATCAGGATCGCCTGCTGTGGGCGCCGCACCTCGTCGACTGGCGCAAGTACTGGCTCGATACGCACTTCCCGGGCCTGCAGAAGTGGACGTTCAGCAAGCTCGACGAGGAGTTCGGGCCGAAGCCGAAGACCGTCTACACGTACAAGGAGCTGATCGAGCTGTTCGAGGCGACGGTCAAGCTCCACCGCAACCGCCCCGCGCTGCGCCTCGTGCGCAAGGACGAGGACGCGGAACCCATCACGTACACCTACGGTCAGATGGCCGAGGCCGCGTGGCAGGGCGCCGGCATCCTCCGCGAGATGGGCATCGGCGTCGGCGAGCGCGTGGTCGTGATGAGCGAGAACCGCCCGGAGTGGGGCCTCTCGTACTTCGCCACGATCCTCGCGGGCGCGACCGTGGTGCCACTCGACAAGGAGCTTTCGGTCGCCGAGGTGGTGAACCTCGCGAAGGTGTCGCGCGCGCGTGCGCTCGTGCTGTCGCGCAAGGTCGTCGAGCGCCTCGCCGGGGAGGCCGACATCGCGGTGCCGATCGGCGACGGGGAGGGCGATGCGGCGGTGACGTGGTCGCCCGCGCACCCCGCGTTTGGCAACTGGCTGCTCCAGCAGGGCGTCGATGCGCGCGTGTTCGCGTTCGACGAGCTACTCACCGAGCCCGGCGTCTCCGTCGGTGCGGTGCGCCCGGAGGTCAAGGGCGACTCGCTGGCCTCGTTGATCTTCACGTCGGGGACGACCGGCACGCCGAAGGGCGTGATGCTGTCGCACAAGAACCTGACGTCGATGGTGGGCAAGCTGTCGTCGCTGTTCGCCCTGTACAAGCACGACAAGCTGCTCAGCGTGCTGCCACTGCATCACACGCTCGAGTTCTCGGCGGGCTTCCTGATGCCGCTAATCCACGGCGCGTCGATCGACTACCTCGAGGAGCTCGAGGCTGATGCGCTCGCACGCGCGCTCGAGGACGAGGGCATCACCGGCATGGTCGGCGTGCCCGCGCTGTGGCAGCTGCTCGAGCGCAAGATCTACAAGAACGTTAGCGACGCGGGCGTGCTCGTCGAGAAGGCGTTCGACTCGATCGTCGACCTCAACCGCTCGCTGCGCGACAAGCTCCCCTGGGATGTGGGTACCGGAAAGTTGCTGTTCTTCCCGGTCCACAAGAAGCTGGGTGGCCGCATGCGGCTCCTCATCTCGGGTGGTTCGGCGCTGCCACCGGATACGCTCAAGTCGTTCCGCGGCCTCGGGTTCAACCTGTACGAGGGCTACGGCATGACCGAGAGCTCGCCGGTGCTGACGGTGACGCGCCCTGGCGACAAGGTCATCCCGGGCTCGGTCGGCCGCGCGCTGCCCGGCATCGACGTCAAGATCGACAGCCCGGATGCGAACGGCGTCGGCGAGGTGATCGCGAAGGGCCCGAACGTGATGAGCGGGTACTTCGAGAATGCCGAGGCGACCGCGGCCACGCTGAAGAACGGCTGGCTGCACACGGGTGACCTCGGGCGCATCGACGAGGACGGCAACCTCTACATCGTCGGCCGCAAGAAGGAGATGATCCTCGGCGCTTCGGGCGAGAACATCTACCCCGACGAGCTCGAAGAGGCGTTCGGCGGATGCAAGTACATCAAGGAGCTCTCGGTCGTCGGCCTGCCGAGCGATGCCGGGCTCGAGACGGTCGCGATGCTCGTCGTGCCGGACTACGATCACGACGGCGTGGACCGCGAGACCGTGCGCGAGCATGCGCGCGAGCACGTGCGGAAGGTGTCGAAGAGCCTCGCGCTGTACAAGCGGCCCAAGGTCGTCCACCTGTGGGACTTCGACCTGCCGAAGACGGCCGCGCGCAAGATCAAGCGCCGCGACGTGATCAAGGAGCTGCAGAAGCTCGAGCGCGCGGCCAAGGGCGGCGCCGAGGCCAAGCAGCTCGCGCAGGCCGGGGGTGGCGAAGGCTCGTGGATCTTCGACGTGCTGGCGAACGTGTCCCAGAAGAAGCGCTCGCAGGTCACGCCCGAGACCCGGCTCGAGGAGCTCGGCTTCGACTCGCTGATGTTCACGGAGCTCGCGGTGGCGATCGAGGCCACCGGCATCACGCTGCCCGATCCGACCGAGCTACAGGGCCTCGAGACCGTCGCCGACGTCGAGAAGCTCGTCGCGCGGCTCGGCGCCAAGCAGGAGCAGCAGGCGCGCGCGCCCAAGAAGGTCGCCAAGGACAAGGCCGACGACGCCAAGGACGCCGACGACATCGACGTGCCGTCGCCGCTGGTCTCGATCGGTCGCCGCGCGCTGCGCGGTGGCATGCGCGCCCTCTACGAGCGCGTGCTCGAGACCAACATCTACGGCGCGGGGCAGGTGCCACCCTTTGGGGGCTACATCGTGGCGGCGAACCACGCCAGCCACCTCGACACCGGCCTCGTGAAGTACGCGCTGGGCGAGCAGGGCGAGGCCCTCGTCGCGCTCGCGGCCAAGGACTACTTCTTCGAGGATCCGGTCCGGAAGATGTACTTCGAGAACTTCACGAACCTGGTGCCGATGGAGCGCCACGGTTCGCTGCGCGAGTCGCTGCGGCTCGCCGGTGAGGTGATTCGCGATGGCTACATCCTGCTGATCTTCCCCGAGGGTACGCGCTCGGATACAGGCGTGATGAGTGACTTCAAGCCGTCGCTCGGCTACCTCGCGATGACGAACAAGTGCGGAATCCTGCCGATGTACCTGTCGGGCACCTACGACGCGATGCCGAAGGGCCGCTACCTGCCCAGGCGGGGCGAGCGCGTCGCGTCCTACATCGGGCCGTATCTCTCGTACGAGGACGTCGTCGCCATCGGCAAGGCCGGCGGTGGCGAGCGCTCGCGCTCCGAGCAGTACCGCGCGATCACGTATCACGTCGAAAGCGTCATCCGCCGGCTCGCGCCGCGCGACCAGGCGTGGACCCTCGGTGATGCGGGCACGACGCCGATGGCCGAGTGGCTCGCGGCGCAGGGCAAGACGGTCGCCGACGAGGAGGCCCAGCCGTGAGCGCCGTGATCGAGGAGACACCCGTGGCTGGAGGTGCGCCCGTCCCGAACATGTGCCGCAGAGACGCCTCGTGCACGGAGCCAAGAGAGCTCTCTGCGCCTGGCGGCACGCGGACCTCACCGGGCTCCGGTTCCACGTCGCCCGCGCTCGTCGCGCGCAAGCTCTCCCTGCGTGTGAGCGGCGCTCGCGTCGGTGACGTGGCACGCCCCGCTGCCTCCGGACCCGGTGCCGCGAGCACGGTGGTCGCCGGTTCGCGCACGCCGCGTTCTGGCTTGCGCGTCCACGCGCGCGGCACCACGCCGCCACCGCTCTCCGCGATGTCGGCGACGCGTACCGAGGCGCTCGAAGGCGCGCAGCCCGCGGTCGATGCGAAGGGTCGCGACGCGGCCCCAACGCCACGGCTCCGTGATCTCGGCGTCTCCACGGCACCTTCTCCGGGCGAGCGGCTCGTGGGCTCGACGTCCGGGGCGGCACGCACCGCGGGTGCCCCCGACGACGCCTACCCCTGGGAGGGCCAGCCATGACCACCGTCCTCGTCACCGGCGCCACCGGCTTCCTCGGGGAGCACCTCTGCCGCGTCCTCGTCGAGCAGGGCTACACCGTGCGCGGCCTGGCGCGCTCGCGCTCCAGCGTCCTCACCGACCTCGGGGTCGAGCATGTCCGCGGCGACGTGCTCGCGGGCCCCGAGCTCGCCAGCGCCCTCGCGGGTTGCGCCGCCGTGTTCCACCTCGCGGGCGCCGTCTCGCGCGACCCCGACGACGCTCAGCGGATGATGCGCCTCCACGTCGACGGCACGCGCCGCGTGCTCGAGCACATGGACCAGGCCAACATCCGGCGCATGGTGCTCGCGTCCACCTCGGGGACCATCGGCGTCTCGAAGGACGAGGAGATCCTCGACGAGAGCGCGCCGTACGCCGAGGAGATCGTGGCGGGCTGGCCGTACTACGCCTCGAAGATCTACCAGGAGCGCCTCGCCTTCGAGTACGGCAAGCGCCTGAACATCGAGGTCGTGGCGATCAACCCGAGCCTGTTGCTCGGCCCCGGCGACCGCCGCCTGTCGTCGACGGAAGATGTCCGCAAGTTCCTCAAGCGCCAGATCCCGACGGTCCCCGAGGGTGGCATCAACTTCGTCGACGCACGCGACGCCGCGACGGCGATGGCGAACGCACTGACCATGGGCCGCGCGGGCGAGCGCTACCTGCTCGGCGGGCCGAACTGGACGATGCAGGAGTTCTTCGCCCGGCTCGGCCGCGTCGCGAACGTCTCGCCGCCGCGCTTCAAGCTGCCCTCGAAGCTGAGCAAGTGGGGCGCGACGCTCGTCGAGGAGGTCTATCGCCACCGCGGCAAAGAGCCGCCGATCGACCGGATTTCCGTCGAGATGGCGGAGCACTACTGGTGGATCGACTCGCGCAAGGCGGAGGCCGAGCTCGGTTTCGCGCAGCGCGATCCGCAGCTCACCCTCGTCGATACCGTCGCGTATCTACGCCAGGGCGTCGACGCGGACCTCTGACATGCGCGCCTGGGTTGGCGTGGGGCTCGCGATCGCTGCAGCCGCATGCAGCAAGGGCGCGAGCAAGCAGTGCAGGGCCGATGTTGAGGCGCTGAGCCGAGCGCTCACGGCCGCGAATATCGAGCCGCCGGTTGCATACGTCGGCGATGCCGACGAGCTCGTCACGCGGACCGATCTGCCGCGCACACGCAATATCTACGCGCCACAGGTGCGCGTGACGACAACGGGGATGACCGTCAACGACCGCGCGGTCGCGAGCACCGACGCGCTAGGCTGGGAGCTCGCGCCCGACAAGCTCCGGGGCATCTACAACCGCAAGGCCGGGTTGATCCTGTTCTACATCGCACCGTCCGTGCCATGGTCGCAGGTCGTCGAGGCGGTGAGTGCTGCCGCCCGGGCGGGCTTCGATGCCCCCGGGTTCATGTTCTGGTCGCCCGCGTCGACACCCACGCCGCCGCCGCCATCGGCGATCGACGCGAAGGTGAAGGCCATCCTCGCGAACGAGGGCGGGAACCGCGCCGTCGGGTTCGCGGATCTCGCAATCGACGTCGTGAAGAGCTGCAGCGCGCTCCACCGGTCGTTCTCGCGCCCGGCCGAAGATGTCGAGGAGCGCGGTGCGGCGATCATCGCGTCAATCTCGCGCGGCCTGATCGACTGCAACTGCGACGTCGACCTGCCGAGCTTGCACGCGCTGATGTGGAACTTGTTGTGGAACAAGAACCCATCGCGGGTCGTGGCGTTCGACCGTGCAGCCCCCAAGCAGACGGTCGCGCTCTCGGCGTCCACGCCATGGAGCGAGGCCAGCAAGCAGTTCACACCGGCCCTGCGCAACGCCGCCCTCGTGGTTGCCGAGCCTGCGTCACCCTAGCTGAGGTCAGGCGCGCCGTGCGAGGCCGACGCGGGCGGTGCCCCAGCCGACGGGGGCCGAGTGCACGATCGCGAGGCCGGCCGCCGCGAGCTCGCGACGGAAGCCGGTCATTGCCCAGGCGCGCGCCGAGGGTGGCTCGGCCATGCGCAAGTAGAGATCGATGAGGGTGCGCACCGGCTCGCGCGCGCTGTCGTCGAAATCGACGACGCCGACCAAGCCCCCGGGCGCGAGGGCCTCGCGCGCGAGGGTGAGAGCCGTCGAGCGCTCGTGCTCCTCGAGCTCGTGGAGGATGTACGAGAGCACCACGCGGTCGTAGTGGCCCGAGGGGACGTAGGACGTGACGTCGTCCTCGACGAACGTCGCCTCGGGAGCGCGCGTACGCGCACGCGCGAGCATCGGGCGCGAGCGGTCGACGGCGGTGACCGAAGCGCCGCGATCGAGGAGCTGGCGGGTCATGAGGCCCGTGCCGCAGCCTAGCTCGAGGACGCGATCGCCACTGCGAATGCGCCACGCATCGACGACGCGGCGGCGGAAGCGGGTATCACCGCCGAACGGAAACAGCAGCGCGCGCGACATCCAGTCGTAGTAAGGCGCGAGGCGTTCGTAGAGCTCCGGCACGGCGCCGAGTGATACTACGCGCGCGCTCGACCGGGTGGCACACGCGCTCGCTATCCCGCGGCTGCAGCAGCGCGCCGGCGCGTGCGCCGAGTGGGTGTGCGCCGCTGCGCAGATCGCCGGTTCGGTCGAGCTCCCGCTCCAGGCTCGCTACAGTCCTCTCATGGAGGACGTACCGAACGTGCGCGCACCCGATCCGCTGGATCGGCTCGTCGCGAGGATCGGTCCACCGCGGGACTACACGCTGACGCGGTGGCTCGTGCTCCGGCTCCTCGGGTTGGTCTACGTATGCGCCTTCATCGGCCTCTTGCGGCAGGGGCCCGCGCTGTGGGGCGAACATGGCCTCACGCCGGTCGGTACGTATCTCGAACAGCTGCGCGCGGACGGGCAGGGGTTCTGGGACGTGCCGAGCGTGTTGTGGTTCGGCAGCTCGGACGGCGCGTTGAGTGCGTGGGCGTGGATCGGGCTCGTGCTTTCCGTCGCGCTGCTCGTCGGATATGCGAACACGTTCTCGCTGCTCGCGCTCTGGGCGATCTATGGCTCGTTCGTGCGTACGGGGCAGCTGTGGTTCAGCTTCGGCTGGGAGATCCAGATCCTCGAGACCACGGTGCTGGCGGCGTTCCTGGCGCACGCATGGGATCCGCGGCCCCTGAAGGCACCACCGCCGTCACCCGTCGCGATCGCGCTGCTGCGCTGGCTCGTGCTGCGCATCATGCTCGGCGCCGGTCTCATCAAGCTGCGCGGCGACACGTGCTGGACCGACATGACGTGCCTCGACTACCACTTCGAGACCCAGCCGATTCCGAATCCGCTGTCGGCGTGGTTTCACCACCTCCCGACCGGTGTCCTGCACGCCGGGGTCGTGATCAACCACATCGTCGAGATCGTGCTGCCGTTGTTCGTGTTCGGTCCGCGGCGCCTGCGCTTGATCGCCGGCGTGGGCATGGCGCTGTTCCAGGGCGTGTTGATCCTGAGCGGCAACCTGGCCTTCCTCAACTGGCTCACGCTGGTCCCGATCCTCGCGTGCTTCGACGACGAGTTTCTGCGCCGCCTGGTTCCCGCCCGCCTCCGCGCGTGGCTCGTCGCGCGCACACCGCCACCGCGCGAACGCGATCCCAAACAGCTCGTGATCGCATTCGCCGCTGCCGCGATCTGGATCCTCGTGTGGGGCCCGATCTTCGGCGCGCTGTCCGCGCCGTGGCAGGTCGCGCTCGCGATCGTGATGGCGGTGATCACCATCCTCATCGGCCTCGGCATGCGACCGACCATCGCGTCCCCGGGACAACGGATCGACGGCACCCAGCTCGCGCTTGGCTGCCTCCTCGCGCTCGTCGCGATCAAGAGCGTGCCGGTTGTCGGGAACCTCCTCGGCAGCCGGCAGGCGATGAACCGCAGCTACGATCGCCTGGCCCTCGTGAACACCTACGGCGCGTTCGGCTCCGTCGGCGACAAGCGCTACGAGCTCGTCATCGAAGGCACCCGCGACCTCGATCCCACCACCGCAACCTGGCAGGCGTACGAGCTGCCGTGCAAGCCCGGCGACCTCGCGCGACGCCCCTGCATCCTCGGCCCGTACCACCTGCGGCTCGACTGGTTGATCTGGTTCGCCGCCATGCACGAACGCCCCCGCGATCCGTGGGTGCTCCACATGGTCTACAAGCTGCTCGCCGGTGACCGCGCGATCCGCACGCTGCTCGCCGTCGATCCGTTCCACGGCGAGGCCCCCACGTTCGTGCGCATCCGCCGGTTCCAGTATCACCTCCAGCCACTCGGCGCGCCGACCTGGTGGACCCGCGATCACGAGGAGCTGTGGCTGCGCCCGCGCTCGCTCGAAGACCCCGAGCTCCACGATGCCCTCGCACGGTTCGGTTGGCCGTCGCCACCCTTGCGCTGACTGACTTAGAGCGTCGCGAGGCCGACGCGCTGACGCTTGAGCTGCACGAGCTCCGCGCTCGACGGTACCTTCGCCCGCGGCCCCGTCGGCTCGACCCCGTGCTTCGCGAACGCCTTGCGATACGCGGCGAAGCTGCCACCCGCGTGGTGCGCATCGATCACCGCGAGTCCTGCGTTCGACTCGCCCTGCGCGAGCATGTATTCGACCCACGCCCAGCGTGCGGACGTGGGCCGCACCTCGACCTTGCCACCGAGGCCCGACGCGGACAGCCCCTTGCGTAGGCGCGCGAGCCGCGCCTCGACGACGTCGATGCCAGCGAACGGCTGGCCGTCGAGCGGCGTGTTGCGCTTGGCCACGAACGGAGCGAGGCCGTACGCGACCCGCGGGTGGATCGCGGCGAGCTCCTTGGAGAACGCGATCAGCTCGTCGACGTCGGCGTCGGTCTCGCTCGGCACCCCGAGCATCATGTAGACCTTGAGCGTGTGCAGGCGGTGCGTGGCCGCGAGCTCGGCCGAGCGCAGCAGGTGCTTCGCCTGCGTCGAGCGCTCCACGACGCGCCGCATGCGCTCGCTGGCGCCATCCGCCGCGACGGTCAGCGTGCGGTACCCGCCGCGCGCGAGCAGATGCACGAGCTCGTCGGTGAGCTTGTCGGCGCGCAGGCTGGAGATGCCGATCTCGCGGCCGCCCTCGACGACGTCGCGCACGATCGCCGTGATCTCCGGGTGGTCGGTGACCGCGGCCCCGACGAGGCCCACGCGGCGCGTGCCCTCGGGGATACCGGCGATGATGTCCGCGCGCGGGACGATGCGCATACCACCGTTGGTCGAGCGGCGCATCACGCAGTAGGTGCACCCGCGCGAGCAGCCACGCGCGGCCTCGGTCATGAACATGTCCGCGAGCTCGGTGTTGGGCGTCGAGATCACCGAGCGGGCAGGGAGCCGCTCGTCGCTGGCCTGGGCGACCGGCGGTACCTTCTCGCCATGCACGTGCGGCAGGTAGTAGCCGGGCTTGCCCTCGAGCAGCGCCCACACGCGCTCGCGATCGAAGCCAACCTCGCGCCCGAGCTCGACCAGCTCACGCACCACATCTTCGCCTTCACCGAGGACGATCACGTCGAAGATCGGTGCCAGCGGGGCAGGGTTCGAGAACGTGAGCGGGCCGCCCGCGATCACGAGGGGATGCCGGCGATCGCGATCCTTCGCCAGCACCGGCACATTCGCGCGCTCGAGCGTGTCGACGACGCCCGCGATCTCGAGCTCGTAGGCCACCGAATACGCGAGCAGCGGATACCCGCCGACGGGCCGCGCGGTCTCGAGGGTCAGGAGGCCTCGTTCGGTATCACCCTCGTCGGGAAGCATCGCGCGATCCGCGGCGACGCCCGGCATGCCATGGAGGATGCGATAGATCTGCTGATAGCCCAGCGACGACATCGCCGCGCGGTACGGGCTCGGATAGACGAGCGCCACGCGCAGCTCGGCCTCCTTGAACAGCGTGCCGCGCTCGGCGGCGAGAAGGGAACGACGGTCCATCAGATGCCGCAGGAGGCGAAGGTGATCTGCTGGACCCGCGTCAGCTTGCCGCCGGCGCGGACCCACTGGTCGATGCAGCCGGCCCCTGCAGACAGGTCGTCGCATTGGCTCTGGGTGATGATGAGGTCGGGCTGGCGGTCGCCATCCCGATCGATGGCGCGCGCCACCACGTCCTCGGCGCGCCCGGTCGGTGAGGGCGGAAAGTTCTCGCGCGCCAGCATCCGCGCACGCGTCGGATGGACGGCGTTGTCGACGAGCCCGACGCTCTGGGTGTTCATCGTGGCCAGGTTGCCACGTAGCAGCTCGGTCGAGATCTCCCAGATGACCTCGCAGGGCATGGCGGTGCGGGCGGAATACGCGCTGACGCGCGAGATGCGCGCCTCGGCGATCACGCCACTCTCGTCGATCACGCTCACGACGTCCCCGATGGCCGGGGCTGATCCGAAACACGTACCTCCGCGGTCGGTCCGGATCTCGCAGATCTTCGGTACGCCCGTGCCTCCACGTGCGCGCTCGACACGCACCACCTTGCCTCGTGTGCGGGGCGCAGCTGTCGCGAGCGTCCCGATCGCAACGGCGACGAACGCACAGGCCAGGCGGAGCGACATGGGCCTGAGCATAGCCGGGGGGGAACGGCGGGCAAAGTCCTCGTGGGGTGTGCTACCCACGACCCATGTCGGCTCTTCGCTATGCGGTTCGCCTCGACGCGCCCACCCGGCACACCGTCGAGGTCTCGCTGCGGTTTGCTCCGAAGGGAGACTCGACGGACGTCACGCTGCCGGCCTGGTGCCCGGGGAGCTACCTGATCCGTGACTATGCGCGGTTCGTGCGGGACCTCGAGGTGATCGGCGACGACGGCACGCCGCGTCGCGTGACCAAGGTCGACAAGCAGACCTGGCGGGTCGACACCGCCAATCAGCGCGAGGTCACGGTCAGCTACACGGTGTATGGCCATGACCTGACCGTGCGCACGAACCACATCGACGGAGCTCACGCGTTCTTGCACGGGCCGGCGACGTTCATGTTCCCCACCTCGCACCGTGCCGAGCCGATCGAGCTCGAGCTGTCGGGCCCCGCCGACTGGCCGCTGGTCACCGCCCTCGACTGGAACGCGACCACACTCCCCGCGGCGCTGCGTGCGACCAACATCGACGAGCTCTACGATCATCCGATCCACCTCGGCCCGACGCGCATGTTCTCCGTGCCGGCGAAGGTCCCCGTGCGGCTCGCGGTGTGGGGCGATCGGAGCCCGGGCGGCACGTTCACCGAGACGCGCCTCGCCGAAGACCTCGGCGCCATCGTCGACGATCACTGCGGGCGCTTCGGCGAGGTGCCGTTCCCCAACTACACCTTCCTGCTCATGCTGTCGCACGACGGCTATGGCGGGCTCGAGCATCGCGCGTCGAGCGTCAACCTCTATCACCCGCACTTCGCATCGTCGCGCAAGGCGTACGAAGGGCTGCTCGAGCTGCTCTCGCACGAGCTCTTTCACGCGTGGAACGGCAAGCGCATCGCGCCGCGGCCGCTCTTCGACTTCGACTACACGCGCGAGGCGTACACGCCGTGCCTGTGGGTGATGGAGGGGCTAACGAGCCACTACGATCGATACGCGCTCAGGACAGCGCAGCGGATCAGCGGCAAGAGCTTTCTCGACAAAGTGCTCGACGACTGGGCGCGCTTGCAGGCCACGCCGGGGCGCACGAAGCAGTCACTCGAAGCGTCGTCGTTCGATGCGTGGATCAAGCTGTACAAGCCCGACGAATCGAACCTGAACACGACCGTCAGCTACTACCTGAAGGGCGGGCTCAGCATGCTCGCGCTCGATCTGCAGATCCGCCGCCGCACCGACGGCGCCCGCAGCATGGACGACGTGCTGCGCACGATGTGGCAGCGGTTCGGGGCCAAGGGCGAGCCTCATCCCGACGATCTGCAGCCGGTCTTCGAGGAGGCCGTGGGCCTCTCGCTCGGCGACGTGTTCGACCGCGAGATCCGCGGCACCGAGGACCCGGCCTTGCCCGAGGAACTGCGCCACCTGGGCCTCGAGCTGCGGACGTCGGCCGATCCGTCGCAGACCGCCGACGGTGCGTCCGCGCTGTGGCTCGGCGCGACGGCGAGCGGCAATCGCGTCACCAGCGTGTTCGACCAGAGCCCTGCGCACGTGGCTGGCCTATCCCCCGGCGATGAGATCATCGCGCTCGATGGCTTCCGCACCACCACCGACGGTGACATTCGCAGCCTCGCGGGGTCGCGTCGCGCGGGGGACACCGTCATGGTCTCCGTGTTCCGGCGGCATCGACTGCTCGCGCTGCCCATCGTCCTCGCGCCCGCGCCGCCGACCCGCTACGAGATCGCCGCGGTCGCCGAGCCAGGCCCCGCCGCCGCGCGCTACCAGGCATGGCTCGGCGAGCCGCACCCCGGCAGCGCGATTCTGGCGACGGTCACGACGACGGCGCGCTGGGTGTGAGCCTGCTAGAGTACGCGGCATGCGTGGCCTTCTCAGTGGACTTCTGATCACGTCCGTCGTCGCTGGCTGCGGCCGCGATCGCAGCCGTCAGGAAGGCCTGCCACCCGGCACGGAGTGGAAGCAGGATCCCAACGGCGCGATGGTCCAGATGAACAAGCAGGGCGAGCTGCCGCCTCCACCGCCGGGCATGGCCGGTGGCGCCGGTGCGAATCCCCACGCTGGCGGCATGGGTGGCAACCCGCACGCGGGTATGGGCGGTGATCCACATGCCGGCCTGGGCATCGATCCCACCAACCCCAGCGACCCACACGCCGGTCTCGACATGACCGGCGGAGGCGCCTCCTCGGTGCCCCCGATCCCGGGCCCTGATCCGAACCGCGCGATCGATCCCACCCGCTACGTGAAGGGCGTCATCAAGATCCACGAGAAGGCGCGCGCGCGCGCGAAGACCGGGCTCCCCGTCTTCATCGTCGTGAAGCGCGTCGATGCGACGGGCGCCGCCACGGGCATGCCGCTCGCCGTCGACAAGCTCACGTGGGCGAACGGCGACCTCCCGTTCGAGCTCACCGAGCAGCAGGCGATGGTCGCGGGCACCGAGCTGACCGGCGAGGTCATGGTCTCGGCGCGCGTAGATCAGGACGGGGACGCGAGCACGAAAGATCCGGGCGACGTGATGGGGCAGGTGCGTGTGAAGCTCCCCGCCGAGAACGTGTCGATCGTGCTCGATACGATCCTGTAGGCACACTGCGCCGTCGCGTAGGTATCTCGACGGGGCCGGTAGGCTCCTTCTCGAGGTACAGACATGCCATCGCGACTGCGACGACGCGCGAGCTGACGTATCGCGCGCGTCAGGCGCGCGACGAGAACAGGGACGCCAGCTTCCCGACGACCTCATCGTGGATCGCGCCGTTCGACGCGACCAGCCCACGCTTGTGGGCCAGCTCGCGCGTGTAGTCGATGGGCCCACCGAAGAGATCGGAGAGCCGGCCGCCTGCCGCGGCGAGGATCGCTTCCGGTGCGCACGTGTCCCATGCCTTCGTCTTCGCGGTCGGGTTCACATAGAGGTCGCGGACGCCGTGCGCGATCATGCAGAGCTTCACGCCGACGGAGCCCACGTTGAGCTCGTTGGCGATGCCGAGCTCGGCCTTGACGCGATCGATGTCGTCGCTGCGATGCGACGCCGAGGCGACCAGGCGCGCGTCACCGGCGGCGGCGACGGCGGATGTCGCGAGGCGCTCGAGGGCCCCGCGCTCGACCAGCTGCGGGCCACCGTCGGGC
Source organism: Kofleriaceae bacterium (assembly GCA_033763475.1). Taxonomy (GTDB): domain Bacteria; phylum Myxococcota_A; class Polyangia; order Haliangiales; family Haliangiaceae; genus JABFXX01. Next base: position 104,188 of record JANRKM010000056.1, read on the forward strand.
GTTGCGAAGTAGGTGCGCTCGATCGTCGGCTGGAAGACGACCCCGAGGGCGGGGCGCCCACCGATGAGGAGCCCGATCATTACCGCGAAGCCATCGCGGCCGCGAATGAAGTCCTTGGTGCCGTCGATGGGATCGACGAGCCACACGCGCGGCGCGGAGAGCTGCTCGACGGTCGCGGGAAGCTCCTCGGAGATCACGACGTCGTCGGGGAACGTGCGCACCAGGCCGTCGACGATCAGATCCGTCGCATCGCGATCGGCCGCGGTCACCGGCTCGTCGCCCGGCTTCATCTCGACGGTGAGCGAGCTGGTGCGCAGGCGCAGAATCTCCGCCCCCGCATCACGCGCGAGGCCGAGCGCGAACGACAGCTCGCGGCCAAGAGTGCCTTGCTCTCCGGGAAGCTTCAATTGTGCCCACCTTTCGGCCACAGCAGCTGCTTGGCCTCCTCGACAGATGCCACCGAGCGGCCGGAGAGTTTCACCAGATCCGCGGCGGCCGCGACGAGCGCGCCGTTTGACGATGCCATCTCGCCGTTCGGCAGGTAGAAGTTGTCCTCGAGGCCGACGCGCACGTCGCCGCCGAGCGAGAGCGCGGCCATCGCCAGCGGCCACTGCTCGCGGGAGATGCCGATCACCTTCCAGCGCGAGCCCGTGGGTGCTTGCTCGGCCTGGAACGCGAGGTGGCGCGCGCTCGCCGGGATGCCGCCCATGACACCCATGATGAACGAGAAGTGGAACGGCGCCTCGATGAGGCCCAGGTCGGCGAGCACGCGGTGGGAGTTGGTGTGCCCGGTGTCGAAGCACTCCATCTCGGGTTTGATGTTGTGCTCCTTCATCGCCTTCGCGAACGCGACGATGTCGTCGAAGGAGTTGGTGAACACGAACTGGAACGCGAACGCCTTCTTCGTCTCGCTCCACTTCGCGTAGTTCATCGAGCCCATGTTGAGCGCTGCCACGTGCGGGCGCTGCGCGAGGTGACTCACGCGCTCGGACATCGGGCCCGCGCCACCGGTCGACCAGTTGATCAGCACCGGGCAGCGCTGCTTGGTCTCCTCCATGATCCGGGCGAATGTGTCCTTCGACCACGTCGGCGAGCCATCGTCGTTGCGCGCGTGGATGTGCACGATCGCGGCACCAGCGTCGTAGGCGCGCTTCGCTTCCTCGGCAATCTCGACCGGCGTGTACGGAATCGCCGGGCAGTGCTTCTTGGTTGTCACGGCGCCGGTGAGGGCGCAGGAAATGATCACCTTGTCGGCGGCGGACACGGGGGAACCTTTGCCGCCCGAGCGCGCAGAGTCAAGCGCCGAAGGCGAACGCCGGAATCTCCGCGAGGTCTTCGATCATCCGCGCGCGCGGGTGGTCGGAGACGTACGCGCGCTCGTAGGTCGGCGTGCGCACCGATGACACCAGGCCGACCCGTGCGCCCAGCGACAGCGGCATCGCGAGGTCGAGCTCGAAGATGTCGCCGATCACCACGAGGTCGGCGAACGTCGCGCCGGCCGCGTCGAGGATCTCCTTCAGGATGTCGTGATACGCGCGGCGGCGCAGAAGCACGGGGCGGTCGAGCCCCGGCACCTGGAGCTCGGCCGCGGCGCCCGTCCATGTGTCGTCGACGTCGAACTTGCGGGCCATGCCACGCACCCGCGAGGTGAGCCAGGCGACGCCCGAGACATGCCGATCGAGTGCGGCGACCTTGCCGGCGACCGCGTGGGTATCCGAGTTGGTCACGATCCACGCCTCGGTGCCGCCGAGCATGCGGAGCACGTCGCCGGCCCCGGGGCGGAACACCGGATGACCGAGCGTCTTGGCGTAGTTGTAGCGATAGAGGACGTTCCCGAGGAGCCGACCGCGATCGACCGCGCCCGGAAACACACCGAAGTGGTCGAGGATGCGGTGGGCGATCGGGACCATGCGCAGGTACGGGTCCACCGTCGCCGGGGCGACCGCGTGGCCCATCCACAGGAACGGGTGTGCCTCGGGGGACTGCAATAGCTCGTTCTCGACGGTCGTCGCGATGGCGAGCACCTCCGCGTCTCCCGCAGGTCGCCCGACCAACGCGCACAGATCATCGAGATAGCCGTCCCGGAACGGCCGACCTTCGGCTTCGGCGTCGGTCATCGTTCCGTCGAAGTCCAAGACGAGCACCGTCATCGGCCGTCACCCTAGCGGGGGCGGCTCGCTGGATGCAAGAGGGACGGGAATGCGGCCGGAGGTAGAACGGATCGAACAACCCATCCCGTATGTGGATGAGGGCGACTATTACGACGACCGCGACGAAGTCGAGGCGCGGAGCTTCATGGCGCCCCTGCTCTTCATCTTGCTGGGCGTGTTTCTCATCGCCGTTGTTGTCGCCCTGGTGCGCAGCTGACACACGGCTCATTTACTGCGCTGTTCGTACACACCATCCCAGTCCTGGGGCGGTGGATCCGCCGCGAGGACGGCGCACCGTTCGGCGAGCACCGCCGCGACCGGATCGCCCGCGAGCGCCGCGAACGCCGTGCGAGCTGCCTGCATGTCGCGGCGCCGGTACAGCGCGAGCGCCTCGGCGAACGCCGGATCGACGGTGACCTGGCCCTTGCGCCCGACGAGCTCGAACACCGGCACGGCGCCGGCGCGGCCCTTCACGCGCACGACGTCGATCTCGCGGAACACGTAGTCGGCACTCGCGGCCCGCGCGGTGGATTCGCCGACGAGGATCGCGACGCCGAGCTCCTTGGTCAGCGCCTCGAGGCGCGCGCCGAGGTTCACCTGATCGCCGAGCACGGTGTAATCGAAGCGCGCGGCCGAGCCCATGTTGCCGACGGCCATCGCACCGGTGTTGAGGCCGATGCCGATCGCGACCGAGGGTTTGCCGTCCTTCGCCCAGATCTTGTTGAGGCCGATCAGCGCCTCCTGCATCTTGAGCGCGACCTCGCATGCGCGCGACGCGTGATCGGGCACGTCGATCGGCGCGCCCCAGATCGCCATCACCGCATCGCCGATGTACTTGTCGAGCGTGCCACCCGACGCGAGCACGAGCTCGGTCATCGGCGTCAGGTACTCGCCGAGGAACTCCGCCAGCCGCTCCGGCGGCATGCCCTCGGAGAACATCGAAAACCCGCGGATGTCGCTGAACAGAACCGTGAGCTCCTTGCGCTCGCCGCCGAGCTTGGCGCGCGCGGGGTCCGCGAGGATGCGATCGACCACCGGCCCCGCGACGTATTGCGAGAACACGGCGCGCAGGCGGGCCTTCTCGCGGCCCTCGGTGGCGAGGCCGCCGATCGTCGCGGCGATCAGCACCGTGAACGCGAGCACACATGGCACCGCGATCGAGATCACGACGCCACGCGAGAACATCATCCCGGCAAACGCGACGTAGATGGCGATCGCGGCGAGCGCGACCAGCGGCGGCACCCACGGCGCGCGGCGAACGCGGCGGAGCTGCGCGGCGCACACGAGCGCGGACAGCATCAGCGTCGCAACCAGCAGCGCGATGTCCCCGGTGTTGCGGAGGAGCCGCTTGCCGAGCACGTTCTCGACAAGCGTCGCGTGCAGTTCGACACCGTCTGCGGTGCGATCGAGCGAGGTGGCGACCTTGTCGGAGGCGGCGTAGGTGAGCCCGACGAACACGAGCTTGCCGGCGAGCGCCGCCCTCGGCGCCGTGCCCGACAGCACGTCGGCCGCCGACACCCGCGGGATGCGCCCCGGGCCGAGCACGTCGAGCGCGAGCGATGCGCCCTTGGACAGCGGCAGCTCGTGACCCGCGGCCCGCAGCGACCGCGCACCGACGAGGTATTTGGTATCGCCCGGCGCGCCGAGTTCCGCGAGCGCGACCGCGAGACCGAGCGGCATGTAATAGCGCCCGCCGTGCTCCACCGCGAGAGGCAGGCGCCGGGTGACACCATCCTCGTCGCGGTACGCATTGACCGCGCCTGCACCCACGGCGCCCTGCGCGATCGCGGGCATCGTCATCGCCACGGCGCGCGCCACTGCCGGCCGCCGCCCCGCGCCACCACCCGCGTCGGCGACCTCGCCGTGCCGCGCGCGCTCGAGGCCCACGGGCTCCTGCGCGGCGACCGAGCGCCCCGCCTTGTCGAGGAAGAACAGCGCACCGAGGAACACGCGCCTACTGCGCGCGACCGCGGCGGCGAGACGCTCGTCACCGCGCAACTCCTCGACGATCGCCGCGAGCACGGCCTTGGTCTCGGCGAGCTTCGGATCCTGGTCGGCGGCGAGCGACGTCGATAACGAGCGCACGCGGCCGGCGAGGGCGTCGTCGAGAACGATCTCGGGGCTATCGAAGAACAAGTCGAGCGCGATCAGCTTGGGATCGTAAGAGGTCAGCGCGTCGATCAAGCGTGCATACCCGCGCCGCGTCTGGATCACATCGGGGGCTTCCCGGCGCGTCTGATCGTCGATACCCACGATCACCACGCGATCCGTCGTCGCGGGCCGGGCGCCGCGCATGCGGAACCGCGCATCGATGGTGAGGCCCTCGAGCGCCGCCATGCCGGGAAGGGTGGCGACCTTGGCGTGCACGAGCGCGAGCACGCCCGCGAGCGCCGTCGCCACCAGCGCCGTGAGGAGCGGAACGTTGCGCGCGGCCTTCTTCACGTCGCTCATGTTCTATCCAGGCTGCGGCAACCGCACGCAGAACACCGAGCCGAGCGGATCGCGCTGCTCGACCCAGATCCGCCCACCGTGGGCCTCGGCGGCGAGCCGGCAGAACACGAGGCCCAGCCCGTGCCCACCTCCGGGCCGATCGCGCGACACGTATGGATCGAAGATCCGCTCCGCCTCGCTCGGCGTCACGCCGGCGCCCTGGTCCTCGATGCGCAGCATCACGATGTCGCCGTCGAGCTTTGCGCTGATCTGTACCTCACCCCCGCGCGGCGAGTGGCGCACGGCGTTGTGCACGAGGTTCTGAAGCATGCGCCGGATCAGCTCGCGGTCGCCCACGAGCTTGTCGATCTGGATATCCGGCGTGATCCGCACGTTGTTGAGCTTGCCGAGGCCGCGTAGGCTATTCGTGACATCAGCGGTGATCGAGCGCAGCTCGAGCGTCTCCAAGTGCACGTCGAGCCCGACGTCCTCCGCCCGTGACAAGTCGAGCAGGTTGCGCACGGTGCGATCCAGCGTGCCGACGGCGACCGCGATATCCTCGACGATCTCGCCGAGGTCGCCCGAGAGCTGCGCCCCGCGCAATAGCTCGGCGTTGGCGAGCAGCGCGGTGGCCGGGCCCTTGAGGTCATGGACGATCAACTGCGTGATGCGGCGCTTATCCTGTTCGAGCTTGCGCAGCTGCTGGTTCTGCGCGGCGAGCTCCTCGGCCTGCCTGCGCTGCCGGATCAACGCACGCACGCGCAGCAAGAGCTCCGCGCGCTGGAATGGCTTGGCCAGTAGATCATCGCCCCCTGCCTCGAGGGCGGGCTGCGTCGCCTCGCGATCCCCGAGCGCGGTCAAGAACAGCACGGGCACGCCGCTCGTCTGCGGCATGGCCTTGATCCGCCGGCAGCACTCGAACCCACCGATGCCTGGCATGAGCACATCGAGCACGATGAGGTCCGTCCGATGGTCCGCGAGGTAGGCGAGGGCCGCCTCGCCCGACTCGACCGCATCGACGTGATATCCCGCAGCTTCGAGGTGGCCGACGGCCACGAGCCGGTTCTGGGGAGAGTCGTCGACGACCAGCAAGCGATCTTTCATCCGGCCCCTCTCATGCTCCTGGTAGCGTCACGGTGAATGTGGTCCCCGCGCCGAGCTCGCTCACGACGTCGATGGTGCCATGGTGTAGCTGCACCAAGCGCTTGGTGAGTGCGAGCCCGAGCCCCGTGCCGGTGGGCCGATCGCGCGCACCCGCGGTGAGCTGCTCGAACGTCTGGAACAGCCGCGGGAGATCCTCGTCGGCAATCCCGATCCCGGTATCCGCGATCGAGAGCGCGATCTGCGCGCCGTCATCGGACGCAGAGATCGTGACCTGCCCGCCGCGGTTGGTGAACTTGAGCGCATTGCCGATCAGGTTCACCAGGATCTGGCGCAAGCGCAGACGGTCGACGCGCAGGTGCCGCACGCCACGCGCCACATGGATCGACAGCGATACCCCGCGCTTGTGAGCGAGCGGGATGAACCCGCGCACCGCCTCTTCAAGCGCCTCCGACACCGCCACCACCTCGAGGTCCAGCGCGTGCTTGCCGGCATCGAGCTTCGCCAGATCGAGCACGTCGTTGACCAGATCCAGCAGATGCCGCCCGCTCTGCATGATCGCTTCGAGGTATTCGCGCTGCCGCTTCGTCGTCGGATCGCCGGTCTCGATCAGCAGCAGGTCCGCGAGCCCGATCACCGCATTGAGTGGCGTGCGCAGCTCGTGGCTCATGTTCGCGAGGAACATGCTCTTCGCCTTGCTCGCGGCCTCGGCCGCTTCCCACGCGCCCTCGAGCTGCAAGCGTGCGGCGCGCTCCTCGGTGATGTCGCGAAAGAAGGTGACGCGGCCGACCGCCGCGCCGTCGGGCAGCCGCACCGGCGCGCTGCGCCGTTCCAGCACGCGTCCGTCGTGCAGCTTGAGCACGTCGCCCTTCGTCGTTTCGGGTGGGGCCTCCGCCGCCAGCACCAGCTCGCCGCCCACGACGCGGTTCATCATCGCGCCCAAGACGGCGGCATAGTCGCGCCCTGCGACGACGTCGGCGGGCACATCCATCATCTCGATGAACCGCTGGTTGATCGCGATCACGCGGCCCTCACCATCCACGACCAGGATCCCCGAGAACGCCGATTCGAGCGTCGCGCGCAGCACCGCGTAGCTCTCCTCGATCCGCTTGCGCTGCGCCGCGAGCTCCGTCTCCGTGCTGCGCTTCAGATCCTGATAGAGCCCCTGCATCTCGCGCGACGAGATGTCCAGGCTGCGCTCGAGCGTGTACCGATCCTGATCGCCCTCGTGATACGTGCGGCTCACCAGCTCGAGCAGCTTGCGCCACGCCTCCACCGAGGGCGCCACCTCTGCGGACGCCCCGACCTTGCGGAGCAGCCGCGACAGCAGCGGATGCTGTTCGGGCCGGACCGTCATGCCTCGCTCAGCACCGTGAGCGTCATCGTCTGGTTGTGCAGATCGCACCGCCCCGACGTGTGTGGCGAGATCTCGCCATACGAATAGAAACCGACCTGCCGCGTTCCCGGCGGCAGCTCCTCGAGCGCAGCCTCCGTCTCCTCCTCGGTGCGCTCGCCCAGCACCAGCCGCCGCCCGACGCAGCTGATCGCGATCGACAGCGCGGGTCCCCGCGAGGGGAGCTGCTCGCGCAGCACGGCGTGGCCCGCCGCCTGCGCGCCCAGGATCAAGCGATCGAAGTTCGCGCGCATCAGCTTCGCGTACGCGCCCTCGGGGATGTCACCCGCGAACACCATCGTCTGCGTGGCCTCGTCGACGCCGAGCACCGTCCGTACCACACTCTCCTTCGAATCCAGCGAGGCCCGCAACGACAGCGGAAACAGCAGCGCGCTCCCTGGAAGCCCCGCCGCGCGCTCGCCCAGATACTCCTTGTACAGGGCGAGGGCAGGGCGACCGTCGAGCGTGTAGAGCACGTTGCCGCGGCTCTTCGTCACCACGCGCTCGTGCCCGAACACGTCCCAGCCGCCCTGCGAGCCATGCCCGACCCGTACGTGCTCGCCGTACAACCCGACCGCGACGATCGCATCCGTGGCTACGTGCCCATCGGCCACCACGAACGTCTGCCCGAACCGATCGTCGTCGCCCGCCAGCCCGCCGGTCACCACAACCGACGGCGGCAACGTCGCGTTGAGCCCCCGGATCAGCTCGCTCCCATTCACGTCGTGCCCGCGCGACAGTACGATCACCACCCGCAGGTCCGGGGCCGCGAGCTCGGCCCCAAGCGCGCCACCCGCAGCGAAAGACTCCGCCGCCGCCGTGATCCGCGCGCGCCCGCATCGGACGCGCGTCCGCTCGAACCGCACGGCCGCCACCGTGATCGATCCATCTCGAATCTGCGTGGCCTCGATCTCGCCGGCCGTGCTGCAGCCGATCACCGCTGCCTGTGGATACGCCCGACGCAGCTCGCCGAACAACTCGCCACGCATCCCGTACGACGGCGCAGCGAACGCCAGCACCAGCGTCCGAGGCGAGTCCAGGTCGGGAAACGGTCGCGACCAGGCGCCCTCTGCGTACCGAAACGTCACGACCTGCATGCGAACAACCCCCGCGGGGGATAGTGCCAAACCCGCCCTCAAACCACCACGACCAGTAGCTGCCTCCACGCGCGCCCAAATCCCACCGAGCTGCCCGCGCATGCCTTACGATAGGCGGCATGGACTCTGCTGGGCGCCTGTTCTCCCTTGGCTTCGTCATATCGCTCACGACGCTGGCCGCCTGCGGCGTCGGTGATGACGGCGAGCTCCCCAGCACGCCTGAGCCGCGCATCTGCTCCGCGACGCTCGCCATCACCGGCACCTTCACGATCGGCGCGATGGTCCCGGACCGCGTCAACAACAACAACAACGAGCCCCCGGGCGACGGCATGCCCGACTTCACGGGCTGCTGGCCCACGGGCACCTGGACCTGGACGATGACCGTGGGCGAGAGCAACTGCGCGACCGCGCCGGCCCCTGAGGCCAGCTATTCGTTCCGCACCGACTACCTCCCGGACGCCAACGGCGAGCCTCAGTATTCCTACACGCTCCTGGCCCCCCAGCTCACCGACAACTATCGCCTCAAGGTCTCCTCGGGCGGCGGCCTCTGCGAGGGCATCCTCGAGATCTACGCCAACGAGGGCAAGGAGAGCTGGCTCCTCCATCCCGCCCTCGATGTCTTCAACCAGAGCGGGCCGCTGACCGGCGAAGGTGAGTACGCGATGTGGAAGGAATCGCAGTACCCGTGATTCCCCCCTTGACGCGCTGATCTCAGCATGGCAAAAGGCCAGTGCTCGAAGCGATTCGGGCACTGACAAGAGATTGTCGTTGTTGCGGGGTGGAGCAGCCTGGTAGCTCGTCGGGCTCATAACCCGACGGTCGCAGGTTCAAATCCTGCCCCCGCTCCTAAGTTCCTCTGACTCTGGGCCTGCTGCTCGGACCGCGAGTCCCCGCCCCGGGCCGACAGGCTCGGGGGGAGGATCAATTCGGCGCGGCAGTAGATGCCTCGCGGGCCCTGCGCGGGCGTGCATGTGACCGGCGAGAGCACGCTCGCGAGCAGCTCTCGACCGCTGACCGGGTCGGCCTCGATCTTGGTGACGAGGTCCGACAAGAAGCCGCGCACCTGATCCTCGTTCGGAG
>JANRKM010000057.1:0-2290 GCA_033763475.1 Kofleriaceae bacterium
AAGAGCCAGCTTGCGCAGCTCCTCGGGTTCCTGAACACGCACGTGAGCGCCCCGACCGGTGCGCACAACGCTGCGGCCATCGCGGCGACGCCTCACAACAACATCGCCGGCACGAACGTCCAGTCGCAGCTCCAGGAGATCTTGACGGACCTCGTCGCGACCGGCTCAGCGTCGCCCGGCGCGGGGCTCGTCGGCGTCGATGCGATCGCGGGCGCGCCCACGGCGATCGCTGCGGGCACGCTGCGCGCAGCCCTCGTGACGCTGCTCGGCGGGCTCAACGGCCACGTGAACCAGGCGAGCGGAGCGCACGCCGCGTCGGCTGTCTCGGTCGCCGACTCCGGCAACAACCTCAACGCCGCGGACGTCGAGGCCGCGCTCGCCGAGATCCTCGACTCCGTCGAGGGCGACCACTTCCGAGGCAACGAGGCCAACGCCGGCCAGCACCGGACCATCCGGCAGCCGGCCCTCGGCGGCTCGATGGCCTTGATCCTCGACTCAAACGCCTCGGGCTCGGCGTCGACGCACCTGCGCATCTACGCGGACACCGACTCCGTGTGGTTCACGCTGAACGCTTCGTGGAACGGCAGCGCGTGGGTGCGCGACAGCACGCTCTACAACTCGGCCGCGTTCCGCTTCGGCCGCAACTCGCTCGCCTTCCTCCACGACTTCAACAACGAGGCGAGCTTCACGGCATGGGACCGCACGTGGACCCTGCCGATGAGCAGCACCACGAACTCGGCCTTCGAGCTGAGCGGCTCCGTGCAGGAGGTCGGGCGCCTCGGCATGGAGTACTCGAACCCCGACACCGCGACGCGCTCCGTCGCTGGCGGCGGTTCGGTCACATTCCGCAATCGGTTCCCAGCGACGCCGTCGTCCATCACCTTCTCGTCGCTCAACCAGGCGAGCGGCTTCACCGGTAACCCGTCGACGTACTTCGCCGATCGCGATGGGTTCGGCTTCTACAGCTACCAGAGCGTCCCCGGCACCGGGACGGTTTGGTGGTTCGGAACGTACACGGCGATCGCCTGAGGAGGCCCCATGTCGATCCACGAGATGACGAGCACCGAGGTCGTTCAGCGCTGCGGCAGGTGCGCTGCGGAGAACCGCATCGCCCTCGACACGCTCGAAGTCGGTGTCGCGCGCGATGAGCAGACGGACGCCAGCGTGGTCCCGCTCCCGGCGTGCCCCACGTGCCGCTCGACAGAATTTCTGCTCCGCTCCCCGAACGACGAGCCCGCACATCCTGCGACGGGCAGCTTCGGCCACCTCCATCGGCTCCTCGTCGACGAGATGCACGCCGAGCTCGTGAAGCGGAAGAAGGTCATCCCGCTCCTCAAGGACAACCAGGGCCGCGTCGACCCGAAGCTCGCGAAGCCCGTCGCCGCCGAAGAGCTGGCCCGATGGTTCCCGCAGGGGTTGAAGATCGAGCCTCGGGTCGCCGAGGCTGCCCGCGCCAAGGAGTCCGGCCAGTGAGCGGCGGCTTCATCGTCGACGCCAAGGCGACGTGTCCCGTCGATGGGCTCTCCGTGCGCACCTTCCTCGACGGCGGCGTCCACCGGTTCGCGGCCAAGGGCAAGCGGACGCGCGCGGTCGAGCTCGTCATCCACGAAACCGTCACGCGCAGCGTCGACTCGACCATCGCGGTCTTGAAGAGGCGCGGGCTCAGCGTCCACCTCGTGATGGGCGCGGACGGCGCGCTCACGCAGCACGGCGACCTCGCGACGGACATCCTCTGGCACGCGAGCCAGCACAACGGCCCGTCGTTCGGCGTTGAGGTCGTGAACCCGTACTACCCGAGCTACCTCAAGCCGGGTCTGCCGTGGGACCGCGTCATCAAGGCGCCGTGGGCGCACAAGGGTGAGTACGTCCTGCCGACGCCCGCGCAGGCGGAAGCGGTCGCCGCGCTCGTGCGCTGGACGACGAGCGCGGCCACGCCGGGCATCGCGGTGCCGCGTGTGTGGCCGGGGCTGAGGGATGGACGCTTCGCACTGGGCCTCGTGCCCGCTGCCGCGAAGGCGCCGCTGCCGGGGGTGCTCGCGCACCAGTACTTCGGGCACGCCGACGGCTCGATGCTCGTCCTCTACGCGTGGCTGCGCCTCGAGGCCGGGCTCGCGCCGGACGTCGCGTTCGAGGAAGCGGTGAAGCGTGTGACCGGCGTGCGCCGTGCCGACGTTCGAGACCTGCTGCCCACGCCCGCTGTGGCCTGACCAAAGAGGAGAGACGGATGGATACCTTCACCAGCGTTGCGACGTGGCTTCAGGCGACCGGCCCCTACGGCCTCGTCGCAGTG
>JANRKM010000058.1:0-1686 GCA_033763475.1 Kofleriaceae bacterium
CGTCCTCGACGATGCGTATCAGCGGCTCGACGTCGCGCGCGACCTCAACATCTGCCTGATGAGCGCCGAGACGACGCGGGCGGTGCGGTGGCACCTGCCGGCCGGCCCCTGGCGCGAGCGATGGGGCGCGCTCGATCGCGCCCACGCGATGATCGTGACGCGCAAGCGTGCCGATGCCGAGACGGCGCAGCGCCTCGCGGCCGCGCTGCAGGGTCGCGTCGCCGGCCCGGTCGCGGTGGCCCGCCTCGAGCTCGACGAGCTGCGCGGGCTGGTCTCGGGTCGCGCGCGCGACGTGAGCACGCTGGCGGGGCGCCGGGTGGTGGCCGCGTCGGCGATCGCCGATCCCGATGCCTTCGTGGCGCAGGTGAAGCGGACCGGGGCGCAGGTGCAGGTCGCGACCTGGAAGGACCATCATCAGTTCCGGGACGAGGACGTCGCGTGGCTTGCCCACGCGGCGCGTCGTGCCGATCACGTGGTGCTGACGGCCAAGGACGCGGTGAAGCTCCGCGACCGGTGGCCGGCCAGCGTGCCCGAGCCGCTCGTGGCGATGCTGCGCGTCGTCTTCGAGTCCGGCGAGGACGACTTGCGGGCGGCGCTCGACCGGACGGTCGCGCCGCGCGCCTGAATCCCCCTGACCCCTTTGGTCCCCAAGGACCGGAGCCAACGCGAAATGTCGAATTCCACGTCGGACAAGGCTGTCTCGCTCATCAAGCCGGATCGGGATCGCCGGTTCGTGACGGAGGACAATCCTTTCGAGGCGATGATGTCGCGCTTCGACGACGCGGCCCGGCGCCTCAATCTCGAGCCCGGGCTCTACAAGGTCCTGCGCAGCCCCGAGCGGCAGGTGATCGTCTCGGTCCCGGTGCTTCGCGACAACGGGGAGGTCGAGGTCTACACCGGCATCCGCGTGCAGCACAACACCTCGCGTGGGCCGGCCAAGGGCGGCATCCGCTTCGACCTGGCGGTGACGCTTGATGAGGTGAATGCGCTCGCGGCGTGGATGACCTGGAAGTGCGCCGTGGTGAACCTCCCGTTCGGCGGCGGCAAGGGCGGCGTCGTCTGCGACCCGACCACGATGTCCGCCGGCGAGCTCGAGCGGCTGACGCGCCGGTACACGGCGGGGATCATCGAGATCCTCGGTCCCGACTCCGACGTCCCCGCGCCAGACGTGAACACCAACGAGCGCGTGATGGCGTGGATCATGGACACCTACTCGATGCACAAGGGCCACACCGTGACCGCCGTGGTCACGGGGAAGCCGGTCGAGATGGGCGGGTCGCTCGGGCGGCGTGACGCGACCGGCCGCGGCTGCCTGCAGGTCACCAAGCGCGCGCTCGAGAAGCTCGGGAGGCCGATCGCCGGCGCGACCGTCGCGGTGCAGGGCTTCGGCAACGTCGGCTCCACCGCCGCGCGCCTGATGGCGGCCGAGGGGATGCGGGTCGTGGCGGTCTCCGACAAGCACGGCGGCATCTACGATCCGCAGGGGCTGGACGTGCCCGCCGTGCTTGCGTACATGAAGGAGCACCGCTTCCTCGAGGGCTATCCCGGGGCGACCGCGATCTCGAACGAGGCGCTGCTCGAGCTCGAGGTCGACGTCCTCGTGCCGGCCGCGCTCGAGAACGTCATCACCTCGAAGAACGCGCCGAACATCCAGGCGAAGATCATCTGCGAGGGCGCGAACGGGCC
>JANRKM010000059.1:0-53913 GCA_033763475.1 Kofleriaceae bacterium
CCCTTGGAAACCGCCGCTCGTGCGCCATCAAGGTGCGGACGGCGTCGTCGCCGGCGCCGCGGCGGAGCGCGATGCGCGCGGTCTCGACGAGCTGCACCTCGGGGTTTGCGGACGGGAGGGCAGGTGGTGTGGCGGCGGCGCGGACGTTCGACGCGTCGGGCGGCGCCGCGGGTGGCGCGACGAGCGACGCATCGACGGGCGGCGGTGCAACAGCGGGCGCGGCGGAGCTGCCAGCGTGCGCGGCGACGATGTCGACGCGCGGCACGATCTCGGCGGGCGCCGCGGTGGCGCGCGAGTTCTTCGGCCGGCTTCGCCGGTAGCGCCTACGTGCGAACGCGCAGGCGGTGGCGCGACGTATCGGCGGCAACATGCGGCACGTACGAGGCGAGGTGGCCGCGCCCGGGTAGACTCCAGCTCATGTCGCACTTGCTTGCCGTGATTGTGACGGTGGGCGCCGTCGCATGCGCGCGCCCACAGGTTGGCATCGGGCCGACCCTGGGCACCGGTCGGCTCGCGACGTCGGCTGGCGGGGGCGCCGGGATCGAGGCCGGCGGCTGGCTGCGAGGCGAGCGGGTCGGCGTCTTCGCGGTCGCCGAGCTGGCGGGCTACCCCGCCGGCAACGACGCCGATATCCCACGTTGGCTCGGACTCGACGTGCGCGGCCGCATCGTCCTGCACCGCCAGGGCACGCTGCGTGTGCCGTTCGTCTTCGGTGGCGGCGCTGGCTTCGAGGTCGGCTATGTCGCAGAGCCGTTCGCGAGCGGGCTCGGAGAGCTCGGGGTCGAGATGGATGCGGGCACCTGGGTGCTCGGGCTCCGCGCGCGGGAGCGCCTCGGGGTCTACATTGGCGACGGCTCCCCGGCCTTATCCTGGCAGAGCTCGACGAGCGCCATCCTCGACGTCGGCCGGGCGTTCTGATCGGCTCTCAGGCTGTGGCCCGGCGACGCGGTCGCGGGCCTCGCGTACCGTTGTGCGCGTCCGTGCCGACGACACGAATTGTGTAACCGGCGTCGAGCAGGAGCGTAGGACCGCCATGCGAGTCATCGCGCGGCGCGAGTTTCTCGCTTCGATCGGCTGCGTGGCGGTGCTGGGATGTGGCCGCCCCGCGCGGCGCCCGAGCGTCACGCGCACCCGAACCGGAGCTTTCATGCAGCCAACGACACGGGTCACGTTTCTCGCGGGCGATGCCGGCGAATGGGAGGTCTCGGCAAGCCGCGCGATCAAGGGCGCGGGGCTCCCCGACGCTCCCCGCCTCGCCCGCCTCGAGGGCGCCGCCGCAACGCCGATCGGCGCCGCGCGCTGGGCGCTCGACGGCGTTCGAAGTCACGAGCGGTACACGAGCGCGATGGAGCGGCGGCGAATGGCGGCTGTCCAGGAAGGGCTTGGACGGGCCGCGTCGACCCTCGCAGCTCTCATCCCGATCACCAAGTCGGCGGCATGGTGGAAGCTCGCGCAAGACGAACGCCGTGCCCTCTTCGAGGAGACCTCGCGGCACATCGCGATCGGACTCGAGTACCTCCCCGCGATCGCGCGTCGCCTATATCACTGCCGCGATCTGGGCGGCGAGTTCGACTTCCTCACCTGGTTCGAGTACGCCCCCGGGGACGCCGACCGTTTCGACGAGCTGCTCGCTCGTCTTCGCGCCACGCCCGAGTGGTCGTACGTCGAGCGCGAGGTCGAGGTTCGAGTGTTCCGCTCGACCGGCTGATCCTCAGGTCGACGAGCGAGCTACCTACCCGTCGTCTCAGCGTCGGGTTCGCGCTCGACGATGTGACGGCGCGCATAGCGGATCGTCAGCTCAGCACGCATGACAAGTCGCAGCGAGCCGCGCTCGTCGCGCGGCGCGTGAAGCTCGTCGAGAAGTGTGTGCGAAGGCAAGGCTCGCCACCGGGCGTTGCGTCGTCGGGTGGCGTCGCATTCGTCGGCAGTCTTGGCGTGACTCGCCGTCGAGCCACGCGCCACGCCGTGGCGCTCGGGTCCAGTGGACCGTCGTGCGAGCGCGCATAGAACGCATTGGCGCCAGTGGCCTGGCGATGCGCATCAGGCATCGCAGGCCATCGCGCTCGCCGTCGATGCAGTATCGTCCCCTCTATGGCACACACGTTCGCGCTCCCTAGATGGATAGCGTTCGTGCTCCCGAGCCTCGGCTGCGGGTCGTCGAGCGCGCCGCTCGCCGCGCCGGCGACATCGTCGCTCGATCTGGTGTGGGGCACGGCCGCGCCGTACCGATTGATCGCGAGCGATCCCGAGGGCGACTGGGCCGTGGTGTGCCAGGCGCGCAACGACACCGACGGTAACGGCGCGCTGCTGACGTATTTCGAGCAGCACGGAGATACGAGCGGGGACGAGATGCGGGCGTTCCTCGTCGATCGCGAGCGGCGCGAGCATCCGATCGACGACGTGCTCGCGGAAGATCCGACGGGTCGATGGCTCGTGCTCGCGATCGACGGCGCACCGGTCCTGCTCGACACGCGCACGTGGACGCGCGAGGCGATGCGCGCCGAGCTCGGCGGGTTCCACGTCCAGCGTGGTTTGCACCGCTGGACGTTCGATCCGACCGGCCAGTATCTCGCCTACTACCGCGACGGCCGCCTCCGTGCGCGTGTGCTCGCGACCGGCGCGGAGACCGAGGTCCCACAGCCCGTGTGGTCGGCGACGTGGTCGGAAGGCGGCTGGCTGAACGTCGAGGCGCTGGCCGGAGACACCAACGGCGACGGCGCCTTGTTCGGGCCGGATCTCTCGCCGGGATCGAAGGGGTCGTGGTCGAGCTGCGGCGCCCACTTCGACTGGGGCCAGGGGATCTTTGACGTGATCCCGATCGAGCGAGCGACGGAGCAGGACGTCGACCGGGTCACAAAGCAGCTCGAGGCCCCCGACCGGCTCCGACAGTGGATGTATCGCGTCGATGGCAAGACCGCCGACGCCGTGGCCGCGCTCGACGAAGACACCTTGGTCGCATCGGGCGCCGGGACGCTAGATCTCGTGTCGGTCGCGTCCGGTCGACGCACCCGCGTCGCGGACTGCGATGCGGAGGTCCTCGAGACCTACCAGAGCGGGTTGCTCTACGCGTGTCGCCTCGACGGGGCGTCGAGCTCCGTACGCTGGTACCGCGAAGGCGCGCACGCGACGATCGTGCCGCGCGTCGCGCGCGAAGACCTGATGACGGCTCGAATCGGCCGCACCGCCAGGGTAGTCGTTGGCAGCGAGCACGGGCGTACGATCGATCTCATCACCAGCACGCCCATTTTGTCCGACGGGTGGGTGATGTGGAGCGATCACCAGCGCTTCGTGCTGGTGCGCGACACGCCGCAGGCGTACCTCGTCGAGCTGCGCTGGGCGGACGGCCGCCGCGTCGAGTTGCCCCCGGCGCAGGACGACCCGGCTCGGCGGCGCATCGTCGTGGGCCTCACGCCTCGCTATCTCGTCTACGGCGACGTTCGCGTCGACCTCACCACCGGTCGCTGGGACAAGCTCGCGCGCCCCGCGGTTACGATCCGTAACGACGGCTCGGTGCTCGTGGATGCCGGCAAGGCCTCGAGGGTCCCGGCGGCGCTCGCGGACGTCGAGCCCGATCGCATGCTGGCGTTCGGGCCGCTGCGCTGGGTTCGGTGAGCCGGTCGACTCGTAGCGTAGCGTCTCGCCGGTCGTCTGCAACGGACGGCCGAGTACGGGCATCCATCCACGAGTGGGGGTAACCATGCTCGTACGTTCGTTCGTCGTCCTCTCGCTCCTCGCCATGTCGCTCGGCTGCATCGCCGTGATCGACCAAGGCGAGGTTGGCATCCGCAACCGGTGGGGCAAATTCGACACCAAGCCCATCACGCCTGGCGTCACGTTCTACAACCCGTTCTCGACCGATATCGAACGGATCACGACCCGCACGGTGAACGTCGAGGTCCGCGTCCAGCTCCCCTCGAAGGAGGGCCTGTCGATCGAGACCGAGGTCTCGATCCTGTATCACGTCGATGCCGCCGCGGCGCCGACGGTGCTCGGTACGATCGGGCCCGGCTACCAGAACACGGTCATCTTGAGCACGTTCCGCTCGGCCGCCGCAGACGTCTCCGCTCGGTTCTTCGCCAAGGACATGCACTCGGGCGAGCGCTCGAGGATCGAGGGTGAGATCCAGAAGCGAATGGTCGAGCTCGTCGGCCCGCGCGGGTTCGTCATCGAGGCCGTGCTCCTCAAGTCGATCGCCCTCCCCGCCGGCCTCGCGAGCTCGATCGAGCTCAAGCTGCAGGCCGAGCAGGACTCACAGCGGATGGTCTTCGAGCTCGAGCGCGAACGCCAGCAGGCCGCCCAGCGCAAGGTGCAGGCGGAAGGCATCCGTGACGCGCAGCTCGTCGTGAGCCAGGGCCTGAGCGAGGCGGTGCTGCGGTTCGAGGCGATCAAGGCGCTCAAGGAGCTGGCGCAGTCCTCGAACGCGAAGCTCGTGATCACTGACGGCAAGACGCCCCTGGTGATGCCACCTTCGATGTGACGGGCGGCGTACAACGTGCTCACGTTCGATCAGGAGGTCGAAGTGTCCGACGTCACGCAACGCCCGTTCGGCTACGGCGTCGGCTCATGATCGGGTGCAATCGCGGCCGCACGGCGGTGTCTTCGAGGGATGCGCCTCGCCACCCTCGTGATCTTGGCCACCGTCGCATCTCCGGCGGCCGCTGCCCCATCCACCGAGGACGCCTGGCTCGCTGGGCTCACGGAGCGCGTGATTGCGGACCTCGCCGCCGGCAAGCCGCTTGTCGTCGAGGTGCACGTGCCGCTGTGCGACAGCTCGATCATCGCGTGCGGCAACGCGAAGCTCGGCGACGGCAACAACCCCGAGACCAACCTCTACTGGAGCACCACGCCCGGCTTCGGCTCGTGGTTCGCGCGCCGGGGCAGCGGCTGGAAGCGCGTGCTGAAGCTGACCGCCACCGACTCCGGCGATCCCGACGTGCTCGCCGTCCACGTGTACCGCCGCCACGTCCCCGCACCCACCGCATGGCGGAAGCAGGGTGCGCCTCCGAACATCGCGATCGACCTCGTCATCCACGGCTGGCGCGGCACCGCGATCGACCGCGCCCTCGCCGCCTACGCCGCCGACGTCTCAGGCAAGGGCGCGCGCACCCTCACCCTCGCCGACG
Source organism: Kofleriaceae bacterium (assembly GCA_033763475.1). Lineage (GTDB taxonomy): Bacteria > Myxococcota_A > Polyangia > Haliangiales > Haliangiaceae > JABFXX01. Next base: position 5,124 of record JANRKM010000059.1, read on the forward strand.
GCTCGACAATCGACGCAGGCGGCGCCGCGCAGCTCGTCGCGTGGGTCGGTCACAACCGGCTGATGGACGTCGACGCGTACGCGTGGCCGGCGCCCGGTGGTGTCACAAAGGGCACGATCGCGATCGCGTGCCACACGGCCGACTACATGGAGGAGCAGGTGCCGTCCGCGACCCGCGTGCCACTGCTCATGACCCGTGACTTCCTGTTCGCCAACGCCGCCCCCCTCGAGGCCAGCGTGCTCGCGTTCGCCGCGGGCGGGGACTACGCGCGGATCCGCCTCGACGCTGCGACGGCCTACGCCGGCGTGCGCAAGCGCGAGGTCAAGCACGTGTTCGGCGCGTTCACCAATCCCGCCGACCGTCGCTGGAAGAAGCGCTGAGATGCAGTGACCGTGTAGTTCTCTCAATCTAGAGGTGCTCGAGCTTGATGATTCCCACGAGGAGCACGCCTTCGGCCGGTCACGCCTTCGTCGAGAGCAGGTCGTCCCGGAAGCGCCCGCAGGCGCGCGAGCAGCTGTACGAAACGAGCGCATCGTCGAGCTCTGATGCCGCTCGGCCGCTACGCCGTAAGGCCACCGACCAGGTCGGCAAAGCTTATCGCAATGCTCCCTTCACGCGCTCAGCTCGAGCAGCGATCAGCCTCGACGCACCCGGTGCCCGCAGCATCGCAGTCCGCCTTCGTCATCACGTTGAACGAGACGCCCTCCGCGTCCGCGAACGGGCAGCAGCACTGGTCGGGCCCGATCGCCGGCGTGGCGCCGGGTTGCGGCGTGGGCGGGGGCGCCGCGCTGCCCTCGGTGGGTGCGGTCGTGGGTGCAGGTTTTGCGCCTCCACAGGCGGCGAACGTGGTGGCGAGCACGAGAACAACCAGTGCGGGGAGCCTCATCAATACCTCCGAGCGTATGTCGACCATACACGGTCGTGGCCGATTCGCGGGCTAGTCCGACGCCCACACCGTCCATGATCGCGCCCGCGCGCCGAGCGACGGTTCGGTCCCGCTCGCACGCAGCTTTCGAGGCAGCTATTCCACCGCGAGCTGGTCTTCGCAGTGGCCTTCGCCGTTGATGTGCCCCAGGGTGATCGACTGCACCTCGATGTAGCGGCGCAAGTTGGTGATCGCTTCGCCCGACGGATGCTCGAGCGAGCCGACCTGGTAGCGCTCCTCCCCGCGAATATCGACCGCGGCGAGCTCGTCCATGGTGATCGCACCGTCGGCGGCGGCGCCCGCGGCACCATCGGCATCGGCGATGAGCTGGAAGGCGACGTTCGGCTCGTCGGAGACCGCGTCGTCGTAGAAGAGGTGATCGGCGTGGATCGTGGCCTGCGCGACGAGGGCGTTGCCGTCGACGGCGCCGCCGAGATCGCAGTGCGCGAACGTATACTTGAAGGCGAAGCCCCAATCGAAGGTCTTGGTCACGCCGCCCTTCGTCGCGCTGCCCTTGACCCAGATCGAGTAGCCCGCGTTCTTCATCGCGGTGACGTCAGCCTCGTCGACGTTGAGCGCGGTGGCAGTGGCGATGGACACGAGCTGATACCCGTAGTGATCGTAATAGCCGCCGGGCGCGTCGACCGACGCGAGCTCGAAGCCCTCACCGCCCGAGGCCTGGGAGATATCGACGACGTGAAACGCCGGGTCACCGACCTCGTCGCCGCCCTCGCCTGCCTTGCCGGCGACGTTGCCGATCGAGACGAGGAACTTGTCGAACGAGACCGCCCAGCCGTCCTCGAACACGTTGGAGGGAATGCCTTCCTCGATGAACTCTTCGCCGTAGACGGTGGAGACGAGGGTGCCGGAGCCTTCGCCGCACGCGGCGAGGAATAGAACGAATGCAAGAGTGGTGTTACGCATGGATCCCCTACTGCGCGACGACCGCGAACTGGTCATGGGTCTGGATCGCGCGACGCAAGATGTTGTGAGTGGTGCTGCCCGGCAGGATCTCGATCGTCCCTGCGGTTTCGGGCAGCGTGAAGAAGTCGATCCCGTCGAAGGCCGTGTCGCCCTCGAACGGATCGGTGGCATAGAACTGGATCGCGAGCGTCTCCATCGACTGCTCGGTGATCGTGTCCTCGAACACGGCGCCGATCACCGCGGTGTCGGCCTCCACATCGAGGAGTGCCGTGAAGGGTTTGGACGTGCCGTCCTTGGCGATCGTGCCTACCAGGTGCATGGCATGCCCGAGCAGCGGGTCCAGAGTGGCAACGTCATTGGCGGTCGCGGCGCGGAACGAGAAGTTCGCGCCGTGATAGTCCCCGACGATCAACGTGCCAACGCCGAGCGGCGGCTGCGCCTGACCGTTCCATCGCAGCACGTAGTCGCCGGGAAGCTCCCCGGTGACCTCGCCGCCGGCGCTGTGCCCAGGGTGTGGGAGCGCGATCAGGCGCGCCACCTCCACATCCGAGTGCATCTCGCCCTCGATCGTGAACTGCACGTTCGAGATCGCGATCCGCAGATCGGAGACGGTCACCTGATAGCCGAGGTCGGTGATCGCAGCGGGTAATGCCGAGGCGGTCGTCGTGACGGGAAGATCGACCGTGGCGGCTTCCTTCGAGCCGCCGCAGCCAACCATGGCCAGAACAAGCCATGTTCGAAGGTTCATGAGGTCCTCAAAAGGTGAGGGTCGCGCCGGCGCGCACACCGAACGGCCGACCCGGTGAGATGTGGACGCGGGGAAGCTCGCTGCGCGGCTGTGCGAGATCCCAGCGCGAGGCGAAGTGGTATTCGCCCTCGTTCCAGTTGGTGCCCAGCAGGTTGTCGACCTGCAGTGAGAGTGTCCAGCGACGGTGCGTGTACGCGGCGATGGCATCGAACACGTGCGACGCCGCGGCGGTCGCCCCGTGGGTCAGCGGGCGCGGTCCGAGGAAGCGACCCACGAGACCCGCGCTCCACGGCCGCGTGTCGATGCGTACCTCGCCTGTCGCGAGCAGCCGTGGTGCACCGGGCACCGGGTTCTCGGTCACGACGTAGCGCGCGTCGACGGCGGTGACATCCCCGCGCACCACGAGCCACGGCTTCGGCATCACCTCGAAGAACGCCTCCACGCCAAAGCGACGCGAGCCGTCCTTCAGCGCATTGACGCCCGAGATATGATCGAACACCGACTCGCGCTCGATCCACGTCGCGAACCCCGTGAGTCCAAGCCTGACGCGGTCCCAGCGGCGCTCGCCACCGACCTCGACGGCATTCGCCATCGTGATCGCCGGATCGCCACCGTCGTAGACCGTCGCCTGCATGTTCTCGCGCGACTCGCGCGCCGTGAACGCACGCGCCTCTGGTGGCCGCACGCCGCGCCCGACCGCCAGCGAGATCGAGCCCGCCGGCGTGCGGTGCGCGATCGAGAGCCGCGGCGAGACCGCCCCCACCGTGCCCTGCCCGTCGCGCATGCGATCGAGCTGATCGCGGGCCTCGACGCGCAGGCCGTCGAGGCGCACACCACCGACCGCGATCCACGGCCCGCGCTTGGCCTCGGCCCCCGCCCACACGCCGAGCGCGGTGGTGGTCGCCGCGAGCGAACGCTCGTTGCGCCACACCTCCCCCTGCGTGGAGACCCGGTCCTCGCCCTGCACGATCTGATCGTGGAGCACCTCGGTGCCCGCGAGCACGCGCAGCCACGGCATGACCCGCCGTCGCCACGCGACCCGTCCGCCGCCGGTGAGCGCACGGTGCTGCTGCAGCCGCGCATCACCATACATCTCGTTCTCGAGGAACCCGGTGAAGTTCTGCTCGACGCGAAAGCTTCGCCAGCCGAGATACGACGTAGCTACGAGCTCGTGGGTGCCGTGTTTCCACGTCGCCCCCAGCCCCGCGAGCATGCGCTGCGATTCACCGACGAGGTCGCCCGCCGGCGCGCTGGTGCGCTCGAACGTCCCGCGCGCGATGTCCTGCAGCGCGATCACCCCCGGCTCGCCGAACGTGCTCGTGTGCCCGACGAGCAGCGGCCGCAGCTTGAGCGCGCCCGCGGTCAGCTCGGTCTGCCCGATCACCGACGCCTTCTGTGTCTGGCGTCCCTGCCCGAAGCCGTCATCGTGCATCACCTCCGCCCCGACCAGCTCCGCATCGGGACCATCCTTCGGCGCTTCGACGACCACGAGGCGATGCCGGCGGGTCGTGCCCAGCTCGTAGCCGACACGCCCACCACGCTGCGACGTGCCGAGCTCGAGGTCGACCGAGCCCGCGGTGGCGAACCACCCCTGCTCGAGGTCGAACGGTCCCTTGCGTGCAGTCAGCCCGTGCACGGTCTCGGGCACGACGAACCCGAGGTCCGCGTACCCTTGCCCGTGCACGTTCGACATCTCGTTGAGCGGGATGCCGCCGACGCGGATCGCGAGATCCGAGCCGTGTACCGCATCGAACCCGCGCAGGAAGAACTGCTGCCCCTTGCCCTCGCTGCCGTGCTGGCTCATGTAGAGGCCCGGGACGACGCGCAGTAAATCGTCGGCGTTCTTGTGTGGCGTCAGCTCGAGCGCACGCTCGCCGACGATGCGCACGGCTGCGCTCGGTGTATTCACCGGCGCGACGCCCTTGTCGTCGACGACGATGGTCTCCGGCGCGACCTCGGCGGTCGACGATGTAGATTGTGCGTGCGCGTGCCCGCCCGATGCGAGCACGAGCCAAAACCACGGACGCAAGCGCGCCTCCGTCGGTCAGGACGTGGAAGATGAACCAACGATGCTCGAGCTCAGCCTCGCGGCGGGCCGCGCGCATTGGGCCGCGCGGGCGGCCGTGCGATCACCAGTGTCGCATCGATCGTGTGCATCCACACGGTCGCGACGGGTGCGCTGACCGGAGTGAGAGCTGGCGCAGGTGGATCGAGCGTGGCGAGCGCGTGGTGCGCGACGCCGAATGCAGCATGCGAAACCAGGGCGTCGTCGATCGCGAGCTGGTTCGGTCCGCGCCTACGCGTGAGCGCGAGATCGCGTCGGCTCGCGGAACCAGGCGAGGCATGCGCGTTGACCGTGTCATCCGGCTCGTCCTCGCGCAGGCTTGGCGGCACGGGATACGGCCGGCGATGTCGGTGGCGCGTCCCGCCATGCGCATGTGCGTCGGCGTGTGCGACGCGATGAATCGAGCCATCGCGCGCGTGCGTGTGATCGTCGGCGTGCTCCGCGAGATGCAGCCCCGGCAACACCTCGATCGCCACGAGCCACAACAGCGCTGTGGCAATCGCGAGAATGCGTCGGCGGCGAAGCCACATGAGCCGGAAGGACGAGGCTATCCCGGTACCGGATCGAGTGCTAGCGGCGCCGCGCTTAGTCCACGCGGGCGACGGCGCCTGGATTGGCCACGTGATCGATCGTATGCAGCAAGAGCTGCAGCGAATCCGTCGGCCGCAGGCCCAGGCGTGTCTGCCCCTGGAGCGAGAGCCAGTAGATCCGACGATCCCAAGGATATTCGGGCTGTCGCGCGACGATCGCGACCTTGTTCGCGCCGGACTTCGATGCGTCGGCCAGGATGCCCTTCACCTGCGCGAGCGTGAGCTCGGGCCGCAGGTGCAACGTGATCGTCTGCGAGTCGGCGCGCAGCTCGCGCAACGCCTCGATCCGTTGGTCGCCGATGTAGCGCTGGCCGCCGACGACCACCTCGCCGAGCGCGTTGATCTCGGCCTCGCGCCACAACGTGGTCGGGTCCTCGAGCGCTGTCCCGGTCTCCGCTGCATTGCCCGCGATCGGCCAGTTATCGGGCGCGCCGCGCCGCTCGACATCGGGGAGCCAGCCGTGCGCCTGGCGATCGAACGACTCCCATTGCAGCACGGCGTCGTGCCAGCCCGGCTCGGCCCCGCACATCACGCAGTCGGTAACGGCGTTGCGCACGCGCTCCATCGCCTTGCGCGTCGCGAGCGCGGCGATCGCCGGGCCTTGATACTCGGGCACCAGCTGCTTGCAATCGCCAGCGAAGGGACCGCCGCAGATGCGCTGCAGGTACGTGCGCGCGTCCTCGCCGACCTTCGGGTAGATTGCCACCGCGTTGGTGTCGCGCTTGATCAACACGTCGTCGGCCTCGATCGGCGGCGCGAGCAGCGCGGGCCACACGGTCAGCGCGAGCGCCTCCACCTGCTCGGCCATTGGCTTCGCTTGCAGTGACTGCACGGGCCCGAGCGCCAGCACGACCAGCCGCAACTCGGCCTCGCGCGCGACGCTGCGATCCATGCCCGAGCGCAGCTCGAGCACCTTCTTCGAGAGGTCGGCAAAGGCCGCCGGGGTACGTCCCGCGGACACGAACTCGTCGACCGCCTTCTGCAGCGCCTTCAGGTTGTAGTCCGTCGCGCCAGCTGGACGCACCTCGATACTCTCCTCACCGCAAGCGGCAAGGATCGTGAGCGCGAGTACGATCAAACGGCGCAACATCGAGACTCTACGTGTCGAGAAGCAAAGGGGATGCCCGACTCACGTAGACGCTGCCGTGACACAAGCAGCTAGCGGCTCGTGCTCCACGTGTGGGCCGAGCGCGACGAGCCTGCCTTCTTCAAAGCTTGGCGCATCGACAGGCTCGCTCGAGACGCGCAAACCGACTCGGTGAATCACCGTCCAACCGGTTCTGGGGGCGCCGTCGCGCGCGTCGATGGAGCGCACGATCCCTTTGATCCTCACATAGTTGTCAGGGAGAGTCGCGAGCTGGTCCTCGAGCTCTTCGAGGTCCACGACCTCGTGTACGGGAAGCCAGACGGTGTCGATTCCATGTGCGGTGCCGTTGTCGGGATGTCGACAGTTCTCGTCATGAACATGCCCACGTGCCTCCCCGTTTGTGGGGGCTTCGAGGGTAGGGTCCGCGAGCGCTTGTTCGAGCCATTCCGCGTGTTCGTCCGTCGATCCCTGACGAATCAGTGCCTGCGGCGCCAGCTCCCTGGCGGCAGCGATCGCGGCATCGATGTCGTGGTGGTCCGCGATCTGTGACTTGGTCACCAGGATCACATCGGCGTACGCGACCTGCGCATCGACGGCGGCCGACACCTTGCGCGAGCCCACGAAGTGCAGCGCGTCGACGAGTGTCACCACGGCGGCGAGCCGCACGCACTGATCGACCGGCGGGCGACGCACGGCCCACGCGATCGGCAAGGGCTCGGCGACACCGGTGGTCTCGAGCACGATTGCCGACAGCGTCGGGTTCGTATCGACGAGCTCGATCAGCGTCTGGTCGAGCTCGTCGCCGAGGACGCAGCACACGCAGCCGCCCGGCAACTCGATCTGGCGCGCACTCTCGCCGCCGAGCAGCGCGCCGTCGATGCCGACCTCGCCGAGCTCGTTGACGATCACGCCGAGCTTGGTGGTCTCGCCGCGCTCCGCGCGACGCGCGAGCAGGCGATTGACCAGTGTGGTCTTTCCGCTACCGAGAAACCCGGTGACGACAACGAGGGGGGCCCTCACAACACGGCGATCATAGCTCGACGATGACGACCTTGCGCTTTCCTGCCTCGGTCAGCGGGATGTCGTCGACGTATTCGACCTCGAACGGCGTCGCCGGTAGGTACTTTTCTGCAAACGCGTGGACCTTGCGGTGTTCGGGCTCTGGCAGCCGATCGCCGAGGTTCGGTACCACCTTCATCGTCACGCTGCCATCGCGCCGCTGGATGACCTGGAACTTACGCGCGACGTGATCCATCACGCCGAACAGGATGTTGAACACGAGCCCCCCGACGGGATTGCCGTGGCCATCGCGCAACGTCTCGGTCACGCGTCCTTCAACGGGCCCGAACCGATCGAGGTTGCGGCCGCACGCACACGGCCCGGGCTCGCGCGCGAGGGCGAGGTCACCAGTGACGTACCGGATCATCGGACACGCCAGGTTGTGCAGGTCGGTCACCACGACCTCGCCGAGCTCCCCGGGCCGCGCCGGCCGGGTGCTCTCGCCATCGCGCACGATCAGCTCGATGATCATCGTCTCCATCGAGGCGTGCAGGCCGTCATGGCGCTCGCACTCCGAGCCCATCAACATGACTTCTCGCGAGCCGTAGGTCTCGAACGCGGGTCCGAACGCGCGCTCGATTGCCTCGCGATCGTGGGGCCATAGCCGCTCCGCGCCGACGAGCACGGGGACGCTGTCCCAGTCCCGCAGGCAGCGCTCGTTGACGAAGCGCGCCAGCGTCGCGGCGCCCGACGCATACGCGATGATCACCTCGGGCTTGAACCGCCGCACCTTCTCGACCGCCGCCATCAGCGCCTCCGGGCTGCGGGGCGTGCAATCGACGTAGACGTCACGCTTGAGCGCGCGGTCGAGCGCGATCTTCTTGCGCTTGAACCAGCTCTCGGGGGCGGGCCCCGCGCCCCAGTAGTGGAGTGCGCGCTTGCCCAGCTGATAGCCGGCCCATCCGTATGCACGCCAGCGCGTCGCATCGCGCCAGTAGCGCGACTCCGCGTTGTAGCGCACCACGACCGGCTGCCCGGTGGTGCCACTCGTCGCCTTCTTGATCACCCAGCGCGGCGGCGCCGAGGCGGTGCGCGCATCGAAGGACGTTCTCACGAGCTCGCGATCGAGGAGCGGCAGCTCGTGCAACACGTCGAGCGAGTCGACGTCATCGGGATGCACGTGGGCCCGATCGAACACGCCCCGGTAGTACGCGGTGTGTGCGTACGCGTGGCGCATCAAGCGGCGCAACAGCCCCAGCTGCAGATCGCGCAGCGCGCTGCGCGACCACCGCTCCGTGCCGTGGAGCAGCTCGAGTAGCTGCACGGTGGGGCGCCCGCGCACGGCTTCGAACGCAGGGAACAACGCTTTCGAGAGCAGAGGGCCGTAGAGATCCATCACGGGTTCGGCGCGCTACCTTGCAGTCAGCGTGCTAGCCCGTCTTCGAAACAAGCATCTCGGATCGTGGCTCCGCGACTACGGCCGTCATCTCGTTCGACGTGCGCGGGCGTCACGGACGCGCGATCGCGAGCACATCCTGTTCGCGTTATGCGACCACTACGAACCACTGTGGGGAGGCGCGCCCGACGACGTCGGCCGTGCACGCGTCGACGCGTGGGTGGAGCGCTACCCCGCGCTGTCGCGCTTCCGTGACAGCAACGGACGCCCACCGCGCCACGGCTGGTTCTTTCCCGGTGAGGAGTATCGCGCGCACTTCCTCGACGGCCTCGCCAAGCTCGCGCGCGCAGGCTTTGGTGAAGTCGAGCTCCACCTGCACCACGACGGCGACACTTCGCACACGCTCGCGCCACGGATCTCCGAGCACCTCGCGACGTTCGCGCAGCACGGCCACATGTCGCGCGTGCGTGATCGCTACCAGTGGGCGTTCATCCACGGCAACTGGAGCCTCGCCAATGGCCGTCCCGACGGAAAGTGGTGCGGCGTCGACGACGAGTTGCCCATGCTGCACCAGCTCGGGTGTTACGCGGACCTGACGTTCCCGTCGGCGCCCGACCCGTGTCAGCCCGACAAGGTCAACCAGATCTACTGGCCGATGGGCGACCTCACGCAGCGCCGCAGCTACGAGCGGGGCGAGCGCGCGCGGGTCGGTGTCACGCGCGATGACCGCTTGCTCATGATCACCGGTCCCCTCGCCCTCGCGCGGAAGGGCCTCGGCATGAGGATCGAGAACGGCGCGCTCACCGGCAAAGATCCGCCGACCGCCGAACGCGTCGCGACGTGGATCGATCAACACATCCACATCGAGGGCCGCCCCGAGTGGGTGTTCGTGAAGGTGCACACGCACGGCGCGATCGAGGGAACCGCGAAGTCGCTCCTCGGTGATGGAGGTCACGCGCTGCACGAGGCCCTGCAAAACGTGAAGCGCGGGGGCCGATCCTTGCACTACGTGACCGCGCGCGAAATGTTCAACGTCGCGCGCGCGGCGATGGACGGTAAGTCGGGCGATCCGAGCGCTTACTTCGACTACATCGTGCCACCGCCTCCGATCGTAGGCGCGTGATAACTTTGCGGTGGTGTCTCGCCACCTTCGTACGCAGCTGCTCGGCGTCGTGATCGTGTCTGCCTGCGGGTTCTCGGTGCCTGGCGGCGGCAACGATCCCGACGGCAGCGCGCCGGGTGATGGACGGCTCCCCGACGCTGCCGCGTGCACGACCCTGACGGCCGAGTGCATCAGCGAGACGACGCTACGCGCGTGCGTGACGATCGGCGAGCAACCCGTCGACACCACCTGCGCAGGCGGCTGCAGCGACACCGGCGGCGCACACTGCCGCGCGATCGTCCCGACGGGGACCTCGGTGCTTCCGGCGGATCTCTCCGGCACGCCGCAGCTCGTCGACATAACGTGGACGCTCGGTTCCGCGGGCGGGCGGATCGACGCCGACGACGGCAGCATCACGATCAACGGCACGCAGGTCCGCGCCCCCGGCGTCGGCATCATCGGCGGCATCGACTTTCAGATCCGCAGCGGCACCGGTGTGTTCCGCTTCGACAAGCTCACGGTGGCCGCCGACGCGAATGCCGGACCGCTCGCGCTGCGCGGTGCCAACGCGATCGCGCTCGTCGCGATCACGGATCTGTTGATCGGCGTCGCGGTCGATGCGCAGGACTGCAAGGGTCGCGACGGTGGCCCTGGTGGCGGCCGCGGTGGCGACGATGAAGAAGCAGGCACCGAGGCAGGTGGTGGTGGCGCGGGCGCGGGCTCGAACAACGATTGCACCGGCGGTGGCGGTGGTGGCCATGCGACCGCAGGTGGCGACGGTGGCGGGCAGAACAATAACGGCTCGACGTCGGGCACCGCGCTGATCACCACGCTGCGCGGTGGCGGCGGTGGTGGCGGTGGTGGTGGTGGCAGCGGCGGCGATGGCGGTGGCGGTGGTGGTGCCGTCCAGCTCGTCGCCAACGGGCGTATCGTGATCGGGACGGCGCTCGCTGGCGCGCCGAAGGGCATCAACGCCGGCGGCTGCGGCGGCACGAGCTCGACGGGTGCCTGCGGTGGCGGCGGCGGTGCGGGCGGTGCGATCCTGATCGAAGCCGGCAGCGTGGAGATCCTGAACGCGACGCTCGCGGTGAACGGCGGCGGCGGTGGCGCCGGCAACAACACGAGTAACGGCGAAGACGGCCAGCTGAGTGGCACCCGCGCGAACGGCGGCAACGGTGCCAATGGCGGTGGTTGGTCGGGCGGCGATGGCGGCGACGGCGCGGACGACGACAATGCCGCCGCCCCCGGCGAGGATGCCGAGCGCGCAGGCGGTGGTGGGGGCGGGGTCGGGTGGCTCCGCCTGAACACCCGCACCGGGTCGATCACGACGATCAACGCGACCCTGAGCCCTCGGCAGGACTCCGCGGAAGCCCCTGCCAGCGTCGGAACTGCGAACTTCCAGTAAGGTCACAGGCGACGGGCGGGCCACATCGACCGACACCCGCCGGCACAGAGGCGCTGGAAGGGCCCCAGGTGGGGAGGAAGCCGATCTCATCGCTCTGTAGCACCTCGGACTTAAATCCCGGGAATCCCTGGGGCATAATAAGTGGGTGAGCATTCCGGCGGGGACACTGGTCCCGCGCGACGCCAGAGATTTCGGCAGCTATCAGCTGATCGCAAAGCTAGCGACCGGCGGGATGGCCGAGATCTTTTTGGCGCGCCCTGCCGGCAAGACGAGCCCGCAGGACGTGCTCGTGCTCAAGCGCATCCTCCCGCACCTCGCCGAGGATGATCACTTCGTCACGATGTTCCGCGACGAAGCGGATCTCGCGAGTCAGCTCAGGCACAAGAACGTTTGCCACGTGCATGCGTTCGGCGAGTACGCCGGCACGTGGTTCATCGCGATGGAGTACCTCCATGGCGTGCCGCTGTCGCGCATGATGACGCGGCTGTCGAAGGCCGGGAAGATGCTCGACCTGCGCATGGTCGCGGGCATCATCATCCAGGCCTGTGAAGGCCTGCACGCGGCCCACGAGGCCCGCGGCCCCGACGGTCAGCTGCTCAACGTCGTCCATCGCGACGTCTCGCCGCCGAACATCATGGTGTGCGGCGATGGCCTCGTGAAGGTGCTCGATTTCGGCATCGCGAAGGCGCGCGGCGCGAACTCGCGCACGCGCACCGGTACGGTCAAGGGCAAGAACGCGTACATGTCTCCCGAGCAGATCCTCGGGAAGCCGCTCGATCGCCGCAGCGACGTGTTCGCGCTCGCGATCGTCATGTACGAGATGCTGGCGATCAAGCGCCTATTCCATCGCGACTCGGACTTCCTGACCTTCAAGGCGATCACCGAGGAGCCCATCCCGGATATTCGCGATCGCCGCCCAGACATCCCGCCCGGCATGCGCGCCGCGCTGCTCCAGGCGATGGCGCGCGATCCGAACGGCCGGTTCGAGACGGCGCAGATGTTCGCGAACGCGCTCCGCCAGTCGGTCGCTGCCATGGGTGGGCCCGCGACCCAGGCCGACCTCGCGCGCCTCCTCAACACGGACTTCGGCGACGAGATGTCGTCGCGCGACGAGATCCTCAAGGCCGCGGACGATCCGGGGCCACCGCCCGCGCCCACCGCCACGCCCTCGGCTCGCGCGCCCGCACCGCCTCCCACGCCGGCCAAGGGCAAGGCCGCGCCGCCGCCGCTCCCCCAGCGGAGCGGCGAGCTCGGCGGAGGCGTGCGCCCGCAGACCGAGCCGATCGATCCTAGCGTGCCGTCGATGATCATCCGGGAAGGCGGGACCGGCAAGGTCGAGCGGCTCGAGCTCACGGCACCGGTGGCGGTGCCGGCCCTGCCTCCAGGCGTGCTCGATCTTTCGGCCAATGTCCCCGTCGATTCGTGGATGGCCAACCCCGACACGGATCTGCTCCGTGCGCACCGCATGAAGGGTGTGATCTTCGCGGGCGTCACGCTCCTGGCTCTCGTCGTGATCGGAGTCGTCGGCTACCTCGTCCTGGGCTCGAACGACGACCGCAAGCCCGACGACAAGGTCGTTTCAGCGCCCCCCGATGCAGCACCGCGTCACGTCCCCCCCGACGCAGGCTCCGGCATGTCCAAGGAGGACATCACTGCGATCTCGCGCTGGGGCTACCTGACGCTCAAGTCGAACCAGAAGACACAGATCTTCATCGACGGTCAGTTCATCGGCCCGACGCCGATGCAGCGGCTGCCGCTCACACCTGGCCCACACAAGATCAAGGCGGTTGGTCCGAAGAACAAGACGAAGTACATCGAAACGACGATCCTTGGCGGGCAGGACACCGACGAGGGAACCATCATCTGGTGAAGGCTCGAGCCGTTTGCGCTCACCTGCGCATACATCGCTGCCGCTTACCGCCCTTTCGGCTCTGTAGGAGCGTCTCTTAAACTAATGGCTGCGGGTATGTCGAAAGCGTTGGCCGTCGCGACCAAGTGCACGACGAAGGAGCAGTTCATCGAGAGCTTCTACAAGTTCTGTGATGAGCAGTCCTTCTTCGTCGCGACGCTGAATCAACGCCCCATCGGCCTCGAGACACCGTTCTCGATCAACCTCATCGATCGCACGCCGATGTTGCGCGGCCTGTGCGTGGTGCTCGACGCGTGGGCGACGCCGGCGAACCCGTTTGGGCGTCCGGGCATTCGGCTCGGCATTCGCCGCCTCACCGTCGAGAGCGAGGAGACGTTCGCGAGGCTCGCGCAGCGCCGCGCGTGTCAGGGCGCGAGCTCGCTCGACATCAACGCCGTGCCGGTGCCCCCGCCTGCGGCCGTGCAACCGATCGTCGACGATCCACCAACGGTTCCTGTCGTGATGCCGGATCGGCCCGTGGTGCCGAGCGTGATCGCGCAGCTCGAGCACCGTACGCCGGGGTCGGACATCGTGCTGCCCGCGAACCCGCTGATGAACCTCACCGACGTTTCGCTCGAGGGGTTCATCGACTGCACGCTCTACGAGGAGACCGGCAGCTTCGTCAAAGCGGAGCCGGACTTCTCTAGCGGCGAAGCGCTGCAACTCTCCGAGGCCGATCTCGCGGAGCCACCGCCGCCACCCGACTTCTCGGTCCCGGCGGCGCCGCGTCGCCCGACGCCCGTCTCGCTCGCCCCGCCCGTCGTTGCAACACCGCCGCCGCGTCCGACACCGATGCCCACGCAGCCTCCGGTGGTCGTGCCCCCGCCCGTCGTTGTCGCCCCACCCATCGTCGCGATACCGCCGCCGCGTCCAACGCCGACGCCGACGCAGCCTCCGGTGATCTTCGCCCCGGAGCCTGCGATGTTCGTCCCACCGGAACCGCTCGTAGACGAGCAGATGGTCCAGGCATCGCCCACGATCGGTCGCGCGACCGAGGGGGTGCTGCAGCCGATCCGGCGCGCGAAGCGGCGCACGTACATCATGGCAGGGGGCGCCGTCCTCGGTGCGGTGGTACTCGTGGCGATCATCGTGAACGCGTCGTCGTCGGGTGGCTCGCCGGAGGCAGAGGCCGCCGCCGCGCCCGCGCCGACGAAGAAGCCCACGACCAACAAACCCGAGCAGCCGGCGCTTGCGGCGAACCCGACACCGCCCACGCCCACGCCGCCGACGCCGACGACTGATAAGCCGACGCCTCCATCGCCCACGCCGCCCACCTCCGCGGAGCCGCCCGATAACGGCGGTGAGGAGGAGGAACCGGTGGTCGCCACGAATCCCGGCGAAGCACCGGTCGTCGGTAGCGGGCCGTGTCGCCTCGACATCACGTCGACGCCCGCGGGCACCAAGGTCGTCGTCGACGGCAAGGAGATCGGGCCGTCGCCGATCTCGCTCGCGGGCCCGTGCGAGAGGCACAAGGTCGATCTGATCCACCCGCGCTACAAGCAGTCGTCGCACTTCGTCGTGCTCTCCCCGAACGCGCCCAAGAAGCTCGATGTCACGCTGATCCGGCCGACGCATCAGCTCGTGATCAAGACGACGCCGCCGGGCGCGACGATCTCGATTCAAGGTCGGCGCGCAGGCACCAGCCCGACGACGGTCTCGGTCATGGGCTTCTCGGGCATCGACGTCGCGATCACGCGCCCGGGCTACGAGACCGTGATCAAGCGCGTGTATAGCAAGACGCCGACGGAGACGTTGTCGATCGCACTCAAGCGCTACAAGTGGTAGCGCGCAAAGCGCCCGTCACCGGATCTAGCTCGATCTAGCTCGATCTAGCTCAGGGGCGCGGGCCGGATGCTCGTGATGTGAAGACCCGATTCGGGGCTGGTCACGATCTGCACGCGGTCACCCTGATGAAAGCGCGGTACGAGCTCGGCGGGGCCCTGAAAGCTGAGGTCCTCGAGGTTGACGATGTCGAGATCCTCGCCCTCCGGGTCGGTGGCGCGCTCGATGTCCAGCTGGATCTTTGCGACCTGACGCGACTGGACGTGTTGGAACTTCGTCGCAGTCGTATGCAGCTCGATGCTGCGGATGGTGCCGACCACCCGCAGTCCTTCGTCACTGCTCATGCGTCCATCCTACACCGCCGCGCGAAAATGGATCTCGTGCGTGGGCTAGGACTTGTGGGGGGAACGCGTTGGAGCGCCCGCGATCGAGATCCCGTGCATGGCGCGCGCGGCATAGATGCACGCTTCGTCTCCCTCACACACCACGTCGTGCTCGCTGCCCGCGGGCTGCGCGAGCTCGTCTCCGGGGCCATACGTACGACCGGTGTGGTCTCGCAACGTACCTGCCAGGATCAGCGATACCTCCTCACCCTGATGCGCGTGGTGCGGAAACGCCGTCCCGGGCGCGAGGCGCACGAAGCCGCAGTCGGCGGCCGCATAGGCCGGACCACCGTCGAAGTGCACGAGGCCGAGACCGGGCAGCGGCTGCTCCCACGATGCGGGCCGCTCGATCAAGCCGAGGAGCTCGCGCGCACGCTCGACGGTGACATCGAACAACGAAGCCACCCGCGACGACAGCTTCTCGAACCGTCCACCGCCGATCGAGGCGAGGAGGCGCGCATGCACGTCGGGCGGAGGCGCGAGGGGGGTGACGAGCGTCTCGGTCGCAGCCTGCAGCGCGGCGAGCTCGAAGGCGAGCGCCGGATCTGCCGCGATCGCCCGCTCGACCCGCTCGGCCTCGTCGGCCTCGAGCACTCCGAGCGCGTACAGCGGCAACAGCTCACGGACGTCGGACATCATGACGCCTCTCCTCCCGCGTCGAGGCGGGTGCGCAACCGCTCGAGCCCGGCCGCGAGCCGGGACTTCACGGTGCCGACCGGGATCGACACGCGCGTGGCGATTTCGGAGCACGACATGCCTTCGAAGTAAGCGAGCTCGAGCACCTTGCGCTGCTCGGGGGCCAGCTCGGTGAGCGCGGCGCGGACCCGCGCGTGATCGGGGCTCGCGGGCGCGCCCTCATCGACGACGAGCTCGAGCCCGGCATCCCCGGCATTGCGGGAGACGCGCGCCGACTTCTGCAGGTCGAGGGCTCGCGAGCGCATGCGGATGGCCAACCAGGTACGAACGCGTCCGCGCCTTAGATCGAAGTCCTTGGCAGCCCTCCAGGCTTCAAGGAACACGTCGTGTAGGAGATCCTCGGCCTCGCGACGCTCACTGACGATACGAAGCGCCATGCCGAGAAGGAGCGCGCTGTGCCGTGCGTACAGCTCCGATAGCGCATCCCGGTCCCCTCGCGCCATCCGCGCGACCAACGCGGCATCGTACGCCGCGTCGTCCTCGCCAACCCGGGGAGCCACGAACGGACCCTACCACGGTCACCGCATGGCTATGGCGCGGCCACGTGGCGTGCTAAACGAGCAGGATCTTGCTGCCCGAGCTCCGCGATGCGATTCGCGCCGAGGCGACCGAGCGCACCTGGTCGCAAGGCGTCACCTTGGCCCGTGATGGCCGGGTGAAGGGCCTCGTCCAGCGCGGCTCCGAGCTCGAGCTCGAGGTCCGCGTGCCGGGCCGACCGACACCGTTCGAGGTCATCCTCGAGGCCGAACACCTCGAGTGGGAGTGCACGTGCGGTAGCAAGGAGGCCGTGTGCTCGCACGTGGTGGCCGCCGTGCTCGCGTCCGAGCGCACGGGCGGAGAGCTCCCAAAGCCGTCGGTCGCCCAGGCGCCCATCCGCTACGTGCTCATGCCCGATCCGGGCGGCGTCCTCGTCGAGCGCCTGCTCGTGCGCGGTGATCGCACCGAGAAGCTCACCGACTCGCTGATCTCGCTGGTCGCCAAGGGCAAGGCCGCGCACATCGCGACGATCGATGCCGACCTCACCGCCGACCAGCTGCTGGGCCGCTCGGGCCCGGTGAGCGGCGAGAAGCTCGATCGCTTGCTCGCGGTGCTCGCCGACGCGCGCGACGTGCGCTGGCGCGATCATCAAGTCACCACGAGCGGCGATCCGGTGATGCCGCGCGCGATCGTCGAGGACACCCACGGCGGCGTGAAGGTGCGCATCGAGGCCGATCGCGGGGTGCGCGAGGTCGTGGCGCTCGGCGTGGTGCGCACCACCGACGATGTCTTGCGCCCCGTCGGTGCGGTCGATCTCACCGGCGCGCGGCTCGAGAAGCTGCCGCAGGTGTTCACGGTGCCGCGCTCCGCGTTCCCGGAGCTGATCGGCAAGACCCTGCCGGCCCTCGCCGCGCGCATCGACGTCGACGTGCGCTCGAAGTCGCTGCCGCAGATGGGCCAGCGCGAGCAGCCGCGGATGGCGTTCGAGGTCGAACAGGACGGCGATCGCCTGCTCGTGCTCCCGACGCTGGTCTACGGCGAGCCCCCCCGCGCGCGCGTCGACGGCACCACGCTCGTGCACATCCAGGGCCCCCTGCCCGTGCGCGATCAGGATGCCGAGCGCCGCCTCACGCACCGCCTGCGCGACGAGCTCAACCTCGTGCCGGGTCGCCGTGTCGAGCTCACGGGCCGCGAAGCGTTCGCGATGCACAACGCCCTGTCCAGTTGGTTCAAACACGATGCGAAGGCCGCCAATGCCACCCGGGCGGTCCCGCTCGAGGCGCGCATCTCGATCGAGGGTAGCAAGTTCGACGTCGAGCTCGGCGCCAACGGCCGCTCGGCCTCGGTCGCCGCGGCGCTGCGTGCGTGGCAAGCCGGTGTCGACCTCGTGCCGCTCTCCGGCGGTGGCTGGGGCCGCGTCCCGATGACGTGGTTCGACAAGCACGGCGATCGCGTCGCCGATCTGCTCGCGGCGCGGGGCGACGACCGCGCGATTCCGATGTACGCGCTCCCGGATCTCGCGCGCCTGGCCGAAGACCTCGACGAGCCGCCGCCGCCCGAGCTCGATCGCTTGAAGCCACTGCTCGACGGCTTCCGCGGCATCCCCGAGGTGGCGATCAAGAAGGGCTTCACCGGCGAGCTTCGCCCGTATCAGCAGCGCGGCCTCGACTGGCTCGTGTTCTGTCAGAAGGCCGGCCTCGGCTGCGTGCTCGCCGACGACATGGGTCTCGGTAAGACGATCCAAGCGCTCGCGGCGATCCCCGAGCGCGGCAAGGGCAAGACGCTCGTGGTGTCGCCGACGAGCGTCTTGTTCAACTGGCTCGCCGAGACCCGCAAGTTCCGCCCCGACCTCGCGGTCGCGACGTATCACGGTGCGCGCCGCGCGCTCGACCTCTCCGCTGACGTCGTGCTCACGAGCTATCCGATCCTGCGCAATGACATCGACGTGCTGTCGGGCACGGCGTGGGACACCGTCATTCTCGACGAGTCGCAGACGATCAAGAACCCCGACAGCCAGGTCGCGCGGGCGGCCTACAAGCTCAAAGCGAGCTGGCGCGTGACGTTGTCCGGTACGCCGATCGAGAACCGGCTCGACGAGCTGTGGAGTCAGCTCCACTTCACCAACCCGGGCCTGCTCGGTGGCCGCGCCGACTTTGCCGACCGCTGGGCCGAGCCGATCTCGCAGGGCGATGCCGCCGCCGCGGCCCGGTTGCGCGAGCGCATTCGTCCGTTCGTCCTGCGCCGCATGAAGTCCGAGGTCGCGCGCGAGCTGCCACCGCGCACCGAGGCCGTGATGTACGTCGAGCTCGACGACAACGAGCGCGTGACGTACGACGCGATCCGCGCCGCGACCCAGCGCGAGATCGTTGCGATGCTCGAGCAGGGCAAGGGCATCATGGCCGCCCTCGAGGCCCTCCTGCGCCTGCGCCAGGCTGCATGCCACACCGCGCTGCTGCCCGCCGGCATGCGCGGACAACAGAAGCAGAAGGCAGACGACGAGCCCGGTCCGCTCTCATCGTCGAAGATGACGCGCCTGCTCGACGCGCTCGAAGATGCGGTCGCCGATGGTCACCGCGCGCTCGTATTCTCGCAGTGGACGTCGCTGCTCGATCTGATCGAGCCACTGCTCCAGGCGGCCAACATCGGCTACGTCCGGCTCGACGGCTCGACGGTCGATCGCGCGAGCGTGGTCAACGCCTTCCAGGCCGAGGGCGGCCCCCCCGTGATGCTGCTGTCGCTCAAGGCCGGTGGCACCGGTCTCAACTTGACCGCCGCGGATCACGTGTTCCTCGTCGATCCGTGGTGGAACCCGGCCGTCGAAGATCAGGCCGCCGACCGCGCGCACCGCATCGGCCAGGACAAGCCGGTCATGGTCTACCGGCTCGTCGCACGCGACACGGTCGAGGAGCGTATCCTCGAGCTGCAGGCGCGCAAGCGTGCGCTCGCCGATGCGGCGCTCGCCGACGCTGGCGGAGCCGCCGCGATCACGCGCGACGACTTGCTCGCGCTGCTCTCGTAGTTCCGATCAAATAACGATTCTCCTTCGGGAGTCGGGATATCACGTGCTATCTTGTCTTCGGACGAGCTCGGAGCCCCGCGGATTTACCGTGGTCCTTTTGGCGGCATCCAGGTGAGACCATGTCGAACGGAATTTGCGCTCTACACGAGCGCCGCAATTTTGCGCGCATTTCGCCCAAGGGCGCCGTCCTCGTGCATGCGGGAGGTCACACGCAGCGGGGACGCATCGCGGATCTAGGTGAGGGGGGGATGTTCGTTCGCACCTGGTCACGCGCCCCCGATCGGCTGCTCGAGCTGTTGGTGAGGCTCGAGATCCGGCTCGACGGGCCACGCGCGAGGTGGGTGCATGCGATAGGACGGATCCTTCGTGTAGGCGCCGACGGCTTCGCGATGTCGTTCGAGCGCGCTTCGCCCGAGCTTCTGCGCCTGGTCAGGGACCTCCGTAGCGCATCGCAGGCGAACGATCGCGTGCTCTCGGTCGTCCTGATCGATCCAGCCGAGCAACGCCGGTCCGCGATGGCCGCCGGGTTTCGTACGACGGGATGCAGAGTCACCGAAGCAGCATCGCCCCTGGAGGCGATCACGTGGCTCGGCGAGTCGACCTTCGAGCCCAGCGTGATCGCGATCGCCGAATCTCTGCAGAAGACGTACGCACGCGAGATGCACACGTTCGTCGAGCGAGATCACCCGAACGCAAAACTGATCACGATTACCGACGACATCTTCGAGCCCGATGGATTCGCGCACTGGCTTTCCTCCGCGAATACGAATGCGGATTTACCTGGACGTGTGCGGGACGCGCTCGTAGCACCTCATATTCGCAGGCGTTCTTAGTCCGTCTGTCGAATGCAATTGGCGCAGGCGTGGGGCCGTGTTACACACGGTGCACGTTCCTCGTCGAGGGCGAGCACGATGCGTCGAGCGTCGAGCACTTCGCCCTCCCGTGCGGCTGGATGGTGTTGACGGACCTGCCGCGTGGAAAAGACGGGATATGACGAATCGGCTCTATGTAGGTAACCTTTCATTTTCGGCTACCGAAGAGGTTATCAGTCGACATTTTGCGGCCTGCGGCGATGTCGCTTCGGTTGCCGTGATTACCGATCGCGAAACCGGCCAACCGCGCGGTTTCGCATTTGTCGATATGGCCACCGAAGCGGCCGCGAACAAGGCGGTCACGGAGCTGAACGGTAAGGAACTGCAGGGCCGCTCGTTGCGCGTCAACATCGCCGAAGATCGCGGCGGCGGGCGTGGACCTGGCGGTGGTGGGCGTGGACCTGGCGGCGGCGGTGGGCGTGGCGGTGGCAATGGGCGCCGCGGTGGTTAACGTCGACGATGGCGCCTCACTACACGCGCTCGCGATCGCGATCGGTCAGGCGTGGGCGCACGAGGTGCAACACGCGCTGCGCGCTGCACATCGCGAGATCATCGGTCCGTGGCCGGGGACGCTTCGTGAGGCCCGCACGCGCGTCTACATCGGCGTGCGCAAGCGGCTCGCGCACGGTCTCATCGACGAGCTAGCGCAGGTGGCAAACGTCGCTGCGCGCCGCGGCTGGCAAGCGGTCAGGGTGACCGATCCCGAACCGTGACGCGTTTTCGCTCACGATTCGAGATTTGTAGTCAGTCGCCGGCCGCATCACATACGAGAAGTAAGGGGTGATGGATGTATCAAGGTGAGCTCAATATTTTCGAAGGCGTCTGGACGGGCACGGAGTCCATCCGCGAGGGTGGTAGGCAATTCCAGGCATCGGCGCGTTTGGTGTTTCAGGCACTTTTCGACGGCCGCTTCCTGGTGTGTGACTACATCCAGACAGCGCCGGATCGCACCGCCTCCGTCGCTCATGGTGTGTTCCGCAACGATGCGCGGACGCAGAAGCTGACCGTCACCTGGTTCCGTAACCCGGTGGCGACGGCGACCCAGCAGGTGGACGCGGTGGCGGAAGGCGACAAGCTCGTGTTCGTCGAGACGATGGACGGTCGGTCGACGCGTACGACCTATACGACCGCGTTCGACAAGCTCTCGATTCGCACCGAGTGTGAGGTCGGGCCCGACGATTGGAAGCCGATCCTCGAAGGCTCGTATCGCCGACGCTGAGCGCGCCCTTTCGCCGTAGGCCGATCTCAGTCGTTATCGAGGTTCAGCACCTGGAGGTCGCGCGGGTTCTCGAAGATGTACCCGATGTCGTTGCTCCAGCAGGCGGCCGTGACGATGCCGTACAGCTGATCACCATCGTCCTGTGGGTCGTTCACGCCCGTGATCGTGATCGTGCGCGGCGTGTTCCAGTTGGTCTCGTTGAACGTGACCGAGGTCGGGCTGACCGTGCCCTCCGTCGTGTCGCTCGACGAGAAGTCACAGGTCACGAAGCCGTCGCCCCCGAGGGTCGCGTCGGGCTGCTGCGTGAGCCGGATCTCGAACGTCGCCGTGCCACCGGCCTCGGTGGTGATCAGCGGCGGGTGCGACTTGAGATAGACCTGCGGGGTCTCGTTGTCGATCGTGATCACCTCGACGTTGCTCGCGTTCATGCCGTTGTAGGTCACGTCGCTGCTCGTCGCCGGAGCGGTCACCACCGACCACGTCGGGTTGCCGTCCTGCTGGTTGTCATTCACGCCCGTCACCGTCACCGTCACCGGGACGTTCCAGTTCGCGGTGGTGAACGTCACGCTCACCGGCGACACCGTGCCCTCGGTCGCATCGCTCGACGCCAGCGCGATCGTGACGTTGGCCGTCGGGGCCGCGTTGAGCACGATCGTGAACGTCTCGGTGTCCCCGAGCTCGGAGACGTAGAGGCCGCTGCTCGGCGTCACGGTGATGCCGGCCGAATCGTTGTCGATGTTGGTCACCACAACGTTCGCCGGATCGATGCCGGCGTAGCCCGGATCCGCGCTCGTCGCCGCGCCGGTCACGATGTTGTACGGCTGGTTGCCGTCGAGCATCGGGTCGTCAACACCGGTGACCGTCACAGTCTGCGGCGTGCTCCAGTTGCTCATCGTGAACGTGACCGAGCCAACGACGATCGTGCCCTCACCGGTATCGCTCGACGATAGCGGGACGATCACGTCGGCCGTCGGCTGCGAGCCGAGGACGATGGTGAACTGCGCCATGCCGCCAACCTCGGTCGTGGTGAGGCCGGACGTCGGCGACACCACGATGCTCGGCGAGTCGTTGTCGAGGTTGTGCAGCTGCACGTCGGCCGCGTCGAGGCCGTCGTAGGCCACGTCGCTGCTGATCGCCGGCTCGGTGATGATGATGTACGTCTGCGTGCCGTCGGCGACAAAGTCATCGACGCCGGTGACCGTCACCGTCTGCGGCGCGTTCCAGTTGCCAGGGGTGAACGTCAGCGCATCCGGCGCGATCGTTCCCTCGTCGGAGACCGTCGACAGGTTCACCACCACGTCCGCGGTCGGCTGCGACGTCAGCACAATGGTGAACGTCGCCTCGCCGCCGGCCTCGGTGGTCTGCGCGTCGAGCACGGTCACCGTAATGCCCTTCGAGTCGTTGTCCTGGTTGGTCGCCAGGACATCGGTACCGTCGATGTTGTTGTAGCTCGGGTCGGTGCTGACCGACAGGCCGACCACGATCTCGTAGCTCTGGTCGCCGTCGGCGACCGAGTCTTCGACACCCGTGACGACGACTTCGACCGGTGCGCTCCAGTTGAGCGGCGTGAACGTCACGCTGTTCACCGCGAGCGTGCCTTCCGTCGCATCGCTGGTGGCGAGCGGGATGGTGACGTTCTGCGTCGGCTGCGAGTTGAGGCGGATGAAGAAGCTGCCTTCGCCGCCACCCTCGGTGGTCGTCACGGTGCCGCTGCTGACCACCACGCCGGCCGAGTCGTTGTCGCGGTTCGTCACAGCGACGTCGGCCGCGTTACGGTTCTCGTAGTTGACGTCGCTGCTGTCGGCCGGCTGCGTGACGATCGTGTAGGTCTGGTTGCCATCGGCGAGGGAGTCGTCCTCTCCGTGGAGCGTGATGGTCTGGGCGGCGCTCCAGTTCACGGGCGTGAACGTGATCATCGCCGGCGTGATCGTGCCTTCGCCCGTATCGCTCGAGGTGAGCGCGATCGTCACGTTCGCGGTCGGCTGCGAGTTGAGCACGACGGTGAACGTCGCCTCGCCGCCGCCCTCGGTGGTCTCGAGCCCCGCGACGGGCGTCACCGTGATCCCAGCGCTGTCGTCGTCGACGTTTGCAACGTCCACGTCCGACGGGTTGAGGTTGTTGTAGCCCGCATCACCGCTGGTCGTGGGACCGGTGAGGATGCGATAGGTCTGGCTGCCGTCGGCGACCGCGTCGTCGACGCCGGTCACGGTCACCGTCTGCGGCGCGGCCCAGTTGACGGCCGTGAACGTGAGGCTCGCCGGGCTCACCAGGCCTTCCCCCGTATCGTTCGAGGTGAGCGGAATCTGGACGTCGGCCGTCGGCTGCGAGAGCAGCACGATCGTGAACGTGGCCTGGTGGCCCGCACCCGATGCCTCGGTCGTGGTGAGCGCGAGCGGCGTGACCAGGATGCCCGCCGAGTCGTTGTCGATGTTCACGAGGCTCACGTCCGCCGGGTCGATCGCCGCGAACTGCGCGTCGGCCGTGGTGACGGGTCCGGTGATCACAGTGAACGGCTGATTGCCGTCGGCGACGAAGTCATCCGTGCCGGTCACCGTCACCTGCTGGGGCGCGTTCCAGTTCGTCGACGTGAACGTGAGGCTCGCCGGGCTCACCGCGGCCTCGTTCGCGTTGCTCACCGCGAGCGCGATGCTCACGGAGCTCGTCGGCTGCGACCGCAGCACGATCGTGAACGTCGCCGACCCACCACTCTCCGTGACGGAGCCGATGGCCGGGCTCACGGTGTACCCCGCCGAGTCGTTGTCGATGTTGGTGACCGGCACGTCGGCCGCGTTGCGGTTCTGATAGCTACCATCGGCGCTCTGCGCGGCCCCGGTGATGATCGCGTAGACCTGGCTGCCGTCGGCGATCGCGTCTTCGACGCCGGTCACCGTCACGAACTGCGGCGCGTCCCAGTTCAGCGTGGTGAACGTGAGGCTCGCCGGGCTCACCGTGCCTTCGCCGACGTCGCTCGACGTGAGCGGAATCGTGACGTCGGCGGTGGGCTCCGAGTTGAGGACGATGCTGAAGGTGGTCTGCCCGCCGCCTTCGGTGGTCTGCAGCGCCGGTCCAGCCGTCACCGTGATGCCGGCCTGGTCATTGTCGGTGTTGGTCACCGTGACATCGGCGGGATCCGCCGCCTCGTACGCGGCGTCCGCGCTCGTGGAGTCGATCTGAATCGTGTACGGCTGCGCACCGTCGGCGATCAGGTCATCGACGCCGGTCACCGTCACGGTCACGGGCGCGTTCCAGTTCTGCGGCGTGAACAGGAGCGTCGTCGGGCTGACCGTGCCTTCGCCCGGATCCGACGACACGAGCGTGACGGTCACGTTGTCGGTCGGTTCCGAGTTGAGGACCACGGAGAACGTGCCCGTACCGCCAGCCTCGGTCGTCGTGACCCCCGTCGGCGTCACCGTGAAGCCCGCGGTGTCGTTGTCGACGTTCGTGACGGTCACGTTTTGCGGATCGATCGACGTGTAGCTCGCGTCGCTGCCTGTCACCGGGCCGGTGAGGATCGTGTAGACCTGGTTGCCGTCGGCGAGCGCGTCGTTGATGCCCTGCACCGTGACGGTCTGCGGCGCGTTCCAGTTGAGCGTCGTAAACGTCACGCTCGGCACGGTCACCGTGCCCTCGCTCGTGTCGCTCGACGCCAGGGCGATGGTGACGCTGGACGTCGGCTGCGTGTTGAGCACGATCGAGAACGATGCCGTGCCACCACCCTCGGTGGTCTTCAGGTCTGGCGCCGCCGTGACCGTGATGCCGGCGGTGTCGTTGTCGACGTTGGTCAGGGTCACGTCGTTCGCGTTGCGGCCCTGATAGCCCGCGTCCGCGCTGGTCGCCCCGGCGGTGACGATCGTGTAGACCTGGTTCCCGTCGGCGACGTCATCGTTCACGCCGGTCACCGTCACGGTCTGCGGTGCGTTCCAGTCCGTCGCGGTGAAGGTCAGGCTCGTGGGGCTCACGGTACCCTCGTTCGTGTTGCTCGAGGTCAGCGCGATCGTGACATCGGCCGTCGGCTGCGAGTTGAGGACGACCGTGAACGTCGCCTGGCCACCGCCCTCGGTCGTCTGGAGGTTCGGCTCCGCCGCGACCGTGATGCCCGGCGAGTCGTTGTCGGTGTTCGTGACCTCGACGTCGGCCGCGTTGAACCCGTTGTAGCCGCTGTCGTTGCTCGTCGCCGAGCCGGTGACGATCGAATACACCTGGTTGCCGTCGGCGATGTTGTCGTCGACGCCTGTCAAGATCACCGTCTGCGGCGCGTTCCAGTTCGCGGTGGTGAACACCACCTGGGCGACCGCGACCGTGCCCTCGCTCGTGTCGCTCGACGTCACCGGGATGGTCACCGTGTCCGTCGGCTCTGCGTTGAGGACGATCGTGAAGGAGTCGGTGAGGCCACCTTCGGTGGTCACCAGGCCGTCGGTCGGTGTCACGGTGACGCCCGCGGTGTCGTTGTCGGTGTTCGAGACCTCGACGTCATCGAGCTCGAGGGCCTGGTAGCCGGCATCCGTGCTCGTCGCGGCCGCGGTGACGATCATGTACGTCTGCGCGCCGTCGGCGAGGTCATCGTCGACGCCGGTGACGGTGACGGTCTGCGGCGCGTTCCAGTTCACGCTGGTGAACGTCAGCGACGCCGGCCCGACGGTGCCCTCGGTCGTGTCGGTCGACGACAACGCGATCTGCACGTCGGCGGTTGGTTGCGAGCTCAGCACCACGGTGAAGATGGCCTGGCCACCGTTTTCCGTCGTCACCAGGCCGGTGGTCGGCGTGACGATCGCGCCGGGGGAGTCGTTGTCGACGTTGATCGCGGCGACGTCATCGACCGCCAGGTCCGCAAACCGAGCGTCGTCGGAGGTGGTCGCACCGGTCACGATGGTGAACGGGTGCGGGCCATCGGCGACCAGATCGTCGACACCGGTGATCGTCACGGTCTGCGGTGCGTTCCAGTTGTTCCGTGTGAACACCAGCGAGGCCTGGTCGACGGTGCCTTCGGTGGTCTGGCTCGACGACAGCGGGATCGTGACATCGCCGCTCGGCTGGCCTCCGAGCACGATCGTGAAGGTGGCCGTCCCGCCCGCCTCGGTCGTCATGAGCCCCGAGGTTGGGGTCACCACCACGGTTGCTTCACCCGGGGCGTGAATCCTGTTGTCGCCACATGCGGCGAGTGACAGCGCGACCAACACCCCGACGGGAACCCTCATCTGCATGTCGTGAGCATCGATCAGATCGCCGTGCAGCCGCGAGTGCTGCACCGACGAAAGTCACCCGCTGTTACCCCACGCGCAGCGTCGAGGGTCGACACTTATTGCAGTGACCTCGTGATCAAAGTCGCGAAGAGCCCTCCCCGCTTCCTCGCGAGGGTCTACGTGAGCGGCGACAAACGCAGGATCTTGCCGTGCACGTCGCCGGTCGCATCATCGATCGCCGGATCGATGAAGAGCCGCGTCACGGCCGTGTTGCGCAGGCCTGCGAGAACATCGTCCGTCATCAACGCGCCGACATCCATGCCGATCGCGAACAGCTCTTCGCCCGTGCCCATCGCCTTGGCAAACGTTTCGGCGGCCTGCCCGGTCGAAAACAGGAACCCGTAGGGCCGTCGGCACCACATGTCGCTGCCATTGGACGTCAGGTACCAGATCCGCGGAGGCAGAAGCTCGACGAGCTGCTGGAGGGATACGTCCTCGCTCATGCCCGCACACTGCCACGAATCCGGACCCGTGCTAGCGTCCGCGCCATGAAGCGTCTCCTGTTCGTGGTCACCATCGCTGCCTGTGGCCCGGGCGTCAAGGGTGGGCCGACGATGAACAACCGCATCGGTGCGCAGGAGTACAAGGCTCCCACGTCGTCGGTCGTCTCCGAGGACATCCTCGCACGCGAGCCGGTGGCGAACACGGCGAACGTGAGGCACATCCTGATCTCGTGGAACGACCTCGGTGACGCCTTCGGCGGTCGTCAGGATCCTCGCGCGGCGAAGCGCACGGTCAAGGAGGCCGAGGCCGAGGTGAAGTCGCTGCTCGGCCAGCTCAAGGCCGGCGGGAACTTCGAGGCGCTGATGAAGGCGCACTCCGAGGACTCGGGAAGCGCGGCTACCGGGCAGGCGTTCACCGTCACGCCCGACGCGCAGCTGGTCATCGAGTTCCGCCAGCTCGCCCTCCGCCTCAATCCGGGGGAAATCGGCGTGTGTCAGTCCGAATTCGGGTTCCACATTATCAAGCGCTACGACTGACAGGATTTGGGCGTTCGACCGCAGCGGGCCGGCATGATCTGGTGAAACCTGGACAGGTACGCCGGCTAAGCCCCCGAATTCATGCGAGCACACGGCTTGCACCGTCCGGAGTCGGAGCTCCATGAAGGCCGCCGTTCTCGCCGCTGGATACGCTGAGTTCCCCGCTGAAGGGCCGCGCACGTTGCTGCCCGTCGACGGTGTGCCCATCCTGCGCCGCACGATCACGAACCTCCTGCACGCAGGGTTCGATCAGTTCGTCATCGGGACGGGCTACGGCGAGCGTGCAGTGTGCGAGGCGGTCGCCCAGTGGTTCCCAGGGATGGACATCACGTGCGTCCCCTGCCCCGACTATCGCTCCACGCTGAACGCCGCGACGCTGCTTCGCATGCGCCCCCACCTCGCGGGTGACGGTTTCTTGCTGCTCGACGGCGACGTGGTGTTCGACCGCGAGGTCGCCGAGGTCCTCGTCGAGCGCGGCCCCGATTGTCTAGCGGTCCGCTCGGTCGGCCGCCTCGGCGCCGACGACGTGAAGGTCACCGCCGACAACGAGGACCGCGTGCTCGCGATCGGCAAGCACCTCCCCGCGCGCGCATCGATGGGTGAGTCCGTCGGGCTCACCCTGCTTGGCGGGCCAACCGCGAAGAAGCTGTTCGCTGCGCTCGAAGCGCACCCGACGACACTCGGGATCGACTACTACGAGGCCGGCCTCCAGTACCTGATCGACAAGGGCGGCGTGACGCTGTACGGCGTCGACGTCGGGAGCATGTACGCCGTCGAGATCGACACGCAGGAGGACCTCGAGGCTGCCAACAAGCGCCT
The DNA here is from genome assembly GCA_033763475.1 of Kofleriaceae bacterium. Lineage (GTDB taxonomy): Bacteria > Myxococcota_A > Polyangia > Haliangiales > Haliangiaceae > JABFXX01. Next base: position 33,761 of record JANRKM010000059.1, read on the forward strand.
CGCCCAGGGCCCGGCGTTCGATACCCGTGTGACCCACGTACGCCTGGCCATCTAGCGCTCGAGATCGAGCGGAATCGCGCCGCGAAGCGGAGCAAGGTGAGAAATTTCCGTTGCCGGCGAGCAGCGGCGATGGTGATGATGCCGGCCATGTCGTACCGCTCCGTCCTCGCCCTGGGGGTCGCATCGCTGACCGCGTGTGCGACCGCTGTTCCGGGTGAGGGTCCGGACGCCCAGAGCGGCCGCGATGGCCCCGTGCCGTCCGACGGCAACGTCGACGGACCGCCGCAAGTCGATGCGGACTGCAGCCCGATGCAGATGGAGCTGCTGATCAACCCCGCGTTCGATGTGTCCGGCGGGTGGGAAGAGACCCGCATCGACCCGCAGTACGGCATCGTCGTGTCGACCGGTGGCGTCGCCCCGCTCACCGCGCCCAACAAGGCGTGGCTCGGCGGCTTCGAGAAGCCGGCCGCGAGCAACAAGGATCAGCTCCATCAGGACGTCACGGTCCCCGCCGGCACTACCTCGCTCACCCTCGCGGGCCAGTACTGGGTCGGCTCGGCGGAGATCCTCCCCGGCAGCTTTGACATCGGCTCCGTCGAGCTCGCGAGCACGTCGAACAACTCCCTGGAGAACGTGCTGGCGCTCGACAACCTCGACGAGACGACGACCTGGACGCCTTTCACCAAGACGTTCGCGAATAGCTATGCCGGACAGACCGTGCGCATCCGCCTGACGTCGGCGGGCGATTCCTCGAACGTCACCAACTTCTTCTACGACTCGCTCTCGCTGACGGCGACGGTCACGTGCCCGTGATTCGCACCGCCGTTCTCTCGCTCGCTCTCGCCGCGTGTGCACAGGCCGGAGGCCAACCGTCGGGCGACGACGATCCGAACGTCGACGCGCCTCGGCGTGGCGACGGATCGATCACCGATGACACCCTGCAGATCGATGCGCCCCCGCTCGACATGGGGCTGACGCCGATCACGCTGTCGCAGACCACCGTGGATTCGATCGGCGCCCAGAACTCGGTCGCCTGCGGCAACGCCGACGACTCGACTGCCGAGAACAGCTGGTACCGCGTGTTCCGGCTCGCCGACGCCGGCATCCCGACGGGGCTGCGCATCAACTCGGTGACGTTTGGCGTGCAGGAGGCGTCGGGCCTACCCGCGGTGCAGGTCAAGATCGGTACCTATGCGGGCAACCTGTCACCCACGCCCACGCAGCTCGACACCGCGCTGATCACGCCGCTCGCGGCAGAGACGTTCAACGTGCCCAACACAGCACCGACGGCGACGACGTCAGTCACCGTGCCAATCGCCGCAAACGTGCCCGCGCTCAGCCAGGTGATTGTCGAGGTGTTCGCGCCGGACCTGATGGGCACCGGCAAGTACTTCTACATCGGCGGCAACAGCGCGGGCGAGTCCAAGCCGTCGTACCTGCGCGCGCCGAGCGGCGGGTGTGCGACGCCGCAGCCGCGCTCGACCAGCTCGCTCGGCTTTCCCACCTCGCACCTCGTGATCAAGGTCTCGGGCTCGTATTAGCGATGCCCGCGCGCGCGTAGCTCGCATCGCGATCTGCGGCGATGTCGGCGAGCTTCGCGAGGATGTCGGCACGTACCGCGCTCACGGTGGCGTGATTCGCGGCGGCGATGCGATCGCCAACGTCCAGCTTCGGTGGTGGCGCGGTGCCGTCGAGCATCTGCGCCTGTTCTGCCAAGGAAGGCTGCGGTGCGACGACGCGCACGCTCTCGAGCAGCGCGAGCGGCACGAGCTGAATCAGCGGATCGGGCGTGCGCCGCACGAACGGCACCAGGCGCGCCGGCGTCGTGAGATCGAGCTCGGCGGCAGGATGAAAGTCGGCGATGCCCGCGCTCGGGATGCGCCTCGTCACCTCCGCACGGATCCCGCGCAGATCGCTTGGTGTCACGGAGAGCTCTGGTGCGATCACCATCGCGACGCGCGTCTCCGGACGCACGAGCAGCGCTTGCGCCGTCGCCACCCATTCTTCGAGCGAGGGCGTCCCCCACACCACCTCGGCCGCGACCTCACCATGCAGCCGCGCCGAGCGCGCCCACGGACATAGATCATAGGCTTCCACGATCTCGACGAGGTAGCGTTCGAACACACGCATCACCTCGGCGCGGCGAGCGTTTTCGGGAGCCAGGACCATCTCGCAACCATGGTAGCCCTGACGTGTCATCTTGAGTAACGTGACGGCAGCCAGGATTCTCGCACTCGTCGTCGCAAGCGCCGCGACCGCCGAGGCCAGCCCGCTCGCCGATGCCATCGCGCGGCATTCCGAGGCCGACGTGAGCACCCTTCGCGGTCAGCTGCCCGGAGATCCGGCGACGCGCTGCACGCTGGGCGCGGTGTACGCGAAGCGCAACGACCTGTCGCGCGCCATGCTCTACCTCGAAGGCTGCGCCGACGCGACGCTGCCCGCCGACATCGCGGACGAGATCGCGCGCACGGTCCGCGACACCAAGAAGAAGGTCCGCGAGTCCGAGCTCGCCGAGCTCCACATCACCACCACGCCCGAGGGCATGTCGGCGACCGTCGACGTGTTGCCCGGCGAGACGCTGATCACGCCCGTGAGCGTGTGGGTCAAAGCGGGCCCCACCACCGTGCGGGCAACCACGACCGACAAGGTGGAGCTCGCGAGCACGACTACGACCAAGCCATACAGCCGTTCGATGGTGATGCTCGAGGTGCCGGTGAAGACGGCCAGCGCGCCGCGCACGCAGAACGTGAGCTTCGAGGACGAAAATGCCGGCGAGCAGACCTCGGGGCCACCGCCCGACATCAAGCGCCCCTCGATGATCCGCGGCAAGCTGCGCGGCGAAGTGGGCCCGCGGCTCGGCCCGGACCTCGACGATCCGTTCGCGCTCCGCGATGGCCCGGGACCGCGCCCGTGGTTCGGCGTGCGCGTCGGTGGCGGCAGGTTCGACGACGGCGCGACCGCGGCCTCGTATCGCCCGTCGCTGGCCGCCGCCGCGCGCTTCCGGCTCACCGAGGCCGTGTTCCTCGCCGCGCGCCTCGACTGGTCGCGCCGGGGCGGTACGGCGGCATCGTCGATCGACACCATCGGTGCGAGCGTCGGCGCGGGCACCACGCTGGTCGCACAGCGCGCGCTCGCCGTTGCCGTGATCGGCCAGCTCCGCGGGGACCTGCGGTTCGCCGACGAGCGCGACATGGTGCCCGTGCGACGCGCGGGTGCGGGTGCCGCGATAGCACTCGAGGTCGCGTTCCCGTCGACGCCCCTCACCGCGGGCGCGCGGTTCGAGCAAGGGCTCACCGAGCTGGTCGCCGGTGCACGCGATCGCGCGATGCTCGTGGAGCTCGGCGTCGACTGGCGCTAGATGCCGCGATCCGCGACCAAGCCGACGCACAACAGTGCGACGGTGTTCACGACCTTGACCAGCGGATTGATCGCCGGTCCCGCCGCGTCCTTCGTCGCATCGCCCACGATGTCGCCGACGATCGCCGCTTCGTGCGCAGGCGAATGTCTGCCACCGAGGTGACCTGCCTCGACGTACTTCTTCGCGTTGTCCCAGGCCGCGCCGCTGGTCGTCAGCACGAGTGCGAGCGGGAACCCCGCGATCACCACGCCGAGCAACAGACCGGCGAGCGCCGCCGGACCGAGCAGGAAACCGACGGCGAGCGGCGAGACGACGGCGAGGATGCCTGGGGCGATCAGCTGTCGAAGCGCCGCGGACGTGACGATCGCGACGCAGGCGCCGTACTCCGGGCGCGCTTCGCCAGTCGCGAGTCCGGGGATCTCCGTGAGCTGACGCCGAACCTCCTGTACCACCGCGTTCGCCGCGACCCCCACCGCTCGCATCAGCAAGGACGCGAAGTAGAACGGCAGGAGCGCACCGATCATCAGGCCGACGACGACGACAGGATTGTCGATCGTGAGCCGCTGGGTAAATTGGCTCCACGTGAGGCCGAGCTCGTGTGCGGCTGCGAACGTGAACGCCGCGAACAACGACAGCGCGGCGAGTGCCGACGAGCCGATCGCATAGCCCTTGGTGATCGCCTTGGTCGTGTTGCCCGCCGCGTCGAGAGCATCGGTGATGGTCCGCGCGCTCGCCGGCAGCGCCGCCATCTCGGCGATCCCCCCCGCGTTGTCGGCGATCGGCCCGAACGCGTCGAGCGAGAGGATCATCCCCACCATCGCGAGCATGCTGGTGGCCGCGAGCCCGATTCCGTACAGGCCGAGGGCCGAGTCGAGCTGACCATCGGTCAGCCCCGTCGCGAGGAAGGCGATCAAGGTGCCCGCCGCGATCACGAGCCCCGGGATCCAGACCGAGGACAGCCCGATCGAAAGCCCGGTGATCACCACGGGACCGGCGCCGCTCTTCGCCGAGCTGGCGATCCGCGCGACCGCGCCACCATGCGACGACGTGTAGTGACTGATCGATCCGACGAGCGCGACGACGACGGCGAGCCCCGTCAGCACGGCGATCAGCACGCCGACGTTCCCTTCCATCAACCAATGCACGAGGGCGACGAGGCCGAGCGCCGCGACGCCGATGGTCGCGACCAGACCGCGAAACAGCGCGCTCGTGACCGCGCCACGAGGACGCATGCGGACGACCGCGCTCCCCGCGATCGTCGCGAGGATCCCACACCCGACGACCGCCAACGGGAACAGCACCGCGTTGGGGAACTGCGTGCGCACACCTTCGATCAACTGACCGAGCAGCATCGCTGCGACCGCCGTGACCAGGTAGGTCTCGAACAGGTCGGCGGCGGTGCCCGCGCCGTCTCCGACGTTGTCGCCGACGTTATCCGCGATGACCGCAGGATTTCGAGGATCGTCCTCGGGGAGCTTGCGCTCGAGCTTGCCGACGAGATCCGCGCCGACGTCCGCGCCCTTGGTGTAGATGCCGCCCCCGACACGCGCCACGAGGCTGATGAACGAAGCGCCGACCAGCACGCCGGACATCGCGAGCACGTCACCGCCGAACCACCAGAAGCACGCGACCAGCACGAGCACCGCGAGCCCCGCAACCGCGAGGCCGGTGACGCTGCCCGCACGAAAGGTAACGCGCACCGTCGAGCGCAGGTCGCCGCGCGCCGCGATCGTCGCCCCACGCGCATTGGCCCGAACCGAGACGAGGACGCTGAGCGCGCCGGCAGCGGCACTTCCCGCAGCGCCGAGGACGAAGCCGAACGCGAGCGCGCGCCCGTGGTCAGCCCCGCTAAACGCGACGACGATGAGCGTGGCGAGCAGGCCACCCAGCGCGAACAGAACCGCGTACTCGCGCCGCAAGAAAGCGGAGGTGCCCTCGCGGATGGCGCGGGCGATCACGCGCACGCGCTCGGTGCCCTCATCGAGGCGAAGAATCGACACGGTCTGGGCTGCCGCCGTTGCGAGCGCGAGCAACCCGCACCCGGCGACGACGAGCGTTCCTCCGATCTCGAACGCTCGGTCAGCGGCCATCGCTCGAGCGCTCTCAGTGAGGGCGGTGCTCTGCCTGTTCGGCGACGGTCGGGCGCCCGTGTCGCCGCTCGGCGAACGACTGATAGCCCTGGCTTGTCTCGCGCACGGTCAGCACCGGGCATGGCGCGTTGCGTACGATTCCTTCTGCGACGCTTCCCAGCATCGAGCGCAGCCGTCCCGAGCGGCCGTGCGTGCCCATGACGATCAGGTCGTAGGGGCCTGCCCCGGCGGTCTCGAGGATCGTCCGCAACTGATCGCCGATGATGTCCAGTCGTCGGGCCCGATCGCCGAGGTCGATCTGGGCTCCGCGGATCGCTTGCTCGAGCGCGTCATCGAGCTCTTCGCGCTGCCGAGCAGCGAGAGGACTCGTGGAGCCTACGCGAAATTCCTCGTCGACATCGACGTGAAGAATCGTGATCGTCGCACCGGTATCCTCCGCCACCGCGATCGCATGGTCGAGCGCGGCGAGTGATGGGGTCGAGCCGTCGATGGGTACGAGGATGGACTGGATGGCCGCCATGCCCGAGGTGAGTGCAAACCGCGTTCCCCTGGCACCGTCGGGCGCTCGTCCGTCAGCTGATGACGAGCCCGGTCGGCGCGAGCACCGCGACGCGATCCTCGCGCGGCACGCGGGTCCAGTCGAAGCTCGAGATCAGCTCGTTCGGCGTGCACGGGCGCGGTGCAGGGAGCTGCCCGGCTGCATGCGCGAGCAGGCCGCACAGCGTGGGCCCATCGTGATGCGCCCGCAGCGTCGAATACGGAATCGAGCCGTGCAGCTTGGCGAGCTTGTCGCCGCGCTGATGTTCGAGCAGCAAGAAGTGATGGCGGTAGTGCGGCGTCGGCAACCCGAGCGCGCGCTGCAGCATCACCTGCGTGGCCGTCGACGTCGCGATGTCGCGGCCGCGCACCACATGGGTCACACCTTCGTCGGCGTCATCGACCACCACCGCGAGCTGATATGCGATCACGCCGTCGCGCCGCCGCACGATCGGGTCCCCCATGTCGCGTGCGGGCGTCTGCGAGAGCTCCAGGCCGCCATCGTCGACGAGCTCCACGCGATCGTCGTCGAGGCGCGCGCGCAGCGGCTCGGTGGCAGCGCGCCAGTCGCCGACCAGTGGCCGCCCGCGACACGTGTTCTCGTACGCCCAGCCGCCGTCGGGTGAACGCCGGCCGCCGGTGCGGTCCGCGCGGCTGCACGCGCACGGATACAGCCGCCCGGACGCCGCGAGGCGATCGAGCGCTGCCTCGTGGGCAGGCCCGCGCGCGGTCTGGACGATGGTCTCGTCCCAGTCGAGCCCGAGGTCACGACACGCATCGACGAGTTGCGCTGCCCAGACGGCCTTGGTGCGCGTGGTGTCGAGGTCCTCGAGTCGCAGCAGCGCCTTGCCGCCGCGGGCGCGCGCGTCGAGCCACACCAGCAGCGCGGACAGCAGCGTGCCCGGGTGAGCTTCACCCGTCGTCGAAGGAGCGAACCGCGAGATCAATCAGGATCCGGGACGTCGTGCTTGCGGCGGTGGTGCCGGCTTGCGCGCGAGCGTGGCCCAGTACGGATTGTACTTGTTCTTGCCGTGCAGGAACGTCCACGACGTGTCGCGCATCGTGGGGCGGGTGTCCATGTGCACGAACTGCTCGCTCGGATACCAGCCGATGCCGACCTCGCTGTACTTGCGCCACAGGTAGTCGCGGATCTCGCGCAGGTTCACGCCGCGGATCCGGAAATCGATCGCGCGGCCGTCACGATGTGGTGAGGTCCATGACTCGCCGCGCTGCCGGCGATACACCGACACGAACTCGATCGTCTTGCCTTCGTACATCTCCGCGACGTCCGCGAGCATGAGCAGGGTGCGGCGCGCGATCGCACGCTCTGCGTTCGTGGTGCGGCAACGGAATAGATGCCGGATCTCCTTGGTCGTGTCGGCGTCGCTGTTGCCCTGATGGTCGATGAGCACCGTTGCGTGCACCTTCAGGTTCTCGTCGTACAGCTTCACCTCGACGGGCGTCGCCGCGCGCATCTCGAACGCGTTGCCGATGGCCGCCATCGGTACGGGGACCGGGCTCGACGCCGCCATCCAACCCGACATCGCCATCGTCATGAGCCGGACCTTGATGAGGAGCGGAATCATGCGTCCGAAACGGTCGCACGGACTCCGGAGTCATGAAACTCCAAAGTTATCCCGCCTGATCTCGGGACCTTAGTAGGCCCGAGTCGAGGTACGGTAGACACCGCATGCGTTTCACCGAAGAACACGACCAGCTGCGCCGCACTGTCCGCGACTTCATCGAGAAGGAAGTCAATCCGCACGTGGACGAGTGGGAGAAGGCTGGCGCGTTCCCCGCGCACGAGGTGTTCAAGAAGGCCGGCAAGCTGGGCCTGCTCGGCGTGAACAAGCCCGAAGCCTACGGTGGCATGGGCCTCGACTACTCGTATCAGGCAGCGGCCACGGAGGAGCTCGGCAACTGCACCGCCGGCGCGATTCCGATGGCGATCGGCGTGCAGACCGACATGGCCACGCCCGCACTCGCGCGCTGGGGCGCCGACGAGCTCAAACGTGAGTTCCTCGCGCCGGCGATCACGGGCGACATGGTCACGTCGATCGCGGTGAGCGAAGCGGGCGGTGGCTCCGACGTCGCCGCGATCAAGACCGTCGCGAAGAAGGACGGCAGCGACTACGTCATCAGCGGCTCCAAGATGTGGATCACGAACGCCGCGCAAGCGGACTGGTTGTGCCTCCTCGTCAACACCGGCGAAGGCCCCGTGCACGCCAACAAGACGCTCGTGATCGTGCCCACCAAGCTCAAGGGCATCGAGATCGGGCCCAAGATCGACAAGCTCGGCATGCGCGCCTCGGACACGTGCCCCGTGTTCTTCGACAACGTGCGCGTGCCGCAGCGCCACCGCATCGGCGAAGAAGGCATGGGCTTCATGATGCAGATGGTGCAGTTCCAGGAGGAACGCCTGTGCGGCGCCATCGGCTGCGTGCGCGGCCTGGACCGCATCATCGACGCGACGATCGCGTATTGCCGCGACCGCGAGACGTTCGGGCAGCCGCTCATCCACAACCAGTCCATTCACTTCCGCATGGCGGAGCTCAAGACGGAAGTCGAGCTCCTGCGTTCATTGATCTATCGCGCCGTCGAGGAATACGTCGGCGGCAAGGACGTCACCATGCTCGCGTCGATGGCCAAGCTCAAGGCCGGACGGCTGTCGCGCGAGGTTTCCGATGCGTGCCTCCAGTACTGGGGCGGCATGGGCTTCACCTGGGACAACCCTGTCGCGCGCGCGTATCGCGACAACCGCCTGCTCTCGATCGGTGGTGGCGCCGACGAGATCATGCTCGGCATCATCGCCAAGCTGATGGGCATCCTCCCCGGCAAGAAGAAGAAGTAAGCCTGCGCGCGGTTGTCGTCATGGTCGCGCTCGCTTCGTTCGCCGCCGAAGTGAATGCGGACGGAGGTCCCGGCTCGGCCGGGGCGCGCAGCGAGGCGAATGCCGAGCGAGAATCAATCGCCGAGGAGCGTCTGCCGGTGATCGGGTTCCGCATGCGCGGGAAGACCAAGACCACGGAGCGGACCGCGCGCTATCTGTCGCGCATCGACCTCGGCGATGACATCGGCCCGTCCGACCTACCGCGGCTGCATCAGGCGTTCTTGTCGAGCGAGCTGTTCGAGACGGTGAGTGTCAGCCTCGAGCGCGCCGCCGGAGGCTATCTCGTCGTTGCGACGGTCAAGGACAAGCACTCATGGATCATTGCGCCCACGCTCTACGTGCTCGCCGGTGCGCGCGCGCTGGGCGTGGGCTTCGCCGAGAACAACCTCCGCGGACAGAACCAGAAGCTGCTTCTGTACGGACAGATCGGCGACCGCGACTCGATGTTGTTCGGCACGTACCTCGATCCGTCGGTCGCCGGCACGCCGCTGATCTATCGCTACGACTTCTACTCGTACCGACGCGTCGTGCGCGAGTTCGCGAACCCGCGCGACGCCCCCACGAATAACGACGTCGCCCGCGAGAGCACCACCACGTATCTTGGCGGCGGCCTGCTCATCGGCTGGCGCTTCGCATGGTGGCTCACCACCGACCTCCGGTTGCGCGGCGCCAACGTTTCGTTCACCAACGCCCATGCCCCCGACGCGCCCGACCAGCCACTGACGCCACCGGAGAAGAATGGCTGGGACGTCTCGGCGCAATGGCGGCTCACTCTCGACGCACGCCACTACCGGTACGGCGTGCGCTGGGGAGCGTTCCTGCAGCTCGTCGGCGACACCACCATCCCCGGGCTCGACGACTACGACTACAGCATCGCCACGCTGCGCGCGTATTACAGCTGGCGCCTGTTCGCGGAGCATCAGCTCGAGCTGCGCAGCATCCTCGGCGTTGGCCGCGAGCTACCGTTTCACGAGGAGCAGTCGCTCGGCGGCGTCGGTGATCTGCGCGGCTACGCGCAGGATCGCTTCCGGGGCGATCTGCGCTCGCTCGCGCGCGCCGAATATTCGGTGCCGCTCGCGAAGTGGCGCACGTTCGCGTTCCGCGCCGTCGCGTTCTGGGACTCGGGCTACGCAGGTCTGTTCCGCCCGCGCACGGATCCGCGCCGCGACTACCTACCCGGCCACGTTGCGGGCACCGGGTGGTGGCGCAACGACGTCGGGGCTGGCTTCCGCATCTACGTCAAAGCGGTCGTGCTTCCGCTGCTCGGCCTCGACATCGCGTACGGCATCGAAGCGCGCGCGCCCGAGGTCTACTTTCAGCTAGGCCTGACCGACTTCTAGAGCCAATGCTGGCAGTTAAGGACTTTCGTCGTGCTCGTGTCACGTGTCACGTGCTCGTCCACGTCCACGATCTGGGCCGCAACCACGCTAGGCCGGTGGCCGATACGCGAAGTTGCTGTTGGTCCGCATCGTCGGCATGCTGAGCAAAGTTGTGCCGCGGATCGTGGACGTGGACGAGCACGTGACACGTGACACGTGACCCCCGGATCCGCTAACCGACCAGCTTCTAGAGCTGCTCGGGGACGACGCCGCCGATTGGCACCCAGATCGTCTGGCCGGAGCTGCCGACCTCGAGCTCGTAGTAGCCCTGCAGGAGCTGGCGCACGGTCGCCGACTGCATGAGACCGTTCGGCCCGGGTACGAGCACGCGCTGCCCCGGCGCGACCTTTTGCGGAATCTCGCCACCGACGACACCACTGGCGGGCGTCGCGCCCATGCCGCTGTTCACGGAACCGCGCGCGGGCTCGGCCGTCGTATCCGACGACGAGCTTGCCTGTGCTTTGGGTGCCGGTGCCGGCGAGGGAGCGGCCGCCGTGACGGGTGCCGGGGCGGGTGCCGGGGCGGGTACCGGGGCGGGTACAGATGTAGGCGAGGGCGCCGCAACTGCCGGCGGCACCTTCGGCGCGTCGGAGCGCGTCGTGTCGCCGGCCGGTGGTGCCGCGACCGCCTCGGCGGGTGCCTTCCGCGGCAGCGACGGCAGTGGAGGCGGCAACGTCGGCCTCTGCCGCGGGCGGGGCGGAGGAGTCACCGACGCTGGCTTCGCGGCCGCCGTGTCGACACCGATCGGCGGCGTCACCTTAGGCAACGGCGCCATCGGCAAGGTGGGTGCATTGCGCGCCGCCTTGATCTCGCCCGAAACCGCATCGACAGGCGGCCCGGGTGGCGTCCCTGCGATGGGGGCTGGCGCTGGGGCGAGTGCAGGTTCGGGCGCAACGGCCGCGACGGGCGGCACGGAGGACTTGCGCGGCACGATCTCGCCCGACACCACCGCGACAGGGGGGCCCGGCTGCGGCGCGGCTGCAGAAAGCGGCTCGGCCGGCGGCACGGATGACTGGCGCGGAACGATCTCGCCCGACACCACCGCGGCGGGGGGGCCCGGTTGCGGTGCGGCCGCGGAAGCCCCTGGGGGCACCGTCGAATGGCGCGCGACGATCTCGCCCGACACGGCAATGACCGACGGGCCCGGCTGCGGCGTGATCACGGGAGACGACGGGCGCACCCCAATCTCGCCCGAGACCGCGGCGAGCGGCGGCCCTGGCTGCGACGAAGGCACGACCGGGGACGACGGGCGCCCCCCGATCTCGCCCGAGACCGCGGTCGGAGGCGCGGTCGAATGGCGCGCGACGATCTCGCCCGACGCCTGCGTCGGCGGCGCGTGGGGGTTGAACCGTCCGAGCGTGGGCGTGTCGATGTCCGTCGGAGATTCGTCGGGCGGCTGCACCGCCGCCATGCTGCGAATCGTCTCCGTCATCGGGGTCACCGGGCGCGCGTATTGCGGGCCCGATTGCACCGGCTGCTGCATCGGCTGCATGACCTGCGCGATCGGCGGCGGTGCCGTCGGTGCCGAGTCGCGGTGGTAGCCGTTGGCGTACGCTTGCGGCTGCGGTTGCGGCCACCCCTGGTTGCTGGCGGGGAGCGCGAGATAGGGCGACGTCCCGTCGTCGGCCACGATCACGAGGTAGCCCATGCGGATGAGCTCCACGCCGAACACGGCACCCGCGGTCGGGTTATAGGCGATCAGCTCCTCGACGATGCTCGGCACCATGTTGGGGTCGGTGACCGCGACCGGCGTCCCCGACATCACCGCGCGCCGCGTGAGCAGCCGCGCGATCATGCGCTCGACGCTCCGCGATACGCTGCGGAGCACACCCTCATTGATGTGGTCGAACGGCAGCCCGACGAACTGCGCGATGAGGAGCCCGGGGTCGGAGCAGCGAACTTGCAATGAGCCCGACGCGCGCAGCCGCACCGGCATGCCCGTCGAGGGGATGATGAAGCTCGTGACCATGTCGAACGAGACTTCGACAGGTGCGGTCAGTACGAAGTAGGCACCGACGGGCCGCGACGGATCCGGCGTACGCCAGCGGTGGCGTCCCGGGCCAAGCCGGTCACCGACCATCCAGGCGGGGCACATCACGACTTGCTCGTCGTCGGCGCACGAGACTTCACACTCGGGACCGATGGGAAACGGCCAAGCGTAGACAAGATGGTCTGACGCGACAGCGTCGCGCGCGAGGACCGTCATCGACACCGATACTACAGGATCAAGGAAGGTCGGCGCTTCGGTCCGCGTACCAGTTCTCGACCACTTTTTTGCTATTCGGGTGAGCTCCCATCGACGGCCGATTCCTCCTCCTCGGAGGTTACGACCGGATGGATTCGTACGCGCCGAACGCGACGTGGGGACGATTCGATGACCTCGAGGACGGTCCCGTTGTCGGTCGTCAGCCGCTCGCCAGCCTGCGGAATGGCCTGAGCCAGCGACATGCAGAGACCCGCGATTGTCGTTCGGTCCTTACCCACGGGCAGATCGAGATGCAGGTCACGGTTGACCTTGCGCACCGACGCCCAGCCCTGCACGAGGATCGTGCCCGATGGCTCGCGCGTGAAGAACTGTTCGGGCACGTCGTCTTCGCTCATGATGTCGCCGACGAGCTCTTCGATCAGATCCTCCGTGGTGACGAGGCCCGAGAGCCCACCACTTTCATCGACCACCACTGCCATCTGCGTGCGGCGGCGCTGCATCTCGCGCAATAGATCGAGCGCGCGCGCCGACTCGGGCACCTTGTGTGGCGGACGCAGGATGTCCTCGAGCACGACGAGGCCCTTCTGCCACGCGATCGCGAGCACGTCGCGCGCGACGACGTAGCCGACGATGTTGTCGATGCTGCCGTCGTAGACCGGCATGCGGCTGTGGCCTTCCTCGAGGATCGCTTCCTGGATCTTGTCGGGAGGCAGGCCGCGTTGAAGCGCGACGACCCGCCCGCGCGGCACCATCACCTCGGCGACGGTGACCTCGCCAAACCCAAGGGCGCGGGACGCGATCTCGCTGGCGCGCGGATCGACGGAGCCGGTCTTTGCCGCCTCTTCGACCAGCTGCTGCAGCTCGTCCTTCGACAGCCGCGCCTCGGTGAACGTGGTCTTGTCGGAGAAGAACCGCAGCACGAGGTTCGAGCATGCGGTGAGCAGCCACACGATCGGCCGGAACACGTTGGACATGAGTACCAACGGCCGCGCGACCATGAACGAGTAGCGATCCGAGTAGCGGAGCGCGAGCGACTTCGGCACGAGCTCGCCGACCACGAGCTCGATGTAGACGATCATGATGATGACGAGGACGAGCGACGTCTTGTGCCCGAGCCCGATGTCGTGAAGGCGCTCCGCGATCAGCGGCTCGATATAGGCGCCGCCGTACACCGAGGCCGCCGTACCGAAAAGCGTGATCGCGATCTGGACCGTGGCGAGGAAGCGCTCCGGGTTGTCCCGCAGTGTCTTGATCGCGAGCGCATTCTTGTCGCGGCGGCGAATGAACTCCCGGAGTCGGGTCGCGCGCACCGACAGGACCGCGATCTCCGCACCGGCAAACAGGCCATTGCCGATGAGGAACGCGAGGACGATCAGGATCTCCGTGCCCATCAGGCGCCGGCGCGGAGCATACCGGATATGCTGCGCTGAATGCGTCGTCGCGATGATTCCGCCGATGCCGATGGCGAGCCATCCAAGATCGCGAAACGAACCGCGTACATCACGCCCGAAGGTGCCAAGAAGTTGCGCTCCGAGCTCGACTTCCTGTGGACCGTGGAGCGCCCGCGCGTCACGCAACAAGTCGCGGATGCCGCTGCGCTCGGCGACCGCAGCGAGAACGCCGAGTACATCTACGGTAAGCGGCGCTTGCGCGAGATCGACCGCCGGGTGCGGTTTCTGTCCAAGCGCCTCGAAGAGGTGCGCATCGTCACCGAACCTCCGACCGATCCCAAGCGTGTGTTCTTCGGCGCGTATGTCACGGTGGAGGATGAGGAAGGTGACGAGAAGACCTACAGAATCGTGGGCGCGGACGAGTCCGACCTCGAGCGCGGCTTCATCAGCATCGACTCGCCGGTCGCGCGGGCGCTCCTCGGCAAGCGCGAGGGTGACACCGTGACCGCGCGCGTGCCCAAGGGCGAGCTCGAATACACGATCGTGGCGGTGACCTACCGTCCATGAGCGCAGCGCCCGAACCCGGGGCGGTGCCGGAGGTGGTTCGCGACGATCCCTCGCGGGCGCTCATCGTCACGCTGCCGCGCGAGCTCGCGCCGTACGCGCGCACGCAACAGCGGTGGCGGCACGGCTGCGAGGTCTCGGTGCTCGCCGCCGGTGACGAGGTGTTCCCGGCCATGCTCGGGGCGATCGCCGCGGCCACGACGTCGATCTCGTTCGAGACGTACATCCTCGTCGCGGATGACACGGGCGAGCGGTTCAAGGCGGCCTTGATCGAGCGTGCACGCGCCGGCGTCGACGTGCGCCTCCTTTACGACGCGGTCGGTTCGCTCGGTTTGTCGGAAACCTGGATCAACGGCATGCGGCAGGAGGGCGTCGAGGTCGTGTGCTTCAATCCGATCGCGCCGTGGCGCCGCAAGTTCCGGCTGAGCCACCGCGACCACCGCAAGATCCTCGTCGTCGACGATCGCGTCGCCTTCACGGGTGGCATCAATATCTCCGACGACTACGCCTCGGCGGCCGACGGCGGGAAGGGCTGGCACGACATACACTGCCGCGTGACCGGGCCCATCGTGCTCGATCTCGCGCGCATGTTTCGCCGCACGTGGATGCGCGCGGGCGGCGCCTACTACCGGCCGATCGCGCCGACGGTGAGTGCCGTTCCTGGAGACGGCGGCGCGTACGTGCGGCTGCTCGACAACACGCGGGTGCGCTCGCGCGGGACGATCCGCCGCGCGTACCTCCACGCGCTGCGCTCGGCCCGGCTCTCGGTGATGATCCAGAACGCCTACTTCTTGCCCGACCGCCAGCTGCGGCGCGCCTTATCGCGAGCTGCGCGGCGCGGGCTCGACGTGCGCGTGATGGTCCCCGGTCGCTCCGACGTGCGCTTGATCGAGTGGGCGAGCCTGTACGCGCTAAAGGGCCTCGCGCGCTCGGGCGTGAAGATCCTGCGCTGGCGCGGTCCGATGATGCACGCCAAGACCGCCACCGTCGACACGACGTGGTCGACGATCGGGAGCTACAACCTCGACGCCCAGAGCCGGTTCTCGAACCTCGAGGTCAACGTCGAGATCCTCGATACGCAGATCGGGCAGGCGCTGGCACGCAACTTCGAGCAGGTCGCGATCAACTGCGACCTGTTCGACGAGCACGCATGGAGCGTCCTACCGTGGTGGCGGAAGGCACTCGCGTGGCTTAGCTACCGGTTTCGCCGGTTCCTGTGACGGGCCGCTACGGTCGCGCGCTCGCGTCACACGTCATCCCAGGAAGACGCGAGGATCGCGCGGCATAGCGCGTGCACTTCTGCCCGCGCGATGTCGCTTGCGACAAAGGCCGCGCGCGGCGCGCTGTGGACGGTGTTCGCGAGCATCGGTGGACGCGCGGTCGGCGTGATCGGCACGCTCGTCATGACGCGCTTCCTCGCGCCCGACGTGATCGGCGAGGTTGCCGACGCGACCATCCTGTGCATGACCCTCAACTGGATCACGATCTGGGGCTTCGGGCAGTACGCGGTGGTGTATGGCCGCGGCCCGGATGCCACCGAGGTCACCTGGCACGCGACGGTGTTCTACGTCGTGCTCGGCCTGTTTTCCTTCGGCGTACTGACGCTGCTCGGCCCGTACCTCACGCCGTTGTTCGGCGCGCCCGAGGCCTACGCCTTCATCCCGGGCATGGCGTTCGCGATCTTCATCCGCCGGATCGGCGCGGTTCCCGAGCGTGTCCTCACGCGCCAGATGAACTTCCGGGCCACGGGCCTCGGGTTGATGCTCGGCGAGTTCGCATTCATGGCGAGCTCGATCGCGTTCGCCGCGACGGGACACGGCGGCATGTCGATCGTCTACGGGAACATCATCCAGTCGATCGTCGTCGTCGGAATCCTGATCCGCGCGGTCGGCTTCGCGAGCTGGGCGACGCCAACGCCGCTGCGCAAGGACCGCATCGTCGCGATGCTCAAGTTCGGCGTGCCGCTCGGGGTGCAAGGCATCGCGCACTCCGCGTCGCGCTACTGGGACAAGCTCGCCATCTCGCACTTCTTCGGCACCGGCGCGGTCGGCACCTACAACATGGCCTACAACCTCGCCGATATCCCGGCGATCCAGGTCGGCGAGCAGATCGCGCTCGTGCTCATGCCGTCGATGGCCACGCTCCCGCGCGAGCGGAGGCCTGCGGCCCTCGAGCGTTCGTCGGCGCTGCTATCCCTCGTGATCTTCCCGCTCGCCATCGGCCTCGGTCTGGTCGCGTATCCGCTGATCGCTCTGCTGCTGCCCGCGAATGACTGGCAGGAAGTCGCGCCCCTCCTCGCGGTGCTGACCACGCTCTCGGTGTTCCGCCCGATCACGTGGGTGATGTCCGCGTTCCTCGAAGCGGAGGGCAAGACCAATCGCCTCATGTTCCTCGAGGTCGCCAAGGTCGCGTTGCTGCTCGCCGGGATCGTCGCGCTCCAGCCGCTCGGGTTACGCGCCGCGGCCGGAGCGGTCGGTATCGCATTCGGCGTGACCGCAGCGGCGGGTGTCCTCGTCGTCGTGCGCGAGGGCGTGTCGCCGGTGCGCTTGCTTGCAGGGTTCGTGCAACCGCTGGTTGCGTGCGGCGTGATGGCCCTCGCGGTGACCGCATCGCGTCTCGGCCTGTACGCGCTCGACCTCGAGCACCCCGCGATCGTCCTCGTCGTCGACATCCTCGTCGGCGCGACGGCGTACGTGGTCGCCGCGCTGCACGTCGCGCGCACCTCGGCGCTGGATCTGTTGCGGCTCGTGCGCCAGGCACTGCGACGGCGCGAGGTCGCCTAGGAGCGCTGCTTCTAGCCTGCGTCGAGACGAACCACGTCCTGCTTCGAAATGGAGCAGGCGCTGGCGCTGATGCGGCTAAGCCTCTGAAATCACGGCTGGCATCGAAGCTGCTCTACCTCCTGCCGTACTGCGAAGGAGGCTAGCGATGACCACCCACGATCTCACTGTACGATTCCTCGGCGTTCGCGGCTCGATCGCCACGCCGGGTGCGGACAAGACCGCCGGCGGAAACACCGCATGTCTCGAGGTTTGCGCCGGCGACACGCGCATCATCCTCGATGCCGGCACCGGCCTGCGCGTGCTCGGCGACGAGCGGATGACCAAAGGCCCGCGCCACTCGACCATCCTCTTGAGCCACCTGCACTGGGACCACGTCGCGGGTCTGCCGTTCTTCACGCCGATCTACGTACCTGGCCACCGCGTCGAGATCGCGAGTGGGCCGAACGGCGTGATGCCGCTCGAGGCGTCGATGCGCGAGCTGTTTCGCGCGCCGTTCTTCCCCGTTGCGTTCGACGAGCTCGGCGGTCAGGTGACCACGCGCGAGCTGCGCGCCAACGATCGCTTCGAGATCGGTGACATCACGATCACTATGGCCAAGCTCAACCACCCCGATCCCGTGTACGGCTTTCGCCTCGAGCACGCGGGGCACTCGATCGTCTATGCAACGGACACCGAACACTTCGCGTGTGTCGATCCGACGCTCAAGAAGCTGGCGGCGGGTGCGGACATCCTGATCTACGACGCGCAGTACACGCCCGAGGAGTATCCGGCCAAGGTTGGCTGGGGCCACTCGACGTGGCTCGCGGGCGCCGAGCTCGCGCGCGCCGCCGGCGTGCCGCAGCTGGTGCTCTTCCATCACGATCCGGGGCGCACCGATGCGCAGCTCGCGGAGCTCGAGGCCGACGCCGCGCGCGAGCTGCCGGGCACCGTGGCCGCGCGCGAGGGGATGGTGCTGAATGCGCGGGACGCGGAGCGCGCCGCCGCTGCATGACGTATGCGATGATCAAGGCTCGGATGAGCGAGCACGAGCAGCGCTTCGAGCTGCTGACGGATCTCGGCGCGATGATCGCTGGAGAGGTCGAGCTGGATGACCTGCTCGCGACCTTCGCCGATCGCGTCGCGCGTGCGCTCGGCGCCGACCGCGCGACGCTGTGGCTGATCGACGGCGCCACCGGCGAGATCCGCACGCGCGTCGCCACCCTGCCCGAGCTTCCGGAGCTGCGCGTGCCGCCGGGCGTGGGCGTCGTCGGCCACGTCGCCGCGACCGGCGAGCTCGTCAACATCCGCGACGCACAGTCCGACCCGCGGTGGGCCGACGAGATCGCGCAGAAGATCGGCTACCGCACCTCCTCGATCCTGTCGGCGCCGATCGTGCGACGCGCGCAGATTCGCGGCGTGTTGCAGGTGCTCAACAAGCGACCCGCAGGTGCGGCGTTCACGTCGCGCGACGAGGAGTTCATCCAGCAACTCGCCGAGCAGATCGGGCGCGCGATCGACTACACCACTCTCCGCGGTAACGACGAGCAGCGCGGCATGTCGCTGCGCGGCCGATTCAACCACGTCATCGGCACGTCGCGGGAGATGGCCGCGGTCTACGAGATGATCGTGCGCGCCGCACAGACCGACGCCACGGTTCTTCTCCACGGCGAGACCGGAACGGGCAAGGGCCTGCTCGCGCGCGCGATCCACGTCAACAGCTCGCGCCGCGATGCACCCTTCATCCACGTCGACTGCACGACGCTACCCGCCGCGCTCGTCGAGAGCGAGCTGTTCGGACACGAGCGCGGCGCGTACACGGGCGCCGACAGCCGGGTGATCGGCAAGGTCGAGGCCGCGCACGGAGGCACGCTGTTCCTCGACGAGATCGGCGAGCTGCCGTTGCCCCTGCAGGGCAAGCTCCTCCGCTTCGTGCAGGAGCGCGCATTCGAGCGCGTGGGTGGCCGCGAGACCCTCAACGCCGACGTCCGCATCGTCGCCGCCACCAACCGCGACCTCGCTGCGATGGCGAACGCGAGCCAGTTCCGCAGCGACCTCTACTTCCGCCTGCGCGTCGTCGAGATCGAGATTCCGCCACTGCGCGCCCGCGGTGGCGACGACATCGCCGACCTCGCGACCCACTTCATCGATCAGTTCACGCGCCGCTATCGCAAGGGCAACATGCGGCTCGCCGCCGACGCGCGCCCTGCCCTCGCCGCCTATCCGTGGCCCGGCAACGTGCGCGAGCTCGAGAACACCATCGAGCGCGCGGTCGTCCTCGGACAGGGCCCGACGATCGGCGTCAAGGACCTCGGCCTCGAGCCGCGCCGCGCGACCACGCAGGTCGCGATTCCGAGTGAGTCCGCGCTCAGCCTGCCGATCGTGCCGCCGCTCCCCAACGATCCCGATGCGATCGCGTTGCCACCCGACCTCTCGCTCGAGGAGGCCGAGCGCCGCTACGCGCGTGCGGTCCTCGATCGCGAGGGGGGCAACCAGTCGGCCGCCGCGCGCGCCCTGGGGATCAGCCGAAACAAGCTCGCGCGCCTTCTGCGCGGCTCCTGAAGTTGCTCCCGGGAGCGGGGCCAGCTAGCGTCGAGTCATGCGGTCCGTCCTCGCTGTTGCCGTGCTCGCCGCCCTCGCCACGCCGGCCTTCGCCGCCGACGACGGAGAAGGCATGCGCGGCGTCGACAAGGGCACGCTCGGCCTCGGCATCATCCTCGGCGAGCCAACCGGCCTCTCCGCCAAGCTCTACTTGAAGGACGATCAAGCCATTCAAGCAGCGGTGGGCTTCGCGTTCTTCGGCGGTGGTCTCCAGCTTCACGCCGACTACGTCTTTCACCCGTTCATCCTCCAGGAACGCGAGAGCTTCGTGCTTCCGTTCTACGTCGGTCCGGGCGTGCGCCTGATCTCCTACGACGATGGCCGCGACGACCGCTCGTTCGCCGCCGGCCTGCGCGTCGTCGCCGGCCTCGTGTTCGA
>JANRKM010000060.1:0-78544 GCA_033763475.1 Kofleriaceae bacterium
GACGTCGAGCTTCTGGAAATGCAGCATGTCGGCGCTATCGGCAGCTCGGTGTGCCGGTTGCGTGCTCTCGTTCACGGTGTCGACCACGGCCACGGTGTCGTTCCCGTTCCCGAGCGCGGCCACGATCACGGTGTCGATCACTCAGGCCGTTGCCGAGCGCGAAGCTCGATACCTCGAGCGCTGGGCGTGCCCGCGTGGTGGAGCCGGCGGCGGGCCACCGAATAGACAGTCTGCCGAGAGCACCAACCCGACGATGCCGATCGCGCCACGAACGGGTACTTCATGACGACTGCGGTGTCGCTATCATGAATCCACGACACGTCGCGAGGAGACAGCGCACTTACGTACCTCGCGCAGCGCGATACGGGCGCGACTGTCTGCTTACGTCGCGGCGTCAGTTGCCAATGCGGAAGCCGGCCTTCGCTTTCACCTTCACCGACGGCGCCTGGATCTTGATCGACGGCGCCTTCACCTTGATGCCCGCGCCGGCCTTTACACCCGCGCCGATACCGACGCCCGCCTTGGCCTTGATCGCCGCCCCCGCCTTGACGGCCGGCGCTTGGATCTTCACGGAGGGCACCTTCACACCGATCTTGGCTTTGACGTCAGGCGGCGGCGGGAGGTCCGGCGGAGCCACGTTCGCACCGACGCGCACGCCGGCGCCGATGCCGGGTGCGCGGAAGCTCGCGCGAGCGGCAGCGGCTGCCTTGAGGTCAGGTGCCGCGAGCTTGATCTTGGCGCCGACGGGCACCGACCACGCGGCGTAGAGGCTCGCGCGCGGCGCGGGTGGCTTGAGGGTGAGCTTGCTGTCCCATGTGCCCTTGAGGTCGGCGCCAAGGAGGACCTTGGTCTTGAGCTCGGGCGGGCGCGCGTACCAGCCGACCTTCGCGCGGAAGGGTGCCGGCTTGAACGAGGCGCCGGCGCGCCAGTTCGCGGCGGGGGACGCGATCCAGACCGGACGCGTCGAGGCCGCGACCTTGATGTCGGGCTGCATCCAGATCTTGGTCTTGATGCGCGCGCGGACGTGCGGTGCCTCGACGGGAGGCGGCGTGATGTTCGCGTAGAACTCGGGGACGGTGATGCCGACGTAGGCCGCGTTGGCGCGTCCGCGCGGATGGTGGACGTAATACTGGGTGCGAAGCGGCTCGAGGTAGGCGCCCGCCGTGACGTCGAAGCGCTTGGGCCAGAGGACGGATGCGTCGGCGCGAGGGGCAACTGGAGCCCAGATGGTGGGAGTGATGATGTCCGGGTGGCGGACGTAAAGGTCAGTGGCGATGGTGGCGTGGGAGGCGTTGGCCCAGGTCAGCGCCTCGATGTAGCCAGCGAGCGAGAACGAGGCGTCGATGGTCGCGGCGCCGTCGGGCAGGCTGGCCTCGTACGCGGCGGGGTCGTTCTTGTCGAGGTTGGCGGCAGCGCTTGCCTCGAAAGTGGCGACGGTGTCCGCCGCGGCCGTGAGATCCGCGTACGCGGTAGTCAGGTGCGTCTCGAGCTCGGCGAGGGCCTGCGCGTGCGCGTCGAAGGCGGGACCGATCTCGAGCTTGGCGTCGGCGTCGGCGCGCCACGTGCCCCAGTCGTCGGCAGGCCACGCGACGGGCGTAGCGGCGCTGCCTTCGGCGTCTGTGGTGGTGCTCATGCCGCCCTCGACGGAAAGCGGCGAGGCTTCGACGGCGGTGAGGCCGAGCCAATCGACGGCGCCCGACTCGACGCCGAGCTTGACCTCACCGGAAGCGGCGACGCCGAGGCCGTACACGGTACCCTTGGTGACGGCGACGCCAGCGGGGGTGTAGACACGGAAGGCGCCTTCGCCCGGTGCGCGCGGGGTGACGGTGAAACGAGCGAGACCGCCGAGGAGCGCAGCCGAGGAGGCCGGGTCTGCGGTGCCCGCGCGCGTGCCGATGCCGAGAGTCGAGACCTCGGCTACCTCGACGACGGATTGGTCGGCGAGCGTGACGGTCGCGGTGCCACCGTCGCCCGTGCGGATGGTGTCGCCCGCGTAGAGCTGCGCGTCGGCCTTGGCAGCGGTGAAGGATGGCTCGCCGACGCGGCGAACTTCGACGGTGCCGGAGACAGCCGTGAGGACCGCCGCCGCGCCCTCCGCGGGGTCGTGCTCGATGCCACCCGCGGCAACGCCGACCGCAGCGACCGGATCACCGGTCGCCTGTGCCCCCGCAGGAGCAGGAGCTGCGGTGCCAGACGTTCGGGCGGTGGTCTCTTGCGTCTTGGAGGTCGGGTTCGCGGCTTCGCTCTTGGCGTCGTCGCCCTTCTTGCAGGCAGGCGACACCAGAGCCCCGAGGACCAAGCTCGTCATGATCGAACGACGCATGCGTTCTCCTTTCACGAGCATCGAGGATGCAAATCGTCTGGCCTCAAAGCAATCGCTCATCGCCACCGTGTGGCGATCGCGATGGGTTGGCACGAGCGATCACTCGGTTGCAGGTGTGCGTGTTGCACCGCATCGACGATTGTCGTCGGAGTGCGACGCATGTTCGCACGACGAACCGTGGGCGTGCCTACAGGATCCGAATGGGTTGACCGACGCAAATCGAACCTTCGCGCTCGACGCTCGCATACCACCGCGTGATGTTCGGATGCTTCGCGTGGTCGAAGCGGCGAAAGTCGTGGTCGCGGAACGAGCCCGCGATAACCTTGCACGGCTCGGTCGTGCGCGTGAGCTGCACGATGACGTCATCGCCGAGCGCGAGGCGCATGCCGACGGCGAGCGCCATGAAGTCGATGCCGCTGAACGTGACGTTCTCCCCCGTGGAGCCCGGCCAGATCGGGTGACCTTCGGCCTGCAGCTGCTGGATCAGCTCGAGCGAGAGCAAGCACACCGCGCGGCTGAGGCCGCCGTGAAGTTTGGGATGTGCGTGCCGATCACCGGCGAGCCCGAGGCGCTCGACGCGTACCTCGCGGATCGGCAGCTTCGGCACGCCGCCGGATGAAACGTTGAGCTGGAAGATGCGCCCCGTCATCGCGGCGGTTCCGCCCTGGCGTCTTGCTTCCACGCCATGAACGCGGGCAGCGCCGCGATCGCATCGACGTAGGCCTGGCACACCGCATCGAGCTGGACGCCGTAGGTCGTGAACCGCGTGGTCACCGGCGCGTACATGGCATCGGCGATCGTGAACGCGCCGAACAAAAAGGGCCCACCACTCGCGGCGAGCTCCGTGCGCCATACATCCTGGACGCGGCGCGCGTCGGCGAGCGCCGCGGGTGGGTGCGTCTTGCCCGGCGAGGACGACAGCAGATCCATCGGCATCGCCGTGCGGAGCCCAGAAAACCCGGAGTGCATCTCGGCCGCCACCGACCGCGCGCGCGCACGTTGCGCACGATCCGCCGGCCATAGCTGCGCCTCGGGATAGGCCTCGTTCGCCCACTCGCAGATCGCGAGCGAGTCCCAGATCACACCGTCCGGGGCATGCAGCACGGGCACGTGCCCAGCGGGGTTCACCTTTACGATCTCGCTCTTCGTCGTCGGTGTGCCGAGGAGGATCGTCCGGGTCTCGAAGCGCGCACCGGCGAGAGAGAGCGCGAGGTACGGCCGCAACGACCACGACGAGAAGCGCTTGGAGCCGACGTAGAGGACGAGCGTCATCGACGGATGCTAGCAGCCGATTGCCCGTGCTACGACCGCCGCATGGCACGCTCACTCGTCGCATTCGCCTTGCTCGTGGTCGTCGCGTGCAAGGGTAAAGAGCCCGGCGGCGCCATTGCCGAGACGGCCAGCGCTGGCGGCCATGTGGGCATTGAAGATGCGGCCACGGCGTTCGCAAAGGCGCTCGCAAGCGGGGACGCCGGGAAGATCCGAGCGGAGATGCCACCGCGCGAGGCGATCGCGAAATACTTCGCGTGCGACACGATGGCCAAGCGCATCGAGGACACCGCCGCGCGCGCGATCGCACAACCGGCGGCTGTCCCGAAGGGCGGCACGTTCGACCACCTCGAAGACACGCAGACCGAGATCATCGACACCGACCTCGACGGCTGTCGCGTCACCGAACAGCTGCTCGCCGTCCGTGTCGGGACGGCGTGGAAGGTCGGCGGCGAGACGCGCCTGTCATCGTTGTGGCTCGTCCGGCTCGGCAAGCGCTGGTACGGGTTCGACGTCCCACCCGCGCAGTGATCACGCTGTCGGCAGCGTGAAGTGAAACTTGGAGCCACCGCCGGGCGCCGCCTCGACCCAGATCTGGCCACCGTGCGCCTCGACCAGACTCTTGGCGATCGGCAACCCGAGGCCGAGGCCCAGGCCCAGGCTCCCACGCAGCTGGCGGGCTTCATTCTCGCCCTCTCCCTGCCAGTAGCGCTCGAACAGATGTTTCGCCTTCTCGGGCGAGATCCCCGGCCCCGTGTCGGTGATCGTGAACTCGACGAGGCCATCCTTGGGCCGCGCGCTCGCGACCACGTGGCCGCCCTCGGGCGAGAACTTCACGGCATTCGCGATCAGGTTGTTGAGGATCTGCAGTGCGCGCTCGGGATCCGCGTGAACGAACGTGTCGACAGGCGGCCGTTCAGCGCGCACCATCACGTTCTTCCCCGAGCGGGACTCGAACAGCTCGATCGCCTTGTCGAGCAGCTCACCGACGGCGCAGGGCGAGCGGTGCAGCTTGATCGTCCCCGCATCGATGCGCGCGGTGTCGAGCAGCTCGTCGATGAGCTTGGTCATGCGCTCAGCCGCGTTGCGGATCGCCTTGACGTGTCGCTGCGGGCCGCGCGTCGGGTCCTCGCCCGGCAACACCTCGGCGAGCAGCGTAGAGCCCATGATGATCGTGGTCAACGGCGTGCGCAGATCGTGCGACACCACCGCGAGCACCTCCTGTCGCGCAGCCGCCTCACGCTTCGCATTCGCTGTCGCGGCTTGCTCAGCCCGGAAGTGTGAATCGAGCCGCCGCATCACCAGCGCGGCGAGCCCGACGCTGAGCGCGAGCATCAGACCGGTCGTGAGCAACACGGCAGCCTGTTGGCGCGACGTCGCGGCGCGCGCCTGTGCGAGCTGATCTTCGAACAGCGCGTTCTGGTGATCGACGAAGTGCGTAACGCTGAGCTCGAAGTTCTCGAACGTCCCGAGCAACAGATCGGCATCGAGGTTCCCGATCGCCGTCGCGTTGATGTACTCGGTCGCCGCCTGACTGATGCCGGCGAGATACGCGACGCTCGCGCGGTCGTGGTTGCGAGCGTGGAGCTCATTCAGGAGCCGGCGAAACCGATCCGTCGCCTGGGTGAGCCGCTTACGGTTCTCCGCGGTGCGCTCGGTCATGTACGTGCGCCGCGCCGAGATCAACGCCTCGGCCTGCGCGCGCAGTTCCTCGATGGCGAGCATGTCCGACGCGAACTCGCGATCGATGCGCTCGTGCGTCGAGCTCGCGCCGTCCAACGCGACGACTGCGACCGTTCCCGTGGCGACCGTAATGAAGACCAGGATCGCGAGGCCCGCCAGCAGCAGCCTTCGAAAGCTCACACCCGGTTCTTGCCACGTCGCGACACGCACGCCACTCCCCTCGGGAGCGGGCGGAGCCGCACAGCGTCAGACGCCGAACTTCGCGAGCTTCTTGTGCAGGCCTTCGCGGGTGATGCCGAGGGTGACCGCCGTCTTGGTCTTGTTGCCGCCGTGCTCGCGCAGCGCCTCGGTGATCAGCCAGCGTTCGACCTGATCCATCATCTCTTTGAGCGTTCCCTGCTTGGGCGCGATCCGAGTGACCGTGCCCTCGATCTTGCGCAGGCGCGGCGACAGATCGGTGACCTCGATCCAGTGGCTCGGCTCCGCCTGAATGACGATGCGCTGGATCTCGTTCTCGAGCTCGCGGATGTTGCCCGGCCAGTTGTACGAGGACAGCGCATCGAGCGCATCCTGCGTGAAGCCCGGAAGCTCGAGGCGGTACTCGGCCGCGTAGCGCTTGAGGAAGTGCGCCGCGAGCAGCGGGATGTCCTCGCGTCGCTCGCGCAGCGGCGGCAGCTTGATCGGAAACACCATGAGCCGGTAGTAGAGATCCTGGCGGAACCGGCCCTTCTCCACCTCGGCGGCGAGGTCGCGGTTGGTGGCGCAGATGATGCGCACGTCGACCTGCTTCTCGCTGGTCGCGCCGACGGGCCGGATGGTCCCCTCCTGAAGGACGCGCAGCAGCTTCGCCTGCAGCGTCATCGGCATTTCGCCCATCTCGTCGAGGAACAGCGTCCCGCCGTCGGCGATCTCGAACAGGCCCTTCTTGTCGCTATCCGCGCTCGTGAATGCGCCGCGCTTGTGACCAAACAGCTCAGACTCGAGGAGGTTCTCGGGCAGCGCCGCACAGTTCTGCGCGACGAACATCTTGTCGGCGCGGCCCGACTGGTGGTGCACGGCAGACGCGATCAGCTCCTTGCCGGTGCCGGTCTCGCCTTCGATGCACACCGTCGCGCGTGTATCGATGACGCGCTCGAGCTGCCCGAACACCGCCTTCATTGCCGGTGAGTCGCCGATGATGTTGTCGAACTTGATCTTCTGCTCTTTGCGCTTCAGGTAGACGTTCTCGCCGCGCGCCTTCTCCTCCGCGATGCGCAGGCGCTGCACGAGTGTGGCGTTATCGACGGCGAGGGACGCTTGCCCGGCGAGCAGCAGCGCGGCCTCGAGATCGTGCTCGCTGAACATGCCGGCGGAGGCGCGGTTGTCGACCTGAATAAGGCCGATGATGTCGTCGCCGCGCCAGAGCGGCACCGCGAGGATCGAAAGGATCTGCCCGCCGAGAATCGACTCACTCGACAGCGCCTCCTGTGCGTTCGCCGTCAACACCGCCGCGCGATCCGCGAGCACGCGGCGCAGCACGGCGCGGCTCGCACGCACCGGGTCAGCCCCTGCCCCGTTCGCCTTGTTGCCCGGGCGCTCGCGCGAGATGGCGAGCGCGAACCGGTCGCGGTCCGACTCCGAGCGCAAGAGGATCGCCACGTGCGTCGCGCGCGAGAGCAACACGAACGTCGCGTTCACGCACGCCTCGATCACCTCTGCGGGCTCGAGGCGTGCGCCGAGCGGCTGCAGCGCCTTGTAGACGCGGAGTGCATCGGCGGGCCGACCTTCCAGATGGTCGGTGACCGCCGGGAGGTCCATGATCGAGCGCGACGCGATCAACCGCTCGCCGAGCTCTTCGTCCGCTACGTCCTCGACGCCGAGGCGCACCGCGACGCGCACCGGATCGTGCACGTTGCCGAGGAGCAGCACGTCGCCATCGGCGAGCGCGAGCTCCCAGCGCACCGTCGCGTCGACGGGTATGCGGCGGCCCTCCCGCTCGATCGCCGAGCCGTTTGTCGAGCGCAGGTCGCGGAACACGATGTGCTCGCCGATCTGAGAGATCTGGGCGTGGTCACCCGAGAGGTGGAAGTCCGTGATCACCACCGTGCTCTGTGGAGAGCGGCCGATCGTGACCGTCCCTCCGGACGAGAGCACACGATGGTGGCGTTGCGCGGCAGTGCCGTTGAGGATTTCGAGGACGATCACGGAAACGAGGGCGGAGGCTGGACCCTCTTCCGGTTTATACTGCCAAACAGCAGCGCACCGCATGCCGGGACTCTCGAAAGTCATCGTCGTTGTTCCCGTCGAGTCGAGCTCCGGGGGCGGACTCGATGCGCGCACGGCGCAACAGCTAAAGCTCGGCTTTGCACGCGAGGGCGTGCCCGTCGCCATCGTCGCGACCCCTGGCCCGCGCCCCGAGCTTCCTCTCGACGAGGCCAGCGTCATCGTGGTCAGCGGGACCAGCACCCGTGGCCTAGACCTCCTCCGCAAGACCCGCAGGCTGCTCGACGACCACAAGCTCCCTATCCCCCTCGTGTTTGCGGGGAGCGGAGTCAAACGGGCCGACGCTACGGCCGCCGGGGCCGACGAAGCCGTCCTCCTGCCGACGTACCTGCGCGATGTCGTCACCGTCGCGCGGCTCCTCCGCTCCCAGTCCGCCGGCCAGCGGACCGTGCTCGTGGGTAGCCTCGCCGAAACCACGGGCGTCTACGGCCTCGTCCGCGCCCTCGGCACGCTCGGGCGTTCAGGTGTCCTGACCCTGATTCGCGGCCTGCGGCGCGGCGAGATCCGGTTCTTCCACGGTGAGGTCACCTCGGCGCAGGTCGGGCTCATCCACGGGCAGGCGGCCTTCCATCAGCTTCTGCTGTGGACAGACGCGCGCTTCGAGTACCAGCGCGAGGACATCGTTCGCCGACAGCAAATCCCGATGACGCCCGAGGAGCTGTTCGCAGATGCCGAGCGCTTCCTCGAAGGTGTGCGTGATGCGAGCGGCTCGCTCTCCCCCTCTCTCGTCTTCGAACAAGACGTCGCCAGGATCCACCAACTCGGCAAGAGCGTCCCCACCGAGGTCCTGGCCGTGCTTCGCATGTTCGACGGCCACCGCGTCCTCGCCGACGTCCTCGAGGACTCGCCGTACCGCGTGTTCGAGACCCTGCGCGTCGCCCAGCGGGCCGTCGACGTCGGGCTTCTCCGTGTCGTCGAGGCGCAGCGCTCCAAGGTGACCTGGCGCGCCGTCCTCCGCATCGAGGAGTGGCTGGTGGGCAACGAGGCGCGCCCGCGCGAAGAGATTGCTCCCAACACCGGCCCGGTCAGTCGCGAGACCGGCCCCGTGCCGCGCGAGACCGGCCCGGTCCCCAAGACCAGCAGCTCGCGGCGCAAGCGCAAGAAAACGCGCACCGACGCCCTGGCCGCGGCCCCCGTCGCATCGCCAATCAAGCACGAGATCGACTGGGGCTCGCTCGTCCCGCGTGCCGAGGCTGCGCCGCTCGCGGGCGTCATCCCTGCCGCTCACACCTCGGGCGAGATTGTTCTGCCGCCGACGCGCGAGGCGCCGCGCGAGCGACTCGAGTCGCTCATGGACACGACGCAACGCGAGCGCATTTTTCCCTCGGACATCGGCATCGAGCCGAAGGTCGTATTCGACGACGCTGCGCTCGTCGCGGCGGAGGCCGAGGCAGCGAAGAAGGCCGCCGAGATTCGCGCCAAGCTTGCCGAGCAGGCGAAGGCTCGGGCCGCGGTCGAGACAGCGGCCAAGAACGCCGAAGCGGACAAGGCGGTCGAGAAGAAGGTGGCCGAGGCGAAGGCTGCGGCTGACGCGAAGGCTGCCGCCGAGCAAGCGGCTGCCGCGAAGGCCGCCGCCGACGCGAAGGCTGCTGCTGAGGCGAAGGCTGCTGCTGAGGCGAAGGCTGCGGCTGACGCGAAGGCTGCCGCCGAGAAAGCGGCTGCCGCGAAGGCCGCCGCCGACGCGAAGGCTGCTGCTGAGGCGAAGGCTGCTGCTGAGGCGAAGGCTGCGGCTGACGCGAAGGCTGCGGCTGACGCGAAGGCTGCCGCCGAGCAAGCGGCTGCCGCGAAGGCCGCCGCCGACGCGAAGGCTGCTGCTGACGCGAAGGCCGCCGACGAGCAAGCTGCCGCGAAGGCCGCCGCCGACGCGAAGGCTGCTGCTGAGGCGAAGGCCGCCGCCGACCAAGCGGCTGCCGCGAAGACCGACGACGACGCGAAAGCCGCTGCTGACGCGAAGGCTCCTGCTGACGCGAAGGCTGCCGCCGACGCGAGAGCTGCCGAAGAGAAGGCCGCCGACGCGAAAGCTGCCGAAGAGAAGGCCGCTACTGACGCGAAGGTTGCCGCCGAGCAAGCTGCAGCGGAGAAGGCCGCCGCCGACGCGAAGGCCGCTTCCGATAAGCTCGCCGAGCGCGCCGCGTCCGTCGCGTTGCCACGCACGCGCACGCCAACGGATCCGCCGCGCGCGAAGACGCCCACGGATCCAGGACGCCCGAAGACGCCGACCGAGCCGCCGCGTGCGAGCGCGCCCGTCATCACCATTCCGGTCATCCCTCCCATCGGCAAGGAGGCCACGCCGTCGCGCGCGACCGCCGCCGAGCGCGAAGCAAGGGCCGAGGCGAGGGCGGATGCCGAGGACGCGAAGCTGCGGGTCGAGGCTGGGGAATGGGCGCGACAGCAAGCCTCCGCCCGCGCGAAGGCGGTCGAAGCCCAGGCGCGCGAGGACGCGGAGCTGGCGAAGCGTCTCGCCGCGACGAAGCACAAGGTCGAAGAGCGCGTGATCGGTCGCGACGAGGTGACCGCGGACGACGCCGAGGATGCGCGGCTGTGGGCCAGCGCCAAGGCGAAGGCCGATGCCGCCGACCCATTGGCCGCGGAAGCGGGCTCCCTCACGGCCGCGATCGCGCGCATCTCGCTGGACGATGACGACGACGAGGCGGACGGGACGCCGCGGAACATCCCGACGGCGCAGGCGGTACCGCTGCCAAAGCCGGTCACCGTGATGGTGCCCGACGATCGCCCCGAAGCGCAGCAGGGTGAGATTGGGGCCCACCGCGTGAAGCGCCCGACGCCCGAGCCCGCGATGGTCGAGCCCTCGATCCTCGTCGACGATCTCGCCGCCGCGCACGCGGCGGTGGCGAACGTCCTCGCCGCGCAGGTGCAAGCACCCGTGATGCCGGACCTCGCCTCCACGTCGGCGTCGCTCGCGGTGTCGGACGTGCGGCACGGGGCGCAGGCCGCGATCGCGGACGCGGCAGCTGCGTTCACCGACGCGGAGGAAGCGTTCTTCCGCGCCGGCAACGAACGCCCGAAGACGCAGCCCGAGTTCACGATGCCCGTCGAGACGTTCGACGATCTCGACAAGGACTATCGCCCCGTCGGCTTCTGGGACCGACTTCGCGGCAAGAAGCCGAAGAAGTAGCGCTGCTCAGGCCTTGAGGACGCTGTCGCCGCCACGACGCGCTCGTGCATCTCCGCGACGGACGCGTAGCCGTGTTCGTTCACCACCTCCGGGACGAAGTAGAGCGCGCACTGACGCGTCGCCTGCGAGGTCAGGCCTTCACGCGCTCGACCTCGGGCAGGTCAGAGAACGCCAGCGTGAACGTCTGCGGTTGGCTCATGGCGCTTGCCAGCGAAGCGAGATGCCGCCCCGTGGGCTGCTCATGCGCAGCACGACATCACGCACACCCGGGCCGAGCACGTTGGCCTCGCGCGGGAACCGCACTACGTACGCCTGCGCGAAATCACCGAGCGCCGGGAACTCCGCGCGCACCGCGAATGCGGGCCGCTTGTCCTTCACGATCTCGAGCGGCGCGATCTCGTTACCGTTGCTGTCGACGAGCGTGACCTTCCAGATGCTCTTCTGACCGCGATCGAGATCGTTCTCGCGCCGATCCCACGTCGTCACCATCAGCTCGAACTCCCACGGGCCCTCGCCATCAGCCTTGGCCTGCGCGAATCGCTGCTCGCGCGCCGCACCGCCGAGCCCACGGAAATCGGCGTCCCGGTTCGCGAACGCCAGACGCCATGCGGGAGACTTGAGGGTCGCGGCGAGCTCGAGTACCTCCTGGTACGCGCCGCGAAGCACGGCCTTGCGCGTCCACTCGTCGACCACTTCGTCGTAGTCGCCAGGGGCGGCCGGCCACGTGTTGTCGAGCTTCACGCGCGGCACCGCCGTGCCACACGCGCCAGCGAGCAGCGCGAGCAGGAGTGCGAACCGCGTCATTTGTCCGGGAGGAAGTCGCGCCGGGTGAACAGCGCGGTCAGAGGAGTCTCCGCGACCACGGCCTCTCCGCCACCTTCCAGCCGATCCACGAGAGCGACGGCGTGTAGAACAGTGAATCCCGCGAGACGCGCTCGTTCGATCGCGCGCAGTGTTGACGCGCCCGTGGTGACGACATCTTCGAGGATCACGACCTCGGCCCCCGCGGGGAGCTTGGTGCTCTCGACCCACTGATTCGTGCCATGGCCCTTGGGCTCCTTGCGCACGATGAACGCCTGTCGCGCGTGGCCCGCCTTGAACGACGCGATCGATGTCGCAGTCGCGAGCGGATCCGCGCCGAGTGTGAGGCCACCGACGGCAATCGCACGCGGGGCGAACTCTTCGATCACCTGATGAAACAGCTCACCGATCAGCGCCGCCCCTTCGGCGGCGAGACTCACCTGCTTGCAGTCGATGTAGAAGTTCGATTTCAAGCCCGATGACAGGACCACCTCGCGCTCCTGGAACGCATGCGTCCGCAGGAGCTCCAGTAGCCGCTGATGCTTCGCTGCGAAACCTGGCCGATCGAGCAGGCGCTGCATGATGCATGCACGCTACCACGGTCTCGTGGCATTGACGCCCTGTGGATCACCTCCTAGAGTGGCCTCGGTTCTCGCGTGCATCTCGTCGATGAAGCTGATGATGTTCCGGTCCGCTCGCTCGACGAGCTAGTCGCCTATTTCGCGGCTGCGGGAAAGCCGGCGCGTGCGTGGCGCATGGGGACCGAGCACGAGCTCGTCGGCGTGATCGCGGATAGCGGTGAGGCACCGCCGTACGATGGCCCGCACGGCATCGGCGCGTTGTTCGAGAAGTTCGCCGCCAATGGCGGCACACCGGTGAGCGAGGCCGGGCACACGATCGCGATCACGCGCTCCGACGCGCAGCTGACGATCGAGCCCGGCGGGCAGTTCGAGCTCGCCGCGCGGCCTGTGGTGGACGATCGCGAGCTCGTCGCCGACCTCCAGGCGTATCAGCGCGAGCTCGGCGCGATCTCGAAGCAGCTTGGCCTGCGCTGGCTCGAAGCGGGCCTGCGTCCGTTCGGCACGCGCGCGGACATTCCGTGGATGCCGAAGCTTCGCTACGACGTGATGCGCAACTACATGCCCACGGTCGGCACGCGCGGCCTCGACATGATGCAGCGCACCGCCACCGTGCAGGCGAACCTCGACTTCTCCGACGAGGCGGACGCTGCCGCCAAGCTCACGTGCCTCTACTCGGTGACGTCGATCTTGACGGCCCTGTGGGCGTGCTCGCCGATCGTCGACGAGAAGATCAGTGGCTATCAGAGCTATCGCGCGTGGATCTGGCGCGACACCGACAACGCGCGCGCGGGCCTGCTGCCGTTCGTGTTCGATCGCGCTGACATCTTCACCGCCTACGCGGAGTGGGCGCTCGACGTGCCGATGTACTTCGTGTACCGCAACGTCTACCTGCCCGTCCCTGCAGGGCTGACCTTCCGCACGTTCATGCGCGACGGTTGGAACGGTCACCACGCGACGCGCGCCGACTGGGCCCTGCACCTTTCGACGCTGTTCCCCGAGGGCCGGCTCAAGAAGTTCATCGAGGTGCGCGGTTGCGATTGCAGCTCGTTCCCGATGATCCAGGCGCTCGGCCCGATGATGCGCGGCTTGCTTTACGACACGTCCGCGCGCGCCGCGGCGACCGCTCTCACCGCCGGGCTCACGTTCGCACAGCGCCAGCAGCTCGCCGACGATGTGCCGCGCCTCGGCTTCGCGGCGAAGGTCGGCGCACACGGCGTCGGTACGCTCGCTAAGGAGCTCGTGAAGATCGCGCACGACGGCCTCGCGCGCGTTGCCCCCGCGGCGGCCTCGCTGCTCGATCCCGTCGCCGAGATCGCCACTACCGGCCGCACCCGCGCTGACGTATTGGTCGAGCGCTGGCAGCAGCACGCCGGAGATCGCAAGGCGCTTGTCGCGGCGCTCGCGCATCCCGAGATCTAGCCAGATCTAGCCAGGGAGCTCGCCACGACGGCGGCGGCGACGCTTGCTACTCGTCGTCGTCGAAATCGATCAGCACGCCGTCTTCGCTAGCGGCACGCGGATGCTTGCGCGGCAGTTGCACCGGCCCCTTGCGCGGGATCTCGGTCTTGGCGTGCGGGAACGAAAGATCGTCGAGGTCGACGTCGAGCGCCTCGAGCGCCGTCTCCAGATCGTAGCTTTCGGCCTGTGGCGCAGGCTGCGGCTGTGGACGATACGATGGTCGGCGAGGGCGTAGCAGCGGCTCGGGTGGCGCGACGGGCTCGTGCTCGAACGCCGCGATCGCGTGCGCCGCGCTCAGCATCATGGGATCGAGCTCGCCCGTCGATGGGTCGATCTCGGCGAGGCTGCGGAGTCCCAGTTCGTTCGCGGGCGGCGGAGCCGGCGGGTCTTCATCTTCGTCGTCGAGCGCGAGGCGGGACGCGAAGTCCAAATCCGAGTACCGCGGTGCCGGCGCGAGCGCCGCGCCCGTAGGGGGCTCGGGCTCGGGCTCGGGCTCGGGCTCGGCCAACGCATGGGGTGCGGATGCGTCGGCCTCCGCATCCGCGGCCAGTAGATCGGCATCCGCTTCGTCGGCTTCGGCGAGGATCTCGAGGTCGTCGACCTCCTCGGCCTCCTCGGCATCCTCGGCGTCGAGCTCGCGATCCGGACGCGCCGCTGGCGCGCTGGCGAGCTCGACCGTACCGGTGGCTGCGCCGCCGGAGATGCCGAGTTCATCGTCGTCGACGTCCGCGAGCTGCTGCTCGAGGCTGCGTTCGCGATCGGCCACCGACGGCTCGGTCGCGAGGCGGCGCCGCTCGACTTCGTCGCCCTCGGGCTGCGGCTCGCCGCCATGGTGGGTGTGTTCGACCTCCTCGAAGTCCGCCTCGTCGAGGCGATGGATCTCGTCGGCGATTTGATCGGGCTCGACAGGCAATGCAGGCGCTGAGTCGCGCGCGACGGGATTACTCGCGAGGGTGAGCGCGTCGATCGGCGTCGGCTCCTCGTCACTCGCCGCGGGTTCCACGACGAGCGCCGGCTCCTCGATCACTGCCGCAGCAGCCCGGACGACCGGTACCGCCGCCTCGACGATCTGCGCAGGCTCTTCGACGACCGACACGGGCTCCTCGCCCCTTGGCGCGGGGGCCTCCGCCGTCGTGACCTGCGCTAGCTGTACGATCGGCATCGGCGCGGGCGTGCCTTCAGCGACGAGTGGAACGCCCGGCGGCGTCGCCCAGCGCGCGCTACGATCTACGGCTTTGCCGCCGAGCTGCCGCGCGAGCTCCGCCGAGGCCGCCTCGACGGTGATCTCGATCGGTGCCGCCGCGGATTCGCGCAACGCATCAAGCTCGGCATCCAGGTCGCCGCCGGCAAGTGCACGCGCGCGTGCGAGCACCGCAGGAACATCGACGTCCTCGTCGAGCCCGGGCAGCATCACGGCGACGATGCGGCCCGAGGCGCTCTCGATCAGCTCTTGCACCGGCGCGCGACGCTTGCGGGGCGGCTCTGGCGCGAGCGCCGCGATGGTGTGGACCTTCGCAACGGCGAGAGGCGCCGTCGGCCGACGCGGCGACGTGAATGCGAGCGCGCCACCCTCGACGACGGGCTCGCGCAGCAGCGGGGGCTCCTTCGGCGACGAGCCGACGCCGGTGTCGTCCGACTTGCGGACAGCGTCGATGTCCTCCGGCATCGGAATCGCGACCTCGGGAAGGCCGAGCTGCTTGCGACGCTCCAGCAGCTTCAAGATCACGTCGCGACTCTCGCGCGTCACGCGCAAGAGCTCGATCGCCATGCCGAACGCGGCGCGAGGATTCTCCGGATCGGCGGGGCGCACAGCGCGCACCTTGCCGAGCCCCGTGATCACGGGCGTGTCGTTGGCGAGCCGGAGCTCGAACTTCACCTCGGCGCCGACGGGCTGCAGCGACTTCGTCGGCACGAACAGCCCGGACTTGCCAACGTTTGGCGCGAAGCGCTGCGCGAGCGCCTCGACGTCGTCGTAGCGCAGCTTGATGCGAAGCACGACCGGTGCGGGTCGTGGCGCGCTGGGTTCGTCGGAGGACATGTAGAACCCGCAACGGGCGGGCGCCTAATTATCCCGCCGACCGTAGCGCAGGGTCAAACCCGCGCTTCTCGGTGATTATTGGATGACCCAGCTTCCCTGAACGGTAATCCAGGCACCGTCGCGCTGCTCGTAGGTCGGTTCCCGCCACCGGTACCCCCGGCGTTCGCGCTCGTAGTGGCCCGGCACCCAGGTCCATTGACCGCCGCGCCAGTCCCAGTTGCCGTTGACCCAGACGAAGCCGGCGCGCGGCGACCAGCGCTCGACGCGCGCCGGGGGCGGCGCGGCGCTCGCACCGTCGACAATCCAACCGCCGTCGACCAGGACGTAGCTATCGCCCTGAAGGTCCCAACGGGCGGGACGCCAGCGATGTCCGCGCCGCTCGCGCTCGTAGCGACCGCCGACCCAGACCCAATCACCGCCGTTCCAGTCCCAGCGGCCGTCGACCCACACATAGCCACGCCGCGGCGCCCAGCGCTCGCGCCGGAGGGCCGGGGGCGCGCCCCGCGGCCCCACCCAACCTCGGCGCTCGGCTCGGTCCTGCCGACGCTCCCAGCGCTCTTCGCGGCGCTCCTCGCGGCGCTCCCTGCGCTCCTCACGGCGCTCGCGACGGTCATCACGACGGTCACGCCACCGGTCGGCCATCGCCGGCGAGGCTGTTGCGAGCACGAGCACGAGCGTCATCCAGGTCTTTCGCATGATTCCTCCCAACGGACGAACCAAGCCTAACGCGCAGGCGCGCGCGCACACTAGGCGCCAGGGTCGGACCCTAATCGCTCAACTTACGCGCCACGTGCGGAGTTAGTTGTGCAAGTAGGGTCGGACCCTACTTCAGGCGTGGTCTTCGACCCACTTGCGCGCGGCCGCGAGCGCCGCCGGCACCGCAGCGGCGTCCTTGCCGCCACCCTGCGCCATGTCGGGCCGCCCGCCCGCGCGGCCACCGAGCTGATGCGCGATCTCGCCGAGCAGCTTGCCCGCCTGCACCTTGTCGGTGAGGTCCTTGGTCACCATCGCGACGAGCTTCACCTCGGCGCCACCGGTGCCCGCGAGCACGATGAAGCCCGAGCCGAGCTTGTCGCGCAGCTGATCGCCCGTGTCACGCAGGACCTTGGCGTCGTCGACTTCGATTGCCGCCGCAAGCACCTTGATGCCCTTCACGGTGACCGCCTCGCTGATGAGGTCGCGCCCGCCGCCACCCGACGCGATCTTCTGCTTGAGCTTCTCGATCTCGCGGTCGAGCTGCTTACTGTCCGCGATGAGCTTGTCAACGCGCTCGGCCACCTCGAACGGCTGCGCCTTGAGCCGGGCACCGGTCTTGGAGAGCTCGTCCTCGAGCTTGCGCAGATAGTCGAGCGCGCCCGCGCCGGTGACCGCTTCGATGCGGCGCACGCCCTGCGCGACGCCGGCCTCGCTGACGATCTTCATCATCCCGATGTCGCCCGCGCGGCGCACGTGGGTACCGCCGCAGAACTCGATCGACTCGCGGCCGATCGAGACCACGCGCACGGTGTCGCCGTACTTCTCGCCGAACATCGCGACGGCGCCCTTCTTCTTCGCCTCCTCGATCGGCAACGTCTCGACGACGGAGTCCTTGTTCGCGCGGATCTCCGCGTTCACCAGGTCCTCGACGCGACGCTTCTCGTCCTCGGTCATCGGCGCGAAGTGCGCGAAGTCGAAGCGCAGCCGATCGGGCGACACCAGCGAGCCCTTCTGCGCGACGTGCGAACCGAGCACCGTGTGCAGCGCGTGGTTGAGCAAGTGGGTCGCCGAGTGGTTCGCGCGAATGCGCTCGCGGCGCTCGTCGTCGACGAGGAACGCCACCTTGTCGCCGACCGCGATAGAGCCGCTCTCGACCTCGCCACTCAGCAGGTGGACGTCGCCGGTCGGCTTCTTGGTGTCGACGATGCGCACCTTGCCGCCCGCAGAGGTCACAGTACCGGTGTCGCCGATCTGACCGCCCGACTCGCCGTAGAACGGCGTCTGGTCGAACACCAGCTGGACCTTGGCACCCGCGGCCGCCGACTGCGTGCGCTTGCCGTCGACGAGGATCGCCTTCACGACGCCCTCGCCGCTCGTGCCGCGGCCGTCATAGCCGAGGAACTTGGTCGCACCGACCTCCTGCGCCAGCGCCTTGATGTCGCCCGCGATCGCTTCCTGATCCGAGCCGGCGAACTTGGAGCCTTCCTTCGCCTTGGCCATCTCGCTGTCGTAGCCGGCCTTGTCGATCTTGAAGCCCTTTTCGTTGGCCACGATCTCCGTGAGGTCCCACGGGAACCCGAACGTGTCGTACAGGGTGAACACGGTCTTGCCCGACACCTCGGACTTGCCGGCCTTGGTCAGCGCCGCGAACTCGCCGTCGAGGAGGTCGAGGCCGTTCGCGAGCGTCTTGCGGAACCGCTTCTCTTCCTCGAGCGCGATGTTCTTGATCGTCGTCTGGCGTTCGAGGAGGTCCGGGTACTGGCCGCTCATCTCGGCGACCACGCGCGCGCAGACTTCGTGCATGAACGGCTGCTCGATGCCGAGGAGCTTTCCGTGGCGCACCGCGCGGCGGAAGATGCGGCGCAGGACGTAGTTGCGGCCCGTGTTGTCGGGGAACACGCCGTCGGCGATCAGGAACGCGCTGCACCGAGCGTGATCCGCGATCACGCGCATCGACGTGTCGGCGCTCGCGTCCTTGCCGTAGGTCTTTCTCGCCAGCTCCGCGGTCGTCGCCAGAATTCCGGTAAACAGATCCGTGTCGTAGTTCGACGCGACGCCCTGCACGACGCTGGTCACGCGCTCGAGGCCCGCGCCGGTGTCGATCGACGGCGCCGGCAGGTTGAACAGCTCGCCATCCTTCTCGCGCCGCTCGTACTGCATGAACACGAGGTTCCAGATCTCGAGCCAGCCCTTCCAGCTCGCCGGATCCGACGTGGGCCACGCGTTTGGCTTGCCGGCGCCGTAGTAGTGAATCTCGGTGCACGGTCCCATCGGCCCCGTGTCGCCCATCATCCAGAAGTTGTCGGCCTTACCGAGACCGATGACGCGATCGTCACCGAAGCCGGTGACGCTCTTCCAGATCGCGCGCGCTTCTTCATCGCCGCCGACGCCGGGCAGCGCCGGGTCGTTGCCGCCGAAGACCGTAACGCACAGGCGCGAGGTGTCGATGCCGTATACCTTGGTGAGCAGCTCCCACGCCCACGCGATCGCGTCGGCCTTGAAGTAGTCGCCGAACGAGAAGTTGCCGAGCATCTCGAAGAACGTGTGATGGCGCGGCGTCTTGCCCACCTCGTCGAGATCGTTGTGCTTGCCGCCGGCACGCACGCACTTCTGCGAAGTCGTCGCACGCTTGTACGGCCGCTGCTCGGCGCCCGTGAACACATCTTTGAACTGGACCATGCCGGCGTTCGTGAACATCAGCGTCGGGTCGTTCGCGGGAACGAGGGAGCTGGAGGCCACGACCTCGTGGTTCTTGCTTTTGAAGAACTCGAGGAACGCCTTACGTACGTCGGCAGCTTTCATAGCGCCTGCAACCTAGCATGGCGACGCGATTATCGGCTCCTGGCACGAGCCCGACCTACGCCTCTGGCTAGTACAGAACGCCGATGGCCACGGTGCCGCCGTAGTACGAGTCGCGCGCGCCCTTTACGTCCTGCTCGGGGTCTGCGTCGCGGCCCGTCGACAGCATGCCGCTGCCGCTGAACGCGAAGCCGATCGTCTCGAATCGGAATGCGCCGCGGGCGAAGATGTTGCGGGTTAGCAAGTAGCTGAGGCCAGCCTCGCCCTCGAAGCCTTTCACCGTCGCCGCGCCGTACTGATCGCTCTTCTGGATCTGGCCGGTGTTCGTGATTGCCATGAACCCGAGCTTGGCGTCGACCGTGATCTTGGGCGCCGCGACCACGGCGACGGTCACCGCCGGATCGATGATCGTGTAGTACACGTTCGGAATGTCGGCGCCGACGCCGTCGACCGTGCCGATCGTGAAGTTCTGCCGGCCATAACGCAGGCGCGCCCCGATCACGGCATTCTCACCGATCGGATAGCGGAACGCGACGCCCAGCGCGTAGCGCGCCTGTGTCGTCGGCAGCGCCTGCCCCATCGCCTTGGACTCGATCTTGATCACGCGGTCGTACATGACCGTGAGCCCGAAGTTCTTCAGCATGTCGCGGCGCTTGTGGCCGATCGCGGCAGGAAACACCGTGCCGTCGATGTAGATGCCCGCGACCGGCACGCCCTGATACGGCGGCGGCTTGCTCTCGAGATCAGAGTCGAAGCTGAACGCCATCCTGCGCATGTTGAACGACAGGCCGAGCACCGCGTCGATGGCGCGCTCCTTCAGCGTCAACTGCTCTTCCTCGTCCAGCTCCTCGACGTCCGCGTCGGCCTCGACGCTGTCCCCCCCGGCCTCGTCCTCGTCCTCATCCTCCGACGACGCGACCTTCTTGCGCTTCTTGCCGCCGTCCTCGTCCTCGTCCTCCTCTTCCTCCTCTGCCTCCTCGTCGGACTTGGCGGCTGCCTTCTTCGCCTTCGGAAGCGGGTTCTCCTCTTCCTCGTCGTCCTTCTTCTTCGAGGTCTTCTTCGCCGGCTTCGGATCTTCTTCGTCGTCGTCCTCGTCGTCCTTGGACTTGCGCGAGAAGCCCTTCTTCACCGGCTTCTCTTCTTCGTCTTCCTCGTCGTCCTTCTTGGCCGTCTTCTTCGCCGGCTTCTCTTCTTCTTCCTCTTCTTCCTCGTCGTCCTCGTCGTCCTTCTTGGACGCCTTTTTCGCCGGCTTCTCCTCCTCTTCGTCCTCTTCCTCGTCGTCACCGCCGCCCGACGCCTTCATCTCCGAGATCGCGTCGACGAGCTCGTCCTTCAGGTCACCACTCGCCGATGCGTCCAGGCGCGGGCCCTCGGCCTTGGTGCCGATCTTGTTGCCGACGACCTGCCCCGAGCGCCCGGAGCGAATCTGCAGCGAGATGATGTACTCGTCGCGCCGCTTGTCGACCTTGCCGAACACGACCGCGTCGATCTTCAGCTTCTTCGCGACCTTCTTGACGTCCTTGTCGTTGAGGCGCGTCGCGCCGAGATCCTCGGCGATGCTGTTCCACTTGTCGACGGGAACGACGGTGTGCGTCTTCTTGACCAGCTTCACGACGTCGTCGTGAAACTTCTCGGCCTTCGGTCCTTCGAGCTCGAGGATGACGACGCGCTTGCGCCCCGCCTCGGCGATCGCCGGCGCGAACAGCCCCCACCCGACGACAGCCAGGACGAGCGCGAGGACGCTGCTACTTCTCGAAGTTTTCGATCTCGAACTCGTCATTGCCGAGTCCTCCGCCTTGGTTGCTTCCCTGCGTCGCCCCCTGCCCCTGTGTCCAGCCACTCGCGCCACCCGACACGCCGCGGAACAGCAGCGCGAAGTCGGACGGACTGCTCGAGTGCTTGACGGCCTCTTCGTAGGTGACGAGGCGCTGCTTCACCAGCGTCGCCAGGCTCTGGTCGAACGTGACCATGCCGTAGGGGTGGAGGCCTTCACTGATCGCCTGCTTGATCTCTCGCGTGCGCGTCGGTTCCTCGATCATCTCGCGCACGCGCTCGGTGTTGACCATGATCTCGAGCGCCGGAACCATGCCTTTGCCGTCGGCGCGCGGCAGCAGCCGCTGCGAGATCACGCCGCGTAACACGCTCGCAAGCGACAGCCGCGCCTGCTGCTGCTGGTGCGTTGGGAACATCGAGATGATGCGGTTGATCGTCTCGGTGGCATCGACGGTGTGCAGCGTCGACAGCACGAGGTGCCCCGTCTCCGCCGCGGTCATGGCGATCTGCGCGGTCTCGAAGTCACGCATCTCGCCCACCAGGATCACGTCCGGATCCTGACGCAGCGCCGCACGTAGTGCACGCGCGAACGACATGGTGTCGAACCCGATCTCGCGCTGATTGAGCACCGACCGCTTATCGCGGAACGTGTACTCGATCGGGTCTTCGATCGTGACGATGTGATACGCGTTCTGCGTGTTGATGTAGTCGATCATCGCCGCGAGCGTGGTCGACTTGCCCGAGCCGGTCGCACCGGTGACCAGCACGACACCGCGCGCGTTCTGCGCCAGCTCGAGGATCGCCTGTGGAAGGTTGAGCCGATCGAACGGCGGCACCTCGGGCGGGATCAGGCGCAGCACCATGCCGACGGAGCCGCGCTGCTGGAACATGTTGACGCGATACCGAACGCCGTCGGGCGTGCCGTACGCGAGGTCGATGTCGAGATTGGTCTCGAATTCCTCCCGCTGGCGATCGTTCATCATGTGCACGGCGAACTGTGCAATTGCTTCACGCGTCAGCGCGGGAACGTCACGCACCGTCCGCAGGTCGCCTTTGATCCGGAAGATCGGGGGCAGACCCGCTTTGAGGTGTACGTCGGATGCCCCGAGCTGACGGGCGGCGGCGAGGACGCGATCGAGGACTTGACTCATCGAGGCCGTGCCTTCGAGGGTACCACAAGGGCTGCGCCACCTTCGACAATGTTAGGGTCGCGAGATGCGTGCGTGGCGTTGGTGATCGCGGTCGCGTCGCTAGCTGCGTGAGCCTGCGATTGCCCCCGAGCGCAGCGAGGTGCATGTTCCGGGCATGCGACTCGGGATCGATTTCGGGACCACGCGCACGGTCGTCGCGACGGTTCACGACGGGCGCCATCCGGTAGCGTCGTTCGACGAAGGTGGAGAGTTTCGCGAGTACCAGCCGGGCACCGCCGTCATCCGGAACGGCGAGCTCCTCGTCGGCTGGGCGGCCGCCGCCGCGCTGGCCGCCGGCGAGGCGCAACACGCGGTGCGGTCGGTCAAGCGCGCGGTACAGGCGCTCGCGCCCGATGCCCCCGTGCCCGGGCTGCCGGGCTACACGGCGCTCGGCCTCGTCACCGCGTACCTGACGCAGCTGCGCCGCGCGCTCGTCGAGCGGTCGAATGTCGAGCTCGCAGGGCCTCTCGAGGTGATGGTCGCCGTGCCCGCGAACGCGGCCTCGGGCCAGCGGTGGCTGATGCTCGAGGCCTGCAAGCGCGCTGGCTTCGAACCGATCGGGCTCATCAATGAACCGACGGCG
Organism: Kofleriaceae bacterium; assembly: GCA_033763475.1. Taxonomy (GTDB): domain Bacteria; phylum Myxococcota_A; class Polyangia; order Haliangiales; family Haliangiaceae; genus JABFXX01. The sequence continues at coordinate 22,593 of JANRKM010000060.1, forward strand.
GCGGCGATCGAGTTCGCGCATCATCACCTCGGTGAGCTCGGCAAGCGCAGCCCCAAGCGCTACGTCGTCGTCTACGACCTCGGCGGCGGAACGTTCGATACCTCGGCGGTGTCACTCGAAGGCCGCCGGTTCGATCTGATCGCGGCCGAGGGCATCGCGCGGCTCGGCGGTGACGACTTCGACGAGCTGCTGCTCGGACTCGCGTGCGAGCACGCGGAGGTCGAGCTCGCGGGCCCAGAGCGTGCGGCCGCGCTCGAGCGCGCGCGCGAGGCCAAGGAGTCGCTGCGCCCGAGCACGAAGAAGCTGCTCGTCGACCTCGGCCCGGCGGGGTCGACGAGCATTGACGTCGCTCAGCTGTATGCCCGGTGCGAGCCGTTGATCGAACAGACGCTCGCGCAGACCGATCGCCTGTTCGAGAAGCTGCGCGAGCGTGGCATCCGCACCGAGGATCCGCGCGAGCTCGGCGGGCTGTATCTCGTCGGTGGCGGTGCCGCGTTCCCCGCGGTGAGCCGGCAGCTACGCACGCGGTTTGGCAAGAAGCTGCAGCTCGCACCGCAGCCGTTCGCGGCCACCGCGATCGGGCTCGCGATTGCAGCCGACAGCGATGCCCACGTGTTGATCCGCGAGGCCGTGACGCGCCACTTCGGCGTATGGCGCGAGGGCGCGAGCGGCGCCGACAAGATATTCGATGCGCTGATCGGTAAGGATCGCGTGGTCGATGGCGCCCTCGTCATCGAGCGCAAGTACCGTCCGACGCACTCGATCGGCCACCTTCGCTTCCTCGAGTGCGGTGCGCTCGATGGAGCCGGCCAGCCCGTCCACGACCTGGTGCCGTGGGCCGACATCTTCTTCCCCTATGACCCGGAGCTCGCAGAGCGCGGCGAGCTCGCTGCCGTGCCGAACCGTCGCCGCACCGACCTGCTCGACAATCTGATCGCCGAAACGTACACGTACAGCGCCGACGGCCGGATCTCGGTGCGCATCGAGAACGTCTCGCGTGGGTACGCTCGCACCTACGACCTCGCGCCTAATACGCCGCGCTGATGCCCTGTCAAACGCAGCCGCGTGCTGCGCGACGTCCCGGGCACTGGTGACCCAACCCACAGTGGGTTACCCTTATCGACGGGATGAACTGCCCGAGCTGTGGCACCGACAACGCACCGGATAGCCGGTTCTGCGGTGGCTGTGGTGCACGCGTAGGCCAGAGTAAGGTCGCGCCGACACAAAAGATTCCCGACGACGCGCCGTTCCCGCCGAGCGCGCAGGGCGCCGCGGTTGCGAGCCCCGTGCCGGCGCAGTATTCGACGCTGCCGCCCCAGATGCCGACTCCTGCGGCGCCGAGCAACGTGCCGCCGAGCAGCCCGGCCCAGACCAGCCAGCAGGCGCGCCGCGCAACGCCCAACCCCGAGGCGACCGTGCAGCGCCCGCGACCGACGGTGCCGAGCGCGCCGAGCATGGCGGGCATGAGCGGAGACTCTCTCGACGAGCACCCGGCCAAAGGCCGCCGATGGGGCCTCGTTGCGCTCATCCTCCTCGTCGATATCGGCCTCGCGGTCGCCGGCGGATGGATGCTGAGTCAGAGCCTCGCCGTGGCGTCGGCTCCGCCTGCCGCGGCCCCCAAGCCAACCGTTTCGCCAGCACCGGCGTCAACGCCGGCTCCGACCGTCACGCCCATCGAGACTTCTGGGTCGACGGCGAGGTCGGGGGCGGCGGCCGGTTCGACGGCCGCGGCGGTGTCGGCGCCAGGGTCGGTATCGGGTTCGGTTACGGCAACGGGTTCGGCGACAGACATGGGTTCGGCCGCGGCGGCAAGCACGATCACCGCCCCGACGTCGGACGTGACCACGACGCCGAAGATCACGATGGCTGGTTCCGCATCGGCGGACTCGGCGGCGACGGCTTCGACGGCCGCGGATTCGACGGCCGCGGGTCCGACCCCGGCTCCGCCGGCGGGCTCGGCGGACGCCGCAGACACGGCGAGCGCGAGCAACGCAGCGACCGAAGACCCGCGCAAGAAGAAGCGACAGCGCCGCCGCAAGACAGCTTCCGACCCCATCGATACGAGCGCTCCGGTCGATCCGTACGCCGAGCCGCCTCCTCCACCCTCACCCGAGAACCCGCAATGACCAGCACGCCGCAAGCCTCGACCGTCTCGCTGATCGGGATCGAGGTGCTCGTCGTCGACGCCGACAAGGGTGTCCATCAAGGCATCGTGCAGCTGCTCTCCGAGGCAAACCTGCACGTTACCTGCGTCACGAGCTCGGAGGACGCACTGATGCGGGTGTCGAGGCAGTTCTTCTCCGTGGCGCTCGTCGACATCGACACGCCCGCCCCCGCCGACGGCATCAGCACGATCCGCTCCATCAAGGACGCCTCGCCCACCTCGATGGTGATCGCGATGACCCCGCGCCGTTCGTATGACGACGCCGTTCACGCCGTCCGCGCGGGCGCGATCGATTTGATCTTGAAGGCACCGGAGTCGGTCGCCTACCTCAAGGACCGCGTGCTGGAGGCCGCCGGCCGCTCCGTCGGCAAGCGCGAGGTCGACTCCGTGCTCGTCGACGTGCGCGGCGTGCACGAGGAATTCCTCCAGCGCTTCATGGAGACCGAGCGGCGCGCCATCGACCTCGCCGACAAGGCGGCCGGCCGCGATCCGAACAAGACCGTGCAACTGGACGAGCTACGCGTGCTCGTCATCGACGAGGTCGACGACTTCGTGTCCGCGATGAACGAGGCCAAGCCCAAGAACTTCGAGTTCGTGCACGCGACCTCGGGTGGCGAGGGCCTCGACCGCATCAGCAATGGCCTGTTCCACTACGCGATGGTCGCCGAGGACGTCAGCGATCTGCCGGCGCGCACCATCGCCCGCACCATTCGCAATCAGCACCCCGACACCGTCGTGCTCACCTTCCTCGGCCCCGCCGACAACGGGAAGGTCGAGCTGATCGAGATGCACTCGTCGCGCGTCATCGTGAGCCCCTTCAACGATGCGTCGCAGCTCGTCGATCGACTCGACGAGCTCGCCGAGGCCTGGAAGATCAAGGCGCGCGAGCGGCGCTACACGCAGGCCTTCCGCGAGCGCCACTACGACTTCCTGCGCCGCTACGTCGAGCTCAAGACCAAGATCGATCGCGCGATCAGCGACGGCCCGGGCTGAGTCCAGCCACGCGCTGCTGTCGCGGCGCGCGATCGGCGTTTCCGTCGGATCTGTGCGGGGTTAGCGTCGAACATCGCACCCCACGCGTATACTGCGTGCCGTCATGTTGGCACCGCGCACGGTGGTCGTTGTGAATCCCAAGTCGCAGGGCGGCAAGCTCGGCAAGCGATGGCGCCAGGTCGCCGAGACGCTGGGCCGCGCCTTTCCGTTCGACGAGGTGATGACGACCGCACAGGGCGATGCCACGCGGCTCACGCGCGAGGCATTGAAGGCGGGCGCGGAGCGGATCGTTGCGATCGGCGGCGACGGCACGGTGAACGAGGTGGTGAACGGCTTCTTCGAGAATGGAGAGCCGGTGGCGCCGGAGGCGAGCTTCGCGCTGATCCCGTTCGGGACGGGTGGCGACTTCAGGCGCACGCTGGTGTTGCCGACATCGATCGAGGAGGCGGCGCGAGTGATCGCGGCGAACCGGCGCAAGAAGATCGATGTGGGCAAGCTGTCGTTCGTGGCAAGCGATGGGTCGAACGCCACGCGGATCTTCGCCAACATCGCGTCGTTCGGCGTGTCGGGCGTGGTCGACCGGCTGGTCAACGAAAGCGGCAAGAAACTGGGGGGCCGGCTCTCGTTCTTCCTCGCCTCCGCGCGTGCGACGTGGTCGTACAAGAACCAGCGCGTGCAACTCGTGCTCGATGGCAAGGAACGCGTCGACGCGACGATCAACACGGTCGCGGTTGCGAACGGGAAGTACTTCGGCGGCGGCATGATGGTGGCGCCCGCGGCCGAGCTCGACGACGGCGCGTTCGAGGTGATCTGTATCGGTGACCTCGGGTTTGGCGAGCTGCTGGCCAGCAGCAGGAGGCTGTACAGCGGCACGCACCTGTCGATGGATAAGGTCAGTGCGCGGCGGGCGCGCGTGGTCGAGGCGGAGCCAGTGGAGCCCGGTGGAGTGGTCGAGCTCGATGTGGATGGGGAGGCGCCCGGGCGGTTGCCCGCGCGGTTCGAGATGATGCCGGCGGCGTTGTGGATGGTGGTGCCGCAGGCGTAGGTCATGCTGCGCGCGGTCCACAGTAATCGCGTCGAGCATCTGCTCGCAGCGCTCGCCGAAGCGCTCCCCGCGCCGGACCCATTTGCGCCGATGACGGTTGTCGTCGGTAGTCACCTCGTGCGGCAGTGGTTGTTGCGCGAGCTCGCGTTCGCGCGCGGGATCTCGGCGGGGCTCGAGCTGGTCACGTTCGATACCTTCATCGAGCGCTCGTGGACCGATGCGCAGGCGGAGCTGGTCTCGATCGACCGTGCACAACTCGCCGCGCTGTTTGCCTCCGTGCTCGCCGATGGAGACGTGGTGCGCAGCGTGCCGGCGGTGCACACGTACCTGGAGGCCGCGCCTGCGCCGGGCGATCGCGCGGGGCCGCGGCGCGTGCAGCTGGCGTCGCAGCTGGCCACGCTGTGCTGGGCATATGCAACCACGCGCCCGGACTGGATGCCGGCACTGATCAACGGCCACGTCCCGGCAGAGCTCGCCGAGGTTGCGAACGCGCGCTGGCAGGCGACGCTGATCGCCGCCGCATTCGCGCGGATCGCGAAGGCGCGCCCGACGCTGCACCACGCCCTGGTGCCGATGTTGCCGTGGGCGCGGCGCCGGTTGCATCTGCCGCCACCGGCGCTGCCTGCGGTCGCCGTGTTCGGCATGTCGTATCTGACCCGCTCCCAGCTCGAGGCGCTGACAGATCTGGCGACCACGACCGACGTGACGGTGTACGCACTCGATCCGTGCGAGGAGCTGTGGGACGACGTCGCCGGCCGCAGCGCCTCGCTGACCACGGCTGATCCACTGCCGCTCGTGATGTGGGGCCGCCCGGTGCGTGACACCCTCGGCGCACTCGTCGAGCGCACGGGTGGTGACCTCGAAGCGCGGTTCGCGGACGGCGCCGGGGATGGCTCCGCACGCGAGCGCCTGCTCGCCGACGTGCGCACGCGCGGTGCGGCGAGCGGAGCGGCGCCGATGAGCGGCGCGACCGGTGAGGCGGGCGCGACGGACGTGATCGTGCATGCCTGCCCCAACGCGCGCCGCGAGATCGAGGCGATCGCCGCGGCCGTGCGCCGCCGGCTCGACGCGGATCCGACGTTGCTCGCGCACGAGGTGGGCGTGTGGCTCGCGGGTGATACGGAGCGCTACCTCGCGCTCGCGCCATCGGCGTTCGAGGCGGTCGGGGTGCCGTGTCATCTCGTCGACGCGCCCATCGCGGATCGCGGCCGGATCGGCGAGGCGATGCTCGCGCTGCTCGAGTTGCCGACGTCGGCGATGGCGCGGCGCGACCTGCTGCGTGTGATGACGCATCCGGCGGTGCTCGCCGGTCATCCCCACGTGGATGCGGGCGACTGGGTGCGGTGGACCGAGCGGCTCGGGATCGCGCATGGTGCCGATGCGCACGCGCACGCCGATACGTACCTCGAGGAGTATCCAGGCCACTTCCACTGGGATCAGGGCGTGCGGCGGCTGGCGCTCGGCGCGTTCATGGTCGGGGAGCGCGCAGGGCGCGGGCCCGCGCGCATCGCGTCGCTGGAGGTCGCGCCCGAGGAGCTGCGCGCGGATCAGCAGGCAAGCGCCGCGACGTATGCGCTGCTCGTGCGCTCGCTCTCCGACGACGCCGCATGGCTCGCGCGCCTCGAGGCCCCTCTCGCGACGTGGGCCGAGGTGTTCGCCGGGCTGGTGGATGCGTACCTCGCACCGCGCGACACCGACGCCACGCGCGACCTCGAGCGCGTGCGGTCGATGCTCGCCGGTCTCGCCCGCCTCGATCTCGACGGGCGCCACCTGGGATTCCGCGAGGCCCGCGAGCATGCGATTCGGCAACTCGACGGCGCGCGAGCGAACCGGGGCGAGCCGCTCGCGGCGGGCGTGATGATCGCACCGATCGGTGCGATGCGCGCAGTACCGTTTCGCATCGCGTTTGTCGCCGGCCTGGATGAGGGCGCGTTCCCCGCGGGTGAACATGCAAGCCCGCTCGACGCGCGCAAGACGCCGCGGCCCGGTGACGTGTCGCCCCGCGATCGCGATCGCGCTGCGTTCCTCGAAGTGCTGCTGTGCGCGCGCGAGGAGCTACATCTGTCGTACGTCGCCGTCGAGGCGAAGAGCGGCCAGCCGCTCGGACCGTCGTCGGTGGTGCTCGAGCTCGCGGATGCGCTCGCGCCGTATATCGGGGCGGGCTCGAGCCGCGAGGCGCTCGCGCAGCTCACGGTGCGCGAGCCGCTGCACCGGTTCACGGGTGGCGATGCGGTGGTTCCGGCGGCGGCGCGCGAGAAGTGGGGCTGTGAGGTTCGCGATGCGGTGCGGGCGCACTTGCGCGCGCATGGCCACGAGATTCCCGACGAGGACGGCGTGTTCGCGTTGCTCGCGCATCCGGCGCAACACGCGCTGCGCGCTGCGCTGGGCGTCGCCGAGCCGCCGGCGATGGCGCCCGCGAAAGGCGGCGTGCGCACGTTGACGATCGCGAACCTGCGCGACTTTCTCGAGAAGCCCGTGCAGGCATGGGCGCAGGCCGTGCTCGGGCTCGGCGAGCTGCCCGACGATGCGGCGGGCGAGCACAGCGACGAGCCGTTCCACCTCGAGCGGCCGGATCGCGCGGTGATGTTGCGCGAGGTGTTCGCGTCACAGCTGCGCGATCCGAGCGCGCCGCTCTCCGAGCTGTACGACGCCGCGATGCGCGACGCGCAGCTGCGCGGGCAATATCCGGTCGGCGTGTTCGCCGAGGCCGCGCGCACCGTCGATCTCGGGGTGCTCGAGACCTGGCGCGCGGGGCTCGGCCTCGTGCCGGTGGGTGGTGCCGCGCGCCTGGGCTTCGGGCGGGCGTCGTCGCAAGGTGCGCAGCTGCGTCCTGCGCTCGAGCTCGCGCTCGACGATGGCCGCCCGATTCGCCTTGTCGGCCAGACCGAGCTGCTCGTGAAGACCGGTGATCGCTACACCTCCGTCGTCACGATGATCCGCAAGCACGAGCGCCGGACGCCGTATCACCTGCGCGGCGCGTTCGATCACCTGCTGCTCGCGGCGGCCGGCATCGCGACCAACGGCCACGCGCACAAGCTACTCGACCACAAGGGCGCCGCCGTGGAGATCGTGCACGCACCGTGGACGCGCGACGACGCCCGGGCGTATCTCGTCGGCTTGATCACGGAGCTCCTCGACGAGCCGCACGGCTACCTCCTGCCCTTCGAGTCGCTCGCACGCGCGGTGACGGGGGCCAAGCCGTCGCGCCGGGTGTACGGCGACCCGACGGGCGGCCTCGGCTATGGGCCACTCGATCGCAAGGAAGGCCTCGACCTGCCGCCCGACTATCTCGAGATCGCGCAGCGCCGCCTCGCCCCCCTCGTGCAGCGGATGAGGGGCGACCACGGCTTTGAAGGGAGGGGCCGATGACCCGCGTCGCGCGCCCACACACGTTACCGCCCGCGAGCGACAAGCTCGTCGTCGTCGAGGCCTCGGCCGGCACCGGCAAGACGTTCTTCCTCGAACATCGCGTGGTCGATCTGATCCTCGCTGGTGCCGAGCTCGGCCAGATCTTGCTGGTCACGTTCACCGACAAGGCGGTCGCCGAGCTCCGCATGCGCATCCGCGACCTCCTCGATCGGCTGTCCCGCACGACGACGGACACGGCGAAGCCCGGTGAGCCGTGCTGGGAGCTCGACGACGACGCTCGCCGCCGCCTGCGCGCCGCGGTGACCGCGTTCGACTACGCGCCGATCTTCACCATCCACGGCTTCTGCCACCGCGTGCTCGTCGAGGATGCGTTCGCGGCGAAGCGGCTGTTCGATCAGACGCAGGTCGCGGACGAGGTCGCGTTCGACGGGGCGTACGGCGCACTGCTGCGGCAGCGGTTCGCGCGCGTGGCGCCGGATCGCGAGCTGCTCGCGGCCTACTTGATGACCGGCAAGACGGTCGAGGATCTGCGCAAGCTGCTGCTGCAGTGCGCGCGTGCCGACGCCCGCCTGCGCCCGCAGCTCGACGACATTCAGATCCGCGACATCGTGCACGATGTCCTCGATCGCCTCGGCACGCCCGCACAGCGCTCGGCGCTGATGACGATGAAGATGGACCCATCGGGCCGACGCTACATGCCCGAGTGGCTCGAGCAGATCGGCGAGGCGCTGTCCGGCGTCACGCCCGAGCTGCCGTCGCCACAGCTGCTCGCAGTGATCGACAAGCTGCGCGACCCGGTCAGCAAGGTGCTCGACCGCGTGCTCAACTCGCCCGCACACACCGAGCTGGCGAAGGTGCTACGCACCGTGCTGACCTGCGGCTCCCTCGATGAAGCGATCGCGGGAACGCTGCTGCCCCACGTGCTCCAGCGCATCGGCCTCGACAAGTCCGAGCGCGGCTTGTTCGACTACGACGACATGCTCGAGCTCGTCGAAGAAGCGTTGCAAGGCGAGCGCGCCGCCGAGCTCGCACAGCGGCTGCGCACGCGCACGCCGTGGGTGATGATCGACGAGTTCCAGGACACCGATCCGGTGCAATGGAACATCTTCCGTTCCGTGTGGCTGCACGCCGAAGCGCGCGGCCTCACCATCGTCGGTGATCCCAAGCAGGCGATCTACGGCTTTCGCGGCGCCGACGTGTTGACCTACGTCGCCGCGCGCGAGGAGATGTTGCGTGCCGGCGCGACGCGCGTGCAGCTCGACGTCAACCGCCGCTCGACGTCACCGCTGGTCGAAGCGGTGAACACGATCCTCGTCGGGGATCCGTTCTCGCCGCTCCTCGACAAGACCATCACCTACGAGCACCCGGTGCGCGCGAGCGGTGATGTAATCTGCGAGGACACGCGCGCGCCGATTGCGGTGCTCCAGCTCCAGGGCGGCGACAAGCCCAAGGCCGACGACATGAAGCTCGCGCTCGTCGACGCCATCGGCACGCAGATCGAGGAGCTGCGCGCTGCGCCGCCGGTGTGGACGCTGCGCGGGGTGCCACAGCGGTTCGCGCTCGGCCAGGTGATGGTCCTGACGCGCTCCAATCGCGACTCCGCGGAGATCGCCACGGCGCTGCGCGGGCGCGGCCTGCCGTGTGCGCTTGTCGAGCCGGAGAAGCTGTTCGCGACCCGCGAGGCCTACGAGCTCGCCGCTGTCCTCGCCGCGGTCGCCGCCCCGCGCGATCGCTCGGCCCGCCTGCGCGCGCTGCGCACCCGCTACTTCGACGTCCCGTGGGCGGATCTCATGCGCGTCGTCGACGGCCCGGACCACCACCCGCTGATCGCGCGGATCTTCGATTGGGCACAGCTCGCGATGCGTCGCGCGTACGAGTCCCTGTTCCGCCGGCTCGTCGAGGATAGCCGATACGCCGAGCGCGCCCTCGTGCTCGGCGGCGGCGAGCGCGCGTTGACCAACACGTGGCACCTGATCGAGCTCTTGCTCGCCGAGGTCGCGCGCGCGCGCTGCGATCTGCACGAGCTCGTCGTGCAGCTACGCCGGTGGATCGCCGACGACACCATCCAGCCCGACGAGCGCGACGTGCAGCGCGCCGAGACGGAAGCGGACGCGATCCGCATTCTCACCATCCACAAGGCCAAGGGCCTCGAGGCGCCCTTCGTGTTCCTCTACGGTGGCAACTCACCGCCACCGCGCTCGGCGGTGAAGACGCTGCGCGACGCTTCCGGCCGCGCGCTCATCGTCGGGCCGCCCGACCCCGCGACGCAGGTGCAGCTCGAGAACGAAGCGACCGGCGAGAACCAGCGCCTCGCATACGTCGCGCTGACGCGCGCGCAGGTCCGCATGTACCTGCCCCACTACTCGAAGCTCACCGACGAGGCGGCGTACCAACCGATCCAGCGCTGCGTCACCGCGGCGATCAACGCGCGCGCCAAACACGGGCGTGCGCTGTTCGACGTGGTGCCGGTCGCCCTCGGCATCGAGGAGGCGCCGCCACCCCCTGCCGACGCGCTCGCGAGCTTCGTCGCACCACCCCCGCCGAGCGTACCCGAGCTGCTGCCGCTCGCAGCGGAGCGTTCGGGCCTCGCGGTGGTCTCGTACACGCGCTTGTCCAACCTGCCCGATAAGGCTGCGCTCGCGGCGCGTCCCGGCGACGTGCTCGCGATCGATCCTGCAGAGTTCGACGTCGATGACTCGGGTGGCGAGGTCGGCGTCGGCGATCTGCCGCCCGGCGCGAGCTCGGGTCTGTTCCTCCACGACCTGCTCGAGATGGCCGACCTCGACGACGTGCGGCACGCGCGCAACCTCGCCGCGTGGGAAGAGATGCCCGGGATCCGGCAGATGATCCTCGACCATGGCCGCAAGCGCGGCGTCGCTGTGGAGTTTCACCGGCATGCCGCGGAGCTCGCGTTCCGCACGCTGACCGCACCGATCGAGTTGATCGACGGCACCACGAAGTCATCGCTCGTCGAGGCAACGGCGCTCGCGCGCGAGGTCGAGATCTGGTACCCGCTGCCCGGCGGAGATCGGTCCGCCTCGGGCCGCAAAGGGCTCGTCCGCGGCTTCATCGATGCGCTGGTGGCGTGGGACGACGAGCTGTGGGTCGTCGACTACAAGAGCGACGTGCTCGCCGGTGATGACCTCGCGCGCGCGGCCGACCAGCGCACCCGCGAGCACTACGCGGTGCAGGCGCGCCTCTATGCGATCGCCGCCGAGCGCATGCGCGGTCCGCGCAAGCTTGCGGGGCTGCTGTACATGTACGTGCGCTATGGCGTGGTCGTGCCCGTGCGGATCGTCGACGACACGCTCGCGATCTGGACGCAGTGGCTCGCCGATATCCCGGTCCTGGAGGCACGGTCGTGACGCAGCCCCTGCATCCACGCGGCACGCTGCGCGCACGGTTCGAGCCCGTCGCGACCGGCGAGCTGTTCCGCAAGCTCGGCGTGGGAGCGCGCACCTGTGACCTCGGCGATCAGGGCCTGTATCTCGCCGAGGAGCTGGTCAAGGCGGATGCCGGCTGGCTCGGCGCCGGCGATCAGCCCGAGGCCCTCGCGATCCTCGTGCTCGCGCTGATGATCGCGCAGAAGCAGGGTTCGACGTGCCTGCCCCTCGACAGGAAGGGCCCGCTGCGCACCTTGGTCAGCGACATCACGCGGATCGCCAAGCTGCCGCTCGAGGCCTCCAAAGTGCTCAAGACGATCGCCAACCTCACCGGCACGCCGCGCTTCAACTCGGTGATCGGCGTCGGCGATGCGCGCGTGCCGCTGATCGTGGAGCACGACGCGCTCTACACCGAGCGCTCGCGCTGGCTCGAGAAGCGCGTCGCCGAGCGGCTCGCGGCGCGCATGACGGGCCTGCGGCGAGACGTGAAGACCGCGCTCGCCGATCTACACGCGCGTCCCGGGGCGCGCCCGCTGTCCGAAGAGCAGAGCCACGCCGTGGAGCTGGCGCTCGCAAGCTCACTCGCGGTGATCACCGGAGGTCCGGGCACCGGCAAGACCGTGGTCGCTGCGGCGATCGTGCGCGGGCTCGCGATGCTCGGCGTCCAGCACGTCGCGCTCGCCGCGCAGACGGGCAAGGCGGCCAATCGCCTGACCGAGGTGATCGCCGACCAGCTCGCCGCGGTCGTGCGCGTGGGGCACGCGAGCGCCGTGGATACCGCTCTCGCCGCATCGCCCCCCGCCGCGCAGACGTTGCACCGCTTGCTCGGCTACGGCGGCCGCTCGCAGCGCTTCGCGCACCACGCGCAGAGCCCGTTGCCGGTGGAAGCGGTGATCGTCGATGAGGCGTCGATGATCGATCTCGAGCTGATGGACGCGCTGCTCGACGCCCTGCCCGCGAGCGCGCCGTTGATCCTGATCGGCGACGCGAACCAGCTCCCCGCGATCGACGCGGGCCAGATCCTGGCCGATCTGGCGACGCCCGAAGAGAAACTCCGGGCGCCCGTCGCCGTGCTGGCCAAGAGCTACCGCATGGACACCGCGGATCCCGCGGGCCGCGCCGTGTACGAGCTGTCGCGGGCGGTGCACAGCGGTGAGCTCGCCAAGCTCGGTGACCGTTCGAGCTCGCCTGCGCTCGCGCGTACGCCCGGCACGCTCGCATTTTCGGGCGCCGAGTGGGTCGACACTACCAAGGCGCGCCGGCCCATCGACGTTACGCTGCAGGTCGCCGAGACCGCCTGGCACGCGTTCAACGGCCGCCGTGCCCTCGATGCGGCGCAGCGCGTATTCACATTCGTCGACGGCAAGGTCGACCCGGCTCGAGCCGACGAGCTCGAAGCGCTGTGGTCCATGCTCGGCCGTGGCCGCTTGCTCACCGTCACCCGCGCGCTGCCGACCGGCTCGATCGCGATCAACGCGCACCTGCACGAGCTCGCGCTTGCGGCGACCAGCGTGTCGATGCGGCCCGAGTTTGTCCCGGGTGAGCCCGTGATGATCACCGCCAACGATTACGAGCGCGGCTTGTTCAATGGCGATCAGGGCATCGTCGTGCGCGCCGACGAGGGCCTCGACAAGCATCACTTCCGCGCTGTGTTCCGGATCGGTGGCGAGCTGCGCCCCTTCGCGATCGAGGCACTGCGCGATCGCCTCGAGCTCGCCTGGGCGCTCACCGTGCACAAGAGCCAGGGCAGCGAGCTCGACAAGATCGCGCTACTGTTGCCGCACGACGACCTCCCGCTCGTCACGCGCGAGCTGATCTACACCGGCGTCACCCGTGCGCGCACGGGCGCGGTGCTGTGCGGCGCGAAGGCCGTGATCGTCGGAGGTGCCAAGCGCGGCGCGCTCCGCCACTCTGGTCTCGCCGAGCGTATCCGGGCGAGGCTGAGCTGAACACAGACCGGTCGAACAGTGCGCGCTGGCCTAGTCGCGACCTGTGGTCCCACCGTACGATCGACAGCTCCACCCATGAAGACGCTCCTGAAACTCGCCCTCACGCTTGCGCTCGTCGTTACCTCTGCCTGCAAAGACAAGGCACAGCCTCCGGCAGGCGCGCCCTCTGCACCCGCGGGCTCGGCGTCACCGGCTGGCTCGGCGTCACCGGCTGGCTCGGCCGCACCGGCCGGCTCCGCAGCACCCGCCGCACCTGCTGGCTCCGCAGCACCCGCAGCCCCCGCCGGCTCGGCTGCCCCCAGCGGCGGGCTCACGTTCCCCCGCGATGTGCCGAAGGTCGGCGATAAGGTCACCAAGGCCGAGCAGATGTCGATGACCCTCACCATCGGCACGGGGCCCGAGCTCCAGATGACGAAGGAAGCGACAGCGACCCGTGAGGTCCTCGAGGTCACCGACGAGGTGTTCACCAAGGCGAAGCTCGGGTATCCCGTGCGCAAGGAGACGCAGACCATGGGCGGCAAGTCCAAGGACAAGCCCTCCCCACTTGCGGGCAAGACGTACCTTGTCTCGCGAAAGGACGGCGTGACCTCCGCGACCTACGCCGATGGCGGCGCGATTCCAGATGACGAGCTAAAGGCTCTGCTCCGCGACAACAAGAGCTTCGGTAAGCCGAACGCGATGGACCGCATCGTCGCGAAGAAGACCTGGAACGTTAACGAGAAGGTCGTGTTCAGCCCCGAGGAGCTCGCCGAGCTCAACAAGCAAAACGAGGAGAGCGGAAGCGACGAACGCTTCACCGCGCTCGCGCTCACGCTCAGCGGTGTCGACGCAGGCGTGGCCACGATGGCCTTGGCGATGACCATGGCGATGAAGAGCGAGAAGGGGGAGATGGAAATGGCCCTCGACGGCAACCTGCGCGTCGACGTCGCGCGGGGACGTCTTCTCGAGGCTAGCGGCAAGGGCCCTGTGAAGGGCAACCTCGGCCAGCCGCTCACCGGCACGGTGACGATGAAGACCGTCTACTCGTACTGATCACGCGCGCTTCTTGCGCGCCGCATCCGCGGTGAGGAACGCGAGCATGAGCGATACCGCCAGCGAGAGCACGTAGTAGCGGCGGTTGCTCGCGGGCGCGACGAAGAACAGCGTGACTTGCTCGAGCACCAGCGTGCTCAACAGGAACGCCCCGAGCCGCGACCGGTACCTGCGCACGAGCACGATCCCGCAGACGAGCCCGAGGAGGAGCAGCCCGCCATTGAACGTGAACCGATTCATCCATCCGTTCGAGAAGTCGAGGATCGCGTTCGAGAGCGGTTGAATGCGTAGCGCCGCGCCGGGCCAGTCCACGCGCCCGATGTCGGCCGCGCAGCGCGCGTTTGCGCACCGTCCGACGTCGAGAGCCCAGCAGCTGTACGTCGAGGCGTAGGCAACGTCGGAGGTGAGGCGCCACACCGGCGCGTATCCGCGGACGAGATGCAGGTAGGTCGCGAGGCGATGTTCGAAATAGCTCCACGGATGATGGCTAACCTCGACGAGCCATAGCTCGAACAGGCGCCTGACCCGCGCGGAGTTGTCAAACGTGATCAACTTGTCGCGCAGGTCGAAGTTCCACACGACACCCAGGTTGTTGTCGGGCGTGTAGAGGGCGAGCAGCTCGTCCTTGCTGCGGATGCTCGTCAGATCGAACTCGGTGCCGCCGAGGGGCACCTTGTCTTCGGCCTTCGCGATCGCCCATACGTCGTGGATGAACACCTGCTGGATCGGATGTTCTTCCAGATCGGTGAGCGCCGCGCTCGCGAGCTGCGCGACGAGCACCGTGCCGACGAACGCCCCCGCGGCGACGAGCTTGTTCCGCTTCGAGGCACTCGCCGCGAACAGGAACCAGAACACGGGCGCGAGCACGACGAACATTTGGTGCTGCAGCATCATCGCGACGACGCTCAGCCCGCACGCGATCCACCTGTCCCGCGCACGCTCGCGCCCCCGCGTGTAGAGCCACAGGTACAGCACCAGCGCGACAGAGAGCGCGATGACGTTCTTGACGACGATGAAGTACTCCGAGAGCAAGATCGGCGTCGCGAAGAACACGACGACAGCGGCGGTCCGCACCCGGCGGTCCTCGAGCACACAGACGAACCGGTAGAAGAAGACGTAGTACGTGACGAGCGTCGGGATGAAGAGCAGCAGCGGCCCCGCGACGATCCAGTCCGCGAACGCAAACAGATACTGCAACAGCGGCGGATGCCAGTTGCCGTGATACCCCGCGCGCCCGCTGCAGAGCATCGACGCCTCATCGCTCAGGATCAGTCCCGGAACGATCGCGAGGAAGAACACCACAAAGCTCGTCGCGATCACGGCTTTGTGGAAACGACCCATCGGGCCGATTGTAGACTCAGGCGGCGGGGAACACGATCTCGAGGCGGTGCCGACCGTCGCCGGCACGACCGATGTGGAGCGAGCCACGCTGCTGCGTCACCAGCGACTCGATCTCCCTGAGCCGCGCACGCTCGCCCGGTTCGCGCCGGCTCGCGGCGACCCTCACGCCGACATTCGTCGGCGCGCGCAGGCCACTGCCGGTATCGATCACTTCCAGGCGGACGTGCGCCTCGCCCTGTGGTTCGACGATGAGCCACACCTTGCCGCCCCAGGGCATCGTCTCGCATGCCGCGAGTACGACGCGGAGTGCGAGGCGCTCCATATCACGCGGGATGCAGCGCACCAGCGGCGTATCGCTCGCGGACTCGATGATCACTTCGACCTCATCGGGGATCACGCGTCGGAACACCGAGAATGCCGCGCGCAACATCTCCGCCAGATCGACGACCTCGCCTGCGGCGCGCACCTCGTTCGCTTTGGCGACCATGCGGATCGCGAGCGATGCCTGGTCGAGAGCCGGGCCCGCGGGGCCGAGCTCGTCCGGAGCCTGCGCGCGCACGGGAACTTTCTTCGCGAGCGAGGGCACGGGCGCGGAGGCTCGGTCCTTGGCCACCGCACCGACGGTCTGCGCGAGCTCGTGCACCGTGCCGACCACCACGTGACTCGCGCCGCACGCGAGCCAGAGCTTGGTCGCTTCGTCGTCCGCCGCCGGCGCATGGACGACCACATCTTCGAGCATGCACTCGCGCGCGACCGCGAGCAGCGCGACCACATCCGCGATCCTCGAAGTGCCGGCGACGATCACGTCAGCGGATTCGGACGCCAGCAACCGCAGCGCGCTCGACAGGTCACCGGTTTCTGCGCGCACGTCGACGCATGGAACTTCACAAAGCGCATCAACGATCCCTGCCCGCTGCTCGGGCGAGCTCTCGAGGACCAAGACCTTGCTCATCGTCTGCATCTGGTGAATTCCCTGTCACCAGCATTGACGACAGCGGCCCTTTTGAACTGTCAGCGTTCCTCGGAACGTGACGTCAGCCAGCGTCCTACAACCTGAGCCTTAAGATTGTGCCGCCGTTACCCGGGGCGCACCCGAGTAGCCGCAAGTAGGGACGCCATGGCTACACTTGCGACGTGCAACCCGCTTCAGCTACGGGGGATCCCTCGTGTCCGCACCCTTCGCGTACCGAGGGCATCTGCGATGCGTGCGGGCACTGCGAGCACGACGTGATCCTGAACGGCGCCTGCTTCTACTGTGGCGCCACCGACATCGACCCGGTCGCGATCTCGCCCAAGAAGCCCCCGGCGCTCATCGCGCCTGAACGGCTCGCACGCAAGAAGCCTCTCTAGAACTGCTTGCGCAGGCGCTCCTGGACGATCAGCGCGGGGTTGAACCCCGTATCGGCCTTGATGGCGTCGATCATGTCCTGCATGCGCGCCGGCTTGTTCTTGTACTTCTTGTAGAAGCGGCTGATCACGCCGTCGAGCACCTCGGCGCCGACGACATCCGCCACGTCCTTGTAGAAGAACGCGCCCTGCATGTACGGCAGGTTCGTGAACAGCTTGTCCTCGATGATGTCGATCTCGTTGCAGCCGGTCGGCCACGCGGGCGCACCGCCCTCCGCGATCGCGTCGTCGAGCTCGGCCTGATAGTCCGCCCAGATCTGGGCCTCCATCTGCGGCGCCACCTGCGCGAGTGCGCGCGCCGACAGATAGCTCACCGTGCCCTCGGACAGCACGAAGTCCTCCCAGCACTTGATGCGAACGCCGTCGCCAAACCAGCCGTGCGCTGCCTCGTGGGCCTGCGTCACCTGGTCGCTCATCGCGTCCTTCGCGACGTGGAAGTACGGGTGATGCTCCATGCCGCCGTAGAGGCCTTCACCCCAGACGACGGAGACGGACTCCATGCGATCGCCGAACGTGTACGGCCCGATGTTCTGCTCGAGCCAGTCGACGACCTTGACGAGGTTCTTGGTGCCCGCGCGCGCGGCGGTCTCACCGCCCGGCAGCCAGTGCACGCCGATCTTCGTGCCCGCGGCGGTCGTGCCGAGCTGAGCCTTCGTGTAGTCGCCGACGGCCCACGCCAGCATGTACGTCGGCGCTTCGGCGTTGATCGCCTCGGGGAACACGGCCTTCTTGCCGGCCGGAACACCGTCGAGCGCCAGCTCGAACGTCGTGCCGTCGGCGGGCTGCGAGTGACACGGGAAGAGGTTGCCGCAGTGATACGGCCAGATCACCGTCGAGCCGCCGGGCAAGAGGCCGTTCGCCTGGTCGTGGCCCTCGAAGCCGTAGGTAATGACGAGCGGCCCGCGCACGTTGGAGACGCGCAGCTTGCCGCGCGAGACCCGGAACTGGCGGTTGCCGCGGTTGTCGGTGACGTTGGTGACGTCCAGGCCGCCGACCTCGAGGGCGACGTTGCCGTTCCGCTCGAGCTCGATCGTGGCGACGGCCGTCATCGACGCGAGGTCGACATCGAGAGCGGTCGACTTCACGTTCACCGTGGTCGCGCCGTCGGCCTTGCCGTCCAGGAAGGCCTGGTCGTCGATGCCCTCGTCGCTATCGGCCGCACAGGCCCCTGCCATCAGCAACGCGATCAGCCAGCGGTTCCGCATGGGCGCCTCATCGAGCAAGCACGGGGCCATCCCGAGGCCAAATGATCTCACCAGGTTGTGCTTCGCCGGCTACCCCCCTGGCCATGACGGGCGACCGCCTTCGGCCGGGACTCGGTCCTGGTGAGGCCGAGGCGCGGCGCCACGAGGGTAAGCTGAGGTCGTTGCCGCTTGCGGCCCTCGTCGATGCGGCCTCCGCCGACGACGCTGTCCGTGCGTGGCGTGCGCAGCGCCACCCGGAGTTTGTCGCCGAGCGCCTCGAAGGGCGTGCGGAAGGCATGCTCGAAGGTCGGCGCATCGTGCTGCAAGCACCTCCTGATCGCGCGCTTCGGAGGACTCGACGTGGATCGCGCACAGCAGATCGCCACGGCGAACGAGGAGGTGCTCGAACGCTGGACGCGTCGCGTGCGCGGCCGCGACGCTCGAGGCCGTGTTCGAATGACGCGTTAGTCGTCGAAGTTCGCGGCGAACAGCTTCGCCAGACGCGGCTCGGCGTCAACGGCCTGCGCGATCGCCGAGAGCTTGGGTGCTTCCTTGGCGAACCACGGCCGGTTCGGTCGCCAGCGCGTCATCACCGAGACATACACGTCGAGCATGCTGCGGGTCTCGCCCAAGAACCACGGCGCCTTCGCAGCTCCCTCGAGCTGGAGCCACAGCTTCTTGCGGTGCGCGAACGTCGATTCGCGCAGCCGCGGGCCCGCATCGCCGACCCATTTCTCCGGCTCGTCGCCATACGTAAACGTCGGATAGACCGCCGCGACGAGGAACACGAGCCAGCGCAGCGCCTCGCGGCGAGCGGGGTCGCCGGGGCGCGGGAGGAGCTTGGCCTCGGGCGCGAGCTCGTCGAGGTGGAGGATCACGGCCGCCGACTCGGTCATCACCGCGCCGTCGGGTGCGAGGAGTGTGGGCACCTGGCCGAGCGGGTTGAGCGCGAGCAGACGATCGCGCTCAGGACTCGGCGTCGCGTAGTCGACCTCCTCGCGCGTGAAGGGGATGTTGGCGAGCGTGAGCGCCGCCTCGACGAGGACGGAGCCACAGCCGCGTGAACCGATGACGCGCCATTCCGTGTGAGCCATGCCCGCAACGTAGCGCCGAGGCCCCGCTGCGTCTTGCACGCCATTGCGCTGGCCTTGCGCGCGCGCAGCCCCGGCGAGATCCTCACGTCGTGCCGTTGTTCCGTACAGCGACCGTGTTCGAGAGCCGGGACCTGCTCATGCGCCGCACCGTGTGCAACGGCTGCGATCCGATGCGCCCGTGCGAGGAGCACCTCGATCACGCGTCGCTGTGGCTCGTCACCTCAGGGGCGCTCGAGGTGCGCGCGAGCACCGGGCTGCGCGTGATCGATCCGACGCAAGGCATCGTGATGCCTGCCCACCATGCGTTCACGGTGCGGCATCCCGCCGGGCCCGACATCTGCCTGTGCTTTCGCGGTCCGCTCGTCGATGCACTCGCCGCCGACGGCCCCACGCTGGTGCCGATCACGCCTGCGTTCCTCGCACAGCTAAGCACCACGGTGATGGACGACCACCCCGACGAGCTCGCAGTCGGCGAGCTGCTCGTGACGCTCGTGCCCGACGACAAGATCACGTCACGCGAGCTCGCGTCTGCCGTCGCGCATCAGCTGCGGCTCGGGTTCGCCAACTCGACGTCGCTCGACGAGCTCGCGGCGAAGACCGGCTACTCGGTGTTCCACACCTGCCGCGTGTTCCAGCGCACGACGGGCCAGACGATCCACGGCTTCCGCCGGGAGCTGCGGCTGCGGCACGCGCTCGCCCGCATGCTCGACGGTGACGAGCCCCTCGCCGAGGTCGCGGCCGCGACCGGCTTCGCGAGCCAGTCACATATGACGAACCTGTTCCGCGCGCGGTTCGGCGTCACACCGGCCCGCGCTCGCACGCGCGCCGGTCAGCGCGCGCTGGCTACCAAGAGATCGTGACGGTGCCGTGGCCGGTGCGAACACCGGAAGTGTTGATCTGGTTCGTGCCGCCATTGAACGAACCACCACCTCCACCGTGGGTTGGGTCCGTGCCACCACCACCGCCCGAGTATCCGCCACCACCACCGCCACCGCCGTAATGGTTGCCGCCACCACCGCCGCCGCCGAAGCCGCCGAGACCACCACAGCCGCCACCACCACCACCGCAGAAGCCATTGCCGCCGCTCCAGCCGTCGAGGCGGCTCTTGCCGCCGTAGCTGGTCGCTGCCGAGGCCAGCCAGCCAGCGCCGCCGCCAGCGTCTGGGGTGCCCGACCACAATCCCGTATTTCCCGGCGCGCCGTCGACGCCGCCGGGGTTGCCGTCCTGCGATGCACCACCATCGGTCCCTGCCTGACCCGCCGCTCCCAAGTGAAGCGGGCCCGAGCTGGCGTAGTTGCACCTGCCGCCACCACCACCGGCCGCGACGTAGAGTGTCGAGCCCGCGTAGACAAAGGTGCCACCGCCGCCGCCGTCGCTGTTCTGGGCGTTGCCACCGACCTGTGTACGGCCGCGCTCACCGACGACGATCGAGAGCTCGGTCCCCGGCATGATGTCGAAGTCACCTTCGATCGAAGCGCCGAGACCGCCATTCTGACCGCCTTGGGCGCCCATCGCCGTGATGTGCAAGGTTCCCTGCGGGAGACACGGCACGTGGAACGTCTCTACCGCGCCCGTGAACGCGAACGTCACGCTGCCGCTCGCGGTGCCAGGCAGGCACGTGGCCTCGCAACTTCCCGCATTGCATACGAACCCATCGCCACACACCTCTCCGTCGGTGGCATTGTCACCGCACGCCGTCGCGCCGCAGTGCGCGCGGTCGGTCTGCGGATCGATGCAGGTCCCCTCGCAATCGAGGAGCCCGGCCTGGCACGACAACTCGCACGCACCGGAGCCGTTGCAGATGAAGCCATCGGCGCAGACCTCACCGTCGGTCGCGTCATCACCGCAGGCGGTCGCACCGCAGAACGCGCGATCCGTATCGGGATCGATGCAGGTGCCATTGCAGTCGATGAGGCCGCTCTGGCAGGACAGCTCGCACGCGCCGGTGTTACAGACGAAGCCATCGGCGCAGACCTCGCCGTCCGTCGCGTCGGCACCACACGCCGTCGCGCCGCAGTGCAGGCGATCGGTCCCGGGATCGATGCAGGTTCCGTCGCAATTGAGGAGGCCCGCTTCACACGAGAGCGCGCACGCGCCACCGTCACACACGTAGCCATCGGCGCAGACGTCGCCGTCGGTGGCATCGTCCGCACAGGTCGTCGCGCCGCAGAACGCGCGATCCGTGTCGGGATCGATGCAGGTCCCGTCGCACGCGACGAGGCCGGCCTGGCAGGAGAGCGCACACGCACCGGCACCGTTGCACACCTCGCCGGCATCACACGTCACGCCGTCGGTGGCGTCATCCGCGCACGTCGTCGCGCCGCAGAACTCGCGATCCGTCGTGGGATCGATGCACGTGCCGTCACACGCGACGAGGCCCGCCTGGCAGGAGAGCGCGCACGCACCCGCGCCGTCGCATACGAAACCCGCCCCGCAGACCGCGCCGTCGGTGGCGTCGTCCGCACAGGTGGTCGCACCGCAGTGCAGGCGGTCGGTGTTCGGATCGATGCACGTACCATCACACGCGACGAGCCCAGCTGGGCACGCCAGTACGCACGCGCCGTTCGTGCATTGCTCGCCGGCGTCACACGCCGTGCCGCACGCGCCGCAGTGATCCTCGTCGCGCAGGACGTCCGTACAGACGTCGCTGCAGACGATTTGCGAGGTCGAGCACGTCACCGTGGGCTCGCTTGGGTTTGAATTGTCGCCACAGGCGGACAACGTCGCGCCGAGGACAAGCACATAGGCTCGAGGTTTGAACATGTCCGCTCATCGTACAGGGAGCGAAGATCGCCCCGCTCGCTGGAGCAGGTACGGGTCGGTTAGTCGGGCTGCAGCGCGAACCAGTGCATGACGCGGTACGGCGCACTTGCTTCGATGCCGAGATCGCGCGCGCCGGCGGGGAGGTCGAACGGTAGCTCGATCATCTGCCCCATCGGCACCGGCACGTCCGCGTGCGCGACCTCACGTCCGGCGGCGAAGACGCGCAGCGTGGACGGCTTGGTGACCGGCTCCTGCCAGTCGTACTTGAGGGCGCCGCCGGTACGCAGCACGAGGCGCACCGGCTTGGTGGGATCGACCGAGAGCGTGAAGTGCTCCGCGCCGAGGAGCGTGCGCCCGCCGTCGAGCAAGAGCATCGGTGACGTCTGCTTGTGGAAGAACGACCACCGCGCCGTCGGCTGCTCGAGCTTGCGCCGGCCGAGGTTGCCGCTCCACGCGTGGGCTCGCTCGGAGGCGAGGTCGGCGACGTCGAGGCGATCGGCGACGTGCCAGCCGGGATGTGGGTCGAGCGGACGCTCGGCGGTGTGCACGTGATCGAAATTGGCCGCGATGATCTGCATGTCACTGCCACCGACGATGCGCCGCTTGTGGAAGCTGCGCCCGAGCTGCGTCTGCATGAGGATCTCGCCGTAGAACTCGCGCTGCCCCATCCAGTCCGGGTAGTAGACGAAGTGGGTGGGGCGCTCGTCCACGGCGATGCTCTCGAGGAACTCGAACCGCGCGCCCGGGCCGTGGTTGGCGACGGCGGCCTGGTAGTTGGTGACGAGGCCGAGCATGTCGTAGACGCGCGTGTCGCCGTAGTAGGCGATGGCGCCGGCATCGTGGAACATGATCGACGCGTCGGGCAGCTTGGCGTGAATGTGATGGCCGAGGCGCACGACCTGCGCATTCAGATCTGCCGCGTTTTGCGCGTAGAACTTCGCGTGCTCGACGAGCGAGGGCGTGGCCGCACGCACGAACAGCGCCACGACGACGGCGGCAGCGACCGCCCACGCGCGCTCGGCCCATGCGCGCCACGCGAAGCGCGCGGGCAGAGGCACAGGTGCGAGCGCGACCGCGACGGGCACGAGGAACAGTGGAAACGCGGGCGCGATGTAGCGATAATTGTGGAACTGCCACGCGCCCGACGAAACGATCACCGCGAACACCATGAGCAGCGGCGCGACGACGACGAGCCCGGCAACCAGCCATTGCCGCTCGCGCTTCGCCCACCACATGATCTTCGCGGAGCCGAGGAGCCACAGGTAACGAAAGAACCGCGGCCACACGAACGGTGTCTCGTCGGCGAAAAACAGCCGTGACATCGCCTTCTTGCTCTGCGAGCTGACGGCGTCCTGCCAGTAGGTCCAGTCGAAGCCCGGCAGATAGAAGTGGCTCTTCGCGACGCCCGTGTTGGGAAACCAGTTCCCGGCGAACAGCTTGTTGGCGCTGATCCAGAGGAGGGGCGCGACGAGCGGCGAGAGCCACCACAGCGCGGCGCGCCAGTCGCGTTGCCGGAGTCGGGCGACGGCGCAGATACCCACGACGCCACCGACGATCATGGTCGCCTCGGGCCGTGACAGCGAGGTGGCGGCGAGGCACACGAGCAGTAGGCGCCGCGGTGGACCAGTGCGCTCGACCTTGGTGAGAAGATAGATCGTGGCGACGAGCAGCGCGCTCGCGAGCGCGACCTCCATGCCCGAAAGCGCGGTGAACACGAACGGCCCGAGCACGACGACCATCACCCCGGCGAGCACGCCCGCGATCTTGCCGGCGATGTCGCGCACGAGCAGGTGACAGAGGACCGCCGTCGCGGCGAACAGCGCCGTGCACATTGCGAACGACACCCACACGAGGGCATGGCCCCGTGCGCCGAGGGTCCAGAACGGCGCGAGCAGCATCGGCCACAACACGCTCGTCGAGCCAGCCGAGTAGCCGCCGCCCGGGTAATAGGAGAACGGCTCGGCGCGGCCGAACTGCTTCGCGTAGGTCAGGTAGATGTACGCGTCGTCGAGCGGAAAGCTGAACGGGCGCGTGTAGCGCAGCACGGTCGCGGCGTAGGCCCACGCGACCGCGATCGCCGCGAGCGCGATTCCGATCGATGCCGTGTGCGGCTGCAAGGCACGGAGCACGCGCCGCGCGCGAGAGTCCGTCACTTGTCCAGCTTGGGATCTAGATTGATCGTCTTGCTCTCGTTCGGCTCGACCTCGACGACCATGCCGTTGCCCTCGATGCGCAGCGTCTGCTTGCGGCCGCGCAGCTTGATCGCCTGCGGGGTCTTGCCAGCAGGGGCGCCGTCGATGGTGAACGGCGTGCCGGGCTTGGGGGCGGTGACGGTGATCTCGATGCCCTCGGGGCGCTCGCTCGCGCCCTTCACCGTCGGCTGGCGCTGCGTCACCATGATCACCACGACAGCGATCGCGACGACCATCACGAGCCCGAGGATGATCGCGCCCGGTCCTCGGGTGTTACGGGTCGGCTCGGCGGCAGTTGCGGGCTCGTCCATAAGACGAGCAGAGCCTACATCAGCTTCTTCGAGCCGGCTGTCACGGCTTTGCTGGTACCCGGCTTTGGCCCGGGAGCTGAGGCCACACGGTCGCCTAGGACGATTCCCGCCGCGTTTTCGGTGCGCGATCTACCTTCGCACCGCCCGCGGCGGCGCTGCGCCGCCGACCTGAGGTCGGGTTTGCGATATGGTCCGCCCCTATGACCACCCCGATCCGTCGTGTCGCCGTGCTCGGCGCCGGCGTCATGGGCGCGGGCATCGCCGCCCACTGCGCCAACGCAGGCATTCCCGTCTTGCTGCTCGATATCGTGCCCCCCAAGGGCACGGACGAGGAGAAGAAGTCCAAGGCCGTTCGCGACTCGTTCGCGACCGGTGCGATCGAGAAGCTGAAGAAGGCCCGCCCGGCCGCTTTCACGCACCCGCGCAACGCGATCTTGATCCAGACCGGCAACCTCGAGGACGACCTCGAGAAGACCAAGGACTGCGATCTGATCATCGAGGCGATCATCGAGCGCCTCGACATCAAGCAGGCGCTGTTCGCGCGGCTCGAGAAGCTGAACGACGCGGACACCATCGTGGCGTCGAACACGTCAGGTCTGCGGATCGCGGACATGCTCCAGGGCCGGACCGAGCAGTTCAAGAAGAACTTCATGGTCACCCACTTCTTCAACCCGCCTCGCTACATGAAGCTCCTCGAGCTCGTCGCGGGTCCGGACACCTCGGCCGAGGCGAAGGAGCGCGCGGAGAAGTTCGGCAAGGACATGCTCGGCAAGGGCATCGTGTGGGCCAAGGACACGCCGAACTTCATCGGTAACCGCATCGGCCTCCAGTCGATGATGACGACGATCCACCTGATGCTCGAGAAGGGCCTCACGCCGGAGGACGTCGACGCGATCACCGGCCTGCCGATGGCGCACCCGAAGAGCGCGACGTTCCGCACCGCAGACGTGGTCGGCCTCGACACCGTCGGGCACGTCGCGAGCAACTGCTACAACACGCTGACCTCCGACGAGGATCGCGCGGTGTTCAAGACACCCGCGTACATCGAGGAGATGATCAAGAAGGGCGTACTCGGCGACAAGACCAAGGGCGGCTTCTACAAGAAGCAGGGCGACGCGATCCTCACGCTCGACCCGAAGACCGGCGAGTACCGCGCGAAGGGCGGCGACCCGGAGATCGCGAAGGCGGCCAAAGCCGTCGGTCGCATCGAGGATCCGAAGGACCGCGTGAAGAAGCTCGTCGCGACGCCCGGCGCCGTCGGCGAGTTTGCCTGGACCGTGCTGTCGCGCAGCCTCGCGTACGCGGCGCGCCGTATCCCGGAGATCACCGACAGCGTCGAGTCGATCGACAACGCGATGAAGTGGGGCTACGCGTGGGAGCTCGGCCCGTTCGAGACGTGGGACGCGCTCGGATTTGCCGAGACGACCGACCGCATGAAGAAGGACGGCGTCGCGCTGCCCGCGTGGGTCGAGAAGATGCGCGCGGCGAACGCGACGGGCTTCTACGCCGAGAACAAGATCTGGGATCCGCAGCGTGGTGACTACGTGGTGCGCCAGGTCGATCCGCGCGAAGCAACGTTCGAGATCATGCGCAAGAGCAACGCGCCGGTGCTGAAGAACGCCGGCGCCGAAGCGTGGGACCTCGGAGACGGCGTCCTCGGTCTCACCTACAAGACCAAGGCGAACTCCGTCGACGCCGACGTCATCAAGATGCTGCACGACGCCACGGCGCGTGCCGAGCGCGACTTCCGCGCGATGGTCATCTACAACCACGGCGAGTTCTTCAGCGTCGGCGCAAACCTGTTCGCCGTCGTGATGGCCGCCGGTCAGAAGCAGTGGGATCAGTTGCGCGAGATGGTGCGCGGCTATCAGTACGCCACACAGCGCATGAAGTACGCGACGGTGCCTGTGGTGGCCGCGCCGTACAACATGACCCTCGGCGGCGGTCTCGAGCTGTGCTTCGGGTGCGACGCCGTGCAGGCTGCGAGCGAGACCTACTCGGGTCTCGTCGAGGTCGGCGTGGGTCTCATCCCCGGCGGCGCCGGCACGATGAACATGCTGTGGCGCGCGCTCGAGGGTGTGCCCGAGGGCGTCGAGGTCGACACCTACGCGTTCGTCACCCAGGTGTTCAAGAACATCGCCCTCGCGAAGGTGGCGACCTCGGCTGAAGAGGCCAAGGCGCTCGGATTCTTCCGTCAGACGGATGGCGTGTCGTTCGACCGCGCCCGCCAGCTGCACGAGACCAAGCAGCGCGCGCTCGCCCTGGCCAATGCGGGGTATCACCCGCCCACTCCGCGAGCCTACAAGCTCCCCGGAGAGAGCGGTATTGCCACCCTCCATATGATGGTCAACACGCTAGTTGCGGGTAAGTACGCGAGTGCGCACGATGCCAAGATCGCGATGAAGCTCGCCAACGTGCTGTGCGGTGGTACCTCTGGCTCGACCCACGCGGTCACCGAGGACGAGATGCTCGAGCTCGAGCGCGAGGCGTTTGTCAGCCTCGTTGGCGAGCCGCTCAGCCAGGCGCGCATGCAGTACATGCTCCAGAACAACAAGCCCCTCAGGAACTAAGGAGAACCCCATGGAGATCGTCATTGCCGAAGCTGTTCGTTCTGCCGTCGGTCGCGGTCACAAGGGGAGCCTTGCTACCAAGCGCCCCGACGAGCTCGCCGCCGATGTGATCCGCGGTCTGCTCGCGCGCGTCCCGCAGGCCAAAGGAAAGATCGACGACGTCATCCTGGGCTGTGCGATGCCAGAAGGCGAGCAGGGCCTCAACGTCGCGCGCCTCATCTCGCTCCTCGCGGACCTCGGTCCCGAGGTGCCGGCGCAGACCATCAACCGGTTCTGCTCGAGCGGTCTGCAAGCGATCGCGACCGCGGCGGGCTCGATCGCCGTCGGCACCAACGACATCGTCGTCGCCGGTGGCGTCGAGTCGATGTCGTACGTGCCGATGACCGGCTTCCACCTCTCGGCGTCGCCCGAGCTAATGGACAAGCTCCCCGGCGCCAACACACCGATGGGCATCACGGCCGAAAACGTGGCCAACCGGTTCAACATCTCGCGCCAGCAGCAGGACGAGTTCGCGTTCAAGAGCCAGCAGAAGGCGAAGGCCGCGCTGGAGAAGAACGTGTTCAAGGACGAGATCGTCCCGGTGCGCGCGGTCGCCTACAAGAACGGTGAGCGCGTGTACAAGGACTTCACCGTCGACGAGCTGCCGCGCCCCGAGACCACGCTCGAGGGTCTGGCGAAGCTTCCGCCCGCGTTCGCGCAGGGTGGCAGCGTCACCGCAGGTAACAGCTCGCCCATCTCCGACGGTGCCGCGGCGGCCCTCGTGATGTCGCGCGCGAAGGCAGACGAGCTCGGCGTGAAGCCGCTCGGTATCTTCAAGAGCTTCGTCACCGTCGGTGTCGACCCGGAGATCATGGGCATCGGCCCGCTGCCCGCGGTGCAGAAGCTCCTCGCGAAGAACAACCTCAAGGTCTCGGACATCGATCTGTTCGAGCTGAACGAGGCGTTCGCGAGCCAGAGCGTCTACTGCCAGACGCAGCTCGGCATCTCGGATGACCGGATCAACGTGAACGGCGGCGCGATCGCGCTCGGCCACCCGCTCGGGTGCACCGGTGCGAAACTGACGGCGAGCGCGCTGTACGAGCTGAAGCGCCGCGGCGGCAAATACGCCGTCGTGACGATGTGCATCGGTGGTGGGCAGGGTGCGGCTGGCTTGTTCCAGCTCGCCTAGCTCGTGCTCGAAGCGATCGCTCTCTCCTTCGGGCTCGCGATGGATGCAACCGCCGTCGCCGCGGCCCGCGGGGTCGTGCGACGGTCGCGCGAGGGCATCGTGTTGCCCACGCTGTTCGGCGTGTTCCAGGCCGCCATGGCGGCCCTCGGGTGGCTGATCGGCACGTACGGCGTCGCGTACGTCGAGAGGCTCGACCACTGGGTCGCGTTCGTCCTTCTCGTCGGCATCGGGCTCAAGATGCTGTACGAAGCGCTGCGCGGCGCCGACGACGCCGAGGGCGAGCCAGGCACCGGCGTGGGGCTCTATCTCGCTCTCGCCGTCGCCACGAGCATCGATGCCGCGGCGGCGGGGCTCACGTTGCCGCTGGTCCCGGTCGCGTCGTGGATCGCCCTGTCACTGATCGGCGTGGTGACGCTTGGGTGTTCGGCTCTCGGCTATCAGCTGGGCCATCGGCTCGGTGCGAAGCTCGGGAAACCGCTCGAGATCGCCGGCGGCATCGTGCTGATCGCGCTCGGCACGCGCGTGCTGATCCAGCACCTGTAGGGGCACGCGAGCTGCACCGATGGGTCGCATGGCGGCCCATCCGAACATCGCAGAGCGCATCACGGAGACGGACAGGTTCGGCGGCGCGGGCCGTTCGGCAGTCGTGCTCCTGTCCCGGATTCTTCTGTCAGCCATCTTCCTCGCCAGCGGCGTCGCGAAGCTGCTCGACCTGAGCGGAGCGGCCGGGCACCTGAGCGCACAGGGCGTGAGTCATGCGAAGTGGCTCGTCCTGCTCGCGGGCCTCGCCGAGATCGCCGGCGGGCTTTCGCTCGTGTTCGGGTTCTTGACGCGCCTCGGGGCGGCCGGGCTGTTCCTGTTTCTGAGCGTGACGACCTATCTGTTCCATCACTTCTGGGACGTCGGCGCCGATCAGCGAGTGATGCAGATGTCGCAGTTCTTCAAGAACCTGGCGATCATGGGCGGCCTCGGGATGCTCGTCGCTTTCGGCCCAGGGCGGTTCAGCCTCGACCGAAAGCTGAGCGTGCGCGCTCGACATCGGTGATGTAGGCTCGGGGCCGTGCGCACCCTCGTCGCTCTTCTTAGCTCGAGCCTGATCATCGCCAGCGTCGGTTGCAAGACCGACAAGAAGCCCACGCCGGGCCCGTCTGCCGGCTCCGCCGCGGGCTCTGCCACCGGTTCCGCCAGCGGCTCCGCCGCCGCGAAGCCCATCACCGACAACGGCTCGGCGGAAGCGTCGGGCAAGCCGGCGCCGATCACGCTGCCCAAGGGCGATGGCACGCCGGCAAAGAAGACGACCAAGGCCCTGACGCCCGAGGAGTTCGCGAAGCTCGGCGACCTCGAATTCCCGGGGTTCGAGAAAGTGATCCTCAACAAGGGCAACGGCGTCGATGTCCGCCAGATCACCCAGCGACCGCGCCTCGCGACGACGATGACGATCACGCCGTGCTTCGACTGCGTGCCGATCGAGCTGGAGAAGTGGAAGGCGAAGGAGGAGACGCTGAAGCAGCTCCTCGCCGAGCCCCTGCGCAAGCTGCCCGACACGATCTGGGAGATGGGTAAGACGGAGGTCGCGGGGACGCCCGTCATCTTCACCTACCAGTTCGGGCGCTCCGACGGGAAAGACGAGCAGGGCAACCCGATCATGGCGTTCAGCAACGCGTACGCCCTCTACTACAATGACGGCAACAACCAGATCCGCGTGGTTGCCGAGTACAAGGACGATCCGGCGACCCGTGAGCAGATGCTCGAGATCGCTCCGAGGGAGGATCTCGAGCGGCTCGCGAAGGCGTTCTTCGACGCCTACACCCACGCCTGGTAGTTGCTACTTGTCGCTCGCGCGGACCGCGATCTTCCGCGGCTTCGCCTCGGCACGCTTGCCGATGGTTACCGTCAGCACGCCGCTGTCGAGCTTGGCGTCGATCTTCTCGCCGTCGGCGAGCTCGGGCAGCTTGAAGCTGCGCGAGAACGAGCCGAACTGGCGCTCGTAGAGCGAGTACGACTCGCCATCCTTGCGCTCCTCGGCGGCGCGGCTGCCGCTGACCGTGAGAACGTGATTGTGGACGTTGATGTCGAGGTCGCTCTCGGCGATGCCCGGCAGGTCGGCCTTGAGCACGAAGGCGTCGGGCGTCTCCTTCACCTCGAAGGCGGGTGAGAACACCGTGGTGCCGCGGCCGGCGAGGAAGGGATCCCAGCCAAGGAGGTCGCGAGCGACAACGAAGGGATCACGAGCGAGATAGCGGTTGGCGTTGTGACCGTTACGGGGCGTGAGAGACATGGTTTGAAGTCCTCCTGTGCAGGGAGAAGTTGGGGAAGCGATTGCCTTTGTCTGTAAGCACCGCGTCCCTCCGCGCAAGCCCCTCCGATCGGTGGGGCGCAACTCAGCGAGAAAACTGGATCCGCACGTAACAGCGCGGCTTGCCATCGGGTCCCGTGATCATGCCGGCCACACCGGGCGCCCCCGCTCGATCGTACACGCGCAGGTGGGCCTGCACGCGATCACCCGCGAACGACGGCTTGCGATACGCGATGTCGACGGCCGAGCTGCGGAGCTTGAGCGGCAATCCGCGCGCGGCGAGCCGGCGCTGCGCGGCGTCGATGAACAC
Source organism: Kofleriaceae bacterium (assembly GCA_033763475.1). Lineage (GTDB taxonomy): Bacteria > Myxococcota_A > Polyangia > Haliangiales > Haliangiaceae > JABFXX01. The sequence continues at coordinate 53,164 of JANRKM010000060.1, forward strand.
GCGGATGTAGACGAGCGAGTTGACGTGCTGGTTCGCGTCCGTTTGATCGAGCGTGAACACGATGTCGGTCGGATCGACCGAGAGCTCGTCGGTCCACGTGGCGCCGTCGGGCGCCTCGTGGGCCGTGGCCGGCGGCGGCATGTCGTAGCTCGCCTCGGGGACGGCGGGGAAGCCCTCCACCTGGAGGCCCGTGACCTTGCGCTGATCGGGTGGCGCGAACAGCCGCGTGAATGTGTGCTCGGCGAACAGGCGGCCAGCCGGTACGTAATCGGCGTCTCGCTGGAACGGGCCCACGCGGCCGGCCATGCCGCGAACCTCGGACCACATGTTCATGAACAGGCGCGCGACCTCACCGCCCTCCTTCGCATGCGCGAGCTCGAAGCCGGCGCGGATCTCGATCGGGCGATCGACGCGGATCGGTTGATCGTAGGACTCGATGGTGAGCCGCGTGAGGACCGGAACCACGCCGGTCGCGATCGCGTTGCTCGAGCCCGCATGCTTCGCGATCACGGCCTGCCACAACACGCCGAGCGTCGGGGGCACGGCGATCGGCATCAGGCGCCCGTCCTGCGTGCAGTCCTCGTAGCGCAGGGTGCCGGGGGCGCTGACCGCATGCTCCGGTGCGAACGACGGGGCCGGGGGCGCAGGGAACGACATACCGCGCATCTTGCCTCGCAGCACGCGCGCGCGACAGGCTCAGGAGCGCTGCACGCGTCGCAAGATCCGCTTCAACAGCCCGGGCCGAGGCGGTTCCGTCTCGTCGGTGATGGTCTCGAACTGACCGGTCTCGCTCGCCTCGACGCCGGCCGCGAAGAACGCCTCCTCGGCAACGGTGAAGGTGGTCTCCGCCGTGCGCAGCTCCGCCGAGCGCTGCTTCGACGTGCGCCGGGCGCGGCGCTTCTTCGACGACTTCATGGCGTCGGACCGTAGCGAACCGCGCATGTGCTCGTCGCTGTGAGTCTTGTCGCACAGGACCTCATCGTCATTTCTCGCGTGCGGTACCTTGTGCGCGTGCCTGCTGTGCTTCCGATAGATGCCGTGCTGCCCGACGTCGTTGTGGGCGTGCGAGATCATCGCGCTGTCGTGCTCGTCGCGCCGCCAGGCGCTGGCAAGACCACGCGCGTGCCGGGCGCCCTGCTCGACGCAGGCTTCCTCGCAGGCGAGATCATCGTGCTCCAACCGCGTCGCCTGGCCGCCCGGCTCGCCGCGACTCGCGTGGCGCAAGAACGCAGCAGCGAGGTCGGCGGCGAGGTCGGCTACGAGGTGCGCTTCGATCGCAAGGTCTCGGCGCAGACGAAGATCCGCTTCGTCACCGAGGGCGTGCTGACCCGCCGTCTACTCTCGGATCCCGCTCTGCGCGGCGTGGCGGCCGTGGTGATCGACGAGTTCCACGAGCGCAACCTCGACGGCGATCTCGCCCTCGCGCTCGTCGAGCGGCTGCGCGAGAAGCGCGACGATCTACGCCTCGTCGTGATGTCCGCAACGCTCGATGCCGAACCGGTCGCGAAGTTCCTCTCCGAAGCGCCAATCGTTCGGTCCGAAGGCCGGACGTTCCCGCTCGCGATCGAATACCAGGAGCAGCCCGACGATCGACCGCTCGGCAAGCAGGTGGCCGCGGCCGTGCGCCGCCTCGCGCAGGAGAAGCTCGACGGCGACATCCTCGTGTTCCTGCCCGGCTCCGGCGAGATTCGCCGCGTCGCCGAGGACCTCGCCGAAGCCGCGAGCGTGCACGACCTCGTGGTGCTGCCGCTGCACGGCGACCTCACCGCCGACGAACAGGACGCCGCCGTACGTCCCCACCCACGCCGCAAGGTGATCCTCGCGACCAACGTCGCTGAGACCTCGGTGACCATCGATGGCGTCGTCGCGGTGATCGACTGCGGCCTCGCGCGCATCGCGCGGCACTCGCCGTGGACCGGCCTGCCCTCGCTGCAGATCGAGCCGGTGAGCCGCGCGAGCTGCGCGCAGCGCGCCGGTCGCGCCGGACGCACGCGCCCGGGCCGCGTGCTGCGCCTCTACACCCGCCACGATCACGACACGCGGCGCGCGTTCGAGGTACCGGAGATCGCGCGCACGGATCTCGCCGGCGCCGCCCTCGAGCTGCACGGCGCGGGCCTCACACCGCGGGGGCTGCGCTGGTACGAGGCGCCGCCCGAGCTCGCCGTCACGCAGGCCGAGGAGCTGCTCGCGCGGCTCGGCGCGATCACCAGTGGCAAGATCTCGCAGCTCGGGCGCCGCATGTTGAGGTTCCCGGTCCACCCGCGGCTCGCGCGCCTCGTGTGCGAAGCCGAGGATCGCGGCGTCGGCGCGGAGGCGTGCCTGATCGCGGCCGCCGTCGGTGCGCGCGAGCTGCGCCTCGAGCGGCGCGGCCCCGCGGGGCAGGCGCGCATCTCGTCGCCCTCGGATCTCATCGACGACCTCGACGCGCTCCTCGATGCCCGCGCGCATGGCATGCGAGCGGATCGCCTGCGCCGTGACGGCCTCGACATCGGCACCGCGCACCAGGTCGATCGCGTCGCCAAGCAACTCGAGCGCGTCGTCGATCGCAGCTCCCACGATCTCTCCGACGATGCCGTCGACCGCGAGCTGCAGATCGCGATTCTCACCGCATTCCCCGATCGTGTCGGCAAGCGCCGCGCGCCGCGCTCGCAAGAGATCGTGTTCGCCGGCGGTGGCAGTGGCGCGCTCGCCCCGAGCTCCTCGGTGATCGATGCCGAGCTCATGGTCGCCGTCGACGTCGCCGAGACCGGCGCGCGAGGCCAGGGCAGCCGCGTTCAGATCCGTCGCGCGAGCGCGATCGATCCGTCGTGGCTGCTCGACCTTTACCTCGACCGCATCGTCGAGCGCGACGAGCTGGTGTGGAATGCGAGCAAGCAGCGCGTCGAGCGCATCACCCAGATGTCCTACGACGGCCTGCCGATCGACGAGACGCGCGACGTCGAGGGTGCGCGCCGCGCCGGCCGCCCCGCCGCCGAGCTCCTCGCCCGAGAGGCCCTTGCCGCCGGCATCGACAAGCTCGTGGATCCCGAGGAGCTCGCGACCTGGCGCGCGCGCGTCGCGTTCGCGGCCAAGCTCAACCCGGACATCGTCTCGCCCTCTGACGAGGGCCTACAGGCCGTGCTCGCAAACGCCTGCGAAGGCGCGATCTCGTTCGCCGAGCTGCGCGCCGCCAACCTCATGTCCCTCCTCGACGCCGGGCTGGGCCCGCACCGCGCGCTTGTCGATCGCCTCGCGCCCACCCACCTCGATCTCCCACGCCGCCGCCGCGCCCCGATCCACTACGCGCTCGATCAGCCGCCGTGGATCGCGTCGCGCATGCAGGACTTCTTCGGCCTCGCGCGCGCACCTGCGATCGGGAACGGGGCCGTGCCGCTCGTGATCCACCTGCTCGCGCCCAACCAGCGCCCCGTGCAGGTGACCTCGGATCTGCCGGGCTTCTGGGTCAAGCACTACCCTGCCCTGCGCAAGCAGCTCATGCGTCGCTACCCGCGCCATCAGTGGCCGGAAGATCCGACGCAGCTGATCAAGGAGGACTAAGGTTGATGCCGTAGGCCGGGGACCGGCGGAACGCGCCCGTCGCCCGGGCTGTAGTCGCGGTGGTACATGCGGAGGACCGCGAGGAACAGCGCGACGGCCATGGGGCCGATGATGAGGCCGATGGCGCCGAACGCGGCGATGCCGCCGACTAGGGAGAAGAACACGGCGCCGCCGTGGATCTCGAGGCCACGCCGGATGAGCAGGGGCTTGATAAGGTTGTCGACGAGGCCGACGACTAGGACGGCCCAGACGGCGAGGAACGCGGCCATGTAGGGGTGGCCGGTGAGGAGCAGGAGCGCCGAGGCGAACAGGCACACGACGGCCGCGCCGAGCGAGGGGATAAAGGCGAGGAAGAAGGTGAGCAGCGCGAAGAAGACGGGGCTGGGGACGCCTGCGATGAGGTAGCCGACGAGTGCGGCGGCCGCCTGGACCGCCGCGGTGACCGCTGACGACGCGACAACCGCGTAGGCGACGCGGCGGAACATCGAGAACAGCTCGAGGGTCTGGCCGGGCTCGAGCGGCGAGACCTCGTCGATCCAGTGGACGAGCTCGGCGCCGCGGGTCAGCAGAAAGAACAGCGCGATCGCCATCATCGCACCGTGAAATGCGAGCGCGCCGGTGACCGCGAGCGCCTTGCCGACGGTGGCGGCGGCCATGCCCTCGTAGCCGTCCAGGGCGCTGACGAGCTCGCCGAGGTCGCGCGGCGTTTGCGCGATCGCGTCGGAGACGAAGTCGCGCGCGCTGGCAGGGAGCCGGCCGACCAGGTCCGCGACCTGCTCGCTGCGCAGGGTGTCGGAGACGAACTGCACCCCGGCGGCGCCATCGCTGATGATGACCGTGACGATCGTCGCGACCGGGCCGAGGAGCAGGACGATCAGCAGGAACGTGAGGACACCGGCGGCCACACCGCGACGGCCGCGGCACCACACGGTCAGGCGCCGCTGAAGCGGCCACAAGATGCTGGCGAGCACCGCGGCCAGCAGCAGCTCCTTGGCTACCGGCCGGAGCACGGCACCGACGAGGACCGTGGCGAGCACGAGGAGCCCGAGGAAGAAGCGAGGCACCGGCTTCTCGCGTGAGACCGCATCTGTCGTCATGAGGCCTACGAGCTTAGCGCCCGCGGCGCTCTCGCTCAGCCATCCGCGGCAGAGTTGGTGCGCTCAGGCGCTCGCGCTGGCTTCGGGCGCCATCGCGGATGCCGCCTGTCTCCCGGCGAGGAGCGCACCGAGCGTCACCGCGTTGCGCACCGCGTGACCCTCGGCGTCGTTGTCGAAGTAGACGAGCACGTCGCGCCCCTCGGCCATCCAGCGCTCGATATCGTGCGCCCACCGACGTAGATGGGCCACGCTGTAGCTCGAGGCGTACTTGCGCGTGTGGCCGTGCAAGCGGACGTAGACGAGGTCGGCGGTTACCTCGCGCCACATCGGAAAGTCGGGCGCATCGCTGAGACAGACCGCGACGCCCGCCGCGCGTAGCTGCGCGGCAACCTCGGGGACGAACCACGAGCGATGCCGCAGCTCGAGCGCGTGCGTGACGCGACGCCAGCGGTGGAGGGCGTGTAGGAAACCGTCGAGCCGATCGAGATCGAGGCGGAAGTTGCTCGGCAGCTGCCAGACGACGGCGCGGAGCTTGTCGCCCAGGCCGCGCGCCTGATCGCGCAGGAGCACGACCGAAGCCTCGCAGTCGCGCAGGCGCTTGTAGTGGGTGACGAACCGATGCCCCTTGAGCGCGAACGTAAACTCCGAAGGCGTCTCGCTGCGCCAGCGCGCGTAGGTGGCGGGCTGGATCTGCGTGTAGAACGAGCCGTTGATCTCGAGCGTGTCGAAGGTGCGCGACGCGACGCGCAGCCAGTCCTTCACGGGCGCATCCGCATAGAGATGCTCGCGCCAGCCCTTGTAGACCCAGCCACTCGTGCCGACGTACGCGCGCGCCATGCCCTCAGGCGATGCACGCAGCACGCCGCGCGTTAGCGAAGATCTCTGACGAAGTCCTCGAAGCCCGCCGCGGCCGAGACTGCGTGTAGAGCTCGCGGTCGTTCAGCAACGGTCCGAGTGGGTCGCGCCACCGACCGATCTCGTACGTCGGGGCGTTCCATGCGATCGCCGAGCTTGACCTCGGGCAGGCCGCCGACGGCGGCCACGAGCACGGATCCACGCGCGAGGCTTGGCGCCAGGAGAATGCGGATCCTCGCGGAGCGGTGCTGCAGCTTGTTTGCCAGCGCTAACGCGGCGCTAACGCTTCACCTGCGGCTGCGACGCGCGCGCGGCCGGTGTGGCCGGCGGTCCTGGCCACAGCAGGTGATAGAGCCGGAAACTGATCAACAGCAGGCAGTACTCCTCGAGATCGCCGCCGGAGTCGCGCAGCACCGAGAAGTTGAAGTCGACGAGCGAGAGCGCGTCGCTGAGCGCCTGGTTGATCTCGAGAATGCTCGGCGTGCGCTGCGACTTGTCGAACGCCCACGTCGAGAGCTTGGTGCGCAGGACCTCGAAGCTCGGCTTGATCCGCACGTGCACGGCGGCGATGCGGTTGGGCCGCAGCCAGGTCAGCACCATGCTCGCGATGGCGCGGCAGTCCCCCTGCATCGCCTCGGCGCCCATCGCAGGCTCCACAAGGCCGATCATCGCCGGCATCACCGAGCGCGTCGCGGCGGCGCCCTTGAACAGCAGGGCGCCGGGCGAGATGTTGTTGTGCGCCATGCCGTGCTCGTGCAGCGCGGCGACCTGCTTGATGACGAGCAGGCCGAGTGCGAGCGCACCGTCGATGTGCAGATCCAGCTCGGAGACCCGTTCGCCAAAGCGCGGCTCGTCGACGTATTCGGAGAACAGGAGCAGCGAGCTCGTGTTCGCGTCGTAGATGACCTTGTGCAGCGAGGTAAGGAGGCCTTCGCGCACGCGCTTCAGGATCGGCCAGAAGTACTGCTGCCAGTTCTCGACGAAGCGGCGCGGATCGCTGACCTTGGTTAGGTCGATCATCGTCACCAGCTTCGGGAAGATGTTGGCGTCGGGGAACGCGCCGCTCGCCACCATGTCCTGGCGCGGCGCGGCAAGGAAGATTGGATGGCCCTTCGCGCGACCGAGGCTGCGCTCGACCACGTACCCCCACTCGTGCACGGCGCGGCTGGCGGCCTCGACGAGCTCTTTGGTGATGCTCGGATCGGCCGACGACGCCGCGATCTGCCCCGTCGAGCGAGCCGCCTTGTTCTCGGCGGTGATGTCCGTCCGCGTGCGCGCCTGCCGGAATCGATCGTCGGCGAGCTCGCGCAACATGCCGCGCAACTCTTGCACCACGGCTTGCACTGACGGGAACCGCTGATTCGGATCACGCTCGAGGCAGCCCTCGATGATGCTGCGCAACTGCGCGGGGAAGCCGTCAGGATAGACGACCTTGCTGCGCCCGCCTACGACCACACCCTCGGCGATGCGGATCAGCAGCGCCCACATGTCGTCCGCCTCCCCGTACAGCAGCTGCTCGGTGAACAGGCCGTGCAGCGCGCCGCCGATCGCGTAGATGTCGAGCGCGGTAGTAATGTTCGAATCCATCAACCCCTGATCGATCGTCTCGGGGGCGACCGACCATCCCGGCGAACCGAACACGCGGCCCTTGTAGTACGTGCGGTAGGTCTGGTTGCCAACGTCGTCGAGAGACATCGCGAGATCGAAGTCGAACAGGCAAGCGACGTTCGCGTGCTGGTCGACGAGGATGTTCCGCAGCGTGAAGTCGCGGTGGACGAGCCGCGCCGTATGCAGCGTCGCGAGCCCGTCGAGCGCTTGGATCAAGAGCTTGGTCCGCGCGCGCGGCGACAGGTTGTGCTTCTGGATCGCCTCGAGGAGCGTCGTCCCCATGCGCGGGGTGACAAAAAGGTAATTGTCTGCGATCGGGGCCGAGACGTAGGTCGGAAGGATATTCGGATGTTCGATCGCCGCGATCCGCGCCATCGCTGCGAGGTTGTGGTGGTGATCGCGGCGCGTCACCTCGTCGGTACGCAGCTGGTGCAGGTAGCTCGAGTGGAAAACCTTGCCGACGACGTCCTCGACCACGCCGGTCTCTTCGTCACGGCGCTGGAGCTCGCAGACGCTGCCCATGCCGCCGTTCGCCAGGTGCCTGCCGACGGTGCGGTAGGTGTACCGGTTGTACCGGAACGCAAACCCGGGCTTGGAGAGGTCATCGGATCGGAGAGTGCCGATCGACGTAGTTTCAGCCCAAGAGTCGGTCATCCCGCCGATCATCACTCTACGCCCGGTGCCTGCCCGCGGGCAACCATCCGGCTGTCTTCAACCTGCTGTATTTACTGAAGTCCGGCCCGAGGGCGGTGCATTGTCGCATCGCGCGACGAAGCTCGTCGTCGGCGCACCAAGTGTGATACCCAACTGCCGAAGTTTCATGGTCGAGCACCGCTTCGCCCAGCTGACCGCCGCCGCCACCTTCATCCTCCTGGTGATTGGCGGCACGGTGAACCCGACGGGGTCGAGCCTTGCCTGCCCCGAGCCCACGTTCGTGTGCCACGGCGAGTTCTTCCCCCCCATGGTCGGCGGTGTGTTCTACGAGCACGGGCATCGACTCGCGGCGATGACCGTAGGTCTGTTCCAGATCGCCCTCACGTGCTTCCTGTTCACTCGGCGCAAGGACTCCCGGCGCCTCGCCGTCATCCTTCTGGGGATGGTGATCCTGCAGGGCCTGCTCGGCGCAATCACCGTGAAGTACAAGCTGCCGTGGTTCGTCTCGACGGGGCACCTGGTGCTCGCGATGAGCTACTTCGCGACCCTCATCTACACCGCCTTCCGCACTCGCCCGGCGCCGACGGTGATCGAGCTGCAGCGCCACGACAACCTGCAGAGCGAGCTCGGCACCGCGCGGAAATGGATCGCCATCGCGATCGGCGCCGTGTTCATCCAGCTCATCCTCGGCGCGCTGGTCCGTCACCTCGGCGCGGCGATGGTCTGTCTCGGCATGCCGACCTGCACGATCAGTGGTGATTGGTTGCCCGCGACGGGCGTCCAGCACCTCCACATGATCCATCGCGCCTTCGGCGTGGTGACCGCGATCGTCACCATCACCGCGGCCGTGATGGTCGCGCGCCGCGCCAAGGCGTGGTCCTCGGTGCGCACGCTCGCGCTGATCGCCCCGGTCCTCGTCATCGCGCAGGTCGTTCTCGGCATCTACACGGTGCTCACGCTGCGCGCCGTCCCGCTCGCCGTTGGTCACTTCGCCGGTGCGGCGAGCCTGTGGGCGTTGTGGATGTCGATGTGGCTGATCACCGCCAAGCGTCCAGCCGGCGTGGTCGCGGAGCCCGCGCTGCCGAACGCTCGCATCCTCGGAGCGGTGTCGCGATGACCACGCAAGTACTGCGCGCTAAGACCGCTGACTTCATCGCGCTGGTGAAGCCGCGCATCATGATGATGTCGCTGCTCACGGCGGCGGGTGCGATGTCGCTCGCGCCCGGCACCGCCTCGGTGGGCGTCGCGCTGTGGCTGCTCGCCGGCACGGCACTGATCGTCGGCGCGGCCAACACGCTCAACATGTGGCTCGAGCGCGACATCGACTGCCTCATGTCACGCACCAAGAACCGTCCGCTGCCGGGCGGCCGCCTCGAGGCCTCGAGTGCGCTGTGGTTCGGTGCGATCCAGGGTGCGTTCGCGCTCCCCGTGCTGGCGATGGTCAACGTCGTCACCGCGGCGCTCGGCCTCGTCGCGCTGCTCCTCTACGTCGGCGTCTACACCCCGATGAAGCAGCGCTCGCACTGGGCCGTGTGGGTCGGTGGCGTGCCCGGCGCGATGCCGGCGCTCATGGGCTGGACCGCAGCGACCGGACGCATCGAGCTCGCGGGCCTCGCCGTATTCGGCGTCCTGTTCTTTTGGCAGGTGCCTCACTTCCACGCGATCGCCCTCTACCGCCAGCGCGAGTATCAGGATGCCGGCCTCAAGACGCTGCCGGCCGCGCGCGGCGTCGTCGCGGCGAAGCGCGAGATCGCGATCTACCTCATCGTGCAGGTCGCCGTTTCGCTGACCGTCGTGCCGCTCGGCGTCGCCGGCGTGCCTTACCTCCTCACCGCCAGCCTCCTCGGCGTGTTCGTCCTCGGCCAGGCGTTCGCGGGCCTCCGGGATGGCGGCTCCAAGTGGGCGCGCAACGTGTTCCTGGCGTCGATCATCTACCTGCCGGTGCTGTTCGCGGTCATGGTCCTCGACGGAAGGGGCTAGCGATGGAGTGGGAGCAACTGCATCCGGCGATCAATGCGGCGCTCAACCTGACGTCGTTCATCCTGCTCGTCGGTGGCCGCATGGCCATCGCGCGCGGCGACACAGAGCTCCACCGCAAGCGCATGCTCGCGGCCTTCACCACGTCGTCGGTGTTTCTCGTCTCGTACCTGATCCGGTTCGCGACCAGTGGCGCGCACAAGTACCCGGGTACCGGTTGGGACAAGTACCTCTACCTCGCCATCTTGTTCAGCCACATGATCCTCGCGGTCGTGCTGGTGCCGTATGTCATCGGCGCGCTCAAGCACGCGCTCGCCGGCAAGTTCGACAAGCACAAGCGCCTCGTGCGCGTGACCTGGCCGCTGTGGATGTACGTGTCGGTGACGGGCGTGATCGTCTACTTGATGCTGTATCACGTGGCACCCGCACTGCACGGCTAGCTTCCCGACGGGAAAGCTGGACGGGAAGGTCGCGGTCGTCACGGGTGGAAGCTATGTCGCCGGCAGCGAGCTGTTCGTCGACGGAGGCCTGGCGCAGATCTAGTCGTACGGGCGCTGTGTCGCCCGCGTCGCGGCTAGCCGCCGTATTCGGCGTCGTAGCTCTTCATCTTGCCAAGCGTCGCCTTGATCGCGTCCTTCGCGGCTGTGTGCGACTCGCAGCCCTTGAGCGTCTCGGCCTGAGACGTGCGCTGCGCCTTGAGCTTCTTCGGTAGCGGCAGCGTCTTGAACTGACGGCCCTCGGTCATCAGCACGTCGATCGCGCGCTTCACGTCCTTCGACAGTGGCGCCAGCTTCGTCGCGAGTGCATCGCAGTCCGTGCCGGAGGCGTCGATGACGTTCGCGATCTTCTGCACCACGCAGATGCCATGCGCATCGGGCGAACCCTTGCACGGCTTCGCGAGCTCTGCATCGAGCTCGGCCATGAGGCGCTCCTCCGCTGCCTTCTCCATGGTGGCGTCGGCTTCCGCCTCGCCGGCAGTGGGCTCGATGGGCTTCGCAGCCTCGACCGGCTTCGCACCGTCGACCGGCTTCGCAGCCTCGACCGGCTTCGCACCCTCGACCGGCTTCGCGGCCTCCGTGGTCTTGGCGACAACCTCGACCGCCTTGGCGTTCGAAGCCGGTGCGGCCGCCTTCTCCTTCGAGGAGCAGGCGGCGGCGAACAACACGATCGCGAGAGTGAGATAGCGCTGCTTCATGGGTGCAGCCATAACGCGCCAGGACCGGATCATTCGCACGATAGTTTCGGCTACGCCTGCGTGCCGATCGCGCAGCGCACTCTTGAAATGAATCTCGCTAGAGTCCGAGCTGCTTCGCGACGATCACCTTCATGATCTCGTTAGTGCCGGCGTAGATGCGCTGGACGCGTGCGTCCATGAAGGCGCGCGTCACCGGGTACTCGAGCATGTAGCCGTAGCCGCCGAAGAACTGGAGGCAGGTGTCGATCACCTCCTGCGCCATGTCCGTGGTCCAGAACTTCGCCATCGAGCACTCCTTCACGAGGTGCTTGCCGGCGACGTGCTCGGAGACGACCTTGTCGACGTACGCACGGCCGACCTCGACCTTGGCGAGGCACTCGACGAGCTTGAACTGCGTGTTCTGGAACTTGCTGATCGGCTTGCCGAACGCCTTGCGTTCCTTCGTGTACGCGATGGTATCGGCGAGCACTTGCTCTGCCGCAGTGACCGCACCGATCGCGACGCACAGGCGCTCCTGCTGGAGCTTCTGCATCATCATCATGAAGCCCGCGCCCTCGGCGCCGAGCAGGTTGGTCTTGGGGATGCGGCAGTCCTCGAAGAACAGCTCCGAGGTGTCCTGCGAGTCCATGCCCATCTTGTGGAGGCGCTTGCCCTTGGTGAAGCCCTTGCGCTCGGCCTCGACGAGGAACAGCGAGATGCCCTTGTGCGCGTTGGCGGGGTCCGGGTCGGTCTTGGCGGCGACGATCACGAGGTCGCACAGCTGGCCGTTGGAGATGAACGTTTTGGCACCGTTGAGGACGTAGTCATCGCCGTCCTTGATCGCGGTGGTCGCGATCGCCGCGACGTCGGAGCCGGTGCCGGGCTCCGTCATGCCGAGCGCGGTGATGCACGCACCCGATGCACAAAGAGGCAGCCACTTCTGCTTCTGGGCCTCGGAGCCGAACGAATAGATGTAGGGGACGATGATGTCGGAGTGGAGCCCCATCGCGAACCCGCTCTCGTAGGCGTGCGCGAGCTCCTCCATCACGATCATCGCGCACAGGAAGTCTGCGCCCGGGCCGCCATACTTCTCCTCCATCCACGTGCACAAGAACCCCTGGGCGCCGGCCTTGCGCCACACCTCGCGGTCGACCTGCCCCGCCTCGCGCCACCGCGCCTGGTGCGGCGTGATCTCGCGCTCGACGAACTGCTTGAACGCCTTGCGGAAGGTGTGATGCTCCTCGGTGAACAGGGTCCGATCCATGTCCCCTCTTACCATGCGTGGTAGCGTGCCGCCGTGGCCTGGACCGTCGAGCAAGCAGGAGTAACGCTCGCGTCGTTCGTCAAAGCGCAGACCGGGGTGCCGAACTCGGTGGCGAAGAAGCAGATCGAGACCGGCAAGGTGTTCGTCGACGGTGCGTGTATCACCGAGATCGCGCACCGGCTCACCGCGGGCCAGCAGGTCGAGGTGAAGCAGAACGCACCGCGCCCGCGCGACCCCGAGCGCGAAGGCGTGCTGGTCTACGACGACGCGCACGTGGTGGTGATCGACAAGCCGAGCGGCATCAACAGCGTGCCCTATGAGGAGCGCGAGACCGGCACCGCGATGGATCTGATCCGGGGCGCGTGGCGGCGCATGGGTAAGCCCGCGACGACGGTGCCGCTCCACGTGGTGCACCGGATCGATCGCGCGACGTCGGGGCTGCTCGCTTTCGCCAAGACGAAGAAGGCCGAGCTCGGGCTCGCCGCGCAGCTGCGCGCGCACACCATGGAGCGCATGTATCGCTGCGTCGCGCACGGCGATGTTCCGTCACAGCGCATCGAGTCGTGGCTGGTGCCCGATCGAGGTGATGGCCTGCGCGGCTCCACGACGCGTCACGAACAGGGCAAGCGCGCGATCACCCACGTCACCGCGGATCGTCGGCTGCGGCACGCGACGTTGTGCTCCGTGCGCCTCGAGACCGGCAAGACGCACCAGATCCGCATCCACCTCTCCGAGGCCGGTCACCCGCTCGTCGGCGAGCAGGTCTACATCCGCGACTACGAGGAGGCCGGTGGCAAGCTGCTCACCGCGGGGCGCCTGATGCTGCACGCGGCCACGCTTGGCTTCGAGCACCCGATCACCGGTGAGCACGTTGCGCTATCGTCGCCGCTGCCACCTGACTTCACCGCCGTCGTCGAACGCCTGGAGCTCCCGACATGACCTTCCCCGCGTCGCTTTCGATCCGGTTCGCGGTCCGCACCGACGTGCCCGCGATCCTCGGCTTCATCAAGGACCTCGCCGCCTACGAGAAGCTCTCCCACGAGGTCGTCGCCGACGAGACCAAGCTCGAAACGACGCTGTTCGGGCCCCGCCCGTCGGCCGAGGTGCTGATCGCCGAGGTCGACGGCGCGACCGTCGGGTTCGCGCTGTTCTTCGAGAGCTACTCCACGTTCCTCGCCAAGCCCGGGCTTTATCTCGAGGACCTGTTCGTGCGGCCGTCGGCCCGCGGTGCGGGGGTGGGTAGCGCGCTCCTCTCGGCGCTCGCGCGGATCGCCGTGCAGCGCCACTACGGCCGCTTCGAGTGGTCGGTGCTCGACTGGAACGAGCCGGCTCTCCGGCTCTATCGCTCGCTCGGTGCGACGCCGATGAGCGAATGGACCGTGCAGCGCCTCACCGGGGAGCCGCTCGCCGCGCTCGCCGCGCGCTGGCCGCACATTGTGGGGAAGACGTAGGCGGATACCGTCCGTCCGCATATCCGGGCTGGAGGTCGCATGTATCCAAATGACATGCGCAGCACATGTGAACATGCTTCCTGCATGTCGAAGATGATCCAGGTGCGGAACGTGCCGGATGACTTGCACCGGAAGCTGAAGGCGCGCGCCGCCAAGGAGGGGCTATCGTTGTCGGACTACATCCTTGGCGAGCTGCGCCGGATTCCCGATCGCGTGACGATGCAGGATCTCCTGCAGCGCGTGGGCACGATCGTCCGTGGCGACGTCAACGCGTCCCCGGCCGCGTTGATCCGCGCCGAGCGCGACCGTCGCTCGGAAGGCCGCCGCGGATGATCGTGATCGACGCATCAGCGCTCGACTACTGCGCTCCGCTCCTATCTGGGTTCGATCTTCGACCCGGTTCCATGGCTAGGGATGAAGGCGAGGGTGGCGGGAGCCAGCGATGCTCAGCGCGATTTCGGCAGCGCGTACGTCACGGTCGCGTGCGCGACCAGCTCGTCCTCGGAGTGCAGCTCGACGCGCGAGACAGAGAGCCGGCGCCCGAGCCGCAACATCGTCGCCGTTGCGAGCACATCGACGGGCTTGGGCCGCGACAAGAAGTGGATGTCGAGGTTCGTCGTCGCGGCGCCCGCCACGGGCCCCGCGTGCGCGAGCGTTAACAGATACGCCGCCGTGTCCGCGAGCGCCATCATCGCGGGCCCGGAGATCGTGCCGCCGACGCGCAACAGCTGCGGGCGAAACGGCATCCGCAGCGTGATGTCGTTGTCGCCGAGCGCGACGACCTGGGAGTGCTTACGCCACTCAGAGAACCCCTGGTCCATCAGGGCTTCGATCTCCGCGATCGTCATCTTCGGCATCGCCGCATCGTAGCGCGCTCACGCGACGATGACTTCGCTGCGCCCACCCCCGCGCTGGACCACGCGCACGCACGCACCCACGCGCTCCACCAGCTGCGGCACGTGCGAGATCACGCCGACCTGGCGGCCCCGTGCCTGCAAGGCATCGAGTACCGAGAGGGCACTGTCGAGGGTGGCCGGATCGAGGGTGCCGAACCCTTCATCGATGAGCAGCGTCCGCACGCGCACGTCGTGCGCCGACATCGACGACAGCCCGAGAGCGAGGGCGAGCGAGGCGAGAAAGCTCTCGCCGCCCGAGAGGCTCTGCACCGAGCGTACCTCGTCGCCGAGCTCGCGATCGATCACCTGGAGCTCGAGGTCATGGCCGGGGACGCGCTCGAGCTGGTAACGCGGCGCGAGCTCGTCGAGGTGCGCGTTGGCGAGCGCGAGTAGCCCGTCGAGCGTGAGGCTCTGCGCGAACGCGCGGAACCGCTTCCCGTCGTGCGAGCCGATGACCTCACCGAGGATGCGATCGATGCGGGCCTCCCCCTCGGCGTGCGCGAGCTGGGCGAGGGCCTCCTCCCGACGTGCGCGGGCGTCGGTGTCCGCGGCGAGCTGGGCCGTGCGGCGCGACACGGACGCCTCGGCCTCGGCGAGCAGCGCGGCGAGCTCGTGCACGCGCGCCGCGTCGTCGATCGCAGCGGGCCGCACGGACGCGTGCGCCTCCACGAGCGCTCGCCGCTCGACCGCTACGGCGCGGCTGCGCTCGACACTGCGATCGAGGGCCGCGAGCTGGTCGACGATCGCGTCGATCCGCGCGCTGTCGGTGGCGAGCAGCGCGCGGAGCTCGTCCGCGCCGAACCCCGCCTCCGCACGTGCGCCCTCGAACGTGGCCCGTGCCGCCTCGCAGGCCGTGGCGAGCTCGGCGTGGCGGCGCTCGAGCTCGAGGTGCCGCGCCGCTTGTTCGACGCGCGTGGCCTCGGCGGCGCGCAGCTCGCCGGCGAGCATGGCGAGCACTGCGGTGACCTCGGCCTCCGCGAGCGCCACGCGATCCGCACGCGCGCGCCACGCGGCCGCGACCTCGGCGAGCCAGGCACGTTGCGCCTCGAGCTTGCGTGGGGGCGTCTCGCCGGACACGAGGCTCGCCCAGGTGGCCACCGAGGCCTCCAGCTGCGCGGTCAGCTCGGCGAAGCGCTCGGTACGTTCGGCGCGTTGCCCTTGCAGGCGCTCCACCGTCGATGCGAGGTCGGCGCGGCGACGCTCCAGATCGGCGAGCTTGGCCGCGAGCATGTCGACGTTGGCCTGGCACATCTGCACGTCGGCTTGCGCTTCCGCCGCGGCCTTGAGCGAGGCCTCCGTCGCGCTTCGAGTGGTACGCGCATCCTCGAGCTTCTTCACGGCCACCGCGCGGAGCTCGCGCGCGAGCTGCTCGGCCTCCGCACCCGTGGGGTCACGCACGAGCGACAACTCGCCGAGCACGGTCAGCTGTTCGCCCCACGCCGCGGTGGCCTGCGCGATGCTCGCGGTCGCTGCCGTACGCTGCGCGGTGAGCCGCGCGGTCTCGGCATCCCGCGCGGCCGCTCGTGCCTCGAGGGTGGCGAGCGTCGCCGTGGCCGCGTCGATCGCTTCGCCGACCTCCCCGAGCCTCGCACTCGCACTCGCGATCAGCTCGTCGAAGGCGCCGCGGTCCTTCCATGGATGTTCGAGCGCACCGCACAGCGGGCAGGGATCGCCGTCGACGAGCTCGGTGCGTGCGTGCTCGTAACCAGCGGCACGGCGAAGCTCGTCGAGCGCGCGCGCGCGTTCGGTGCGCAGCACCCGCGTGGTGGCGAGCGTGGTCTCGGCGGCGCTGCGCGCGGCGCGATCGATTGCAGCCTCGGCGGCGAGCTCGGTCCCGCGCTGCTCGCATGCGAAGACCGCGGCACGTGCAGCCGCCGCCTCCTTGACGATCGCGCCGAGCCGCTCGACCTCGACGAGCCGTACGCGCGCTTGGTCTTCCTGCCGGCGTGCCGCGTCGAGCGAGAGCCCACGGCGCTTCTGATAGGCGTCGGCCTTGCGCTGCGCCTCGGCATGTTTGACGGCGGCCTCACGGCGCTCCGCCTGCGCCTCGTCGCGCGCTTTGACCAGCCGCGCCATCGACGTCGCGTGCTCGGCGAGCCCGCGCTCGAGGGACGTGATCGCGTCGCGCGTCGTCGAGTGCACCGCGAACTTCGCGTCGAGCTCGGCCCACCCCGCGACCTCCGCAGCGAGCGCGGTGCGCGCGACGAGCCACACCGCATCGACCTGCGCCGCACTACCCGCGCGCTCCGCCCGCCCGACATCGGGCAGCGGTGCGGGACGCTCGACGAGCCCCACCGCGATTCGCGCGTCGCGGAGGGGCACCGTCAGCACCTCGAGGGCGCGGCGCTGCCCCTCGAGTGCCGCAGCCTCGCGCGCCGCTCCATCGGCTGCCATGCGCGCCGCACCGAGCTCGCGCGCCGCCAGCGTCACCTGTCGCTCGCTGCGCATCACGTCGTCCCAAGCACCGCGCAACGCCTCGGCGCGCCGGCGCAGCGCGAGCTCGGTCCGCAACGCGTCGGCGCCGGCGAGCCCCACCTCGGCCACGGCAAGCGCAGCTTCGGCCACGCGCGCCGCCTCGGTGCGCCGCGTCGCCTCGGTGACCCAGCGCGCGGCCTCTTCGGCCGCGGCGTGCCGCACGCGCGCCGCCTGCTTGGCCTCCTGGGCAAAGGCGAGCTCGAGCTCGAGCGTGCGCCGCGCGTCGTCGTCGAGCACGGGGATCGCGATCGCGGCGGTGCGCCCGGCCGCGAGCTTGTGCTCCGCGAGCGACGCGCGCAGGTGCGCCGCGATGCTGAGCCGCGAGTAGATCTCGGTGCCGGTCATCCGCTCGAGCAGCTCGCTGCGATCTTTGCCCTCCGCGCGCAAGAATGCCGCGAATTCACCTTGCGCGAGCAGCGCCGAACGCCGGAACTGCTCGAACGACAGCCCGAGGCGCGTCTGGATCTCGTGCAGCGTCTCGGTCTTGGTGCCACCGAGGCGCGCGCCGCCGTCGAGCGCGGTCAGGGTGACCTGTTGCGCCTGTAGCGCTCCGTCGACGTTACCGCGCGCGCGCCGCACCGACCATCGTGCGCGGTATCGCCGCGCGTCGCCACTCTCGAAATCGACCTCGGCCCAACCCTGTGCGGCTCCGCGGCGAAGCAGCGTGCGCACGTCCTGCGCGCCGAGCGCGGCCGGATCTTCCGCGCTGCGTCCGACGACCACGCGCGAGTGGTTGGTCAACCGGGGCGTGCGATCGAACAGGGCCACGCACAGCGCGTCGAGCAGCGTGCTCTTGCCCGCGCCGGTGTTGCCGACGATCGCGAACACGCCGGCGCCGCCGAGGGAACCGCGCACGAGATCGATCTCGAACTCGCCCGCGAGGCTCGCGAGGTTGCAGCCACGAATGGCAAGGATCTTCACGACGCCTCCGGATCGGCGGCATCGCCTTGCACCTCGGCGAGCAACCGCTCGAAGCCGGAAAGCACGTCAGCGCTCGGCGCCTGGCTGTGCGACCGCGCCCACAGCCGCCCGAACACCTCGCGCGGATCGAGCTCGGCGAGGCGCTGTAGCGTGAGGCGATCACCGAGCGCGCGGCCGTCTCCCGTCGCCTGGACGTGCAACGCGACGAGGCGCGCCCGCTTGCCGTCGAGCGCTGCTTCGATCAACGCGCGCAGCTTGGGCTCGGGCTTCTCGAGCGCGACCACGACTTCCAGGTACGGGCGCGTGGGATCGTCGGCACCCATCGCCCCGAGCGCCGGCAACGCATCGAGCGCCCCCAGCACCTCGGCGAGCGAGGCCGCTCCGCGCTTGGGTATGCGCACGATCTCGATCACGCGCGGCACGAGGAGCTGCCGGAGCTCGCGCACGCGCCCCTCCTCGAAGTCGATGACGACGATCTGGTGCTTGTAGTCGCCCTCATCGAGGGCGAGTGCGATCGGCGCGCCGGCGTAGCGGATCGTGTCGCGCCCCACGCGCTGCGCCTTGTGCACGTGCCCGAGCGCGACGTAGTCGATGTCGTCGGGAAACAGCCGCAACGGCGCCGACTCGACGCCACCGATCGCGACGCGGCGCTCGCTCAGGTACGCGGCATCCGCGCCGGCGACATAGAGATGCCCGGTCACGATCAGCGCCTGCTCCGGCACGCGCCGCGCGCGCGCTGCCTCGACGACGTCGCCGTAGATCGCCTCGAGCGGATCGGTGACGTCCGCGGGCACGTCGACAGGACGGAGGAACGGCACCGCCGCGACGATGCCGCGTCCGCCTCCGATCTCGATCAAGGTGCGGTCGACGTCTAGCGCGCCATCGACCGTGCGGGGCAGCCCACCGACCACATGCACGCCGAGCTCGCGCAGCACCGAGGACGCCGCACCGAGCCGCCCGGGTGAATCGTGGTTGCCCGCGATCGCGATGATGTCGAGCGCCGGCAAGGCGCGCCGCGCTGCCGCGAGAAACTCGAACCACATCCGCTCGGAGCTCGCGCTTGGCGTGGCGCTATCGAACACGTCACCCGTGATCAGGAGCGCGTCGGCCACTTCGCGCGTGCAGGTCTCGAGCAGCCAGGCGAGAAACGCGCGGTGCTCGTGCTCGCGCGAAACTTCGCCCCGGAGCGTGTGCCCCAGGTGCCAGTCCGACGTGTGGATGACCCGCATCGCGAGGTCAGGATGCCAAAGGGGTCTGACCCTGGATCCCTCGCGATCACACCGGCTTGGCCCGTGCGCTACCGCTAGGGCCAGGCGGGCCGCGCGCACCCTATGGGCCGGATGCTACGGGACGCACTCGCAGATCGCCGGCCACCCGCGATCGCCGGTGATCGTCGGGGCCTCGCCAGTGGTAGGCAAGCGGCGTCGTCCCGCGTCAACTAGGGCCTCGTCGCCTCAGCAATGGGCGCTGATGTAGGATGCAGGCGATGCGACGCGCCATCGTCATCTTCGTGTGCAGTTCTTGCGCAACCAATCCCGAGGCGCCGACGAGCCATGCCCAGCTGACGGCGTCGGTGGAGGCACGCGCATCACGGGCGCAGCCCGGATTCGTGAGCTATGGCGCGCCGTACCATAAATGGACGATCTCGTTCGCCGCGCGCGAAGGATGTGGCGAGACCGCGATCGCGTCGGTCGAGATCAACACGCTCGCGAGCATCACCGACGTTCCGCTGGGAACGATTCCGATCCGCACGACCGAGACGACGATCAACGCGCTGCCGTCGGCGTACGTCCGGTTCATGGGCGGCACCGTGATCTCGGGAAACGTCACGATCGAAACGGCGAGCACGGGCTTCGTGAGCGGCGAGCTCACGAGTCAGCTCATGATCAACGGCACGCCGACCGACGTCAGTGGATCGTTCGGCGCGCCGATCTGCGGCGAGTAGCAGCCGGCGACCGTCACGTCGGTCGGGGCGTGAATTACGTGGGCTCTTTGCCCTGCACCTCGCGGAGGAACGCTTCTTCGGCCGCGCTGAGCGGCCGGCCCTTGAGCCGCTCGAGCTCGTCGCGCGTGAGGCCACCGACCTTCTGCCGGTGCCGCGCCATCGCGACGTGTGCGCGCGCCATCGACGCGAGCACCTCCTCAAAGCTCTCGAACGTCACCGGCTGGCGCTCTGGGTGCGTCTTGAGGAGCTCGGTGATCCGCGCCTCGTGCCGCGCGATGATCTCGGCGATCGGTGTCGTCAACGGCAGGCGCTCTACCTTCGCCTCCGGCGGCGGCTCGAGCCGATCGACGCCGTGCGTGTTGCTGGTGACGATGAACGTACCCTGCACCTCGCTCACGAGCTCGAGGACGCGCAGGTGGCGCGGAAACAGCTGCACGAGCTGGAGCAGCGAGATCACGACGCCGCGCGGATGCAGGTGATACGCGCTCGCGCGGATCATGCCGCCCGCGTCGACGAATAACCGCAGGAACGTACGGTTCTGCGGATAGATCCGCGACATCGTAAGGTCTTCGACGTCGGCGAGCCACCTGTACTTGCGGCCCTCGAGCTCGCGCCGCACGCGATCGTAGAACTCGAGATCCGCCTCGGGAAACGCGGCTGGCGTCACGCGCGCGAGCTCGTGAGGCTCGCCGTAGACCGCGTCCAGGCGCGCACGGAGGGCCTGCCCGCCGAAGCCTTGCGGACGGCGCATGCCGAGCGCGATGGCAACGACGAGCCACAGGCCCATCATGAGGAAGAACACCTCCACGCGGGCATTGTGCCCTAGACTCGCGCGGTGAGCTTGCCGATCACCTGGGAAGACGTCCTCTCGGCCCGCACGCGAATCGCGCCCTACCTCACGCCCACGCCCCTTCGGCACTACCCGGAGCTGGATGCAGCCATCGGCGCACGCGTGCTCGTCAAGCACGAGAATCACCTCCCCACCAACGCGTTCAAGGCGCGCAACGCGCTCTCGTTCATGACCGCGCTCCCGCCGCTGCAACGCACGCGTGGCGTGGTAGCGGCCACCCGCGGCAATCACGGCGCGGGCCTCGCGTGGGCGGGCGCGCAGCTCGGGGTTCCCGTCGTCATCTGCGTGCCGCACGGCAACAACCCCGAGAAGAACGCCGCGATCCGCGGGCACGGCGCCGAGCTGATCGAGGCCGGTAAGGACTACGACGAGGCCGTCGAGGTCGCGCAGCGCCTCGTGGTCGATCGCGGCCTGGTAATCGCGCACTCCACCAACGACGCCAACGTCATCGCCGGCGCCGCCACACTGTCCGTCGAGCTTTGCGAGCAGGCCGATCACCTGGATGCGATCGTCGTGTCCGTCGGCGGTGGGTCGCAGGCCGTGGGCGCGATCGCGGCGACGCGCGAGCTGCGCCCCCACGTCGCCGTGTACGGCGTGCAGGCGCAGAACGCGTCCGCGAGCCACGACTCGTGGCATCGCAAGACCCGCGTCGTGACCGAGAGCGCGAACACGTTCGCCGATGGGCTCGCGACGCGCTCGACGTATGACCTGACATGGCCCGCGCTGCGCGATCACCTCGCCGGCTTCGTCGCGGTGTCCGAGGCCCAACTCGCCCACGCGGTGCGAATCCTGATGTCCACCACGCACAACCTCGTCGAGGGAGCGGGCGCGGCCGGCCTCGCGGGGTTACTCGCACTCCGCGAACAGCTCGCGGGCAAGACCGTCGCGGTCGTGCTCTCGGGCTCGAACATCGACGCCAGCACGTTGCGCCGAATTGTCACCAAGGAACTCTAGCGACGGTTGGTGAGCACCTTCGTCTCGACGAAGCGCCGCAGGACGGGCCCCATCTTCGCGTACTCGTCGTCGTGAAACGTGCGCTCCTCGAGCGGCGGCGCGTCGCGCTTGGTCTTGTTCATGAGCGAGATCGGATACGTCGAGTGCGGCAAGCCGAAGTAGTGTCCGAGCTCGTGGGCGAGCACGAGGTCCCTGGCGACCGCCGACACGATGATGAACTTGCGCGTGCCGTTCCTCCACGTCACACCACGCGCGATCTCGCCCGGCGCGTCGACGTCGTCGAGCTGGCCAGTGATGAACACGTCGATCACGCGCTTGCTGGTCCGCGTGCCGAGCGCGCTGCGCTCCTTGCGGGTGCGCAGATGTGCGGCTTCCACGGGCAACGCCGTCACACGTTCGATCTGAAACGCGACATCGAGTCGCGCGAAGTGCGCGTTCGCCGTCGCCACCTGCCGCGCGACCCAGTCCGGCGCGACCACGAGCCCATCCGCACCCGAGGGCGCCGCCGCGACATGGAGATGGATCGCGAAGCAATACGTACGAGCGCGATCGCACGGCACGACGGATTGCCGGATCGCATCTACCGCCGGCGTGGCGCCGGCGCTCGCCAGCTTCACCAGCAGCAACGACGTGAGGACGACACCTGATCGCACGCGCTCGATTCTAGCTGCTGCTTCGTCTGCGCGCGCCCAGAGTTCGTCATGCGTGCCTCGCTCTTGCTCCTTCTCGGTGCATGCGGTGCTGCCGCCCCTCCAGAACCCATCTTCAACCGCGCCGAGGTCGGGACCTGCGTGCGCAGCGAGGTCCCCGAAGATCGCCGCTTCGCCCTCGGCACCACGCCCGACTACAACATGTCGTCGACCTACGGCAATGGTCCACCGTGCTGGGTGGAGCTCGTCCCGAGCCCGGTCGTCGAGCTGCGCGGCGACATGCCCGTGCTCGTCGACGAAGGCGCGTTCCACGGCGTGTGCGGCGGCTCCCCCATGCCCGATAGCTTCGAGAGCGTGCGCGTCTCCACCATCTCGGTGAGGCAGACGCTCGGCCACCGCGGCCTCGCGCGCGGCGAGCTCGACAGCGCGCACCCCGAGTGGCAAGCGGGGTTCCGCGTGTTCGCCGCCGACTCGTGCGGCGAGAATCTACGGATCGGGCGCCGGCCCAACGGCCGCTGGTCTGACGAGGGCTGCGAGCGCGTGCTGCGCATCGTCGGCGCGCGGTTTCCGCGGGACGAGGTCACCGTGGTCGCGCTCGGTAAAGGCACGTGTCAGGTCGAGGTCGAGTTCCTCGGTGCGACGACGCGGTTCGCCGTGAACGTGCGCTAGCCGCAACCGCAGCCGCAACCGCAGCCGCAACCGCAGCCGCAACCGCAGCCGCAGCCGCAGCCGCAGCCGCAGCCGCACTTCGCGCTCGGGGCCCGCAGGCGAGACCCAACGCTCTCGCCCTGCCTGCCCGGCGGGGGGCCCGCCCTCGCCCCGGCCGCGCGAATGGTTCGCGCCGAGCGCCTCACCGGCCGGTGTTCACGGAGCGCCGCCGCATAGCTCACCGATCGGCGCGCAGCGAGGACCTGTGCCCGCGCTCGTCACGAACCACGCGCGTCTCGGGGCTTGAGGGCGAGGGCCCCACCGCCAGGCAGGCAGGGCGGGCCGCTCCTCCCCAGACCAGAAACCAACACGCAGAGAGGACTCAGCATCATGTTCATCGCTTACGAAGTCGCCACAGAGCTCGTGCGCGAGCTCCGCCCGCTCGTTCCCGCCATCAAGAAGTTCGATCGGGACCTCGCCGATCAGATCACGCGCGCGGGCACCAGCGTCATGCTCAACCTCGGCGAGGGCCGGCGTAGGCGTGGCGGCGATCAACGCCGCTTCTTCGATTACGCGCACGGCAGCGCGAGCGAGATCCTCACCGCACTCGACACCGCGGATGCCTGGGGCTGGATCGTCGACGCACGTAAGGCACGCGCGATCCTCGATCGGCTTCTCGCGCTGCTCCGGCGCCTCGTTCACGGCCGCGCTTCATCGTCGAGCCAGCCGCCAGCTCCTGACGCCTCGTGATGCGATGGGGGCGCACGCCTGCGCTTCGGTGGTCTCCGCGTATCGGAGAGCATTCGAGGCTCGAGTGCGTGCGAGCCTCGAACACGCGCAGGAGCGAATGCGCGTGGATCCCGCCAGGAACGTGCCCGCATTGCGGCCACGGACCGGATGACTTTGCGGATGAGGAGCCAACCTCATCATGACGATCGTGCGCAAGAACTGTCACGGACGATCGTGCAGTTCGAGCCGCCAGCCGGAGTCCTCCTCGATTCGTACCCATGGCGACGTTGGGTCGTTCACGAGGCAACCGCCGACGTACAGCCGCGGCGCATCGCCAACGCCGTCGAGCCCGTGACCGAGCAACGCGCGCATCCGATCGGTTGCTCGAAATCGATCCTGCGCCCACGGGTTCTTGTCGGCGAGCGCCTCGCGCTCCAAGACGCCGTGTGACGCCCACGCGCGAAGGCGGTCGATCGGAAAAAAACCGTCGAAGGGCCACGCCAACCGCGCGAGCCGATCCTGCGGAAGCGTCTCGAGGAGATCGGAGGTGGTGAGCCAAGACTCACTCACAGAGCCGAGGAGAACCGCGTCAAGCTCGGAAAGGCGGAGACGCCCCTCCGTAAGACGTGGAAACCAAGCACCATGCAGCTCCCCGCTACTGGTCAACTCGGGGAACACGCTCGACCCTTTCCGGCGCGCCTCATCGAACGCAAGGGGTGACGCCGAGGCGTACTTGATCCACAACTCGGCACCTTCGCGCCACTCGTCATCGGTGATGGGCCTCGCAGCCTCGAGCGCGATGCGTGCTTCGTCAGGTGTCGAATCGCCGACGGTTGTGAGTGGATCGTCTAGATGAGGCCGCGCGAGGAAAAAACGTGGTCCGTTTCCCCCGATCCGACCCAGACTATCCAGTGCCCACCAGAGCCAGACGAGATCCAAGAACGCGCGAGTTCCCCAGAGGACAACAGGCTCGTCGTTAGAGATCGCCGCGCGAAGATCTTCGAGACGGAGGCGATGCCTCCAACCTGTCATGCAGCCCTCGGTGTCCCACGCTTGGCGCAGCTCCTCGTGACGAATCGGGTCGACATCGCAGGGGCCGCTCGTGAGTCGGTCCCCTGAGCCGTTGAGACTCGCTCTCCGCGCACCGGCCTGTTTCAGGCACCCCATGCCCGCGTCGCACGACACGAGATGAATGGCCTCTGCGAAGGTAGGCGGCATCGAAAGAGCATGGGTCGAGGGCAAGGCTCATTCAAGGGCACCACGGCCGCCTTGTGGTCCCGCGGCCGGTGCCTCGGATTCGCCGAGGGCGCCTCGCAATGCGATGCGTTCCGACGGTAGTGAGGCAACGACGACGACGCCGCCGACGCCGACACCGACGCCGAGTACGAAGCCGACGTGACGCCGACGCCGACACCGACGCCGACGCCGACGCCGACACCGACGCCGACGCCGACGCCGACACCGACGCCGACGCCGACGCCGACACCGACGCCGACACCGACGCCGACGCCGAGTACGAAGCCGACGTGACGCCGACACCGACGCCGACACCGACGCCGACACCGACGCCCACGCCGACGCCCACGCCGACGCCGACGCCCACACCTTCGCCGACGCCTACGCCGACGCCCACGCCGACCCCGACGCCCACGCCGACGGCTCGTCCGACGCCGACGCCGACGCCGCGCCCGACGCC
>JANRKM010000061.1:0-2392 GCA_033763475.1 Kofleriaceae bacterium
GCCTCGATCCTCCTGACTGGGATCGACCTACTGCTCGTGGCGGTCCTCGTCGGTGCCGAGAGTGCGGGGGCCTACGCGATCGCACTGCTACCAACCACCATCCTTCGGAGCATCGGCGGTATCGTTCAGAACAACCTCGCGCCGACCACGAGCCACCTGATCTCCGAGGGCGACTTCGAGCGGGCTCGCAAATTGCTCGTGAGCGGAGCCTTCTGGAACGGGGCGATCATCTCCGTGCCGGCAGGATTGGCGATCGGGTTGTCCCGAGATCTGCTGTCGCTGTGGTTCGGCCCCGAGCATGGAGCGATCGCCCCACTCGCAGCGACGTTGCTTGCCTTCGTCGGGATCAACTCGTGCGCCGGCCCGATGTTCATTGCGAGCGTCGCCAGAAACCGAGTTAGGGTGCCGGCCGCGGCAACACTTCTGTCGAGCCTTCTTGGCATCGGCCTCGCGGCGTTCCTCGCAAGCATTCCCTCCGTGGGCATGACGGGAATCGCGATCGCCACGAGCCTCGCGATCACGATCAAGCACACGATCTTCACGCCAATTTACACGCGACGCTTGATAGGTGGCCGATTGCGGAGCTACTACGCGCCGATCGCCCGAGTCGCAGCGATCGGACTGTCATGTGCGGTGGCCGCGCAGGGAGCCGGCGTCCTCATTGGAGCACACTCATTGATGCGGCTGGTGGCTAGCCTGGCGCTCTGCTTGCCCGTGGTGGCGGGTGCGCTCATCGCCTTCGCCCCCCGAGAAGAGCGGCAGCGCGCATTCACGCTCGCGGCTCGCGTGCTAGCTCGCGTTCCGAGCGTCTCTCGATGACAGGAAAGCTCCCGCGCTTCTCTGTCGTGATCACGCTCTACAACAAGGAGCGCTACATCGAGCGCGCGATCCGCTCCGTGCTGGCGCAAACGGACTCCGACTTCGAGCTGTTGGTGATCGACGACGGCTCCACCGACGCAAGTCGCGGAGCGGCGGCCGCCGTACGCGACGATCGGATCCGACTCATCTCGCAACCGAATGCCGGCGAGGGTGCGGCCCGGAATCGCGGGATCGACGAAGCCCGCGCAGAGTTCGTCTGCTTCCTCGACGGGGACGACGAGTGGACCCCGTCGTTCCTCGCGTCGATCCGCGGCCTGATCGAGGCCCAGCCGGGCGCGGGCATCTACGCGACCGCGTACGACATCGTCGAGCCGGAAGGGCAAGTCGTACGCGCGCCGATCGCCGTGCCCGCAGGATTTCAGGCGGGAATCCTTCCGCGCTACTTCGCGGCCTGCGCCGCGGGGACGTCCCCTGTTTGGTCCTCGGCGGTGTGCGTCCCGCGCTGGGTTTTCTCGGAGATCGGTCGCTTCGCCGAAGGGGTCTCGCGCGGCTGTGACCTCGACTTCTGGGGCCGCGTCGCCTTCGCGTACCCGATCGCCTTCACGGCGAGCGTGGGAGCGATCTATCGGCGCGATGCCGAAGGCCGCGCCTGCAACACGTTCCGCTTCCAGAAGCCTTGGATCTTCTTCGCTACCGCACGGAGGTTCCTCGCCGAGCACCCCGCGTTTCCACAACGAGCCGACGTCGAGGACTACCTGGCCGAACGCGCACGGGCGGACGCGCTGGAGTGCATCTCGCTCGGCGACGGGGACACGGCGCGGAGGATACTCGGAGAGATGACACGGCCCGCGGATCGTTGGCGACGCCGCGCGCTCGCGCTGCTCAGCTACGCGCCCCCTGGAACGCTCGCATGGCTCGTAGCGGCGCGGCGCGCGCTCTCGGCGTCTCGCGCGCCGAAGACGTAGACGAGGTTTTCGCCGCTCGTCGTCTTCTGGTGCGGAAAGCGCTGGGCTGCCGTCTCGACGGCGGCGGTGCAGCCGGGGTGCAGCGCATCGTGCGTCTCGATCACGAGCAAACGGGTTCGCTTCAACCACGAGTCGCAACTCGCGGAGAAGACCTGTCGCTCCGCGCCCTCGATGTCGATCTTGAGCAGATCGATCGTGGGATGACGCGACGGCTCCGCGACGGCGTCCAGAGACGTCGCGAGGACGGCGTCCGGCGCGTCCGGCGCGCATTCTTCGACGCGGAACGCCCAACTCGCTCCGGCTTCGCCTTCGATCACACGTAGCGAGGCCTCGCGGTCCCACAAACCCGCCTCGACGAGGCGCACGCGGTCGCCGTATGGCGCGAGGTTGCGCGACAGCAGCGCGAAGTTCGCGGGCTCGGGCTCGATCGCCACGATGCGCGCCTCCGGGAATCGGTTCGCGAAGTAAACCGACGCGCAGCCGATGTTTGCGCCGGCGTCGATGACGAAGCCGGGCGTGAAATCCATCGGAAACTCGTACTCGCGGTGGACGAACACCTGCTCGAATACCGTCACGTCGGAGCTACGGGTTCGGAGGTGCATCGGATG
>JANRKM010000062.1:0-153708 GCA_033763475.1 Kofleriaceae bacterium
GGCGTCGGCGTCGACGTCGGGCTCGGCGTCGGGCTCGGGCTCGGCGTCGGCGTCGGGCTCGGGCTCGGCGTCGGCGTCGGGCTCGGCGTCGGCGTCGGCGTCGGGCTCGGCGTCGGGCTCGGTGTCTCGGGGTCGGGCTCGGTGTCGCGGGCTCGGCGTCGGGCTCGGGGTCGGCGTCGGGCTCGGGCTCTGGCTCGGCGTCGGGCTCGGGCTCGGCGTCGGGCTCGGCGTCGGGCTCGGCGTCGGGCTCGGTGTCTCGGGGTCGGCGTCGGGCTCGGCGTCGGGCTCGGCGTCGGGCTCGGCGTCGGGCTCGGCGTCGGACTCGCCGTCGGACTCGCCGTCGGGACTCGGTGGCTGCCGCGGCGTCGGGAGTCGCCGTCGGTGTCGGCGTCGGCGTCGGGACTCGGCCTCGGTGCAACCACACGCAGGGAGCGCGCGGCTGACGTGGCTCGAGCCTACGCCTGCATCGTCCTACGTCCGCGGATCTTCGATTCCTAAGCTCGAGCAGAAGTCTTCCACGTCGAAGCCCATCGCCTCGGCGTCGTCGAACCATTCGCTCGCGCGCTCCGGGCTCGCCTCGGCGCCCTCGCCGACCAGGAACATGTAGCCGAGCATCGCCGCCGCGCGCGCGTTGCCCAGGTTGGCCGCGCGCTCGTAGTACGTGATCGCCTTCGCCGCATCGCGCTCGACGCCGCGCCCACTCGCGTATGCCGCTCCCACGTTGTACACAGCGCGGCCGTGGCCTCCGTCGGCTGCGCGCTCGAGCCAACGCTGGGCCTTCGCCTCGTCGGCCTCCACGCCCTCGCCTTTCGCGTACAGGCAATAGAGCTCGAACATTGCGTCGATGTGCCCGGCCTGCGCGGCCTCCGTGTGGAGGGCGATGCTAGTGCCGAGATCACCGTCCCAGTACGCGAGCACCGCACGCTCGTAGGTGAGCGTACCGCCCGAATCGGGGAACGGCGAAAGGAGCGCGCGGGCCGTCGCGCGCGTCGCCGCATCGGTCTCGCGTGCACAGCGTGCGAGCAAAATCGCCGCGTCGAGGCTGCCCTTGCCCGCCGCATGCGCGAAGCAGCGCACCGCGACGCCGAACGGATCGTCCTCGGGAACGTCGGTCGCGACAGCGCGCGGCCACGCAGGCGCAGCGGGCACGTCGACGCCAGTGCCGTCGAACGCCCCCTGCGGATGGCGATGTACGACGTAGTAGCGGCCGAGCAGCAGCCACGTGCCCGCGTCGTCGGTGTGCGTCGCGAGGTCCCACAGGTTCGTCACCGCCTGCCGCACCTCGGCGAGCGGCAGGATGCCGATCAGCGCGTCGCCGCGCACCAGGCGTTGGTACATCTCCGCGTACGGCTCGAGGCTCATCGCACGAGGACTAACATCTCGGTCTCCATGATGTCCTCGGCCCAGCGCCGCTTGTAGTCCATCTCGGTACCGAGGTCGTAACGCTCCACGCCTTCGTCGACGAGCGCGAGGATCTGGTGATACTGGAGCAGGCCGCCGAGCCCGATCGCGCCGTACTCGTCGTCGTAAGAGAACTGCAGGCCGCGATACTCGCCGAGCGCGACAGCGCCGAGGATGTAGCCAACATCGCGCTCGCCGTGGCGCGCGAACATCGTGCGTTGCTGCCCGAGCTGGCAGAGCCGCGGGAGCATGTTGCTGTAGAAGGCGCGCATCGAGCCCGTCGAGATGCCGACGCCCTCGCGCGCCTTCCAGCTCGCCGCCTCGACGGCCTGAATGCGCTCGTACAGCGCGTCGGCCTCGGGCGCGGTCGCGCGCACCGCTTCGAACGTCACGCCGCGCTCGGTCGCCACGCGCAGGCTCTTGCGAAGCGATTTGCGCAGCTCCCGCGACCGGCGCGACAAGAAGCCATCGATGCCGCCATCGAGGCTGGCGACGTGGCGTACCGTCGGTGTCCCGCGGCGCCGCTCCCATCGCCCCGGCATCGCCTTCTCGAGCGCACGACGCTGTGGGCCACTCGCCGTCATTCCCGCGAGGATCGCGAGCTGCCAGTCACGCCGTGCGGCAAGAACCGGCACCACCTCCTCGGCGAGTGCCTGCGCGTCGGCGCCGACCAGAGGCGACGCCAGCCCCCACGCGAGCTCGACGGGTTCGATGTACGGAAAGCCGGCGGGGTGAACGCCCCGCGCGGCGGCCAGATAGCCGTGTTTCCCTCGAAATGAGAACGGCGCCCGTGGCGGCATCAGCGCGGCAGCGGCCGCCAAGATCCACGCGCTCGACGAGCAGAACCGATCGATCGCCGGCGTGACCGCGATCGCCTGATCGAACTCATCGGCGACGGCCGCGATGTCGATCGGTTCCACAAACCGAATCGTAGCAGCGCCAGTGTGGTTTGAACGCCACACGCTCCATCGCACGTCCCGCGAACCTCCGACGAGTCGTCGACGGACCGCCCCGGGCACGTCGTTTGCTGCGATACTGGGCCATGCGCTTTGTCGCGGTCAGCCTGGCCGGTCTACTCGTTGCTTCGGGCTGTGCTGCCAACAGCTACAGAATTCCGTCTTCGGAGCTACAACGCATCGCAGCCACGCCGCCCGAGCAACGCGCCAATCGCGTCCTCGTCTCGCAGGAGATCTCGGCCACGGACGTCCAGACTGCTCAGCCCGTTTATAGCGAGACCGAGGTTGTCTGGGTTCCCGGCACCCACGTCCACGTCGGCGGTGGGTATGGCGGCGGCACCTCGAGCGGGACCTGGGGCTACTCGAGCGGTGGCAGCGGCGGCGGCAAGGTCGTCTCTGGCGGGGGCGGTAGCAGCGGCGTCAAGGGCGGTAGCATGAAGCTCGGCTCGGGCGCGGGCGATGCGAAGGGGGCGGCCGTCGCGCTGCTCGTCCTCGCGGCGGTGGCGCTCGTCGCCGTCGGCGTCGTCGAGGGCTCGCGCTACGACGGATGGGTCCAGCTGCATCCGATGCACCCTGTGCATCTGATCGGCAAGGACGGCACGCAGACCACGATGCCGCTCGCGTGGGTCGACCAGCAGGCGGCTGCGTGGGCCGACAAGGCGG
This sequence comes from Kofleriaceae bacterium, assembly GCA_033763475.1. Taxonomy (GTDB): domain Bacteria; phylum Myxococcota_A; class Polyangia; order Haliangiales; family Haliangiaceae; genus JABFXX01. The sequence goes on from JANRKM010000062.1 coordinate 3,021, forward strand.
TCGTGCGCCCCAACGAAGGCCCGTGGCGTCCGCTCGAGCGCAAGCCGCTCACGCGTTCGGGCAACTACAGCATGTATGCGGGCTACAGCTCGTCGCGCTCTGCGACCGACGCGGTCGACTTCGGGCCGGCGTTCGCGATCCAGGGCGGCTACTTCCCCGACAATCGCATCGGCGTCGTCGCGCACGTCGGCTTCAACTGGCGCAACAATCAGTTCGGCGGGACCTTGTTCGACTCGCGCTACATGCTCGAGCTCCAGGCGATGCCCATCGAGGCGGGCAAGCTCCATCTCGGCGGCTACGTGGGCGGCGGCCTCGGCTATCGCTGGGAGGACGTCCCCGGCACCACGATCATGAGCGGAGACTCGGGCACGACGGTGCTGCAGGCGGGCGGGCAGCTCCAGCTGGAGCTCCACACGCGCATCGCGTTCACCGCGCGCCTCGGCGCCGTGAAGGCGCACGGCGATCGCCAGACCGACATGCTGTTCGGCCTGTCGATCTACTAGCCCCCAACGTCGGCTGGGTCACCACCAGCACGTCGACGACGGTCGCAGCCCGCGCGCCCGCATGTAGGCGTTCGCACGTGAAGCCGCCCATGGCTACTTCTGGTACTTCGCCTTCCACTCGTCGTACGGCATGCCGTAGATCGTCTCGCGCGCCTCGGGATCCGAGAGCTCGACACCTCGCTCGGCGGCCGCGGCTCGGTACCACTTGGAGAGGCAGTTCCTGCAGAACCCCGCCAGGTTCATGACGTCGATGTTCTGAACGTCCGTGCGCTCGCGAAAGTGCTGGACCAGCCGGCGAAAGGCAGCGGCTTCGATCTCGACCCGGGTGGGCTCGGGAATCTCGGTGGGCATGCGCCGTGTGTAGCCCAACTTTGCGGCGTTCGCGTGCTATGCCACGGCTCGTGGAAGTTTCGCCCGCCCTGCCCCCCTCGGTCACCGAGGTCGTCCATGGCGACACCACGTACTATCTCGTTGGCACGGCGCACGTCTCGCAGCGCTCCGTCGACGAGGTCAAGGCGGTCATCGATCAGGTCAATCCCGACGTGGTCGCCGTCGAGCTGTGCAAGGCGCGCCACGACGCGCTGACCAAGGACAGCGCGTTCCGCGAGCTCGATGTGTTCAAGGTCGTGCGCGAAGGCAAGACCCTCTACCTGCTCGCGCACCTCGCCCTCTCGTCGTACCAGCGCAAGATCGGCGCGAGCCTGGGCGTCAAGCCGGGGGCCGAGCTGCTCGCCGCGGTGCACGCGGCGAACGCCAAGGGCATCCCGGTCGAGCTGATCGATCGCGATATCAACGTCACGCTGAAGCGCACGTGGGCCAACCTCGGCCTATGGAAGCGCTCGACGCTGCTCGCGTCGTTGATGGTTGGCTGGGATGACGACAAGCAGGGCAAGCCCGTCGACGAGAAGGCGATCGAGGACCTCAAAGAGCCCAAGGCGCTCTCCGAGATGCTCACCCAGCTCGGCGAAGCCGTGCCCGAGGTCAAGACGCCGCTGATCGACGAGCGCGACGCGTATCTCGCGAGCAAGCTCAACGACGTGAAGGCCAAGCGCGTGGTCGCCGTCGTCGGCGCCGCGCATGTGCCGGGCATGACGCCCAAGATCGGAACGCCGATCGATCGTGGGCCGCTCGACCGACTGCCGCCTCCGTCGAAGCTGTGGACCGCCGTCAAGTGGCTGGTCCCGATCCTGTTCATCGCCGCGCTCGTCTATGGCTGGAAGTGGTCCGACTCGTCGAGCTTCGCCGAGCTCATGCTCGCCTGGATCCTGCCAACCTCGATCGGCGCCGCCGGACTCACGCTGCTCGCGGGTGGGTCCCCGTTCTCCGTATTGTCCGCCCTCGTCGTCGCGCCGATCGCCGCAATCCATCCGCTCCTCGGCACCGGCATGGTGGTCGGCGTCGTCGAGGCGTGGCGGCGTAAGCCAAGCGTGGCTGATTGTGAGCGGCTACCCGACGATATCCAGAGCCTGAAGGGGTTCTGGCGTAATCCGGTCACTCGCATCCTACTGATTGCCGTCGCCTCGGGCCTCGGTACCGCGGCGGGGTTCTGGGTCGGTGTCGGCTGGGTGGCGAGCTTGTTGTAACGGGCGCGACGCAACCGTCACATTGGACTGTGTAAGCTTGCGCGATGAAGCGACGCGATGCACTCAAGACGCTCGGTGGTCTGGCGAGCATGGCCGGCATGGCGAAATTCCTGCCGGGCTGTGGCGACGACGGCGGCGATGACGGGCCCGTCGGCATCACCACCTACGTGTTCTTGATGCTCGAGAACCGCACCTACGACCACGTGTTCGGGGCGCGCGCGCTCGAAGGCCTCGGCGGCAACGGCCTCACCGCGACCATGTCGAACCCGGATACGAACGGGAGCCCGGTCGCGATCTACAACCCGAGCGCGCTCGAGATGTGCACGGATGGCGACCCGCCGCACGGGTGGGAGGCAGCGCACGAACAGTGGAACAACGGCGCCAATGATGGCTTCGTGCGCGCGCACGGCGGGCCCGATCCCATGCAGTACCTCACGCGCGATCAGCAGCCCGTGTCGTGGGCGCTGGCCGATGCGTACACCACCTGCGATCGCTGGCACGCCGCGGTGATGGGCCCGACGCTGCCCAACCGCGCCTACTGGCACACCGGCACGTCGTTCGGCCTCAAGGTCAACGGCGAGATCCTGACCAAGTTCTCGGCGGGCGTGCCGGTGCCCACCATCTACAACCGCCTCAACGACGCTGGCATCGACTGGGCGTACTACTTCGGTAACCTCGCCGTCGTCTCGCTCCTCGGCGGCCCGGGCCCGTACCAGGTCGATCTCGGCCCCAACGACGGCACCGGCCACGTGCGCCGGTTCGGCGACGCGATGTCGATGGGCGGCCAGTTTTTCAAGGATGCGAAGGCAGGCAAGCTACCGTCGGTCGTCTACATCGACCCGTCGTTCTACGAGAACGATGACCACCCGCCCATCCACCCGATCATGGGGCAGGAGCTGATCGCGGCGGTCTACACGGCGCTCGCGACGTCGCCGCAATGGAAGAACTGCTTGCTCGTCATCACGTACGACGAGCACGGCGGTTTCTTCGATCACGTCCCGCCGCCCACCACCACCGACGACACCGAGGCCAAATACGGCGTCGCCGGCTTCGAGCAGATGGGCTTCCGTGTCCCCGCGATGGTCATCGGTCCCTACGTGAAGAAGGGCTACGTGAGCTCGACGCTCTACGACCATACGTCCGCGCTCAAGCACCTCCAGAACACGTTCAACCTCGAGAGCATCAACGTGCGCATCGACGCGGCGAACGACCTCTCCGACTGCATCGACATGGAGCGCCTCGCGACCGGTGCTTGGGAGCCGCCCGTCGAGATCCCGCTCGTCGACCGCACCCAGTGGCCCGTGCACGACGCGCGCTGCACCTCCGAGGAAGGTGGCTTCAAGATCGGGCCGCAAGGCGACCACAAGGACCCGATCAGCGAGTGGGCCGACGCCAACCCGGGCGCCTTCAAGCCCGAGTACGACCTCCGCGGGCAGACCAACGATCACCGCATGATCTACGACTACCTGGCCCAGGCACGAGCCAAACGATCTCGCTGACCTAGCCATTAGGGCAGCTGCGACACGGGCTAAATGCCCTTGCGCCTCCGGGCCGTCTACGTCACTGTCGTACGACCGCAAACCCGAGGAGTCATTTCCGATGAAGAAGCTCGCTCTCGCCATCGCGTCGCTGTGCATCGCCGCCACCCCCGTTCTCGCCTGCCCGCACTCGGACAAGGCCGAGTCGGAGGCCGAGGCGCCGCGCACGGCCGAGAAGAAGAAGGAAGAGGCGCCGAAGGCGACCGACAAGGCGAAGGAAGCCCCGAAGACGGCGAAGCCCGTCGAGAAGGCGCCCGAGGCCAAGAAGACCGACAAGGTCTCCTCGCGCTAATCGGCCCCCCCGGTTCGTGCAAAGGGCTCGTCGGACGACGGGCCCTTCGTGTTTTCGGCGGTTCGCTCAGACGAGAACGTCGAGCAGCTGCGCGCGCGTCAGGTATCCCTCGAGCGCAGCGGCGTACTCGTCGATCAACAGATCCAGCTCGATGGTGACGCGGTTGCCCGCGATGCGATGGACCTTGCCCGAGATGGGAAGCTCGCTCCCCGGGAGCACGAGGACGCCGGTGAGCCAGGCACCCTCGGCGGGCGGCTGCGGTAGCACCGCCGAGATGTGTGTGCGCGAGATGTCGAGGACCTTCGACTCACCGCTGGGAAGACGCAGGGCGACCGGCAGCGCGGCCGGCGGCTCGACGCGGTAGTTCACGCGCCGGTTGTGCGTGATGAGCGTCTCGAGCGTGTCGTGGATCGGCGACGAGATGGGCGTCTCGATGGTCTCGAGCACGAGCTCGCGCATCTGCTTGAGCGCCTTCTGCGTGCGCATGATGTTCTGCCGCATGTCGGCCATGCGCGCCTGATCACGGTGCACCTTGTCGGCGACGACCGAGAGCAAGTTCACGAGGAAGCGGACGCCGAGCTCCTGATTGCTCGCGAAGAAGTCCTGGATGCGCTTCGCCTTGAGCGCCCACACGACGGCGTTTGGCGAGACGTTGGCCCGCGTCGAGCGCGGCAGGCCCGTGAGCGCGCCCAGCTCGCCGATCAGCGCGGGCGGATGCAGCTTGAACAGGTCGTCACCGGGGCGATCGAGGACGACCTCACCACTGGTGAGCAAGTAGAGCTCGGTCGCCTGTTCGCCGACATCGAAGAGCGGTTTGCTCGCGTCGATGCTCACGCGGGTGAACAAGCCGCTCAGCTTGCTGAGCTCCTCGTCCCCGAAGCCCTGGAACAGCGGAATGGTGCGCAGCTCGTTCCCACTCGGACCCATAGGCCCGGACGATACACCGGGCGTCGCGCGTGTGAACCCAAAGGCGGCCCCGATCGCGGTACCGTGACGCGGTGCGGACAATCCTCCTCGGGATGTTGCTGGTAGCCTGCGGGTCGAGCGGCCAGGTGGCCAACAAGGAGCCTGCACCGCCGCCGCCCAACGCGCCCGCGCCCGTCGCAGCCGCGGCCCCCGACGCAGCCGTCGAATATCCGCCGAATACCTATGCCGACCTTCCGTCGGCGCTCGCGGCCATCATCCCGCCCGACGCGCGCGTCGTCGGCTTCGGCGAGATTCACAACCGCGTCGATCGCGCGCAGGTGAAGTCGGCGCTCGCGTGGTTCACCGCCGCCCTCCCGTCGTTCGGCGACAAGTTCTCCGACCTGATCGTCGAGACGTGGCTCGTCGACCCGACGTGCGGCCAGACCGCCGTGAAGGCGACCAAGGCGATGGAGACCGAGGTCAAGCGGCCCGAGGCGACCAAGTCCGAGGTCGCGCTCCTCGCCGACGCTGCCAAGGCCGCCAAGATCCAGCCGCACGCGATGACGATCAACTGCGCCGACTATCAAAAGCTCGTGAAGGGCGGCCAGGTCGACCCGCTCGAGATGCTCACGCTCACCACCCGCGAGCTCAAGCGCATCTCGATCAGTGCGGTCAAACACCGCGACAAGGATCCCGCGCACCGCCCGTGGGTCGCCGTCTACGGCGGCGCGCTCCACAACGATCGGTTCCCCGACAAGGCCGTCGCCGAGTGGAGTTACGCCGCCGACGTCGACGCCGCCACGCAGAACCATTTCGTCGAGATCGACCTCATCGTCCCCGAGCTCGTCGCCGGCGACGAGGTCGCGAAGAAGCAGCCGTGGTACCCGCTCGTCGAGAACGCCGGCGAGCGCGTCGCGGTGTTCGCGCGCGACGCACGCTCTTTCGTCGTGGTGTTCCCCAAGGCCAAATGACCGCCGCCGTCCTCGTCCGCATCGGCGAGGCCTGGGCCCTCGCGGCGACGTTCCAGCTCGTGCTCTGGCTCATCCAGCAGCGCACCAAGAACGCCGGCATCGTCGACGTCGGCTGGGCCCTCTCCTTCGCCCTCGTCGTCGCGCTGTTCGCCTCGCAGGCCGGCGCGCCCGCCTCGTCCTGGGGCCCCCTCGCCTTCATCGTCTCCATCTGGAGCGTGCGCCTCGGCGGCTACCTCATCTCGCGTGGCGCCGCGCGCGCACCGGAGGAAGGCCGGTACGCCGACCTGCGCCAGCGCTGGGGCACCGCGGCGGCGCGGAAGTTCTTCATCTTCTTCCAGGCGCAGGCCGCGCTCACCGGCATCTTGTCGACGGCATTCGTGGTCCCATTCGTTGCCGTCCCGCGCGCAGGCGCCGAATGGCTCGCCTATGCCGGCGTTGCGTTGTCTTGCATCGGCGTCCTCGGCGAAGCCACCGCTGACGCACAGCTCCAGCGCTGGCGCCGCGATCCGGCCAACAAGGGCAAGGTCTGCGACGCGGGCCTGTGGGGCTACTCGCGGCATCCGAACTACTTCTTCGAGTGGTGCGTGTGGCTCGGCTACGCCGTCGCCGGCCTCGCGTACCCGTGGCCGTGGTGCCTGCTCGCGCTGCTCGGGCAGGCGATCATCGTGGGGAGCATCTTCGGTGTGACGGGCATTCCGCCGACGGAGGCGCAGGCGATTCGCTCGAAGGGCGACGCGTATCGCGAGTATCAGGAGCGCGTCGCGAGATTCATTCCGCGACCGCCGAAACACATGCGCTCGCCCCCCTAGCCTTCGCACCCGCGCGCGCGCCGCCCCAAGCCGACCTTCCCTGCCACGCCCCCCCCCGTAGGAGCAATTATCCCGCTCCCACCAGGCGTCGTCTGCTCACACCCACCCAAACGTGACCGCCCTTGCACACGTGTCATCGAGCCGAAAGGCCCGCCCCACGACGGAACCCCGGCCCTCGCCGAGACCACCGTCGCGAAAGCCCGCTTGAACTTCCTCGCCGCACAACGAAGAACGGCCGCACTCCCCACTTGGCGGCCTCACACCAATCGAACGAGATCAACTTCGGACATCATGCGTGGCGTAGATCCGGGGCACGTCCATTCTCGCCCCCTACGTTCTTGACCGGGGGGGGCCGGGGGGGATGAATCACTCGGCTGAATCAGAGCGAGTGGTAAATCATCCGACTCAATGGAGGACTCACATGAACAACAAGTTCGGGATAGCGATGGTCCTCGTGGCCTGCACCTCGTCGAAGGAGCAGGACCGTGGCGCGCCAGCACCAGCGCCCGGGACGAACCTGACCGCGGCGCCGGCCCGAGGCTCCTCCACCGGTGCCGCGGTCCCGTCGCCCACCGCCGGCGATGTCACCCCGCGCCTCCCCGCCGCGGGCGAGGACTGGCCGCAGGTGGCGTGCGGCGAGCTGCTCACCACCGACGACCTCGTGGCCATCTGCGGGCGCGCAGCCGCGTTCGACCTCGTGCCCAGGGCGCCCGAGGGGGCGGACGCGGTGATCTGTCGAGCCTCCCGCCCGGCGGCCCCGATCGCATGCTCGCGTGCGCGCGCGAGTCGGAGGAGCTAGAGGTGGATCGACGCGGATCGACCTACCGCTGGTCCGCGCTCCGGTGGAAGGTGCTGGCGTTCCCGCGCGCGGCCGACGCGACCGCCGCACTCGGGGGCCGGGTGACCGCGGGCGCGCTCGGCCCCGTCGATCGCGACGAGGTCGACGACGTCTACGTGCTACGCAGCATCGACGGGGTCAAGGGGCGGTTCGTGATCGAGGTGGCAGCGGCCGACGCCTCCGGTGCGCCGCCACTCTGCCCGGACGCGAAGCTGGGCGCGCTCGCCGCGCGGCTCCTCGAGCGCCTGCCAGCGCACTGACGCCGCGGATGGCTGCGGCGCGCACGCGTCCTGCCAGCGAAGGCGCTTCCGGGGACCTACCTAACGAACTGAGAGCTGTCCCGTAACGGCGTCGAGGACTCGAGGCCGCGATGTGACACGTTGGTTCGGGTTCGCGCTCGGTCCGGCGTGGAGTGCAACGCGGCTGGCAACTGCGCGTTCAAGGCCTTCATCTCGACGGGCGGGTCCGCGCTCTCTTTCGGCCCGCCCGGCGCACCGACGCTGATGGCACGCACGGGCACGCCGCTCTTGCCGGCCGGCCCACGTTGAGCTTCATCGACCTTCCGGACCAGGGCTCGTACGGGCTGCAGCGCTTCATCACCGACACCGAATACGTCATGCTCGTCGCGAGCACGAGCGACGGCATCACCAGGGTGGTGACAGCGCACCTCGGACCGGAGCTCGGGCGTACCACCGCGATCGTCTAACGGGCGTACATCGCGTCGATCAACGCCGCGTACTTCTGAGCGACGGCCTGTCGCTTGACCTTGAGCGATGCGGTCAGCTCGCCGCCGTCGACGGAGAATGCGGCAGGCGCGACGGCGAACGTCTTGATGCTCTCGAAGGAGGCCAGCCCCTTGTTGGTCTCGTCGACGAGCGCGTTCAGCACGGCCTGCACGCGCGCGTGCGATGGGTCAGCCGGAATCGCCTCGCGTTGCGCGAATGCGGCGAGCATCTCCGGGTCGAGGGCAAACAGCACCGTGCAGTAGTTACGCTCATCGCCGATCAAGACGGCCTCCTGGATGATCGGGTGCTGCTTGAGCTGCGCCTCGATCTTCACGGGCGCGATGTACTTGCCACCGCTGGTCTTGAACAGTTCCTTCTTGCGACCGGTGATCCGGACGAAACCGTCGGCATCGATCGAGGCGAGATCGCCCGTGCGAAACCAGCCCTCGTCGTCGAAGGCAGCTGACGTCGCTTCGGGCTGGTTCAGGTAGCCGCGGGTGATGTTGGGGCCGCGCGCGAGGAGCTCACCATCGGGGGCGACCTTCAACTCGCAGCGTTTGAACGCCTTGCCCACCGTACCCACGCGGATGTCGCCCTTGCGATTGATGGTCAAGCCCGGGCAGGTCTCCGTGAGCCCGTACGCTTCGAGAAGCGTGAGCCCTAGCGACAGGAAGAACGTATGTACATCCGGGCGCAGCGCGGCCGCACCCGACAACAGCACCGACGCGTTGTCGAGGCCGAGCTTCGCGCGCAGCGTACGCAGGACGAGCCGATCGGCGAGCCGGCGCTGCACGTCGAGGCCGACGGGGAGCGAACGTCCGGAAGCGCGATGCGCGACGGTGCGCGCGCCCACGCGGAGGGCCCACTGTACGAGCCGCTTGCGCACGCCACGTTCATTCTCGATGGCGCTCTGGACCTTTGCCATCATCTTCTCGAACACACGAGGTGCCGCCGGAAAGAAGCCGGGCCGCGCGGCCACAACATCCGCGGCGAGCGTCGGCACGGACGACATCACCAACGGCGCACCGAAGAACGGCCCTGCAAACTCCGCCATCCGGCCGAAGGAGTGTGCCGCGGGAAGAAACAGGAACAGGCCGTGTGCGCATACCGCGTCGTCGAAGAGCCCGGCTTCAACGACGTCCTCGAGCATCGCGAGCATGTTGTCGTGGGTCTGGATCACCGCCTTGGGCACGCCCGTCGTCCCCGACGTATAGGTGTACGTCGCGACGTCCTCGCGACGGACGCGTGCACGCCGTCGCTGCAGCTCGGCGGCGAGGGGCTGCGCTCGCCCCCGGGCCTCCAGGCTCTCGAGGCTCTCCCAGTCATCCGCTGCGTCGATCCCCGCTGGATCGATCACGACCACCTTTCCGCGGATGGCTAGCGCGGCCGGTGCATAGGCCTTGTCGAAGAACATGAAGCCGGCCCGCAGTGCCCGCACCTTGGCGAGTTGTGCAGCGTTCTCGACGACGACGAGCTGGATCGCCGTATCGACGTGCATGTAGCCGACTTCCTCGGGCAGCAGGCTCGCGTAGACCGGGACCGTCTTGAGCCCGGCGCTGAGCGCGGCAAAGTCGACGAGGCACGATTCCATCGAGGTATTGCCCACGATCGAGATGCACGCGCCGTCGTCGAGCGTTGCGGCGCCAAGCAGGCCCGCGGCGATCGCTTCGATGCGCGGCGCGACCTCCGACCATGGGACGTCCGTATAGGCGACGCCCCGGCGGACGCGAAACGCGACGCTCTGCGGCATGCGCGATGCCCGGGTGAGGATCATCTGGGACAGGTGCTCATCCCGCATACGAGGAAGCTACGTGCGTGGCCCCGCCCCCGCTTGTATCTTTCTGCAGTGCAGAGTCATCTCGTGACAGGCGGCGGCAGGACGCTCTACCTGGGGCGCCTGCACGCGCTGCCCCGGCACCGGTTCGCGGCGAACGCGATCATTGTCGGGCTCGACGATGCGTTCGATCTCCAATGTGACGGAGAAGTCGAGCGGCGCGAGGCCGCCTTCGTGAAGGGCTGGCAATGGCACGGGCTCGACTTTCACGGCGGGCGCACCGCGGTGCTGTTCCTCGAGCCCGGGGCGCAGCCCACGCGTCCCGTCCATGCACGCGCGTTGCGGCGAACGGTCGAGGCAGCCCTCGCGGCCCGCGAGCCGGCGCGATGGGTCGCCTTGTTTCAGACCGCGCTGTACCTCGAGACGCGTCCGCTGAAGGTCGACGCACACGTGGCCCGCGCGGCCAGGTTCCTGAGCACCCAGGCACGGGCCAATGCGGGCACGCTGGCGCACCGCCTCGGCGTCTCTACTTCGCACATCGAGCATCGGTTTCGCGAGCAGCTCGGCGTGCCGATGGGCGCCTACCGCGCGTGGTATCGGATGCAGACAGCGACGGCGCTCGCGCTCCGCGGCAAGAACCTCACCGAGCTCGCCCACGCGACGGGGTTCTACGACTCGGCACACTTCTCCCGGCTGTTTCACCGGATGTTCGGCCTGCCGCCGTCGAAGGTGTTCACGCCCGCACTGACGGGCGCGATCGTCGAGGCGCCGTCACCGGAAGGGGGGATGGTTTCAACGTAGCCAACTTGCGCGGCGTCACGCCCCGGGAACCCGCATGCGGAGCACGCAGCCGATGCGAGCACCAAGTTGGTCACGTTGAAACCGTCCCTTCCGGGACGCGGCTACGGCATCAACGTCAGCACGAGCCGCGGAGCGAACTCCGGTAGCTGGGTGCCATCGGCGAGCTCGCCGTCCTCGTTCCCGCCCCAGCAGTAGACGTCGGCGCCCGACCGGATGCACGTGGTCGTGCAGCCGACCTCGATGTCGTCGATCTCCATCCCCGCGAGCGCCGTGACCTCGACCGCATCATTCGACTGCGTGATGGCAGGCATGTCGATGCCGAGCTGGCCCATGCCGTTGGCGCCCCAGCAATAGAAGCGATCGTCACCTGCAGCGCAGCTAGAGATGAAGCCCGTCGCGATCTTCTCCGCGCGGGCCAGTCCGCGCACTGGAGCAGGACGTGCTTCCGTGCTGTTGAGCGAGCCCAGCACACCCGCGACATTCTCCCCCCAGCATCGGGGCGTGCCGCCACTATCGATCGCGCACATCGACAGGTGACAACCACCTCCAAGCGCGCGCGCTCCGGCTAACTCCGGGATCGCGACCGGGACGAGCTCACCGCCGCTGCAGGGCGCAGGGGCGTTCGACGGGGCCCCGAAGCACCAGACCTGACCCGTCGTATCGATCGCACACGTCAACAAGTCGTTCACCTCCACCCCGACGATCCGGGGCAGGCCCGCGACGCGTTGCGGGTAGGGCCTACTCGTATTCGTTCCGTCGCCGAGCTTGCCGCAGGTGTTGTCGCCCCAGCAGTAGACCTCGCCGTCTTCCGTCACCGCGCACGTGTGGAGCTCGCCGGCCCCGACCTCGACGACATCGCGATCGAGCATGACCATGCGCGGTTCCGACTCGGCGTTCGTCGTCGTGCCCAGCCCGAGCTGACCCAGCCGGTTGTCGCCCCAGCCCCAGAGCCTGCCGTCGATGTCGACCGAAAAGGTCGAGTTCTCGCCGGTGAACACCCGCTGTGCCCCCTCGAACGCGTTCGCCGGGCCTTCGAACGGAGAGGTCGTGCCGCGTCCTAGCTGGCCAGTGTGGTTCTTGCCCCAGCAGCTGATCGTCCCGCCCTCGCGAATGCATGCGTGGTGCCCTCGGATCGAGAGCTCGAGGAGGTCTTCGTCCTCCGCCGCGCCGAGGTCGAATGCAAGGCGCCCGCAGCCACCGAGCAACATGACCAGTAGCACGCGGCTCATCCAGCCACGATGATACGCGTGCCACGGTGGCCGCGGGCACCTGCTTGTCGGGAATGGATGCATAGTACGGATGCCTATGCCTCGGATCCGTGTGGTCTCTGCATCGCGCGTGGTTGCGTGCACGCTCGTCCTCGCCGGCTGCGGCTCCGAGCAGTCGGCGGCGGCGCCCGAGCCTACCAGCGCACCCGCAAAGGCCCCAGCCCCCAAGCCAAGCCCGGACACCGCACCTCCGGGCCTGAAAAACATCAACAAGCTCGTGATCGGTGGAGACAACAAGGATCCGCAGATGGGGCTCTTCGCCCTGCGTGCCGCCGACGCCACCCAGGTCTCCGCAGCGATGAAGCAAGGGCTTCGCGCGGCGTACGAGCTCGCGATGACCCGGGCCGACAAGGCGTGGACGGGCAAGCGCAACTTCTGCTCGGACGCCGTTCGCCAGACCATCGGCTACTACGGGATCGACGGGATGCTCGATGACAAGGAGTGGGCTCAGTGGCGCAAGGACTCGTTCGCGAAGATCAAGGCCGTGCACTTCAAGGCGATCCTGGAGCTGCACGAGGAGATGATCGGTGAGCATGATCCCCAGGGTTGCGAGGACAGTCTGCGGACCTACGTCGAAGCTCTTCGCTACGCGGCGACCAACAAGCTCGAGCTGCTCAACTTCGGGTTCTGACGCCCACCTCTGCCGGTGCGTGGGCTACTTCGTGAGCGGCACGCCGTCCCGCAAACAGCTGCGTTCCGGGCTCAGCGCTCGACGACCACAAGGTGGTGCTTGCCCGTCGCATTGCGCGGTAGGTCTTGCACCACGTCGACGTTCACGTCCACGCCCGCGAGCAGGCGCCGCGCGTTGCTGCCGATCTGGGTGAGTGCTTCCCCAGGCAGCTGCTCTGCGAGGACCACGCGGATCGTCACGGAGCGGTCACGGTGCTGCACGATCTGGAACTGCCGCACCGCCGCGGACACCTCGTAGAAGATGTTCCCGAGCGCGACGCCGCTGACCGCGGCACCGTTCGCGTCATGCAAGGTTTCCGAGACGCGGCCTGTGACCGCTTCGATCCGGGGCAGCGTGCGTCCACACGCGCATCGACGCGACGAGCCCGCGGTCGCGACATCACCATTCGCGTAGCGGATGAAGGGCATGCCGAAGTTGTGGAGATCGGTGAACACGACCTCGCCGGCCTCACCCTCGCGCGCGGGGCGCTCGCCCCCGTGTTCGGTGACCACGACCTCGACGACCAGATTCTCCATCGAGAGGTGGTAGCCAGCGTGCGCCTCGCACTCGCCGCCAATCATCATGACCTCACGGCAGCCATAGACGTCGAACACGGGCCCGAACGCCGCCTCGAGATCCGCGCGATCGCGTGGCGTCACGCGCTCGGCGCCGCAGATCACCGGCATGCGCCCCCACGCGCGCTTACCGCGAGCATTCACGTAGCGGGCGAGCTCTGCACCCGCCTGCGCGTAGCACACGAGCACCGACGGGCGAGTGGTCCTGATCACCTCGATCACGCGCTCGAGGTCCTGCTCGCGCATCACCGCGCAGTGCACATAGCGCTCGCGATGCAGCTGACGATCGAGTGCGGTCTTGACCCGTGCGCGCCACGGAGGCGGAGTCGGCAAGGGCGCGCCCCAGAAGTGGAGCGCTCGATCGCCTGGGCGATAACCGGCCCACTCATAGCCGCGAAACTTCACGGCGCGACGCCAATGCTCGCTGTCGGGCTCGAAGCCGAACAGAAGCGGTTCGCCCGTGGTTCCGCTCGTCTGCTTCCGGATCGTCGGCAACGGCGGCACCGTGGAAGCGCGAGCCATCCCGGCCGCGCGAAGCTCGGCGCGCCGAACAAGCGGCAGCTTGGCCAGATCTCCGGGTGTGCGAACGTCCGAGGGCGTGAGCCCGCGTGCCTCGAACATCGCGCGATACATTGGCACGTTGCGATATGCGTGCTCGACCAGCCGCGACACCGCACGCGTCTGAATCGCGTGCAACTCGTCGAGCGACGCCCATTGTGTGCGCCGGAGCTCGCGCCAGCGTTCGAGGACAGGGCGCTTTCGCAAGTGGGTCTCCCACACGGGAAGCATCACGTGACGGAACAGCGAGCCATAGATGTCCATACCAACCTCATCCGGTCACGAAGGGATCGCGGTGGAGCGGCGCGACGAGACAAGCCGCGCTCCCTCCCGCGAGGTGGAACTGGCCCAGGGGCACCACGAGGCACCGAAATCCGAGCTCTCGAATCAACGCCTCCACGCTCGGCGCATGCGCCCCGAGCACGACCGTGTCACCGACGGTAACGATATTGAGCCCGAACGCGAGCGCATCCTCGCGCTTCACGCCGATCACGCGCCGGATCCCCGGTACCTCTTCGAGGGTGCGTAGCGCGGCGGGCGTCAATGCCGTCGGGCAGACCAGCGCGGTCCCATCGGGGAGCACAGCGAGCCCGGTGTCCAAGTGATAGAAGCGGGGATCACGAAGCTCGAGGGGCCACACGGGCACGCCCGCGTGACGCTCGAGCCAGGTGCTCGCTTCGCGCTGTGTGCGAAAGCCATGGCCGAGGAGCATGCCGGTCCCCGACGGCAGCATGATCACATCCCCGCCTTCCCACGACGGACCGAGGTCTTCACAGATCGTCTCGTAGCCGAGCTGCGCGTAGAACCGGTGGCGCTGGGCGCGTTCGCGCTGGCGCTCCGGGTGCCGTAGCTGCGCGACCAGCGCATGCTTGGTGCCACGGCGCTCGAGCAACAGCGCTGGATCCTTGATGAACACGGAGTCATAGGCGCCGTGGATGAACGGCACCGAGACGATCTCGCTCCCGGCCGCGACCAGCGCGGCGACGAACGCCGCGTGCTGCATGGCGGCAAGCGCGAAGTCGACTGCGCCGATCGCCATGTGAGGATTGATCGACCACGCGACCTGGTAGTGACAGCGCGCCTCGACGGGATGCTCCGTGCAGTGGAGCCCGCTGACCGCGAACGCCGGGCGCACGCGGTGTTGCTCCACGCGGAGCGCTGGGCGCGCAGCCTCGACGATCTGCAGGTCGGTCATGCTGTCGCTCCTCATGTGCTCACTCCCAGCTCGCGGCGATAGCGCTGGAAGCAGCGCTCCCCTGCGCGCAGGCGCATAAGCGCACCTTCGGCGATCGCGAGCGCACGCGCGGGTTCCTCCGCGACGAGGGGGACGATCACCTCGGCATTCCACGCACGCGAGTGCGCGACATCGAGCGTCGAGTGCAGCGCGTAGTACTGGCGCTCCTTGGCACCGATCCCGAGGCGCTTGAGGCCACGACTCACACACCCCGTGCGATCAGGCGCAGTGAGCTCGACCACTCCGAGCGCACCGATCGCATGAAAGGCAAAGTGGCGATTACACGCGAACCCGGCGAGCAGGTTGCCCAACGCGATCGCTTCGATGACCGGCTCCGTCGTCCTATCCAACTCGAGCGCGTTCGCCAGCCGCGTGAGCATCGGACCATGCATGGCGCTCGCGATGCCGCGTCCCATCTCGTCCCAGTAATTGCGAGCGAGCTCCAGCTTTGCGCGCTCGGGCATGCGGACCTGAGTGAGCGCCACGAGGTCATCGAAGCCGGCCTCACCGGCGACCTCCTGCCGCAGGAACCACCGCATCTGCTCGAGCGTCGACACGTGCTCGAGCCACGGGAACAGTGGATCCCACTGTCCCGGCCCGTTCTCGCGCAGCGCTTCGAACCACGCGATGAAAGCCTCTGGCTCTGCCGGCGCCTCGATCGCCCGTGGCGTCTCCATGGCGCGCGCGGCGGTGAGGAAATCGCGCTCCAGGAAGCGTGCTTCCGCCTCGAGCGCGATGGAGCGCCGCCAGTCATCGGCGCACAGCGTGGGTTTCAAGCGACGCTCGTTGAGGTCGCGCAACTTGCGATGGAGCTCGAGCTCATCGATGGCGCGTGCCGGAGACCTGGCATCCATGTCGACTCCTTTCCTTCCCGTCGTAGTTCGACGTAGCAGTGCGTGTTCCAACGAAGGTGAGGCCCGCTTGTCCGTGCGCTGCGGTCATCACTGCGCCCGTTTCCACTCGGCGCTACATCTCGCGCATGGCCGACAACGAGTCTCGAAACGGCAGCACCTATGCGACCCGCGCGATCCTCGACTTCATGCATCGGACGCACGGCCCCCATGACTCGGCGCTAGAACGAGCCTTCGCAGTCCCCGACGGAATTCCTTCTCACCAGGTGAGCCACGACGACGGCCGCCTGCTCCATGTGGTGCTTCGCCTGGCCAGGGCAAAGAAGGTGGTCGAGATCGGCACGCTCGCGGGCTACTCGGCGATCCATATCGCGCGTGCGCTCGAACCGGGCGGGCACCTATGGTCGATCGAATTCGAGCCCAAACACGCGCAGCTTGCCCGCAGCAACCTCGCGGCCGCGGGCGTCCTCGACCGCGTGACCATCGTCGAAGGCGCCGCGCTCGCCATGTTGCCCACCCTCGTCGAGCACGGTCCCTTCGACGCGGTCTTCATCGACGGCGACAAGCCGAACTATGATCGCTACGGGCGCTGGGCTCTCGAGAATATCCGCCAAGGTGGCCTCATCCTCGGCGACAACGCGTACCTGTTCGGCGAGCTCATGGAGGACCGCGAGGATGCCCGCGCGATGCGTGCGTTCAACGAGCTGGTCGCGAAGACCTGCGATTCCGTCTGCGCGCCAACACCAGACGGTATGGTGATCGCGATCAAGCGCTAGATGCCCTTCAGTAAGAAGACCAATGCGTGGAGAAGCGCGCTTGATCGACGGCGGTCCTGCGTCCTGCGCCCTCCGCGATCTTTCGAGGCTCTGATAGCCCCCGACCGTTGGTATAGCCGCAGGTTCTTGAACGTGCATCGCTCGGCGATCGATGCCGGGGCTACCGGTTGCCTGTCGACGTCAACGTCGAAGGGGTAGCGTTCAGGTTCAGGTTCAGGTCGACGTCGACGCAAACGACCGGCATTGGCGCCAGAGTGGGTGTCCCTCGTCCGAGCTCGTCACGGCAGCGACTGCAGCGCGTCCTTCAGCTTCTGGTTCTGCGGTTCGATCTCGAGGCCGCGCTGGAACATGCTCTTCGCCTTCGGCGGCTGTCCCAGCTGCAGGTGAATCTTGCCGAGCGCCCAGTACACCTCGCCCTTCGTCACACCGGCGTCGGGCTCGATGTTCTGCAGCACGAGCGACTGGTAGATCTTGCGCGCCTTCTCCCAATCCTCGGCGGCGAGATAGAGCCGGCCCAGCCCCGTCATCGTCGACACGTCCGTCGGGTTCACGCGCAGCGCTTCCTCGTACGCGCTCAGCGCGCCCGCGCGGTCGCCACGTGCCTCGAGGATGCCGCCCTGCCGCTGGCGGAACCGTGCGACGTCCTTCATGCGTCGCGCGGTCTTCGCTTCCTCGGCGAGCCGGTCGTAGATCGGCGCGGCCTCGTCGAGGCGGTTCGCGACGAAGTACATATCGGCGAGCGGCCCGAGCACCCGGCTATCGTCGGGTGCATCGCCACGCGCCTTGGCGAGCGCCGACAGCGCTTCCTCGATACGGCCCGCCTTGCGCTCGAGATCTGCGAGCTCGACGAGGAGCGTGACCCGCTCGCCCGGGGCGATGACGGCCTGGACGCGGCGCTCCAGCATGTCCACGAGCAACGCACTGTCGCGCCGTTCGCGCGCAAGCTTCTCGAGCGCCGCGATCGCCTGGGCATGCGTGACGTCATGCTTGAGTGCCTGGCGGTAATGCTGGATCGCCGTGTCGACGTCGGCGTCCCCCACCCGCGCGACCTCGCCGAGGCGGAAGAACAGATCCGCCGCGTCGCGTCCCGTAGGTGACAGCTTCAGCGCCTGCTCGAGCGTGGCCTTGCACTTGTCCCAGTCGCCGGCGCGCTCGTAGATCTTCGAGAGCCGCGTCAGCGCCGCGACCGAGCCGGGCTCGCGCCGCAGGATCTTTTCCAGGATCTCACCCGCAGCATCCGGGTTATCGAGCTGACCTTCCCACACGTCCGCGGCGCGCGCTAGCGCCTCGATCTCGCCACGGAGGTCGCCCTGCGCCGCCAGCAGATCCGCGCGCTTCTCGAGCATCTCGACGAGGTCGTGCGCGCGGTTGGCCGCGGTCAGCAGGCGATCGAGCTCGGTGTACGCCTTGGCGTAGGTCGCGTCGACATCGAGGGCCGAGTACCAGCTCGCAATGGCGTCGTCGACCGAGTTCCGCTTGTGCTCGGCGGTGCTCGCCATCTCGGCGTGGATCGCGACCTTCTCCTCGTCGCTCGTCGCGAGCGCGAGCCGGCGCATCTGCAGATCGGACACCGCCATCCAGTCGCCGGCGCGGCCAAAAGCGGCCTCGAGCGACGTGAGTGCGTGGAGGTCCTCGCCGTCGATGTCGACGACCGCCTGCCAGGCCATCACGGCGCGCGGTGTGTCGTTCTCGAGCTGCGCGATTTCGAGCCGCAGGGCCTTCTCGTCAGCCGGTGCCGATGCGAGGCGCGCGGCGCGCCCGAGCACATCCACCAGCTCTGCCTTGTTGCCGGTGGCGCGATAGATGCGCGCGAGCTCGTCGAGGGCCGCACGATCACCGTCGTCGTTGTCCGCGATCTCGCGCCACGCCGCGATCGCCGCATCGTGCTTGCCGGCGCGCTCCCGGAGCTCCGCGACCTCGGCGTACGCCGCGCGCTTCTCGGGCAGCTCGGTGACGAGCTTGGCGCGCCGCTCGAGTGCATCGGCGAGCTCGGCATGTTCGCCACGCTGGCGGTGGATCGCGATGAGCTCGTCGAGCGCGGCCAGCGCCTCGGGATCGAGCTCGAGCGCCGCGCGGTAGTGCGCGGCCGCATCTGCGAGCTGGCCAAGGCGCTGGTGCTGGACGCGGCCGAGGAACGAGAGCAGCGCCACTTGCACGCCGGGTTCGCGGTCACGCGCAGCGCGATCATCCACCACGGCGCCCACGCGCCTGGCGACGTCGGGCCACTGCCCCAGCCGCTCCGCGAGTCGTTCGATCTCGGCCAGTGCTTGCGCCGACGCGGGATCGACCGCGAGCCAGCGCAGCGACGCATCGAGCGCGCGGGCGCGATCGCCGAGCTTGCCCTCGGAGAGCTCCACCACGCGCGCGAGCAGATTCGCGCGGTCGAGCGGGTCTTCGGTGATCTCGAACCGCGCCTCGAGAACATTGACCAGGCGCGCGGTTTCTCCGTCGCCATCGAACAGCGGCTCGAGGATATCCACGATCTCCGCGCGCTGCTCGGGCGCCGTCTGCAATAGCCGCTCGAGCGCCGCGCGTGCTTGCGAGTGCGAGGGCACCAGCTGGAGCACCTCGCGATACGCGCCGACGGCGCGCGCTGCATCGCGCAGCGTGGTCTCGGCGAGGTCGCCTTCGCGATATAGGTATTCGGCGCGCTGGACGTCGTCGTCAGCCGCTTCGGCCTGGCGGTGCAAGACCGCCGCGAGCTCGGGCCACTGGCCGGCGCGCGCGAGCACGCGCTCGAGGGCGAGCAACGCAGCGCGAGGCTCGGGTCCCAGGGTCGCCTTCTCGAAGGCAGCCGCGGCGCGATCGAGCGTGCCCAGCTTGTCCTCGGCGATCTGCCCGAGCCGCATCGCATACAGCTGCATCGTCTCGGGCGGCAGCGACGTTTCGAGCAGCAGGTCGATTCGGGTCGCCAGCTCCGGCCACAACGTCGGCTGCGTCTCGGCGATGCGCACGAGTGGCGACAGCAGATCGGTGTCCTCGGGCGACGCGGCGATGGCCCGCGCCCACACCGCGAAGGCCTCGGCGGGCCGGTTCGCCATCGTCTCCTGGACCTCGGCGAGCGCAGCCCAGTCCGCACGGCGCGCCTCGGCGTCGTCGGACGGGGCCGCGAGGCGGCGCTCGTACACGCGCACGAGGCCATCCGCGTCGCGATCCGCGCGGAACACGCGCTCGAGGATCGGCGACGCGGCGTCGACGTGATCATCGGAGCCCATCAGCGCTTCGAGTGCACCGCGCGCACCGGCGTGCGAGGGCAGCACCTGGAGCACCGCGCCATAACGTGGGATCGAGGCATCGGGGTCCGTCAGCTCGTGCTCGACGAGCCGCGCGGCGCGATAGGCGAGATCCGCGCGGTCCTGCGCGTTGTGCGCGAGCAGCGCGCGCTTGTCGACGACATCGAGCAGCTCGGGCCACATCTTCTGCTTGCTGTAGACACGATCGAGCTCCGCCAGCGCGCGCTCCTCGCCAGCGTCGTCGTCGAGCACGGCGGTGAGCTGCGAGATGGCCTGGTAGATATCATCGAGCTTGTGCTCGTAGACCTCGGCCGCAGCGTGGCGCAGCGCCTGGCGCTCGGCGAGCTCGGCGGTCAGCTCGATCTTGCGCTCGAGCGTAGTCACCAGCTCTCGCGCGTCGCCCGTGTCGCGATACAGGCGCTCGAGCGCATCGAGCGCGGCAAGGTCAGTATCGTCGACGGCAAGGATGTTGCGATACGCGGCGATCGCGCTCGGGCGATCCTCGAGGACCTCGTCGTAAAGTGCGGCCACGCGGTGCAGCAGCACCAGCTGGACGCCGGTGTCCTCGGTGAGCTCCCCCCGGCGCGCCACGACCTTGACGAGCTCGTCGGTCCGACCTTCGAGCGCGAGCAGGCGATCGAGCGCCGCTAGCGCGACCAGGTCGTCAGGGCGTGCCTCCTCGACCTTCCGCCACGCACGGATCGCTCGTGGACGATCGCGGAGCTTCTGCTCGTGAATCTCGGCCGCGCGCGCCCATAGGCCGCCCGCCAGATCGGGGTTCGGCGCCGCCGCGGCACCTTCTTCGATGGTCGTCACGGTCTCGTCCCACGCGTGCAGCTTCGCCGCGAGGGCCAAGAGCTTCATCAGGCTGTCGTCGTCGGCGACGTCGATGCGCCATGCGCGCGCGAGCGCCTCGAGGGCGAGGTCGAGCGCGCCGCCACGCTCCTCGTGGATCTGCGCGATCTCGTGCAGCGTCGCGATCTGGTCGACCGGATCGCGCACGAACTCGAGCTTCGCGTCGAGAATGACGACCAGCTTCTGCCACCAGTCCTGCTCGCGATACACCGGCTCGAGCAGCTCGGCGATGCGCTCGCGGTGCTCCTCGTGCACGACGAGGCGCTCGAGAGCCATCACGGAGCGCTCCCACAGCCGCCCTTCGGCGATCACGTGCTCGTGCTGATCGATCGCGGCCCGGAGATCCGCGACGTGCACCTCGAGCAGCTCGGCGAGCCGCAGGCGCAACTCGGCGATCTCGACCGGATTCTGCGACCGCGAGAGGCGCGCCTCGAACAGATCGACGAGATCAGCCCACTGCTCGCGCGCGCGATACAGGCGCTCGAGCTCGGAGACGGCCTCGCGGTAGGCGTGCTCGACGACGGGCAGGCCACCGCCCTCGGTCGCCAGCACGACTTCGCGCCAGCTCTCGATCGCGCGGCCCATGTCGGCCAGGCCGTCCTCGACGAGCCGGGCGCGCTTGATCAGCGCCTCGCGGCGGAGGTCATCGTCGGTGCGCGTCGCGACGTCGTCGTAGACGGCGACGAGCTCGGCCCACTTCTGCGTCCGCGCGAGCAGCTCTTCGAGCCGCCGCACCAGCTCGCGCTCGTCGGGAATCGCGTCCTCGATCGAGATCGAGAGCGCGCGGCGATACGCGGCGTAGGCAGCATCGACGCGATTGAGCCGGCGGTCGTAGATCGTGGCGGCCGCGATCGCGATCTCGCGCAGGTCCTCGGAGTCGGTCGACTCCGCGTCGAGGTGGCCCTGATAGGTCTCGGCGACAAACGCCCAGTTATCAACCATCGACGCCAGGCGTTGCAGCTGGTCCCGGATCGCACTGTCAGTCGGGTCCTCGCGGAACAGCTTCGCATACCACTGGCTCGCGTTCTCGAAGTCCTCGAGCTGCTCCTCGTACAGGCGGGCGACGAAGCGCGTGATGCGCAGGCGTTCGTCGGGCTCCGACGCATGCTCGAGCTTCGCCTCGTTGATGCGAATGAGGTCCTGCCAGCGATGCTGCGAAACGTAGATCGGCTCGAGCACCTCGGCCGCCATACCACGGAGCTCGGGATCGACGAGGAAGCGCTCGACCGAAGCCAGCGCACGCACATTGCGCGCATCGCCGCTCAGCGCAGCCGCGTAGTTATTGATCGCACCCTCGACGTCGTGGAGCTGGCGCTCGTGAATTTCGCCGAGCTGGACGCGCAGGTTAACGGCCTCTTCGATCGTGGTCGCGAATCCCAGCCGGCGCTCGTAGAGCTCGACGACATCCGGCCACCGCCCCTGCTCGCGATACAGGTCATCGAGCGCTTCGATCGCATCGCGACGCTCGGGGGCCGTCGCCAACACGTGCTCCCACGCAGCGATCGCGTCGTCGGGCCGCTTGAGCCCCACGAAGAGCCCGGCCACTTCGACGAGCGCCGCCACGCGATCGTCGACATCGGTCGCGATGTCGGCCTCACGGAGGAGGACCTCGGCGAGCTTCTCGTCGTCGTTGGTCTCGCGATAGATGCTCTCGAGCGCCGCAAGCGCACGCGAGTCATCGGGCTGAGTATCGAGGACCTTCAGGTAGTAGTCGCGCGCCGTGTCGAGATCGCGGCGCACCGCGCGCGAGAGGTCGGCGACGTCGAGGTACAGACGGCGCTGGATCTCCGCGTCGAGGACGTTGGGCGCGACCTCGCGATACGTATCGATCAGGTCGACCTCGCGCCCGAGCGCGTCGGCGAAGCGCTCGACCTCGGCGATCACGGCCGGCAATTCCGGCTCGGTGGCGGCAACACGCAGCGCTTGCAGCTGCGCAGCGAACGCACCCGCCTTGTCGTCGAGCTGAAACTCGCGGAGCCGCGCCACCTCATTGAGAGCGCGAAGCTTGGCCGACGGATCCTCCGCCCACTCCGAAGCGCGTAGCTGAAGCTTCGCCAGGCGCTCGAACTGGCCGGTGCCGTCGTACACGGGACGCAGGATGTCAGCCGCAGTGACCCGCAGCTCGGGATCCGCGAGCGCGGCCTCGACGGCAGCAATTGCCTCCGCGTTCTCGGCCTCGTCATCGAGGACGGCCTTCCAGCGATCGATCGCCTCGATGGGCCGCGCGAGCGGACCGGCAAGCAGCCGCGCGATCTCGACGTTGCGCGAGACGCGCGATATCGGATCGAGCGCAGCCTGGCGCTCGAGCACGTCGAGCAGATCGGCGTGGCGGTTCGCTTCGCGATACAGACGCGCGAGCTCGGCGAGAGCACGGCTGTCGTTCCCGTCGCGATCGATGATCTCGAGGTGTGCGGCGATCGCCTCGTCGGGCTCCTCGAGCATCACCTCGTGGATCTCCGCGATCCGGCCGAGCAGCTGCTTGGGCTCCTCGCCCCCCGCGTGGTCGAGCTTGCGATGCAAGACGTCGATCAGATCGCGCCACGCCTCGGTGGCCTGGAACAGGCGCTCGAGTGCGTTCAGCGCACCGGCATCGGTAGGCTGATCGGCGAGCACGTCTCGCCATGTCGCGATCGCGGCTGGCCGGTCGACGAGCTTCTCCTCCTCGAGTTGCGCGACGCGCGCGAGCAACGCCCGGCGCTCGCTGACGTCCTCGGCCCATTCAGCCTGTTTGCGCGCGATCGCGCGCAGCTCGGGCCAGCTCTCGGCGTCCTCGTACAGCCGCGCGAGCGCCGTGGTCGAGCGGCGAACCGTCGTCGGATTGGATGGATCAACCTCGAGCCAGCGCTTGTACGCCGCGATCGCGCGCGGCGCGTCACCGAGCTGGGTGTCGTAATACGCGGCGAGCTCGCCGAGCAGGGCCGCGCGCGTGACGACGTCATCTTCGGGCGCAGCGACGGCCGCCGCCTCGAGTGCCGCGGTCGCATCCGGCCAGCGGCCGAGCGCGTGCGCGAGGCGCGCGAGCTCCGTGCGGGCGCGCTCGTGCGACGGGTCGCGCGACAGCACCTCGCGCCAGCCGTCGAACGCCTCTGCGGGCTTGCCGAGCTCGGTCTCCTCGGCCACCGCGATACGAGAGAGCAACTCGATCGCTTCGGTCCCCGACGCTCGTGAGAGCTGCGCGCGCAGCACGCCGACGAGGTGGGCCCAGCGCTTGTCTTGCTCGTACAGCGGCTCGAGCAGGCGCGCGACGCGCTGCTGTTGCTCGGGCAGTGCGATCAGCTGCTCGAGCAATGCACGCGCGTCCGCGTGGCTGCGATCGCGAAGCACGACCTCCTCGAGGAGATCGACGGCGCGCGTCGGGTTTTCGAGGCGCTGCGCGAACAGCTCGGCGCGGCGGAACTGCAGCTGCGCGTGCTCGGCGTCGCTCTCCGCATGATCGATCTGGCGCGCGAGCAATTCCTCGAGCTCGCCCCACTGGCTGGCCTGCGCGTACAGGCGATCGAGCGCGCTGTACGCCTGACGGTGCGACGGGTCTAGCTCGAGCACGCGGCGATACGCCTGCGTGGCCGCCGTCGGCTGACCGAGAGCTTCCTCGTCGATCACTGCGAGATCGAGCAACGACGCGATCCGGATCGCGACCTCGCCACTCACCACGGTGCGCCGCTCCAGCAGCGCGCGCAGATCCTGCCACCGTTCCTCGCTCCGGTACGCCCGCGCGAGTGCATCGAACGCGTCGGCAGCATCCGGCTCGACGCCGAGCACCGTGATCCATGCGCGCTCCGCGAGCGGACGGTCACCGAGCCGCTCCCCCGCGAGCACCGCGAGCTCGGTCGCGAGCACACGAATCACACCGGGGGCGCCGTTCTGCTTCTGCAGCGACTGGAGCGCTGCGGAGAGCTGTTGTGCGAGCTCGCCATCACGGCCGAGCTGCCCCGCGAGCACCGCGAGTGCAGCGCGCACCTCCACGTCGGTGGGATCGGCGGCGAGCACCGAGAGGCCCGACTGCCACGCGGCCGCGGGATCGCCCAGGTCGACGTGATACAGCCGCATCAGCGTGCGGTCGAGCTCGAGCTGCTCCGTCGGCGGCGTCTCCGCGCCAGCGCGGATGACCTCGAGCGCGAGGGCGTACATGCCGAGGTTCTTGTCGATGTGAGGCACCAACTGCCGCGCCACGCCGACACGTTCCGCCGGCGGAATCCTGCCGCCGGGGCCGTCCGCGGAGAGGAACCGGAGGAGCGCAGTGACCGCTTGGGGGCGCACGCCGCCACCGGTCGCCGGCACGCCGAGCGCCTGCTTGTAATAGACGAGAGCACCGGCCGGGTTATCGAGGCTTTGCTCCTCGAGCCCGCCGATGCGCATCAGTAGCTCGAAGCGTGCCTGGCCCTCGGGGACGAACGGCGCCGCCAGATGAAGCTCGCTGTCGAGGACCTCGACCAGCGATTCCCAGTCTCCCCTCGCCTCCTCGATCCGCGCGAGCGCACGCAGCGCGTCCAGCTTGTCGGGCTTGAGCTCGATCGTCTCGCGATACGTCGCGGCCGCACCGTCGAGATCGACAAGCCGCTCCTCCTGCAGACGCGCGACCTCCATGAGGAGGTTCGTCTTCTTCTCGAGGTCAGCCTCACGCGCCACGCGGCGGCGGTACGAGGCGAGCAGCGCGCTCCAGTCGGCGACCAGGATCGACGCATCTTCGAGGTCGCGCTCGGCCTCCCGATCGTCCGGCGCGAGCTCGAGGATGCGGCGGTAATACGTGCGCGCGCGCTCGGGATCCGAGAGCCGGCGCGTCGAGATCTTCGCGAGCTCGCGCAGCAGCCTGAGCCGACGCTCGCCGTCCATCTCCACGTTCGGCGCGACTTGCCGATCGAACGCGGCGGCGACCTCGCGCCACTGGTCCGGCTCGCTCGCGAGGCGCATCACGTCGCCATACAGCGCGTCATTGGTGGGATCGAGCTCGTACGCGCGCAGCGTCCACGTGAACGCGAGGGTGCGTGAGGAGAGCTTCTGCTCGCATAGCTGGCGGATCTGCGCGATCTTGGCGAGCCGCGCCGCGACGTCGGGCGCCGCGGTCAACTCGATCTCGAGGACCGAGATCAGGCGGGCCCACTTCTCCTGCTTCGTGTAGATCGGCGCGAGTGCCGCGGCCGCACCCACATGGTTCGGATCGATCGCGAGCACGCGTTCCCACACCTGGCGCGCACGCTCGAGCGCCTGCACACCCGCCGGGCCCTCGACGGCGGCCGCGCGTTGTTGGGCGAGCTGCGCGGCGCGCTCGACGAGCGGTAACCGCTGCGCCCTCGCTTCGAGGCGATCGGCGATACCGAGCAACGCGTCGACCAGCTCCTCCTGCTGGCCGAGCCTCGCGTACAGCTTCTCGAGCCCGGCGAAGTCACCCGCGGTCGCGTACAGCTCGCGGAGCGTGCGCAGCGCCTTGGCGTGATTGGGCTCGATGTCCAGCACGTCCTGCCACGCCGTCGCCGCGGCCGCCGCCGAGCCAAGCCGGTCGGCGTACACCTGGCCGAGCTTCTCGAGGAGCGCGATCGCTTCCTTCCCGCCGAGCGTCTTGCGCTGGCGATGCAGGATCTCGGCAAGTGCGACGTACCGCTTCTCTCGCTCGTACAGGCTCGCGAGGGCCGCGAGCGTCTCGGCGTGCTCCGGTCCGCTCTCGGTGAGGATCGTGTTGTAGATCTCGATCGCGAGCCGCGTGTCGCCGAGGCGCTCCGCGGCGAGGCGGGCCATCTCGCCCTGCTTCACCCGCTTCTCTTCGGGCTCCAACTCGTTGGCCTCGCGGCCGAGCACATCGATCAGCGCGCGCCACTGGCGGCGCTTCGTGTAGATCTCCTTGAGCTTCGCG
Organism: Kofleriaceae bacterium; assembly: GCA_033763475.1. Classification (GTDB taxonomy): domain Bacteria; phylum Myxococcota_A; class Polyangia; order Haliangiales; family Haliangiaceae; genus JABFXX01. Next base: position 29,626 of record JANRKM010000062.1, read on the forward strand.
ACCGCATCGCTCGACAGTTGCGAGCGCGGGGCGATCTCGACGATGCGCTCGAGCGGCCGCACGGCGTTGGCGAAGTTGCCAAATCGCTCGGACCACAGGTCCGCGATCTCGCGGAGCACGGCTACCTTCTCGTCGTCGGGGACGTTCGGCGACTCCGACTTGCGGGTCAGTACAGCGATGAGGTCGTTCCAGCGCCCGGTCGAACGGAACATCGTCGCGAGCTCGTCGCTCGCGCGCTTGTTGTCCGGATCGATCTTGAGGATCCCGTTGTAGGTGTTGATCACCATTAACGGCAGCCGGAGCTTGTCGCGATAGATCTCGACGACCTGATGCAGCCGCTCGACGCGGCCGGCGACGTCCCCTTCGGGGAGCCGCTCGGTCTCTTCCTTCATCAGGTCGAGCAGCGCGTTCCACTTCTCGGTGCGGCGGTACAGACGCGCGAGCGCCGTGCGGGCCTCCGTCGACGAGGGGTCCTGCCGCAGGTGCTGCTTCCAGGCTTCGATCGCCTTCTCTGGGTTGTTCTGCGCCTCGGCGAGCTGCGCGATCTCGATGCCGATCGGCCGGCTCTGGTCCCCGGAGTCGCTACGTGCGCGCACGCCCTTCTCGACGGAGCGCAGCAGAGCCAACAGCTTCTGGTTCTCGCCCTTCGCCGGGTAATACGCGCGATAGAAGTCGAGCGCGGCGGGATGTGCGGGCTCGATGCGCCGCACGCGCGCGAAGTACTGCTCGGCCTGATCCATATCGTTCAGGTGCCGCCACAGCAGCATCGCGACCTGCAGCAGCATGCCGAGGTCGTCGTCACGGCGCGCCTTGAGCGCGGCCTGATACGTCTGCACCAGCGCTGTCCAGTTGCCCGCCTGCGCGAGCGCGTCGGTCACCGTGCGCAGCGCCTGCGGCTGCGCCGGATCGAGCACCAGCACGCGCTTGATCGCGGCCTCGGCGCGCGCGGGGGTGCCGAGCTGCGTGCGCGCGAGCTCGGCCAGCGCGATCAACGCGGCGACCTTTTCCTCGACGGTGCCGGCGACATTCGAGCGCTCGTCGAGCAGGTCGGCGAGCTCCTGCCAGCGGTGCGCGCGACGCAGATGCCGCGCGAGATGGAACGCGGCCCGGGTGTTGCGCGGCTCGATCTCGAGCGCCTTCCGTAGATATCCCTCGGCCTCGGGGCTCTGCGGCGAGAACCGCACGTACGCCTCGGCGGCGGACACGTAGAGCCCCGTCGCGAGGTTCCGATCCGTCGACGCCGACGCCTCTTTGAGGAACTTGTCGGCGAACTTTTGCCAGTTGCTCGCGGCAACGTCGAGCTCCGCGAGTGCCTCCTGCCCCATCGTGTCGTGCGGGCGCATCGCGATCACTTCGCGGAACGCCGCCTGCGCCGCGGGCACATCGAGCAGCTCGTCGTCGAGCACCATGCCTTTTTCGATCAGCAGATCGACGCGGCGATCGATGTCGTCGGTGACGGCGAGCTCGACGTCGAGCAAGTGCACGACCACGTCGTGACGGCCGCGTGATCCCAGCAGCTTGCGCCCCGCAGCGAACCGCGTGGCCCGCGCATCGGCAGGCGTGCTTCGCGCCGCCCCGACCAGTGCCTCCCGGGCCTGGACGTCATCTGGATCGTTTTCGAGGACGGCGAGGAGTGAAGACAGGTCGGCCATGGCGCGTGAACCGCGCTTCGATGGTACCGACCACCTCTCCGCCGTACAACGGCGGGGGCAAGTTGAATCCGATGGTTACGCGATCGCCAGAGACTCGCGATCCGGCGGCCACGGATCTGTATCCTCTGGAACCTCAAGCCACCGACGCTTGCCGAACTTGGCCTCGAGGTCGTCCGCCAGGGGCGGCCGTCCGCTCGAATACTGGCCCTCCATGATTTCCTGACGGAACGGCGTGGGATCAGCGGGGTTGCCACGCAGCCCGAGGTATGCGACCTCGGCCAGGGAGCTCGATGCAGCCAAGGCTTGGGCCCCCACCTGGGTGATCTCGTCGTTGTTAAGGGCGATCCACCGCAGCGCCCGTGCGTGCCGACAACCCGCGAGCGCGCTCGCCCCCGCGTCCCCGAACGCGCCTCCGAGCTTGGGCATGTTCAGTGAGGTCAGTTTCGCGAGCTGCGGCAGATCGAAGAACGCGCTCAGCAAGGGTAGCGGCAACGTGATCGTGACGTGCTGGATGGGGGCCAGGGTAAACAGCTTGGCCGCGCGCGCGACGAAGTCCGCGCCGCTGATCGTGATCTCGGCGACGAGCCCGCGGTGGAACTCGAACTTCGACACCAGCCGCGCGACCTCACCCGCGAGAGCCTTGCCATCGCGGATGACCGCGAGGTTGACCGCGCGGCGCATCGCCTCGGTATCGTCGCCGCGCTGGCGAGCTTCGAATAACGCGAGCTGTTGCTCCAGGAACGAGGCCCGCTTGTCGCCCTTGCGCTTCCACGCCGCGAGTAACTCCTTGCGCGCCTCCAGAGATCCTGGCTCTGCGAGCACTCGATCGAACGCATCCATGTCGCATGTCTCCCGTTAGGTGCCGAGCGCCGCGACCAGGCGGCGATAGGCCTCGATCCGCGCTCCCAGGCGTGCGCTGCGAAACCGCCCTGGCTGCGTCTGGTAAAGTGCACGCCCAGCCTCGGAAGTAAATGCGGCTTCGGGGACCGCACCGTCGCGCATGAACTTCGCGATCTCCTCGAGGTCGCGCAGCGCCCACCGCAGATCCTCGCGAGCCGCAGCGCGCTTGGCATGGGGAATCTCCGCCGGGTCCCCGGGCCACCGCGACGCAAGTTGATCGGAGTGCTGGGCGAACTGGCCCGGACAGATGATCTCCGACGGCCGATCGCCGACGCCGTAGGCATCCAGCGGCGGTGTGTCGGGCGCGAGCGTGAACTCGAAGGCGGAGGTCCGGCCGCACTGCGCACACGTTCCCGCATAGCGCGCGACCAGTCCGCCCTCGGTGGCGAACAGCCCCTGACTGGTCGCAGGATTCGCCGCTCCACACGCGCACGGGTGGAGGTGGATGTAGAGCAAGCACTCGCGAGCCGAGCGCGCGATCACGACGCCTCACCTTCCAGGCGTGCGCGGAATACCGGCAGGTCACGAACGAGCGCATCGCGCAGGAGCGCGACCGCGTATTCGAGCACGCGGCTGGACAGCAATCCCTTGTGATCGAGCGTCGCCGTATAGGTCGCAGAGAGATTCGGCAGCAGTCGCCAGACCGGAAACCCGATCCGCGCATTGAGCTCCTCGACCAGCAGCGCAGCCTCGGGCAAGCGCGGCACAGCAACGAACACGGCCGACGGTGCGAAGAAGCGCACCTGATCGTCGAGCCAGTGCACGTCGATGACGTAGTCCACGATCGCGCCGATGTCGAGGTTGAGCGTGAAGCCGAGCGGCTGGACGCTGTAGTCGACGCCTCGCGCCTTCAGATACTCGGCGAGCGCGGGGCGACCTGCGAGGTACACCCCTGGGTGCGGCGACAGCGTCGGCAGCTGCATGACGTGAGCTTACCCTCAGCCGCCGGCGGCGCGCTTGATCGCGTCGAACTCTTCCTGCCCGAGCTTTGCGAGCACCTCGCTCGCGAGCTTGGAGTTCTTCATCATGGCCTCCCCCAAGCGACGGCGCCAATCGGCTTCTTTCCACCGCAGATGCTCGTAGACGTCCTGCGGGCGTAGGTCGCGCCCCGGCTGGTAGCTACCGTCGTCGTTCATCCCGAGCATCGCGAAGTCCGTCGCGTCGAGCACCTTCTCCGCCGGGAAGCCATCGAAGCCGACCGTCTTCAGGCCCTTGAATACCTCGACGATCGACGTCGCGCAGTTGCGCGCCTGAACGGTCTTGGACTTCTCGTGGACGCTTACCTGGCGGTTCTCCGTGCCGACCTTTTGTCCCTCGACCACGCTCGAGGTCGCGAGCACGTAGCTCTGCTTCTCGTGGGCCATGTTCTGCTGTTGCTGGCGCCACATCGACTCACGGATGCGGAAGCCTTCCGGCTGAACGAACGCCTTCGAGAACCCGTACTTGAACTCCTGTTCGAGCAGCTCGCCGTCCTGCAACCCCTCGAGCTTGCCCCACAGGTACTTGTCCTGGCCGTAGCCCAGGTCGGCACCCGCCATCGCGGTTTGCGTGAACGGTGCCATGCCACGGACGGGCGAGAGCTCGCCGGTCCCGACCTTCGCCGTCCCCTTGTTGCCATTGTTGTTGACCAGCTGCAGGCTCGTCACGCCGAACGACACGTGCTGCACCTTCGCCAGGAGGGCGTCGCGCGTCTCCGCGGGGAGCGCGCTGATGTCCACCGGATTACCCTGCGCGTCGGTCACCTCGTTCGTGAGCGGGTCGTAGCGGTACCCGTCATGCTCGACGACTCGCATGTCGGTCGCCATGATGTGCCCCGGCGTCCCACCGTCCTGGAAGTTACCGGGCTTGCCGCTCTCGCCGATCTTCGTGTCCGTGCCGTGCACGACGATGCCGCCACTGGTTCCGGTCTCGACAGACTTGAACTCGGGCGAGGACAGGAAGAAGAGCTTGCGCAGCTGCGCGGTCATGATCGGACCGAGCCGCTGTTCGATCTCGGGCGTAATGTTTCCGTCCGAAGGCAGCCCCATGTCGGCCAGCAGTGCACGAACCTCGTGCACCAAGTCCGCGCGGTCGCCGAAGTTCGTGTTCGTTGATCCCGTTGATTGTGCTGCGGTCTGGAACTGATCGAGCAGCACGGCGAGCTCGGCGTTACGGCCCACGTCGTGCGCCGAGGAGCCGTTGCTGGGGTTCTCGTTCGAGGCGGTCTTCGTCCAGAGCGCGACGATCTCGGCGACCTCGTGCGCGAGCGCTCGCTCGAGATCCTCGAGGCGCGCATTCGGCGACACCAGGATCTTCCCTGTCGGGCCGTCGAGCTCGAAGGTCGCGACCGCGTCAGTCGCGGAATCCGCCACCCCGACCGTCACGATGCGGACCTCACCGCTGGGGAGCGCCACCTCCAGCGTGGTTCCCTTGATCGTGATCGCGGTGCCCGCGCCGACGCGCGAGAGCACCGACGCGAGCGAGTACCCGAGCCGCTTTAGCTGGGCCTCCACGTCGGTCGACTGCACCGCTTGCTTGTCGGTGTGCTTCCCGTGGAACGACGAATTCTCGATCGCGGACGCCGTGCCGCTGGTGTCGGTGTGCTGCGACTCGGTCTCCGTCTTGGCAGCGGACTTCGCGGACTTCTTGTTCGCGTTCTTCGAGATCTCGCTGGTAGCCTCCATCACGCGCGCGTCAGGCGAGTCGGCGGATAGCTGCTTCTTGAGATCATTACGGCGCTGGTTGAGCGTCTCGATCTCGGCCTGGTCGTTCACCTGCACGTTGCCGAACGCCGCGGCGCCGAGCACGCGCACCACGCCGTCGTCATCGCTCTCCGCAGACTCGAGGACCGCGGCGGACGAACCGTCCTCGCGAATCCCTTGGGCGCGCATCTCGATGCCTTCAAGCATGGTGCCCGCGTTCGCGAGCCCGTTGCCGACGACATTCTCGCTGGTGTTGCTGGGCGCCATCGCCATCACGATGACGTCGTATTCGACCGTATACGTCTGCTCGTTGGGAGGCTTGCCGTGGACGTAGGTCACGATCGCGCCCTCACCCTTGGCCTGGATCGCCAGGATGCGATCGGCGGAGGTGTTCACGTTGGAGGTCTTTTCGAACGCTTCCTGAACGCGATCGATGCCCTGGAGCCCCGACAACGCACTCTCGTTCTTCCCGGCCTCACCCATCGAGCCCGTCCAGTCGACCTGCAGCGCGCCTTGCTTGGCCGCTTGCACCGCGGCCCAGGCCCCCGTCGGGCCGTAGCCCAGCACGAGCACGCGCTTCCCGCCCACGTTCTTGCCGGTCATGAGCTCCTCGCCGCCCACGATGGCCTTGTTCTCGAACAGCTGCTTCTTGTCTTGGTTCGAGAGGATCGACGAGTCGGGCAAAAGGGCGCTGCCAAGCCCCGCCGTCACGTCGACGTGCTTCATGTACACCCACTTCGTCGAACCATCGGCGAATTCGATCAGCACGCGCGCACCGTGCCCCGTCGCCTTCTCGGGCCAGTTCGACAGATCGGCGGGACGGAGCTCGACCTTCAAGACCTTTGCTCCGACGCGTGCGATGCCGAGGCGCTGGCGCGCGAGGTCGAACGCGTCACTGACGGCGCCTACCGTCGCGAAGTCGCCGGCGTCCTCACTCGTCTGTTGCAACTCACCCGTCGCCTTGCCGTTCTGATCGCTGAAGATGGCGTGAGCCTCGCCATCCCCGGTTGGATCGAACACCTCGGCGCGCTGGCCCCACTTCATCGTCGAATCGGCCTCGGCCATCTTCGAGATCAGGTCCTTGCCGCCGAGCACGAGGCAATCCATCGGATTGATGAACCCGTCCTCACCGGTCTCGATGCCCAGCGTCGCGATGTTGGCGAGACCCGCGGGGCCATCACCGATGACCAAGCGATCACCGAGGAACGGATCCTCAGCGGTCTTGAGCAGCTCTTCGATCTTTGCGGCCTGCTCCGCAGCGCGCTTCTGATACTCGAGGACGCGCTTGTGGGCCACCTCCGACTGCAGGCGATCCTCGACACGCGACTTGATCATGGGTGCGAGCTGTGCGCCCAGGCCCGGGAACACGGCCTCGAGCTCGGCGAGGCGCGCGTCGTAGTACGCCATGTCCGTACCGCCGAGCTGCAGCTGCCCCATGAGCTGCTGCGCCTGCCGCACAAGTTCGCGCCGGCGTAGGGTCTCGCCCTCGGCGATCTTGCCCTCGTCCCCGTTGGTGCCCTTCTGATCGCGTTGCTTGAGCCGCTGATCGATCTCCGCAAGCGCTTCGAACGTCGTGCGCAACTCCAGGACAAGCAACAGATCAGCCTGCGTGTACGGCTTGATCGTCTTGCTGTCGGGCGTCGCGGCCAGTACCTGCGACTTCGCAGGCAGCGTTTCGGCCGCCTCCTCCGGTTTGATGATCAGTGACGCATCGGTGAGGATTGCCGAGCTGTTCACGTTCAGGGACCGGGTCGCGAGGTAGGCGCGCACACGGTCCGCGACGTGCTGCGGGAGCGCGGCGAGCTGACTCTCGAACGTCGGGTGCGAAGGGAACAGCCCCATGCGCCCGAGCTGCAGGTCGATCTCCGCCTTGATGCGGTCCGGACTCTCGGCCTTGCTTGCCGCGATCGCCTGTTCGATCTTGCTGCCCGCGACCGGCTTGGGGCTCAACACGGGGGAGGTGAGTGCGTCGAGGTGTCCGAGCATCGCGTCGAGCTGGCCGATCTGGCCGGCATGCGCCATGCCGAGCTCGGCCGCGCCGCCCGCCTTCGCCACGACCTGCGAGATGATGCCGCCGAGCGCGCGGACCACCTGATCATCCGTGAGGTCGCGCGAGACCCAGACGAAGCTCTCGTTCTCCGAGTCACCCTCGCGTGCGCCCGCGATCTGGCCCTCCGGCAATGTATCCGGGGGAAGCAGACGGATCATGTAGTCGACGGGCTTACCCTCGTCGTTGATTAGCCGGATGACCATCGTGTCACCGGTCACCGCCTTCACGTCGAACCCGGCCATCGTCAGGCCGAGCTCGGAGAGCACTTTTCGGACGGTTTCCTGGCTCAGCGCGCGCTGCGTCTTCGATCGGCCGGCGAGCTTGGGCTCCCCTGCCACCACGAACTCGGGGAGGTTGTTGGGCTGCTTGCCGTCGCGATCGAGGATCTCGCTGGCCTCCAACGCCTTGGTCTTGGTCCCCAGGTCAACGGTCCCTGACTCGACCGTGATTCCATGCTCCGCCAGCACCCGTACCCACTGCAGCTTGGCGAAGTCGGGGCCGAGGATCTTGTTCCCCTGGACGCTCGCGTAGACTTTGTTGGCCTCCTCGAACGCGACGCGCTGCGCCTCCGTGACGTTGGCCGGGATCGAACCGGGGGTCGCGTCGGGGAAGTCGATGGGCTTCTGTGGTTTCGACTCGACGACAGGGTCGGTCCCGATCGCCGCGAACTCCATCTCGGCGAGCTCGACCGCTTGTCTCTGCTGGGCGTCGTACGCGGCCCACGCCGCATCCATGGTCGCCTTCTTCGTTTCTTCCTGCTGCCGCAGGTCGGCCTCGTACGCCTGGGACTCCTCGAACTTTCTGCGCAGATCGCGCCGGCGCTGGTCCCAGCTCTTCTCGCGCTCATGTTCCGTCCACGCCTTCTCGCTCTCGGCGTGCTTCCGCTCGTCACCGTCGACCAAATTGTCGGCATCGGCGCTCGCGTTGACCACGGCGTCGGTCTGTTGATCTCGCGGTACGTCCCCGGGGCGCCAGAGGGGCTCAGGCCCGGTCTCGGTGGTTGCCAACGGCGCGCCCGAGGTCTTGCTGCTATTGTTGTTGACGTCGGTCTTGGTGCTCTGGGACGCGTCGTAGTGCTCGTCACCGAGCGAGTCACCGTGCCCCCCGCCCAGCGAGTCGCGTGCACCACGGAGCGCGGCCTCGCTAACGCTGCGGCCGAACCGGACCAGCTTTTCTTCTTGCGAGCCCTCGTACGAGGCCGGATCGATCGCGGCGGTCGCGACCGCACCAACCGCCTGAGACGTCGCGGACGCACCGGCGCGGCCGTACCAGGTCTTGGTGTTGGGAAGCAACGCGCCGACCGAGGACGCGACACCACCGGCGTACGCGCCCGTGAACATCGCCTTCCCTGTCCGCTGCGACATGCCCTTCGCCCAGTCGGCGAGGTCGCCCTTGTAAAGCTCGGGATCCAGCGCTGCGTTGATGATCTCTTCGGAGCCCGACTCGATCGCCTCTTCCAGTGCCTCCTGGACGATGTTCGCGAGGAGCTTGTTATTGCCGCCGGCAAGCGCGCCGACCTTCTCGCAGAACTGGTTGATCTTGCCGATGCTGACGATGCCGGAAGCGGCTGCTTCGGCGATCACGGCAGCGGTCTCCTGCACGATCTCCTCGTTCGACATCGCGGCGCCACGAATGATCATCTTCGTGCTGACGCCCGCGAGCCCCGAGATCAGGGCGACGACAGCGGGTGCCGCCGTACCACCGGAGGCGATCGTGACGACCGCACCGACGACGACGGTGACCGCGGTGCTCGCCAGGTCGGCGGTCGCATCCTTGGCCTCCTGGAAGGCCTTGAGGTCACCTTCCTGCCAGTCCGCGGTGCCCTGGAGCTCGGCCATCATGGCCTTGTCCATCGCGGCGCGCTCCGGCGAGCCGATCGGCAGGCTGTCGTAGCTCGCGAACCGCGGGTCCTTCTTGATCTCCGCGTAGCGACGCTCGATATCCGCGTGGGTCTGGTCGAGGCGCTGGCCCGACCCGCTCCACATATCGGTGAGCGCGTTGCCGATGTTTGTCGTCGGGTTCTCACCCGATGCCTTCATCGCGGTGTAGCCCAGCGGGTTCATCGCGAACATCGCGGCGTCACCGAACCAGCCACCATCCTTACGCTCGAAGGCGTAGTCCTCGGCGTACCGCTGGCGCATCTCCTCGAACGTCGTCGGGTTGCCCTTCATCGCCTGGCGCAGCTCGTGTCCCGCACGACCGCTGGTCTCGCCCTTCACATCCTCGAGGAGGTCCGCGTTCGTACGGCCGCCGTATCGCTTCGCGGCCTCCGCGTACTCCTGCTTCAGCTTCTCGATCTCTTCCTTGCTCTTACCCTTGAGCCGTTCCTGGAGCAGCTCGTCGTCGGTGCCGATGCCGAGGAAGCCCTCGTTCATCGCGTAGTAGAGCGCGAAGCCGTCATCCATCTTGCCGGTCTTCGCGAGCTGCTGCGCCTTCACCCTGTCGAGCTCGTCGAGCTCGGACGCAATCATCTTCTCGAACGTCTGGCCGTTCTTCCCGTACAGCTCGTTGTACTTGGCGATGATCGCGTCGCGCTCGGCCTGGTTCTCTGCCTTCTCGAGCGCCTCGAAGATCGCCTTGCGATCGGTGCCCATGCCCGACGCTGCAGCGGCCATCTTCGCCGCCTCGGCCGAGGCCTTGTCGCCAGCCATGATGTACGTGGCGACGTCCTTCTCCTTGCCCTCGAGGTCGGCCATGACGTCGGCCATGAGGTCGCGCCCGGTGCGATCCTTGTAGGCCTTGATCAGCTCGTCGCGCTCCTTCTGGTCCTTGCACCCCTCGAGCGCCGCAAACAGCGCCTTGTTATCGGTGCCGAAGTCGGTACCGACCTTCATCCCGCCAGCGGCGGCAGCCACGGTGGCGTACGGCCCGAGGATCGCGCCACCGACCGCACTGCGTACCTGCTCGCGATCGATGCCGAGTGTGTCGGCCATGCCGTCGGCGATGCTCGTCAGGAAGCCGCCGTGCATCGCGGAGTCGGCCTCGACAGCCGCGATCTTCGCCTTGTTGCCTTCGGCGTACGCTTTGGCCTTGTCCTTCTCGAAGCCGGACAGCTCGCTCTCGAGCATGTCGTCGAGCTTCTGGCCGGTCTCTTTCTCGTACTCCGCGGTGACCTTGCGACGTATCTCGGGGTCGGTGATGCCCTTGAGCGTCTCGTGGATCTTTTCGGTGTTCGTGCCGAACCCACTGGCGGCGTCGTGCAGTTGCGCGACGGCAGCACGCACCGGATCGGCCGACAACAGCGCCTTGGCTTCTTTCAGCGCGGTACCGGACAGCTCGTCCTCGAGGACCGCCTCGAGATCCTTGCCGCCGCTGTGTTCCTTGAAGTCCTTCTTGATCGCCGCGATCTCTTCGGGCGTCTTGCCCTTCAGCGCCGCGCTGATCGCCTTCTCGTCCGTTCCCCACCGATCGGTGGCGGCAAGGATCGAGATCGCCGCCAGCTTGATGTCCTTGGTGGCCGCGAGCTCTTTGACCTTCTTTTCGTCGAGCTTCGGGCCGCTCGGCGTGGCCTTGAACGCCTTGGGATCGACGCCCGCGCTCGCCATGCCTTCCGCCGCAAGCGCATTGCTCAGCTTCACACCGGTCTGCTTCTCGTACTCGGCGATCACCTTCGCCTTCAATTTCGGGTCGGTCATCGAAGCGAGGGTCTGCTTGACCTTCGTCTCGTCGGTCCCCCAGCCCTCCATCGCGTTCTGGAGGGCCGCGACCTTCTGCTGCACCGGGTCGGCGCTGAGGAGCGCCTTGGCTTCCTTGAGGTCGTTGCCGCTGAGCTCGTCGGTGAGGTCAGCTTCGAGTGAGCGTTTGGTCTTGGCCTGGTAGGCGGCTTTGATCGCCTTGATCTCCTCGGCAGACTTGCCGCGAAGCGTGGCGAAGATCTTGTTCTCGTCGGTTCCCCATCCATCCATCGCGGCGAACAGCTCGTTCGCCGCGCCCTGCGCCTTCTTCGCGAGCGCGGCCTTCCGCTTTTCGTCAGCGAGCTGCGCCATTCGCTTCGCGGCATCGCGATCGGCGGCGTCGTCGTGAGCGGACTTGTGGGCGTCGTTGCTGCCGCGCTTCTGCGCGTTAGAAACAACGTCAGGCCGGGACTGTTTGTCCCGATCGTTGCGGTGAAGCTTCTCGGAGTGGTTTTCGCCGCTCACCAGGATCCCTCGTTAGAGTCTTCAGTTATACGTACTTGCAGGCCCGGGCTCCCCTCGATTCTCCAGCGAAATCATTACGATCTCGCTTCCGAAGGTGCGGCGACCGGGCAGCTCTCTTTCTCGCGAGCTAACCCCCGATGACCATAGACGAACATCCGGTGGCCGAGGTCGGAGCCGCTGCGGCTCTGGCCCGGTTGTTCATCGCCGCGGACCGCCTGGGGATCGATGGAGCCCCCCTTCAGGACCGTGCGGTGGAGGTCGTACCTGCACTCATCCACGGCGCGTGGGCTTCGCTCGACAGCGATAATCGGCTCGCGATCCAGTGCAGGCAGACATCGATGGGCCCGGGCACGCCGATCGATCGCCCAGCGTACGCAAGACGGTTCGAGCTCGAACAAGGTCCCGACGGGCGCGTCGGCGAGATTGTGACCGCGCTCGGCCGGCGCGCGTTCAGTGACGATCGCGAGACGCTTCTCCAGGCCGGCGTGCCCTCGGAGGTCGTGCTCCAGATCGGCCCTATGCTCGAGCTGCTCGTGCTCGATGGACGATGTGATGGTCTCGCGCGGAAGCGCGACGACCTCGGCGAGACCTGGTTCGCGTCCGTCGCGTTCGATGCGATGGAACTGGGCCAGGCCGCCCTCGAGCACCGCGAGCAGACCAAGAGCAAGTTGCTCGAGCTCGCGAGCGCGCTTGGTGTCCACTCCGCGCAGCGCGCGCTCCTCGCCGAGATGCACTGGTTCGCGCATCATGGATTTTCGGTGTCGTTCCAGTTCGGCCACGACGGTGTTCTCCCGATCCTGTACGTCGAGTACGCGAACATTCCGTGGGAGCCGGTGGCCAAGCTCGCGCATCGGCTGCGACCGGTTCCGCCGCAGCCGCCGCGCCTCGGCACATTCGCCGGTGCCTTCGACGCGAGCGAGGCCTCGTCCGTCCAGATCGGTTACATCCCCAACGGGGTCGCGCGCGTGCGAGTGTCGGTCGCAGCCCCATGATCGACGCGACGTTCCGGCGACAGCTCAAGCGCGTTCGCCTGCAAGCCCAGATCGCTTACTTGACGAGCAGCGACGCGCCGACCGTCGACGGGCTCGAAGGTCCACGAGCCGAGCTGGCCAGCATCGAAGCCGAGCTCGCAATGAGCGCCGGGGCCCCAGAACAACCGGACGCGCAGCTCGCCACCGCGCTGCGCCTCGCGCCCGACGAGCTCGCGTTCGTATGGGCGCTCGTCGCGCGTGCCGCGGACCCGCGCCTGCTCGGCTTTCTCCAGGTGCTGTGCGGCACCGATGTCCGGCGCGGCCTTTCCGTTGCCCACTACGCGATGATCGCCGGTCTCGACGACGACCGCAGCCAGACACTCGCCGAGATCCTCGCGCCGGCCCATCCGTTGCGGCGGTACGAGTTCCTGATCGGTCCGGACGACACCAACCTAGACGTTTGCACGCCCCTCACCATTGCTCCGCGCGTGTTGGCATTTCTCAAGGGCGACGACCTACCCGAGGAGCTCATCGCAGCCGCGGGCGGGAAGGTCCACGCGCCACACGATGCGCGACTCGACGACGAGCAGAAGGCGTCGCTCGCGCGCATCGGACAAGCCTTCAGCTCCCTCGATCCAGTCGCTGTCGTCGTCGAGGGCCCGACTGGGGTGGGCCGCCGCACCGCGATCGCCCTCGCTGCCAAGCAGACGAAGCGACCGGTGATCGCACTCGATCTCTCCCGTGTGTCGCGCTCGCCGATCGCGCTCGAGCACGCGCTCACGGCACTCCTCCGCGAGTGCTTGCTCACCGACGCCATTCCGGTGCTCGCCGAGGTCGACGAGCTGGCCGGCGGTGAGGCCGAAGGCGCGCGCCTGCACGTCGTCGCACGCGTGCTCGAGACAGCGCCGGGACCGATCGCGTTGACGTCGCGCATCGCCGGCTTCGACATCGGCATCAAGAGCCGGCGCGTGCTGCGCATCGCCTGGCCGGTGCCCGAGACGTCGGCGCGCAAGCAGTTGTGGCTCCGCGCCCTCGGCGATGATGCCGCCGGCGTCGAACGCGGCCTCGACGACATCGCGCTGCGCTATCGCATGGGTGCCGGGACGATCGCCGCCGGCGCGGCAGCCGCCCGCACCCTCAAGGAGGCGCGCGGCCACGCCGCCACGCTCGACCTCCATGATCTGCAGATGGGCATTCGCAACAACATCGCCGAGCGCATGGGTGAGCTCGCGACGCGCATCGAGGTCAAGCAGACGTGGAGCGACCTCGTGTTGCCGCCAGAGACCTACGAAGACGTGAAGGGCCTCGTCGCGCGGATTCGCCACGCACACAAGGTCTACGAGCAGTGGGGCTTCAAGCAGAAGATGGCGCGTGGCATCGGCGTCGCGGCGCTGTTCAGTGGCCCGCCTGGTACCGGCAAGACGATGGTCGCTGGCCTGCTCGCGCGCGAGCTCGATCTCGAGCTCTATCAGGTCGACCTCTCGAAGGTTGTCTCCAAGTGGGTAGGCGAGACGGAGAAACAGCTCGCGCGGATCTTCGAGGCTGCGGATGCCGGCCACGCCCTCCTGTTGTTCGACGAGGCCGATTCGCTGTTCGCCAAGCGCACCGAGGTGAAGAGCGCCGTCGACCGATACGCGAACCTCGAAGTGAACTATCTCCTCCAGCGGATCGAGACGTTCGGTGGAGTTACGATCCTCACCACCAACCTCGACACCAGCATCGACCCGGCGCTTCGCCGTCGCCTCGCGAGCCACATCGTGTTCCACGGTCCCGAGCTGGCGGAGAGCCAGAAGCTGTGGGAGCGCATGCTGGCCAGCGACGCGCCCGTCGCGCGGCCACTCCAGCTCGAGAAGCTCGCCAAGACGTTTCCCGCGATGGTGGGCGCTAACATTCGCAACGCCGTCCTCGCCGCCGCGTTCATGGCCGCCGCCGAGAACGCGCCGATCTCGATGGCGCATCTCGAGCGCGCGGCGCGCGGCGAATACCGAGCGATGGGTCGCGCCCTCTGATTCGTTCGCGTGCTCGTGCTCCGCCAGGACATGACAGGTTTGATCGCGGGCTTCGGGTGCGCGCACGAGCACGATTCGTGATCCACCTAGCCACAAGACCGGGCGCGAACCCTGTCTCCCCCTCCGATCGCGGGGTAGAACGTTCGGCGCTGTGAATAGCATCCGCTCGTCGCTCGGCTATCTGCGGCCTTATCGCGGACGGATGCTGCTCGGGTTCGTCATGCTCGCGGCCACCAACGCCGCGTTCCTCGGCGTTCCCCTGATGATGCAGCGAGCGATCGACGCACTCGGCGATGGCGACCGCGGCTATATCGCGCAAGTGCTCGGCTGGATGGTGCTGTTCGCGGTGCTGACCGCGGTCACGCGCATCGCCTCGCGCATCCTCATCTTCAACACCGCGCGCGCAGCCGAATATGACCTGCGCTCGAACCTGTTCGGTCACCTGATGCGGCTGTCGCCCGCGTACTATCGCGACCACTCGACGGGCGACGTGATGTCGCGTCTGACCAACGACGTGCAGACCGTGCGCGCGATGTGGGGCTTCGGCGCGGTCAGCCTCGGCAACTCGCTGCTCGCCTTCGTCTCGGTGCTCGGCGTGATGTTGGCGACGGACCCGCTGGTCACCATGCTGGTGATTATCCCGTTCCCGCTCATCTACGTGGTCGGCCAGGCGATGAGCCGCCGGATGTTCAAGTCGCAGCGCGAAGTGCAGATCCAGCTTGGCCAGCTGTCGTCGCGGCTATCCGAGGACCTCGGCGCGATCCAGGTGATCAAGACCTACTCGCTCGAGGCGCAGCGGCGCGTCGGGTTCGTGGCAGCGTCGGAGAACTTGCTGCACGAGAACATGGAGGCGGCCAAGGTTCGCATCCAGCTCGGCCCGACCCTGAACGCACTCGCCGCGCTCAGCATGGCGATCCTGATCCTGTTTGGCGGCCGCGCGTACATCAGCGGCGATATGTCCAAGGGTCAGGTCATCGCGTTCGCCGCGTACGTCGGGCGGCTCGTTTGGCCCACGCTCACGCTCGGCTTCATGCTCGCGCTCGTCCAGCGCGGCAAGGCGTCCTGGGTGCGCCTGGTGCAGCTGTTGGAGACCAAGCCCGACATCCCCGACGGCACCGGCGAGCCGCTGCCCGCGCAGACCACGCCGGCGCGCGTCGTGATCAAGGATCTCACCGTGCAGGCGGGTGGTCGCGCCGTTCTCGACAAGCTCAACCTCGTGCTCGAGCCCAGCACGGTCACCGCCATCGTGGGGCGCACCGGCGCGGGCAAGAGCACGCTCGTCGATGCCATGTGCCGCCTGATCGACGTACCGACAGGGACCGTGTTCATCGACGGGCGCGATGTCACCACGCTCCCGCTCGCGTCGCTGCGCGCGCAGATCGGGTACGCACCACAAGAAGCGTTCTTGTTCTCGACGACGATCGCCGACAACATCGCCATGGGCTACGGCGGCGGTACCGCCATCCCCGCGGCGCGCGCGAAGGAGCTCGAGAGCGTGAGCGGCGTCGCGGCAGCGAAGGATCTGCGCGACGAGCCGCGGGTCGTCGCCGCCGCGAAACAAGCGGGCCTCGTGCGCGACCTCGCGGCGATGCCCGACGGGCTCGGCACCATCGTCGGTGAACGCGGCATCACGCTATCCGGTGGCCAGCGCCAGCGCGTCGCCCTCGCTCGCGCGCTCGCAGCGGCGCCGCGGCTCCTCGTGCTCGATGACTCGCTCTCATCCGTCGACGCGGAGACCGAGCGCACGATCCTGTCGCACCTGCGCGAGGTGATGCACGGGCGTACCGCGGTGCTGATCAGCCACCGGATCGCCGCGATCAAGGACGCCGATCAGATTATCGTGCTCGACGAGGGCAAGGTCGTCGCGCGCGGCACCCATGCCGAGCTGCTGGCCCAGGGAGGCACGTATAGCGAGCTGTACGCGACGCAGCTCGACACCGATCTCGCAGCGAAGGAGGCGTCGTAATGGCGTTTCAGCTGCCTCAGGCGACGCCGTCCCATGCCGTCCCACCACCCGCGGCGCCGCCGGTCGCCTTACCTCCGCGCAACTCGCGCGGGCCCGAGGAGGAGGCCGTTCTCGGCAAGGCATACGACGTCGCGCTGATGGGGCGCCTGTGGCCGTTCGTGCGCCCGCACTGGAAGCTTCTCGCAATGTGGGCGGTGTTCATGCCGCTCACGATCGTGCTCGAGCTCGCGCAGCCCTGGCTGTTCCAGTACGCGCTGACCACGCACATCCTCGTCGGAGATGCGGCTGCGCTGCCGCTCGACGCCGCTGCGTATATGGTCCTGGTCGTCGCTCAGGGTGGCTCCTCTTTCTGCGAGACCTGGTTCCTCCAGCTCGCAGGTCAGCGGACGATGCACGCGCTGCGCATCACCATCTTCGACAAGGTCCTTGCACAGCGCGCGGCGTTCTTCGATCGCATTCCTGTCGGACGCCTGATGACGCGCATGACCAACGACATCGAGAGCCTCAACGAGATGTTCGCGCAGGGCGCGATCACGCTCGTCGCGGACCTCGTGAAGATGCTCGCGATCGTCGCGGTGATGTTGTGGAAGGACTGGGGGCTCACGCTGCTCGCGTTCCTCACGGTCCCGTTCATGATCGTGCTCGTCGAGTATTCGCGCCGCCTCATGCGCGCGTCGTTCCGCCAGATCCGCGTGCGGCTCGCCGCGATGAACGCGTTCGCACAGGAGCACCTGTCGGGCATCAAGGTCGTGCAGCTCCTGGGCCGCGGCACGGCGGCGCAGCGCGAGTACAACGAGATCAACGCGGGCCATCGCGATGCGTACCTCGGTCAGATCCGCGCCGACTCCGCGATGTACGCCGTCGTCGAGGCGATCGAGTCCGTCGCCGTGGGCATCGTCCTGTGGTTCGCCTCGGGGCGGAACACGGCCGACATCCCGACCATCGGCCTCGTCGTCATCTTCATCGAGTACCTGAAGAAGTTCTTCATCCCGGTGAAGGACCTGTCGCAGAAGTACGCCGTGATGCAGGGCGCGATGGCGGCCGCCGAGCGCATCTTCCAGCTCCTCGATACCGACGAGCCCGACGGGGGGCACCCGTCGCTGAAGGCGTCACCAGCGCCGCTCGCGGACGTGTCGCACCTGGCCTTGAAGCTCGAGAACGTCCACTTCAGCTACGGCGCCGAGCCGATCCTACGCGGGGTGAACGTTGCGGTGCCACGAGGGGCGACGGTGGCCGTTGTCGGTGCGACGGGCTCCGGCAAGTCGACGATGATCAAGTTGTTGACCCGGCTCTACGAGCGGGACCAGGGGCAGATCGAGATCGCCGGGCGCGACATCGGACAGTTGCCCCTCCTCGAGCTGAGGCGCCGGATCACGGTCGTGTCGCAGGATGTGGTCCTGTTTGCCGGTACGCTCGGCGAGAACATCACGTTGGGCCGGCCGACCGAGCGTGCCGACCTCGACGAGGCCATCCGCCGGGTCGGCCTGGATCGCGCACTTGCCCGGCGTGGCAGCGGGCTCGATACGAAAGTCGCCGAGCGCGGAACCAACTTCTCGGCCGGCGAACGCCAGCTCGTCGCGTTCGCCCGTGCCCTCCTCCGCGACCCCGAGATCCTCATCCTCGACGAGGCGACCGCCCATGTGGACCCGGAGGCGGAGGCCCTGATCGAGCGAGGGGTGGCCGAGCTCATGAAGGGTCGCACCACCCTGGTGATCGCCCATCGCCTCTCCACCATCCGCAATGCCGACCTGATCGTGGTCATGGACAAGGGCCAGGTGGTGGAACAAGGCCGACATGATGAGCTGGTCGCACGGGGTGGCCTTTACGCCGCCCTGGAGCGCACGTTCCGTCGCCAGGACGGCTGAGCGTCCCCTGGGAGGCGCCCTCCCCGTCGTACGTCGGGTCGACACGAAGCGCTCGCGATCGGCTTCGGCGCGGTATGCTCGGATCGAATCATGTCCGTGGGGTTACAGGCGCTTGGTGACGCGATCGAAGCGATGGCTGATGGAGCCATCGTTGCGGACACACGCTCCGGAGACGTCCTGGTCAATCGGTCGGCGCGCGAGATGCTCGGAATCCCGCAGGACGTGGAGGTCAACACCACGTACCTGAAGGATACCGTCGGCTTCTATCCGTTCGATCTCGCGACGGGTGGCGACGGGCATCCCATCCGTGAGGAAGTTCGCATCGGTGAGCGCGTGCTTCACTCCGTCGTCACACCTCTGCGCGAAGGGAGCGCATCGATCGGCGCCATCGTGATCCTGCGCGACCTCGGCGATACCGCCGACGTTGCGCGCAGGCGTGCGGAATTTGCACAGGTGATGTCGCACGAGCTGCGAACGCCGCTGACGTCGATCGCCGGCGCCCTCGACATCGTTCTCTCGGGCTACACCGGTGCGCTCTCCGACAAGCAGCTGCGGTACGTTGACATGGCGCGCCAGGCGGCGACGCGAATGAACCAGCTCGTCGACCAGCTTCTCGACCTCGCACGCGCTCAGGCCGGCACGATCACCGTCGCGGCCGCGCCCGTGCAGCTCGATCGCCTCGCCCGCGAGGTCATCGATCGCTACCGCGCGGCCGCCGCGGCGAAGCAACTGACCATCGTACTCGGCGCCTCGTCCGACGACATTCATATCCTCGGCGACCCGGAGCGTCTCTCGCAGGTGCTCGGCAACCTCGTCACCAACGCGATCCGATTCGCGCCGACCGGCGGTGTGATCGATGTGCAGGTGTTCGGCTCCCCGCTCTCCGAGGACGCAGTGGGCGTGTCGGTGCACAACTCGGGTGAGCCAATTCCCGAGGAGGATCGCGAGCGCGTGTTCGAGCCGTTCTCGGCATCGAGCCGGCGCGTCGGCGGCACCGCCCTCGGTCTCTCGATCTCGCGCACGATCATCGAAGCGCATGGCGGCCGGATCTGGGTCGAGTCCGGCCTGAACGGCACGAAGTTCGTGTTCACCCTGCCCGTCTCGCCCAAGTCGGAGCGTACCGCGTCGCTGCCGAGTGCGCTCGAGCCCGCCACGCCACGCCGGCGCGGCCTTGGCGAAGGCTCCTCCGCGCTCGTCGTCGACGACGATCCGCGCCGCGCGCTGCTGCTCAAGGGCCTCTTGATGTCGCTGACCGAGCGCGTGCACGTCGCGCACACGGTCGACAACGCCCTCATGCTCGCGCGCTCCGAGCATCCGGCGCTCGCCGTCATCGCCGGTGCGATGGGCGACGTGTTGCCCCTGCTCGCGATCCTCGAGCACGACCCCGATACGGCGAAGACCGCCGTCATCGTCGTCGGAGACGCCGAGCGCCGCGTCGACATGCTCGCCGCCGGCGCCGACGATCTGCTCGAGTTCCCCATCCAGCCGGCCGCGTTCCGCGACGCCTGTCTGCGCCTCGTCGAGTCCGGGCGCCGCGAGGCTCCGCGCGTGCTCGTCGTCGATGACGACCCGTCGATCCGCACGATCTGTCGCGAGGTGCTGGAGCTCGGTGGTTACCAGGTGCGCGACGTCGGCTCGGCGAACGCCGCCCTCGCCGAAGCGCGCCGGTTCCGCCCCGACATGATCCTGATGGACGTCCTGATGCCGGGTATCGACGGCTACCGCGCCGCCGAGATGATCCGCGCCGACGCCGCGATCGCGATGGCGCCGATCATGTTCCTGTCCGCGCGCGGCGACACCGCCGACAAGGTCCGTGCCTTCCGCTCGGGCGCCGAGGACTACATGGTCAAGCCCTTTGACGCCGCCGAGCTCCTCGCGCGCGTTGCCAAGGCGCTCGACCGGCAGGCACGCGAGCTCGGGGCATCACCCACCACGCAGCTGCCTGGTGCAGACGCGATCCAGGCGGAGATCGAGCGTCGCCTCGCGTTCGGCGATCCGACCGCCGTCGCTTGCTACCTCGACCTCGACAACCTCAAGGCGTTCAACGACTACTACGGCTACGCGAAGGCCAACGCGGTCATCCGCCAGACGGGTGACGTGATCCGCCAGGTCGTCACGAACCAGGGGGGCCCCGGCGATTTCATCGGGCACATCGCGGGCGACGACTTCGTGTTCGTGACCAGCGAGGACCGCGCGGATGCCGTGTGCAAGGGCATCTGCGAGCGCTTCGATCAGCTGATCCGTCTCTACTACGACCCGAGCGATCGCGCGCGCGGCTACATCGAGACGAAAGATCGCTACGGCGTGCCGCGGAAGTTCCCGGTCATGAGCGTCTCGATCGCGGCCATCTCGCTCGCGCGCGCCAAGACCTACGCGGGCCTCGCGGAGCTCGCGGCCGTCGGCAAGCGCACGGCGAAGGCGATTCCGGGCTCGGCCTACGTGCGCGATGGCGAGACGATGATGATGACGCCGTCGGCGGGATGACTCGCAAGCCTCCCGCGGAGAGCCGCCAAGCGCGGAGATCTCGAGGTCACCACCAGGTGTCGTTGTCCTCGGCGATGCCGAACAAGTTCTCGACATCATGCACGTGGCCGTTGCGCGTGCGCAGGCGCCCCTCGAATTTGCCGACGACGTGACGCAGGCGATGCTTCACGAACGGCATCTCGAGGCGCTGCTCGACATGTGCGACCGAGGTCATGTCGATATCGAGGCTATCACCCGCGGTGATCCGCCACGGCGCCGCCGCATCGTCAGCGTGGGCGGTGAGGCGAACGTCGACGAGCTCGTCGCGCTTGCCGTCGATCCACACCGCGTTCTCGCTGACCGGTGCCTCCGGCGTCGGATCGACGAGGTTGATGCCGATGACCTTGCCGTGCTTGGTGCGGCCGGACAGCGCGACCCACTTCCACACGGCGTGGCGCAGCGCGTACATCTTGGTGAAATCGAGCGTGCCGTACGAGCGACCGGGCTGGAAGTCAACCGTGCGCCCGTCGAGCGTGACGCGGCCGGTGACCGCGAACGCGGCGAACTTGTGGGTGTAGTTCCAGCGCCCACCGGGGAGCGGCACACAAAGGGAGAGGTGGTCGTCGGAGGCACGGCTTTCGAACGCGAGGTCGGCGGACAGCTCGGTGCCTTCCTCGGCGCGCGCGGTGATCTGCGCGGCGAACCGGCGACCGCCGTCGAGGTTGTCGATGGCGATGCCGATGCCGCGGGTCGAGAACTTGTGCTTGCCGCGCGCGCTGGTCGGCGAGACCGAGGTGCCGACAGAGAGCGGCGTGATCGCGAACTTCTTGTGCATGCGGCCGTTCGGCAACTCGACCGCGTAGACGAAGCCGTTGCTCGCGAAGCCGGCGGTGCCGACGACGAACGCGATGAACAGCTCGTCGGTGACCGCCGTCATGTACTGCCAGCTCTTGAGCCGGAACCGCGACCGGTAGGCTGCTTCGGCGCGTCCGACACCCGGCACACCGGCGAACCGATCGAGCGTGTGCACGATCGGGGCATCCTCGAGATTGGGATCGAGCAAGGGGTGATTCCACGCTCCGACGATCGGGGCCTCCCCACGCCGCTGCACGAGGTCAGACATCGCGCCGACAGTCGCACGGATGGACTACAGTAAGAAGCGATGAGAGTCGTCGCGTGCATTCTCGCGCTGACGGCGTGCGGGCGGGTGGTAGCCGTTGGCGTACGTCGACGGACGACGCCGCTCCGGCGAGCTATGTCGATGTCGTCCTCGCTGATGCCCCACTCGCCTACTACCGGCTGGACGAGGCACGCGACAGCCTCGTCGCCCGCCCTCGATCGGTGACTTCGACGAGCTCGCGATCTTCGGCACGGCGCTCTCGTCAGAGCGCATCGCGGCCCACCACGCAGCGGGCCGAGACACCTGACCCTGCCTAGCCGTGCCTAGCCGCCGAGCTCGATGCCGATGCCCTTGGCGGTGCGCACGAGCTCGCCCGCGGGATCCACCAGCTTCAGCTTCTTGACCGCCTTCTCGATCGGCTTGGCCACGAGGTGGCCGTTCTCGACGGCGGCGACGTGGCCGAACTTGCCCTCAGCGATCAGCTCGACCGCCTTCACGCCGAACCGGGTCGCCAGCTCGCGGTCGAACGCGCAGGGGGCGCCACCGCGCTGGATGTGGCCGAGGACCGTGGTGCGGACCTCGTAGTCGGTGCGCGCCGTGATCAGATCAGCGAGCCGCTGGGCGGCCCCACCGAGCTTTTCCTGCTTGGTGGCGTCGCCGGCGGTGACCACCGAGTGCGCACCGCCCTTGGCCCTGGCGCCTTCGGCGCAGACGACGATCGAGTAGCTGACCCCGCGGCCGTGACGGCGGTGGAACGCGTCGATGACCCGATCGATGTCGTATTCGATCTCGGGAATCAGGCAGACATTGGCCGCGCCGGCGAGCGCCGAGGTCAGGGCGATCCAGCCCGCGTAGCGCCCCATGACCTCGACGATCATGATGCGCTCGTGGCTCTCGGCCGTCGTGTGCAGGCGTTCGATCGCCTCGGTCACGATCTCGACGGCGGTCTGGAACCCGACGGTGTAGTCGGTCGCCTCGAGGTCGTTGTCGATGGTCTTGGGCACACCGACGATGCGGGGCGCGCCGCGGCCGATGAACTTCTGCGCGAACGACATCGTCCCGTCGCCGCCAACGACGATCAGGCCGTGCAGCTCGAGCTTGGCGAGGTTGGCGAGGCAGCGCGTCGACACGTCGTGGATCTCGACGCGGTTGTCGGGCAGCTTCACCGGATAGGCGAACGGGTTGGCGCGATTCGACGAGCCGAGCATGGTGCCGCCGCGGGGCAGCAGCTGCGCGACATTGGAGGTCGTCAGATCGACGTATTCCTCCTCGTAGAGGCCCTCGAAGCCGTTCCGGATCCCGATGACCTCCCAGCCGAAGGTCTGTCGGGCATGTAGGGTCACGGCGCGAATTACGCCGTTGAGGCCGGGGCAGTCACCGCCGCCGGTCAGGATGCCAATGCGCGTACTCATCTGTACGCAGAGTAACAGTTCTACGACGCGGCCAGCGCGGGTTGGCGCAGGCGCGCGCGCAGCTCGGGCGAGAGCCTCGCCAGGTTCTCCGGGTCGACATCCACGATCACCCCCCGGCACGTGGGCGCGCCACAAGCGCATGGCTCTGCGACGTCAGCGTTGAACGCGTAATCGTACGTGAGCTCTTCGCCGATGGAGATGTCCCGCAGCGCGACCCACCAGGCGACCAGCGTGTCGTTCTCGTGGTCCCAGCGCGAGCACACTTCGCTGTTGGGGTCGCACGAGTGGTTGATCCAGCGCGTCTGGCACGCGAGATCCCAGAACAGCAGATCGCCTTTGCCCGAGTCCTCGCCGGGTACGACGAGCGCGTAGGTATCGTCGAACTCCGCGTCCTCGAGGTAGAGCACGCCATCGCCGTAGACGATGATCTCGCCTTCCTTGATCGGACGCGTCGCGATCACGCCGTAGCCATGAATCTTGGAGTGAACGACGCGTAGCCCATCGAGCAACGGCATGGCGCGTATCTTCACGAACCGTGGGCCGACTGCAAGGCGGCGACGTAGACGATTGACGGGGAGGTGTTAGATTCCCGTCGCGATGGCAAACAAGCTAAAGGTCGGTGTCCTCGGCGCGACCGGGATGGTCGGTCAGAGGTTCGTCTCCCTCCTCGAAAATCACCCGTGGTTCGAGGTCACGGTGGTCGCGGCGAGCCCGAGCTCTGCGGGCAAGCTGTACGCGGACGCCGTCCACGAGCGCTGGGCGCTCACCTCCGAGATTCCGACGCACGCGAGCGAGCTCATCGTGAGCAACGCTTCCGACATCGACAAGATCGCGGAGCAGGTCGACTTCGTGTTTTGCGCGGTCGACATGGACAAGGCGGTCGTCGCCAAGCTCGAGGAGGACTACGCGCGCGCGGAGACGCCGCTCGTCTCGAACAACTCGGCGCACCGATGGACGCCCGACGTCCCGATGATCCTCCCCGAGATCAACAGCGACCATGCGGACGTGATCGAAGCGCAGCGCCGCCGGCTCGGCACCAAGCGCGGCTTCGTCGCGGTGAAGCCGAATTGCTCGATCCAGAGCTACGTGCCGGCGATTCATCCGCTGTGGTCGTTTGGTCCCACCAAGATCGCCGTGTGCACCTACCAGGCGATCAGCGGCGCGGGGAAGACGTTCGAGTCGTGGCCCGAGATGGTCGACAACGTGATCCCGTACATCAAGGGCGAGGAGGAGAAGAGCGAGAAGGAGCCGCTCAAGATCTGGGGCAAGGTCGTCGACGGTAAGATCACCGCTGCGACGTCACCGACGATCACCGCGCAGTGCATCCGCGTGCCAGTCACCGATGGACACATGGCCGCGGTGTTTGTCTCGTTCGAGAAGAAGCCGAGCAAG
The DNA here is from genome assembly GCA_033763475.1 of Kofleriaceae bacterium. GTDB lineage: Bacteria > Myxococcota_A > Polyangia > Haliangiales > Haliangiaceae > JABFXX01. The sequence continues at coordinate 54,246 of JANRKM010000062.1, forward strand.
GAGCAGATCCTCGCCGCATGGAAGGAGTACGCCGGCCTCCCGCAGACGAAGCAGCTGCCGAGCGCGCCGACGCCGTTCCTCCGCTACTTCGAGGACGACGCGCGCCCGCAGACCCGCCTCGACCGCGATGCCGGGCACGGCCAGGCCGTCTCGCTTGGCCGGCTCCGCCCCGACGCGATCTTTGACTGGCGGTTCGTCGGGCTGTCGCACAACACGGTGCGCGGCGCGGCCGGTGGCGCCGTGCTAATGGCGGAGCTGCTGACGAGTGAGGGGTACCTTGCCGCCAAGTGAGGCGGATGTCGGATGGGCATACAGTTAATGTGATCTCGTGTTAAGAGCGCTGTGAGCGAGATTGCGAATATCTCGTCTCACGCTCGCCACATCGCACCTCAAGCGCGTGATCGTTCACAAGTTGTTCCCGTCCGTGTGTACGTGGTCCTACTGAGCGCTAACGCGCACCACGTGCACATCGAGCTCCGCTCAATTGTTCAGCTTGCCTGAACTGTTTTTCCGAGCGAGCCTAGCCTTTCATGGGTAAGGCTCCCCCTCCTGAGCGGCGTCGCAAACGCGATACCGCACTACCGCGCGTTGCCTTGGCGCGCGGCACGCGCAACACCCTCCAGCCGATGGGCTTGGACGAGGCGGAGGCGGTAGGGCTGGAGGAAGAAGTCGTTCCGGACGTCGCGGAGACTGCGGATCACGCCGCGCTCGACGCCCACATGCTGGAGATCGGGCAGCGACGGTTCGGAATTTCCTCGTTCCGTCCCGGGCAGGCACTCGCCATTCGCAACGTTGTGGCGGGCATCGACACGCTCGCCATCATGCCGACCGGCGCGGGAAAGAGCCTCTGCTATCAGCTGCCAGCGCTCGAGCTCCCAGGTGTGACGCTCGTGGTGTCGCCGCTCATCGCGTTGATGAAGGATCAGCACGACAAGCTCGACCAGCTGCACATCGAGGTGCTGCGACTCGACTCGACGCTGTCTCTGCGCGACGAACAGGCCGCCCTCGCCCGCCTGTCGGAGAACCGGCCGTGCATCGCGTATGTCACGCCGGAGCGGCTGAGCGAGCCGCGGTTCCGCGAGCGCCTGTCTACGGTCAACGTCTCCTTGTTCGTCGTGGACGAGGCGCATTGCATCTCGCAGTGGGGGCACGACTTCCGGCCCGCGTACCTCGGCCTCGGCGAAGCTGTCTCCGCGCTCGGCAAACCGCCGGTGCTCGCGCTGACCGCGACGGCGCCGCCGAAGGTCAAGGACGACATCCTCGCGCAGCTTCAGATCCCGGAAGCGTCGGTCATCGACATCGGGCTCGATCGTCCGAACCTGCGCTACCACGTCATCAAGGCATCGAGCGAACGCAAGAAGCAGGCGCTCCTCCTGCGCCTGATCGAGAAGCAGCAGGGCTGCGGCATCATCTACGCCGCGACGGTGAAGACCGTCGACGCACTCGCTGACTTCTTGTGGTCCCAGGGCGTCGAGTGCGGGCGCTACCACGGCCGCATGCGTGCCAAGGATCGCGAGCGCGTGCAGAGCGCGTTCATGGAGCACAGCGAACCGCGCCTGATGGTCGCGACCAACGCGTTCGGCCTCGGCGTCGACAAGCAAGACCTGCGTTTCGTCATCCACTACAACTTCCCGGGTTCGCTCGAGAGCTACTACCAGGAGGCGGGGCGCGCGGGCCGCGACGGCATGCCGGCCGACTGCGTGTTGCTCTATCAGCCGGAGGACAAGCGCATTCAGAGCTTTTTCCTCGGCGGGCGATATCCGACGCCGGAGCAGACGCGGGCCGTCGCAGAGGCGCTCGTGCATGTCACCGGTGGAACAATCGCCACGAGCGATACCGATGACAACGACGACGTGTACAAGGCGGTGAAGGACATCGCCGAGCGCGCCGATGCGCCGGCGAAGAAGGCGCGCGTGGTGCTCTCGTTCCTCAAGGAAGTCGGCTTCGCAGCCGAGGCACCTGGCGCCCGCTTCGCACCGCTCGCGACGGAGCCGCCGAGCTTGGAGAATCTCGCGCGTGCTGCGAGCCGCTACGAGCAGAAGCGTGCGCAAGACCGCGCGCGCCTCGCCTCGATGTTGCGCTACGCGCAGTCACACCTGTGCCGGACCCGCCTGCTCGTGACCTACTTCGGGTACACCGACGCGCCCGCATGTGGCACGTGCGATAACTGCGTGCGCAACGCGAAGTCGTCGGCGCCTGCGCGCGAGGCCGAGGCGGTGGCGGCCGCTCTCGTCGCGCGCCGTGGTGGCGACCCCGAGGCGCGCAAGGCGCTCCTCGAAGAAGCGCTCCGCCGCGGACGAGGTGGGCGTGGCCGTGCGCTCAAGATCGAGCGCATGAAGCGTCCGGTGTTCGGCCCGCTCGAGAAGGGAGACCTCGTGCGCCACGCGACCTGGGGCGATGGCGAGGTCGTGCGCGTCGTCGGGGATAGCGTCTACACGTTCTTTCCCGTCCACGGCGAGAAGCTGCTCAAGACCAGCTTCCTCGAGAAGATCGAAAACTAAGCCTCGTCGGGGATTCCGGTGGCGATAGCACGCTGACGATAGATCTCGTACAGCGCGATCGCGGCAGCGACCGAGACGTTGAACGAGCCGACCGCCGAGCGTGCCATCGGAATCACCGCGTGGAAGTCGCAGTGCTTGGCGACCAGCGGTCGCACACCCGTTCCTTCTGCGCCCAGCACGAGGACGAGCCCGACCAGGCCATCGATCTGGTCGATCTGCTGCGAGCTTTCCGTCGCGTGTACGGCCACGCGCCATAGCCCGTGCTCGCGCAGCTCCTCCAGCGCGCGCACGAGGTTCGGCACCTGGACGACGGGCAACAGCTCGCTCGCCCCTGCGCTCGCCTTCGCGGTCACAGCGGTCACCGCGGCGGCGCGATGCTCGGGGATGATCACGCCCCGCGCGCCAAGGAGGTACGCCGAGCGCAAGATCGCGCCGAGGTTCCGCGGGTCCTCGACGCCGTCGAGCGCGACGATCAACGGCGGCACGTCGGCTGGCTGCACCAGATCCTCGAGCTGCGCGTATTCGAAGGGCCCGAGCCACGCGACCACGCCTTGGTGTACGGCACCCTCGCCTGCCGCACGGTCGAGAATCTCGCGCTCGCGCTCCTCGACCTTCGCGCCGGCGGCACGCGCGGCTGTGACCAGCGCCCCGACGGGGTCCGCCCCCGAACGTCCCGCGCGCTGCGGGTCGACCCACACGGCGCGGATGCTCCTGGGCTTGCGCTCGACGAGCTCGCGGACGGGATTGGCGCCGTAGACGAGGCGCTCGCCCGGACCGCGAATCGGCCCGAGGTCCTTGGCGCCGCGCGCATGCTCACCGACGTCGCCGCGCACACCGGACGCAACCCGGCTGTCCCCGCGTGCGCCACCGCCGCCGCCGAACGAACCGCCGTCCCGCTCGCTGCGGCCGCCGCCACTCGAACCGCCGCCACCGAGCGGACCGCCACCGCGTGGGCCCAGGCTCGAACCAGCGCCGCGACCGCCGCGGGCCCCGCCACCGCCGCGTCGACTGTCGCGCGGCCCGCTCACGACGCGAGCTCCGACACCACGGCGCGGGCCGCGGCAGCAGGGTCGGGCGCATCGCGCAGGGGGCGGCCCACGACGACGAGGTCGGAGCCAGCCGCGCGTGCCCGGGCGGGCGTCATCACGCGCTTCTGGTCGCCGCTGGCACTACCGGCAGGGCGCACGCCCGGAGTGACGATGAGGAAGCCCGGGGGTACGACCGCGCGAAGCGCGACGACCTCGTGGGGCGAGGCGACCACGCCCGCGCAGCCCGCGTCGGCGGCAAGCTGGGCGCGCAGGGTGACGAGGTCGGCGATCGGGCCGCGCGCGCCGATGGCGGCGATGTCGGTCTCGTCGAGCGAGGTCAACACCGTGACCGCGAGGACCTTCATCGCAGGGCCGGCTGCCGCCACGGCGGCCTCCAGCATGGCGCGCCCGCCACCGGCATGGACGGTCAGGAGCCCCGCCCCCAGCGAGGCCACGCGGGCGGTTGCGCGACCGACGGTCTCGGGGATGTCGTGGAGCTTGAGGTCGAGCATCACGGCGCGGCCGCGCGACGTGAAGTCGGAGACAATGGACGGGCCCTCGGCGCAGAACAGCTCGAGGCCGAGTTTGTACCAGCTGGGGACACCACCGAGTCTATCGACGAGAGTCTCCGCCTCGGCGCGAGTGGGCGCATCGAGCGCTGCGATCAGTCGATTGCCGACGCCGGGGAACGCTGCCATGCGGCGCTTGTACCACCGAGCGCCCGGGAGCCGAAGGCATGTGCCCATCGGCCCTGACGTTCGCGAAGGTTAGCGCACGACGCGGATCGCGAGCGTCCCACCGGTCTCCTCGGCGACCGTGTACACGACGCCCGGGTCGGCGCGGCGGTGCTCGCGGTCGAACCTGATAACGCCGGTCAGGCCCACCAGCTCACCGGTCGAAAGCGTCTGCGCGAGGCCCGCGCGGCCCGCACCACCCGCGGCGGCGGCGAGCTGTGCAGCGTCATAGGCGTACGCCTCGAGGAAGCCTGGCGCACGGCCAAACGCGGCGATGAAGCGATCGAGGAATGCCTTGCTCGCCGGATCCTTGTCGTCGGGGAAGTAGCCCGGGGCGAAGAACGCACCCGTGGAGTGGCGGCCCGCATCGACGAGATACGCAGTCGTGAGGTTCTCGGCGGTCGAGAGGAGAAGCACCGGGCGGCCTCCGATGACCTTCTTGGTGCCCACCGGCTTGGGGATCTTGCCGGTGGCGGCGAGCGCCGGGGCGATGAGACCGAGGACGTCGGCCTGCGCGGGCACGAACACGGCGTCCCACTCGCCGGTGAGTTTGATCGTGAACCCGGCGAACGACTTGGTGTCGGGCTTGTAGGTGACGCTCGAGATGATGCTCCCACCACCCTTCTTCACCTCGTCGACGAACGCGGCGGTCATCGCGCGGCCGTAGCCGTTCTCGGCGGCAAGCACCGCGAACGTCTTGATGCCCTTCGCCAGCGCGCGCTGCGCGAGCGCCCGGCTGCGCGCCTCGCCCGAGTGGATCATGTGAAACACGAACCGCCCACCCGCGTTCTTCTCGGCGGCGGTCGACAGGCTGAGCAGCGGAATGCCGATGCTGTCCGCGCGGCTGCCGGCCGCGTCGACCGACGCCGAGTCGATCGGCCCGATGACGGCGACGACGTTCCCACGCGCGAGGTCCTCGACGGCGCTGGCGGAGGTCTCGGCGTCGGAGGCGGCGCGCACCTCGACGGCAGCGACGCCCTTGCCGTCCGTCACGCCCGCGGCGAGCCCGAGCCCCGCAGCTGCAGCCTCGGCGACGCGGCTCTGCTTGCTACCGAGCGGCAACACGGCGCCGACGACGTTCGCATCACCGCTGCCCGTCGGCGCGGCGGCGATGGTTGGATCGACGGTTCGCGGTAGGCCGACCGCGACGCGCGCGGGGCCGGCGATCTCGCGAAAGCGCTGCGCCTCGCTCGCGTTGCCTGCCTGGTCGGCGAGGAGCGCGAGCCGGGTAGCGACGGCCGCCATGCTGGGGCCGTTGCGCACGCGCAGGCTGTCGAACATGCGCTCGAGCGCGGTGGGCTCGGCGGCACCGACCAGCTCGACGACGCGGCCGACGATCACGGCGCGCTCGGTGGGCGTCACGCGCTGGTAGAGCTCGTCGAACATGGGCAGCGCCGCGAGCGGGCGCTCACCGGCGGCCGCCGTCGCATATGCGAAGGCGGCCAGGTGCTCGGTGCGCTCGCCCTCGTTCTCGATCGCGGTCTTGCCCTTATCGAGCAGCGACAGCGCGCGCCGAGGATCTCCCTGATAGTTGAGCGAGATGCCGAGGAACAGCTGTGCGCGCGTGGTGAGGCCGGGATCGGCACCGGCGTCAATCGCGGCCTGCAGCGACTTCGTCGCAACGTCGAATTTGCGCTCCTTGACCGCGGCGATGCCCGCAAAAAGGTTTGCCCACGGGACGATCGGATCGTCGGGAAACTCTTCGGAGATCGAACGGAACTCCGCGCCCCCGCTGCCATCGCGCAGGAACTTCGTGCGCGCGTCGGCGAATCGCGCACGCGCCTCGGCGCTGCCGTCCTGCGGCACGTCGGGCACCAGCGTCCTGCGTGTCGGCCGCGGACATGCCGCGAGGACCAAAGCGACGATCGCGAGGGAAAGCACGCGGAGAATGGCCGTCACGGCTCGACGATAGCCAGGCCGCGTACGCGCTGCAAATGCATCGACAAGCACGCGAAACCGATTCGGAGTATGCACAGGCAGTCGGCGGAATAAACGGCCGACCAGGAGTCCGACATGTCTCGAACCGAACGCATGATGGCTGACCTCGAGCGCGCATTCGAAGCCCTCGACGAAGGACGCATCGACGACGCAGCCGCCATCCTCGAGCGGTGCCGCCGCATCGACCGGAAGCACGAAGACGTCATCACGCTGGCTGCCGCCGTCGCCGACGCGCGCGGCGAGACCGAGGACGCGCTCGAGCAGTACCGCGCCCTGATGGCGCTGCGCCCCGACGACCCGATGCCGCGCATCTGCATCGCCCGCCTCGAGCTCAAGGACCTCGGCGACCCCGACGCCGCGCTGGACACCCTGGAAGAAGCGTTCGAGTTCATCGACGAGGAGGCCGACCTGATCGAGGCGATCTTCGTGAAGGCCGAGGCGCTGCTCATGCGCGACGAGCCCAAGGCCGCCCGCGAGACGCTCGCCGAGCTGGCGAGCACCGCGATCGACAACCCAGATCTCGCGCTCGACCTCGCCGATCTCTCGATCGGCGCCGAGGACATCCCGGCGGCCCACAAGTGGATCGAGCTCGCACGCACGCTGACCCGTGAGGGCGATGGTTCCGCCGAGGAGAAGGCGGCGTTCGAGGCGGAGGCGCTCCATACGCTGGGGCGCGCCTACGAGGTCGTCGACGACAGGGCCAAGATGATCGAGGCATGGCTCGCCGTGCGGACACACGACGCGAAGGCACCGGCAGGTGAGCTCACGGTCACCGATGACGACGTGGAGCGGATCGCGGTCGCCACGCTCGAGGAGCTCCCCGAGAACATCCGCGAGAAGCTGAAGGCGGTGCCGATCCTGATCGACGACCTACCGTCGGAGGACATCGTTAAGGACGGCTGGGACCCGCGCATCCTCGGTCTGTTCCAGGGCACGCCGATGCCCGACGATGCGAGCGCCCTGCCCGCGGTCACCAACATCCAGCTGTTCCGGAAGAACCTGGAGCGCTCCGCGGTCGACGAGGAGCACCTCGCGGCAGAGATCCGGATCACCGTGCTGCACGAAACGGCCCACTACTTCGGGCTCGACGAGGATGATCTCGTCCAGCTCGGCCTGGACTGATCAGATTGGCAGACAGGCACCGAGGATGATGGTGCCTTCGGCGCAGATGCCCACGCCCTGGAAGCTGTAGCAGCACTCGCCCTGCAGCGTGCAGTCCGAGTGGTCCGAGCAGAACAGGCCGGAGCCGGGAGGGCCATCGATGGGCGCGTCGACCATGATCGGCGCGTCGATCAGCGGAGCATCGAAGCTCGCCGCATCGCTATGCTGCGCGTCGGTCAGCTTCGGCGCGTCGATGCCCGTGGACGAGTCGACAGGTGGGCTCGCGCCGCCAGCGTTAGCGCACGCGACAACTGCACCGGCGAACACGACCACGAAGGCGACCCGTAGCGACACCGGGGGCATCCTATCGATCCCGCGGCCAGCAGCAACGAGTTTTTGCTAGAGGGCGTAGAAGTCCTCGGGAATGGTCTCGGTGGGCCGCCAGTCGACCTGCCCCGCCTCGGCGCCCTTGTACTGGAGGAACGTCTCGGCGCACAGCTCGTGGTTGGCGCGAGGACCAGTCCGGTGCGACGCCCGGACCCACTCCAGCGCGCGGGCCATCTGGATCTGGCCCGTGCGGGCGAGGCCGCAGACCAGCACCATCAGGTGTTTGCAGGGCGTCCCTTGGAGGCCCATGCAGTCGGAGAGGTCGGGCTGCGAGCACCCGTATTTACCCTCGTGTGTGAGCCAGCTGGCATACACGCTGCCGGATCCACTCTGGCTGCGGACGACGCCGACCAGCCGCTGCTCGTCGATATGCGCGTACAGCTTGAACCGGTCCTTGCGCAACATGTCCAGGGCGCGGCCGAGCTTGCCCTCGTCAAGGTTGCCGTAGAGCTGGCTGATGAAGCCGGCGAAGTCGAGCTCGCCACTCGCGGCGGAGGGGCGCTCGGTGCGCACGAGCTCGAGGAACGCGGTCTCGTCGAGCTTCTTCACCGCGGCGCCCCCTTCGATCAGCTCGTCGACCCTGTTCGCCCTCGCGATCTTCGACGGGCCGCGCCGGTTGCCGATGACGAGATAGTCGAGCGTCGCGTCGACGTCGGCGAGCACCACGCCACCAGCGTTCTCGACCATGCGCGCGAGCAACCCGTCGTCGAGCCCCGATGGACTGCAGTCAAAGCCACCGATGAACGCGAACCGTTTCCCGGCGAGGTCGACGCGCACGAGCTCGCGATAGGCCGTCTCGTCGAGGATCTGGAGCGCGCCGCCCTGCGCGAGCCGTTCGGCGCGTTTCTTGGCCTCGGCGCGTCCGGCACCGCGCAGGTCGCCGAACACCACGATGTCGACCGTCTCGTCGAGCTCGAGGCAGATGCGCGCGCCGAGCCGGGCGGCGAGGCCATCGGGGCTCACACGGTGGTAACTCGGCCACACGGCAAACTCGCCGAAGAACGCCATGCGCTTGCCGGCGAACATGCGCTCGGGCTTGTTCGCCTTGGCAGGCTTCGGCGCGTGGGCAGGTCTCGCGGGCTTCACCGGTTTTGCAGTGGTCGCCGCGCGTGCGAGTGCCTGTGTGGGCTTGCCCCCCTTGCTCGGCGTGGCCGCCTTGGCCGGCGGGGGCGGCTTGGTCGGTTTCGCGGACTTCCTCGACGTCATCGTTGGCTTCCCTGGCACCGTCACCCTCCAATAATTTCGGCCATCGCCTCGGCGAGGCGCTCCGGCGTACATACCAGGATGTCCATGCCGACCTTGCGGCACTTGCCCGCCGTCGACTTGTTGTACTCGGGCCGCGCGTCGTACCCGAGCGCCCCCAGGCCGATCATCCGCACGCCCGTGTCGGACATCACGCGCACCTGATCGACGAGGTCCTTCTCGTCGCGGCCTTCGAAGAAATCGGTGATCAGCACGACGATCGAACGCGCTGGCTCGGCGACTAATCCAGCGCAGTAGACCAGCGCCTGCGTGATATCGGTGCCGCCACCGAGCTGGACCTTCAAGAGCACGTCGACGGGCGAGCCGACCTCCGCCGACAGATCGACGACGTTGGTATCGAACAACACCAGCGACGTCTTCACGGCAGGGAGCTCCGCGAAGATCGACGCCATCACTGCCGAGAAGATGGCGGAGTCGAGCATCGAACCAGACTGGTCGACGCAGACGATGATGTGCCACGGGCGCTTGTTGCGCTCGGCCGCGAAGTAGAACAGTTGATCGACCAGCAGCCGGCGCCGCTCGTCGTCCCAGTTGTGGAGGTTCTTGCGCAGCGTCTTCTTGAGGTCGAGGTTCTTGAACACTTTGCGCGGCGAGTGACGATCGCGGCGCAGCGCGCCGGTGATCGCGGCCTCGACGCGGATCTCGAGCTGGCGCTTCAGCTGCTCGACGACCTGATCGATGATCTTGCGCGCCAGCACGCGCGCCCGGGGATCCAGCAGATCCTTGTGGGTGAGCAGCGTCTTCACCAGCTCGACATTCGGCTCGACCTTCTCGAGGAGCTGGGGATGCTCGAGCAGCTCGGTGATGCCGCGTCGCGAGATCAGCTCGCGCTCGAGGACCTCCTTCGCCTGGCGCGGGAACAACTCCGAGACCGCGTCGATCCACGTGGGCACCGTGAGCGCGGAGTCCCCGCGGCCTGCGCCGCGCCGCGCGTCGTCGCCCTGGAACACGAAATCGATGGCCGTCTGCGCTTCGCTCGTGCGCAGATCGTCGCCCGTGGTGATGCTGAGCTGCTCCGCGCTCTTGCCGAGCACGAGCCGCCAGCGACCGACGTGCGCTTGCTCTTCTGGCGACAGCACCTTCGCGGGCGGCGGCGGCGCAGCTGGCGTCTTCTTCGACGGTGCGGGCGTGCGCTTGCGACCGGCCATCAGAACGTCCACTCCTTCATGATCGCGGCGACCCGCGCATCGACCGTGGCCATGTATGCGGCGGCCTCCGTCGAGGCTTGCGGCAGCGCGGCGATCTCCTCGGCATCGGCGAGGCCGTAGGCACGGGCGACCCGATCGGCGAACGCGAGCCGCTGGCGCTCGTGCAGACGCTCGAACGCGCGCCGCACCTTGGGCAGCAGCAACATGAACTGCTCCCACTCGGCCCCGCGCAGGAGCTTGTCGATCGCCCCGACCAGCGCGTCGGCACCGAGCAGCATCGACGTCTTCGATACCGCAAATGCACCGTCGAGGAACTCGCCCGCGAGCACCATCTTGTCGGGCGAGGACGCCGCGAACGTCGCGACGCGCACCGCGAGGTCCGCCGGATCGATCTCGCGCAGCTCCGCGAGCAGGCCGGCGAACGCGCCCTGCATGAACGGGATCGTGGTGGTGACGGCGACCGCCTTGATCCGCTCGGAGAACAGCGCGCGATCGAGCGCGAGGTCGCCGCCCAGCACGGCCTCGGCGAGCGACTTCAGGTGCGCGATCGTCGACTCCTGCTGATCCTCGGGGATCGCACCGAGCTCCGAAATCGCCAGGCACGCTCGCGTGAATGCGCGCTCGGCGAGCGCATCGATCGCCCCGCGGCCGAGGTCGCGCTGGATCGCGAGGCGGTCGAGCACCAGCAGGTGCAGGAGCGCATCGCACTGCGACGCGAAGTGGCGATCCTCGTCGATCGCCGCGCCGGCCGCCGCCTCGAGGCGCTGCACGAGGTGCGGGACCTGCATCGACACGCTCTCGAGCAAGCGCTTGCAAGTCGCCCCCGCCTCGCGCTGCTCCTTGGCCACGTCCTCCTCGAGCTGCGCGATCGCTGCGGCTTCGATGGTGTCGCCATACAGGTTCTTCTCGATCAACTGCGGCTCGACCTTGGGGGTCCACGCAAGCGTCCACTTCTCACGAAACAGCGTCGAGCCATCCCCCGAGCGCCCGCCCTCGAGCGCGCCGAGCCCGACGTCCAGCTTGGCCAGGCGATGGAGGAACGCCGAGCGCTTGGCGCCCTGGTCCTCGCGCAGATCGAGCGTTAGCACGAGGCGGCGATCGCGGCCCATCACCTCGCCGAGGTCGAGCTCGTCGAGCTGCGCGTAGAAGTCGTGCACGATCGGCAGCCGCCCGAGCTCGGTGGTGACGCGCCCGATCGCGGACCCGATCTCGGCATGCGCCATCGCGGTGAGGAGGTGCCTGCCCTCCTCTTCCGGGCGTCCCTTGCAGCAGCACGAGATCAGCGCGTCGCGGATATCGTCGAGGATCGGCGCAGACCGTCCGCGCAGCGCGGAGAGCATCCGCGCGTGCTGCGTGACCGAGATGGCGTCGGCTGCGGACAGCGCCGCGCCTTCCTTGCGGCCGCGCGACAGCACGGTGGTGACGTGCTCGATCATCGCGCCGATCCAGGGTTCGTCATCCTTGTCGGCCTGGTGCTCCCACACGGCCTGATAGAAGCGTGGCGCGCGATTGGACGCGCCGTAGCCGGCGAGCTCGCTGACCCGGAAGTACGAGTACGGGACGATCGTCGAGAAGCAGGTACCCGCGGGCGGCTCCGGCGGCGCTTCGTCGTCATCGCGATCGAGAAACAGGTGGAAGCCGCCGCACACCACCATCGCGTCCTCGGGCTTCAGCTTCCGCTTCTTCAGCTCGTCGGCGATCGCACGCTTCATGTAGCGCTCCCGCGGCAGCGTGTCGTCGTGGGCGATCCGTTCCGCCGGCGTGGTCGCGCGCACGGCGGCGCAGAAGTACGCCATGTCGCGCCGGAAGTCCTCGTGCGTCGGGTGACGAGGCCCGATCTCGAACATCGAGTCCCACGCCTCGTCCCACGAGCGATAGCCCGCGGCGCGCGCCATCGCCTGGTAGAAGCTGCTCTCGACGACGTGGGCCTCCCAGCTCGGCACGACCGTCGCGTGCTCGGCGTCCTCGTCCGCAGCCGCGTTCGACAGCTCGTCGTCGCCATCTTCCTCGCCGCTCTCGACAACGACGGCCTCCTGCCAGTCCTCCGGATCGATGAGCGCGTGATGAGGAAGATCGATAAATACACACGCAGCACTGATGGCCGTGGCTTCCTTCATCGCCACGTACTCCGGCGAGTACGGCAGCATGGGGTACCAGACCGGGAACCGGGCCGGGATGTCCTCCGCAGCGCTCGCCTTCCCCGCGAGCCCGAGCGTGTTCGCGTCATCGCGATAGCTCGCGTACAGCGCCACCGGCGGCTTGGTCTTCGCGTCGACGAGGTGCTTGATCATGTCCGACGCATCCGCCGGACCTTCGATCAGCACGAGCTTGGGCTTGCGCTCGCGGATCGCGGCGCGCACGTGACGAGCCGCCGCCGGCGAGTGGTGGCGCACGGGAAACCAGTACAGCTTCTCGGCGAGCACGCGGTCGGCCTGCGCCTTGACGTGCTCGATGTCGAGCGTGTCGCCGCTCATCCCGAGGGGATTTCCTCGGGCCAAGGTGCCGCGGGACCCCTGCCCCGCGGATTTTCTCTTGCCCTCGGTCACGACGCCGCCGTCACCGCCTTGCTGGCCGCGTCGTGAAACGCCTTCCAGCTCGCATCCTTCGCACCGCGTTTCTTGGCAACGACGGCCAGGTACTCCTTCAGCACCTTCAGGTCATCGAGGTCTTCCTTGACCACCGAGCCGACCAGGTTGCGCGCGATCTCCTCGACGGAGACCGAGCCGTCACCGAAGTAGCGTGCGCGGATCGCGGAGTCGAGCGCGACGCCGATCGCCTCTGCCGTCGACAGCGTCGTCGAGACCTTCTGAAAGCTCACGCCGTCGGCGGTGGTGCCGGCGCGCATCTCGCGAAACACCGTCGCCAGCACCTCCAGCACGGGCTGCTCGATCTTCGCCGGGATCTTGTAGCGCTCGAGCAGCTCCTTCGAGCGATCCCGCACGATCGCGATCTCCGTCTTCTGGTCCGCGACGATCGGGATGTGCACGTAGTTGAACCGCCGCTTGAGCGCAGCGGACAGCTCGTTGACACCCTGGTCGCGCGAGTTCGCGGTGGCGATGATGTTGAAGCCCGGGCGCGCGAACACCATGTTGGCGTCGGGGAGCTCGGGCACCGCGATGTTCTTGTCGGACAGGATCGACACCAGGGCGTCCTGCACGTCGGGCACGCAGCGCGTGATCTCCTCGAAGCGGAGGAGACCGCCGGTGCGCATCGCCACCATCGTCGGCGATGGGATCATGTTGTCGGGCTTGGGGCCCTCGGCGATCACGCGCGCGACGTTCCACGAGTATTTGATCTGATCCTCGGTTGTGCCCGCGGTGCCCTGGATGGTCAGCGTCGAGTTGCCACTGATCGCGGCGGCCAGGTGCTCCGAAAGCCAGCTCTTGCCGGTGCCAGGCTCGCCCACGAGAAGGAGTGCGCGCTCGCTCGCGAGCGTCACGATGGCGCGCTCGACGATCGAGTCGTCGCCGAAGAACTTGCGCGTGATCGCGACCTCCTGCGCCTTGCCGTCGATCGTGGCCTTGAGCGGTTTCGGCAAGCCGACGATGTACGCGAGCACGGAGCGCGGTGAGAGCTTCCACGCGCTCGGCGGCGTATCCTTGTCGTGCTGCTTCAGCGCCTCGAGCTGCACCCGATACTGCTGCTCCGCAGGCTCGCGCAGGATCTTCGCTTCGGTGCTGGTGTCCGTGTCCTTGTCCTTGGCCATGTCGGGTCTCCGTCAGCTCGTGAAGTCCAGGGTCTTCATCAGCGCGGCGAGATCGATGTTCTCGCCAGATATCATCAGGTGCCGCGGTCCGTCGTCGTCGACCGCCGACAGCGGCTGGAACATCAGGCGGCCCATCTCGACGTGCATCACGCCGTACAGGGGTGGCCGCTTGGCGCGCGCCTTCGCAAAGTCGCGCATCGCCTCGCCGAGTTCCTTGCCGTCGGGACCCGTCGAGCATATGGCATCGAGCGCGAGCCCGTCGGCGGTCAGCGGGAACACGGTCTGCTCCGGCTTGAACGGATTCGCGGCCGGCGCGCCCACCTCCCAGCCATGCAAGACGACGTCCTCCTGCAACTCGACCTCGAGATCGAGCGGGCTGACCTGGTGGCGGCGCAGGCGCTGCACTACGCGCGCGCGGTCCCAAGCGAGCAGACCGTCCCAGTCGCCGACGGCCTTCCCGGGCTTCACCGTCGACGTGGGGCCGAGCATCACCCGGCCATAGCCGTGCTCGTCGAGCGTCAGCGCGGCGTCGGAGATCACGATCTCCGTCGGGTCGAGCAGGATCTTCGGCGCGAACTTCTGCGCCTGCGGCAGGTGCAAGAACGCCTCGGCAGGCACACCCTTCTTGGCACCGAAAACGCACGACCACACGAGGCGGCTCCCGCGCGGCACACCAGGCTGCTCGTCCAGGGTCGTCATGCGGAACTCGAACGCGGCGGAGCCGTCGAGCAGCGCGCGCTTCTGGGTGCCCAACACCGCGAGCCGCAGCGCCTTTACCGGCTGCGGTGCGACGGCGAGCAACAGGCGTGCGAGGGCCGGTCCGTCGTTCTCGGCGATCGCCTCGAGCAAACCGCGCGAGATGAGCCACGTGCGATTCAAAAAGAACGCGAGCCGCCGGGCCGAGAAGTGCTCGCTCTCGGCGAGGAACCGCGTCAGCTCGTCGCCGACGTAGCGCAGCGAGGTCGCGAGCCGCAGCAGCTTCAAGCGCGACGCTTCCTTGAAGCTCGCATCGAGCTTGGCCTTGGTCGCGGTCGAAGCCGTGGTGAGCCCCGACGCGACCAGGCCCTCGACGGTATGTGCCAGGGCCTCGAGCACGGGCACCAGGGCCTTCTTGTCCTCGAGCGGCGGCGGCTTGAGCGCCGGAGTGCCCGCTTGCGCGAGAGGCTCGATGGGCGCGCCGCCCGACAGCGCGGCGATCGCGGCGTCGATGGACAGCACGCGCTCGAAGACGCGCATCACCGTCTGCGCGCGTAGCAGCGCACGCGGCGCTTGCCCGAGACCAGATCGACCGCTGCCCTGGATGTGGCGCACGAGCGTCGAGACCTGATCGCCGACATACGTGGCCCCTGCCCGCCTGAACTCCTCGCCGATCGCGGCGAGCCGCGCGACGTCGTCGTTGCCCGTCGCTTCGAGGCCGCGCACGACGAGCTCGTCGAACATCTGCTGCAACGTGAACAGCGCCGAGGTCACCTCGGCGTGAGCAGCAGCATCAGCGCCCGCGGGCATCACAGTGCGTAGTAGTCCTCCGGAATCGTCTCCGTCGGGCGCCAATCGATCTCGCCCGCCTCGGCGCCCTTGTACCGCACGAACGTCGCCGTGGCGTCGTCCTTGTCGAGCTCGGGCTTCTTCGTGCGGCTCTTCCTCGCCCACTCGTTCGCCTTCGTCGGGTCGAATTCGCCCGACTGCGCGAGCCCGATCGCGAGCACGAGGATGTGCTTGCACAGCGCACCGCGGAGGCCACCGCAGTGGTTGAGGTTCTGCGTGCAGCAGAAGAACTCGCCATTCTTGCCGAGGCGGCACGCATACACGAGGTCCGCGTCGGTCTGGCTCTTCACCACCCCGGTCACGTGCTCCTCGGTGACCGCCGAGAACAGCTGGAAGCGCTCGGCCCGCAGCATCTTGGTGACCTTAGACATGCGCGACGGGTCCGTGTTGGCCGTCAGCGTCTTGATGAATCCCGGCAGATCGATCTTCTTCGCCGTCGCGCCCGGCGCCGATGCTGGCGTCACCACCTTCTTCTTCGCCATACCGCGAGCGTGCCCCAGGGGCGTGGGCAAGTGCGGCCCTGTCGCGACTATTCGACTGGATGATCCCGCGAGCTACGGTAAGCTCAACACGAGCGAGTGAATCTCCGTCGGGCCGGTCTGCCCGTCGACCCACGCCCGATCGACGTCGTGGTCGAGCGGCGACGTGTAGTCGTAGACGAGGTAGCGGCCACCGCCGAGCTCGACGAGGCCCGGGAAGCAGGTGTCGCCGCTCGACGGCAAGTCGAGCACGTGACCGACCGCGAGCGACGCCGGATCGACCGTCCACAGCGCGCACCGCTTGGGCGTGGTCCAGTACTTCACATCGTACTCGCGCTTCTGCTGCTCGGGGGGCAAGTCTCTCAACATCAGGTCGTAGTTGCCATCGTTGGCGACCTGCCGGCGTGCGATCAAATAGACGTCGCTGCCATGACGGAACATCAGCGGCGAGTCGTACTTCTTCGGGTCGTGAATGCAGCGCCAGTCGCCGGGCGCGCTCGCCTCCGCACGACAGATCTTGCTCCCCCACCCTGTCTCGTCGCCGAGCTCGTTGCGGCTGACAGCGATCACGGTGCCGTCGTCGAGGGTGACGAGGTCGGTCTCCGAGCTGCCGCCGACGAGCACGACCTCGCGATCGGTGGCAGGCGCGAACGTCTCGCCATCGGTGGTTAGCCACGAGACGCGGACGGGCTCGCCATCCGGCTGATAGATGTTCTCGCCGCCGACGTAGCCGATCACCGACGGTGCACCATCGATCGTCTTGGTCCGCCACGGGATGAAGCCTGCCTCGAACACCACCTCGGACGCCGACCATTCGCCCTGCCCCGTGTACTCGCTGCGCCGCGCTTCTTTGGGATCGAAGGTGGAGAACGAGTCACCGAGCACGGCGAAGTACAGGAACAGCCGATCGTCGACGACGAGGAATCGCGGCTCGCGCAGATCGGTGTCGAGGTCGAACGTCGCTTCGTGCTCCCAGTGCACCTGATCCGTGGTCGACACCACGTACATCACGACCTTGTCGCTCGCGAAGTGATACGGGCCCGTGCGAAACGCGAAGAACAGACGACCGCGAAACCACACGATGTCGAGGTTGTTGTGCGAGACCTGCGAGACGACCTCGCTCGGCAACGTTTCCGACGGTGCGACGACCGTCGGCGCTGTCACCGCAGGCGCATCGCCGACGGCGACGTCACACACGGCGCCGAGCGTCGGACATGGCGCACGATCGTCGAGCTCGTAGGGCTGACTGCTGCAACCGAGGAGCACGAGGAGGGCGAGAATCGAGGAGCGCACCGCGGCAATCTACGGCGCCATGGAGCCTGCGCGCGTTCGATAGATTGCGCCCCATTGGCATCTCGAAGTGAAGGCACTACAGCGAGGGGTCACGCAGTCGGCGACCCGTACGCGCTTCCCGGGGCGTTCCTCGCCCAAGATCTAGCCGAGCGTGGCGACGCGATCGCCGAACAGGCGCTCGAGGCGCGTCAGCAGATCATCGGTCGGCGACACCGCCCACGCCTCGGGGAGATGGATGTGCGTCTCCGAGCGCGTCGAGATCTTGAGCCGGATGACGGGCGTGCAGTTCCCGCGCGTCGCATTGGCGAGGATCGTCTTCAACTCATCGACCATGTCGTGCGTCAGCGAATCCGCGTTGAGCGTGATGTCGACGCGCGAGCTCTTTTGCTGCCGGAGCTCGCCGAGCGGCTGGGCGCTCTCGAGCAGCATCTTCCACTCGGGCGACTCCGCGTTGCCCTCGTTCTTGACCTGCCCCTGACACAGAATCGGCTCGTCGCTGACGAGGACGTGCCGGACCTTCTCGAACGTCTTCGGGAACGCGATCACCTCGAGCATGCCCTCGGCATCCTCGAGCATGAAGCGGGCCATCTTGTCGCCCTTCTTCGTGATCATCTCGCGGTACTGGCTGACGATGCCGCCGACGGAGTTCTCGCCGACGCCTCGCGTCCCGTTGACGAACGAGCTCGTCGACGCCGTGGCGTAGCGTAGCAGGTCCCCGCGATAACGATCGAGCGGGTGCCCCGAGATGTAGAAGCCGAGCGACTCCTTCTCGAACGCGAGCAGCTGCTTGATGCCCCACTCCTCGACCTCGGGATAGACCTCACCCGCCGCCGGTGCGCCCGCAGGCTTGGGAGGCTCCGCCGCGGAGAACAGCCCGAAGAGCGACGTTTGCCCGCTGCGGCGATCGCGCTGCTCGGCGGCGCCGCGCTCGAGCGCGCTGTCGAGCGCCCCGAGCACCTTGGCGCGGTGGTGCTGCACCTTGAGCCCGTCGAGCGCGCCACTCTTGACCAGCTGCTCGAGCGTCTTGCGGTTGCACTTCTGCGTATCGACGCGCCGGCATAGCTCGAACACCGACTCGAACGGACCGTCCGTGTTCCGCGCCTCGATGATCGCGTCGACGGCCGTCGAGCCGACGCCCTTCACGGCGCCGAGCCCGAAACGAATCACCTTGCCGCGCAGGGCGTCGGGCTTGTTCGACGGCGTGATGCTGAAGTCCGCGAGCGATTCGTTGACGTCGGGCCGCTCGACGGTGAGGCCCATCGCGCGCGCCTCGGCGATGAACTTCACCACATTGTCGATGTTGTCGGCGTCGCACGACATCAGACCCGCCATGAACTCGTGCGGGTAGTGATGCTTGAGGTACGCGGTCTGATAGGTGATCCAGCCGTACGCGGCCGAGTGCGAACGATTGAAGCCGTAGCCGGCGAAGAACGCCATCAACTCGAACACCTGGTCGGCGACCTTCGCGTCGACCTCGAGCTGCTTCGCGCCGGCGAGGAACAGCTCCTTCTGCTTCGCCATCTCTTCGGGCTTCTTCTTGCCCATCGCGCGGCGGAGAAGATCGGCGCCGCCCAGCGAGTAACCGCCGAGCACCTGCGCGATCTGCATGACCTGCTCCTGGTAGACGATGACGCCGTAGGTATCGGCGAGCACCTTCTCCAGCCACGGGTGCGGATATTCGACCTTCTTGCGGCCGTGCTTGCGGTCGATGAAGTCATCGACCATGCCGCCTTCGAGCGGGCCCGGGCGATAGAGCGCGACGGCCGCGACGATGTCTTCGAGGCAGTCAGGCTTGAGCTTCTTCAGGATCTCGCGGAAGCCGCTCGATTCGAGCTGGAACACGCCCGTCGTGTCACCGCGCGAGATCATCTTGTAGACGTCGGGGTCGTCCTTCGGGATGAGGTCGACATCGAACGGATCGTCGGCGGGGCGCTGCTGGTTGATCAGCTTCACCGCCGTCTGGATCACCGTCAGCGTCTTGAGGCCGAGGAAGTCGAACTTGATGAGGCCGGTCTTCTCGACCTCCTTCATCGCGAACTGCGTGACGATCTCGTCGTTCTGCCCGCGGAAGCACGGCACGTACTCCCACAGCGGCCGCTCGGCGATCACGACACCGGCGGCGTGCATGCCGGCGTTGCGGTTGAGGCCTTCGAGCGACGCGGCGAGGTCGAGCAGCTCGCGGTGCAGCGGACTCTCGGTGTACAGCTGCTTCAGCTCGGCCGTCTGCTCGATCGCCTCGCGCACCGGCGGGCTCTTGCCGGCGACGGGTTCGGGGACGAGCTTGGCGAGCTTGTCGGCCTCGCCGAACGGAATCTCCATCACGCGCGCGATGTCGCGAATGACGCCGCGGGCCTTCAGCTGGTGGAACGTCGCGATCTGCCCGACCTGCTCGCGGCCGTACTTCTCCTGGACGTACTTGATGACCTCGCCGCGGCGATTCATGCAGAAGTCGACGTCGAAGTCAGGCATCGACACGCGCTCGGGGTTCAGGAAGCGCTCGAACAGGAGCTTGAACTCGAGCGGGTCGATGTCGGTGATGCGCATCGCCCACGCCACGGCGCTACCGGCACCCGATCCACGCCCCGGGCCGACGGGGATCCCGTGCTCCTTCGCCCAGTTGATGAAGTCCCAGACGATGAGGAAGTAGCCCGAGAACCCCATCTTCTGGATCACGCCGAGCTCGGTCTTGCAGCGCTCGCGATACTGATCCGGATCGAACGCCTTGCCGCGGCTCGCGAACTCGCCGAACCGCCGCTCGAGGCCCTGGTTCACAACCTTCTCGATGTACGTGTCGAGGTCGTCGCCCTCGGGCACCTTGTACTTCGGCAGGTGGTAGCCCGCATCGAGCTTGAGCTTGACGTTGCACTGCGCCGCGATCTTCGCCGTGTTCTCGATCGCCTCGCTGACGTCCTTGAACGACGCCTCCATCTCGGCGCCTGACTTAAGGTAGTAGCTGTCGACCTGGTGCTTGAGGCGCTTCTCGTCCTTGAGGCTCTTGCCGGTCTGGATCGCGAGCAGCACGTCATGCGCCGCTGCGTCGGTACGAGCGACGTAATGGCAGTCGT
Organism: Kofleriaceae bacterium; assembly: GCA_033763475.1. Classification (GTDB taxonomy): domain Bacteria; phylum Myxococcota_A; class Polyangia; order Haliangiales; family Haliangiaceae; genus JABFXX01. The sequence goes on from JANRKM010000062.1 coordinate 74,434, forward strand.
TGGTCGCGACGAGCGGGATGTTGAGCTTCTTGCTCATTCGCACGAGCTCGCCGTTGAGCGTGTCCTGCTCGGGCGTCGGCGTCGGCATCAGCTCGAGGTAGAAGTCCCCCGGCGCGAACATCGACGCGTACTCCTGCGCGACCTCCTCCGCCGCGGCGACGCCGTTCTTCTCGAGCGTCTGCGCGATCTCACCACCGAGGCACGCCGACAGCCCGATCAGGCCCTCGGTGTGCTTCTTCAGCAGGGGCTTGTCGATGCGGGGGTTGTAATAGAACCCCTCCAGGTACCCCATCGAGTTGAGGTACGACAGGTTCTTGTAGCCGACCTCGTCCTTCGCGAGCAGGATCAGGTGGTAGTTGCGCCGGTTCGTACGGTCGGTCCGATCGGTCGCCGCGACGTAGGTTTCGCACCCGAAGATGAGCTTCTTGCCGGCGTACTTGGCCTCCGTGTAGAGGTCGATCGCCCCGAACATGTTGCCGTGGTCGGTGACCGCGACCGTATCCATCCCCAGCTCACCGACCTTCTTGAACAGGTCCTTCCCGCGGATTGCCCCATCGAGGAGGCTGTATTGCGTGTGGACGTGGAGGTGGGTGAAGCCACTCATGGTAAAGCTGAACAGATCTAGCCCATGGCACTGTCACTCCCGAGAGCCCGAATCCGGTTTCTCCGCCTGCTGACAGTGGCGCTGCTTGCGGCATGTTCGCACCCGCAGCCGCCCGTGGCACCCGGTCCTGTCATCGCGGCCGATCCCCCCGCCAAGCTGCGCGGGATGGAGGTCGAGTGCGACGCCATGATCACCGCGCTTTCGGCCTGGAAGACGTGCCCGAACCTCGACGACGAGGACCGCGAGGACCTCGACTTCTGGATCGAGCGCGCACAGCAGGACTTCGCGGCCGGACGTAAGGCCAAGCCCGAGGCCAACGCCCAGCAGGCCATCGCGATGGCGTGCATGCGCGCCACCCGGTCCGTCGAGGCCGCGACCACGCGCTGTCAGGCCGGCCCGCCGCCCAAAGATGCGTGGTACCTGCGCACGCGCGACCGGAATTAGGGTCGGACCCTACTTGCTCAACTTGGAGGCAACGCGGCTACGAGGAACTCGGAGTCGCGTTCAGGTCGATCGGCTAGGTCGCGCCGAAGTTGTGCAAGTAGGGTCCGACCCTCTACTTCACGTCCCACGCCTTGCGCGTGGCGATGCACCGGTCGACCTCCTGCAGGAGACGCGTGCGTTGCTCCTGCCCGATCTCATCCTGGATTCCATCGAGGATGGTCTTGGCCGCCGCCTGGTCGCACAGCGCGCGGCCAACATCGGCGCGTACGTAGGGCGAGATGTCGGGGCGTACCGCCGCGAGCGCGACGAGATCGGCGTGCAGCGCCGGGTTGCGCAGGGCCTCGATGATGACGGTCTCGACGTCGCGCGCGGTCAGGCGCTTGTCCTTGAGGAGTGCGCCAAGCTGCGTGCCGACCTTGGAGAACTGGAAGCTCGCGAGCGCGCGCAACATGGAGGGTGAACGCTTGGGTTGGGCGAACAGCGCGGCCGTCAGCGCGCGGAACTGCCTGGCGTCGGCGATGGACGCGCGCGCGACGAGGAGATCCGCATTTGTCGACGAGGAGGCCGCGGCCGCGACGAGATCCTTCGCGAGCGCGACGGCCGATGCCCGCATCGCGACATCACCTCGGCGTGCGAGCCAGACCGCGAGGGGTGACGTCGCGACGGTTCCGCCGGGCGCGGGGAACGCGGGCGCGCGCTTGGCGGTCACCGCCTGCACGCGAGCGAGGAGTGCGGCGCGCGCCTTGGCATCGGGGGCCGCACGCTCGAGCCGATCGAGGAGCTCGACGGAGCGCCACCCGATCATCGGAGACACATCGGCGTTGCTCGCGAGCCAGGCCGCGGCGACGACCTGATCGCCGAGCGACAGCGTCTCGAACCCGCCCAGCAGGAGCCGTGTCCGCAGCTCGGACAGCATCGCGGCCTCGTCGCGCCCCACGAGCGGTGCGTGCAGCAGCACGGGGGCGAGTGTGTTCGCGACCCACGTGCGCACGTACGGCGCACCACCGCCCGGGTTGGTCAGCAGCCAGGTCGGGCACGCGGGCGCGGTCCCGAGCGTCGCCTGCCCCTCGCGCACCACGGCGCAAGCTCGCGGCGCACCATCGCGCTCGACACAGACCGGGGTTGGCACGGGCGGGTCGACGGTGACCTCGATCGCGCCCGCCATGCAACGCGCGGTCACCGACGGCATGCGCGTCGCGTCGAGCATCGCGACGAGGCTGTCCTTCAGATCGTCCGGCATGATGCCGGCGCGCTTCTGTACCGCCGCGCGAAAATCGTCGAAGGTGATGGTGGTCGCGGCGTGACTCTTCATGAGGTCCGCCATCGCGTGCGTGATCGCGTCCTCGCCGAGCCACGCTTCGAGCGCGTCGAACACCGCCGCACCGCCGGCGTACGTCTCGGTGCGAAACATCGCATTCGCGTCCCCGAGCTTGCCGATGCGCGTCCGGATCGGAGGTCGGGCGCCGTCCTTCAGGCGCTGGTCGATGACGTCGCGGTTGAACGGCGGAACCCACTTCGTGCCGAGGTACGTGCGCGCTGCCCGGATCCCGAACCAGGTCGCGCCGCCCTCCTGCAGCCACAGGTCGCCCCAGTTATCGATGGTGACGAGATCGCCGATCCACAGGTGCGCGAGCTCGTGCGCGACGACGTGCACCGCGTCCTCGATGCGGGGACGAGCGCGCTCGGGCGGTAGCGTCGGATCGACCAGCACCATGTGCGCCCCGAGCGTCGTGAGGCCGGGGTTCTCCATACCCCCGCGCCCTGCGTCCATCGGTACCACGAGCATGTCGAGCTTGGGGAACGGCACCGGGTCGTTGAAAACGGTCACGAGGTCGGCGAGCAGCTTGGGTGTCGCGTTCTGGATGATCGTCGTGAAAGGCGCGATGTTCTTGCCGGGCAGCAGGAGCTGTATGGGCACGCCGTTCTCCGTCGAGACCGGCACGACCTCGAGCTCGCCGACGGCGACCGCGACCAGATACGACGGCAGTGGCCGCGTCGGCTGGAACGCAACGCGCACGCGCCCGCCGTCGACCTTGGTGCGCTTCTGCTCGGGATAGTTCGCATACACGCCCATGCCCTCGGGCGCCGTGACGCTGACCGTCCAACCGACCTTGAAGCGAGGATCGTCGAAACACGGCAACAGCGCCCGCGCGTCGTTGGGCTCGAGGTCGGTGAACACGAGCTTGGCCTCGGTGGCCGCCCTCATCAGCCCTTCCTTCTCGCGATACTTCGCGTGATACGCGATGTGCACGAGGATGCGCCCTTCGACGGGATTGTCGACGCCGATGCCGAGCAGCTCGCCCTGCCCCTGCGTGTGCTCGGTGCGCTCGTCGGCGACGACGCGCCCCGTCTGGACCGCCCCATCGGCGGTGGCGATCGTCGCGCGGTCGATCACGAGGTCGCGGCCGTGCAGCCAGATGACGCGCTGCGGACGCGTCGCGACGACGGTGATCGCGACCTCGCCCGAGTAGCCGTCCTTCCGCGGATCGACCTCGAGGGCGAGCTCGTACGAGGTGGGGAATGCGCGCTCGTCGAGGCGGCCGATCGGCGACGTGTCATCGGTGACGGTGCGCACGGCGGCCGTCGGGATCTGGGCCACCTCGCTGCGCGAGCCACATGCACCCGCGACGAGCGCGAGCACGACCAACCGGTCCGTTCTCATCGAAAACTGACGTAGCACGCCGCCGCTACAGATCGAGATCAAACGCGACGCGCAAGCCGACCTTGACCGTGGTCACGTCCGGGCCGTCGACGAACGTGCGCTCCCACGACACGCCGAGCGCGGCGCCGGGAAACACGAACCGCGTCCGGAGGGCGCGCCCGCCGAACGCTGCGCCGATATGGACGCCGTGCTCGATCACGCTCCAGTCCTGTTCGCCCGTTTGGCCGAGCCAGCCCGCCTCGAGCTCGAGGTACGCGTTGGTCAGCGTGTGCCGGTAGACGAGGGGCGTGACCAGATCGATGCCGAGCTCGAGCGACGTGCGCTCGCCTTCCGCGTCCTTGGGGAACGAAGCGCTCGCCCCGATCTCCCCACCGAAGTAGAGGGCGTCGCCGTTCATGAACACGCGCCCGAACAGCAGCCGCCCCGCCCCACCGAATTGGAGGTCGAGCTGATCTCCCTGCGAGACGACGATGCCCTTGCCCCCGCCACCACCCGTGGCCTCCCAGCGGCCATTCGAGATCTGCCGCCCGCGGAAGTGCTTCTCGGGCTCGAGCCAGAACGGACAGTCGAGCGACCGTGTTTCGGCGGCCGCAAGCAACAACTGCATGCGCGTGAGCACGAGCAGGTCACTGACCTCGTCGAGCTGCTTGCCGCGCTCTCGCCACGCTCGCTCGACGGGCCCGCCGAGCCGCAGGATCTCTTGCTCGAGGTACCTGGCGAGGCCCCGCCGATCGAGGGCATCGACCCTGCACGTGGAGTCGAGCGCGGTGTCGACCAGCGCATCCACCTCGATACGGTCGACATTCCAGCCGGTGGCCGCCGCGACGGTGACGATGCGCTCGAGGTCCTTGTAGAGCGAGCGCTCGTTCGGAATCTCGGGTGCGCGACGCTGCGTGCCCGTGCAGGCGGCGAAGACGAGCACGGCGAATGCCGACCAGCGTGCGCGTGCCGCGAGCCACGTGCGCGCTGACGAGGTCAGTTGCGCGCCTTGGCCCGCAGCACAGCCTTCGTGGCCGCGACGGCCTTGCCGTACTCGACGCGCTCCTCTGCCGTCAGCGACATCCATGCCGACGCAGAGTAGCCGGCCATGGCGAAGAACTGCAGGTCGAAGAAGAACTTCGGTGCCACGAAGATCGTGAGCACCGTGGCGGCGACCCACATGAGCGCGACGACAGTGAACGCGAGGCGATGCTTGCGCGCGATGCGATGGCTCGGGAACGGCAGGTAGGTCAGCGTCGCGAGGCTCATCAGCGGAATGAGCACGACGCCGAACCACCACCCGCCGAGGGCGTGCGGGGCGAGCGTCGCGAGGCAGTACGACATTGCCCAGAACCCCAGCACGGAACGCGGCAGGCCGGCCCACACGCCCTTCACCTCCACGGGTGCGACGATGTTGCGCGCGTGCCGCACGGATACCGCGACGATGATCGACGCGGCGAGGCCCATCGCGAGCACCTGGTTCCACGGATGCGGCAGGATGCCGGCGTCCTTGTAGACCGTGTAGACGATCGCCGACGGCGCGACGATGTGCGAGAGGTGGTCGCTGATCGTGTCGTACTCGGCGCCGAACTGGTTCGACGTACCGAGCTTGCGCGCGATCCAGCCGTCGACCGTGTCGCCGCAGAAGTAGCCGATCATCACCGACAGGCCGGCCCAGTACGGCTGCCCGTTGATGCACAGGCAGATGCCGACCACCCCTCCGAGGAGGTTGATCGTCGTGAAGAGATCTTTGATCCCGAAGCCCATCGAGTCGCCGGCAGAGGGGTCGCGGACGTGGTTGGCTTCGGAGCCGGCTTCGCTTACGCGGTTCGCAGGACGGCGCGCGGCGGCGGCAGGGTTGCACCCTCGAAGCGCGTGATGCGCTCGAGCTCTTCTAGCTTGCGGCCCGTGTAGGCCGTGTTCACGAACGTGGAGACGATGGCGCGGTTGAGGCTGAGGTCGTTCTTGGCGGCGATGCAGATGACGTTCGCATTGTTGATCGTACGCGACATCTCCGCGTCCTCGACCGACATGCAGCGCGCCGCGTAGATGCCCGTGAACTTGTTCGCCGCGATCGACATGCCCATGCCGGTCCCGCAGCACAGGACGCCGAAGCTCTCTGGGTCCGACTGGACCGCTGTACAGACGAGCTCGGCCGAGGTCAGGTAGTGGAGCTGGTACTCGTCGACCGCCTCGATCAGCTTCCCATGCAGCCCCAGCGCCTCACGATACGTGGGCAGGATCGGAACAATGTAACGGTCGTACCCGAAATAGATACGCTTGCCGACATGCGATCCCAGACGTCGAATCACGGGGTGGGCTTCTAACAAGGTTCGGCGACGAGATTCAAGATCGTTGCCAGCACATCACCGCCCCGTCACCCGTAAAAGGTGTTCAATTTTCATCACCTTGAGCGGTCTGGCTGACAGCTCTTCACCCTGATCCGTCAGGCCGCGCGACGCAGGACATCGGAAAGCGCCAACTTAGCCCCCCGGATGTTCTCCTCGGTCAAGTGCCCGATGGTGCTGAGCTGGAAATGGCTCTGGTCACCCGGGATGCCATAAAGGCAGAAGTAGCCACGTCCCTCCATCTGCTTGGAGAACGTGCTGTAAGGCAGTCCGACAGGGAGTCGGAAGTTAACGGCGATATTGGACCGGTAGGCCTCGTCCAGCAGCGGATGGATGTCCATCGCGGCCAGGTGGTCCATGAGCGACGCCATCTGGTGCTGGATGCGCGCCATATGGTTCGCGATTCCGACCTTTAGCAGGTGGTCGCAGGCAGCGCGCATGGCCGCGTGCAGGGCCACGGGCTGCGCGAACCGCGGTTGGAGCTCCTTCGCCTGCTTCTTGTACTCGGAGATGACGTCCAGGTAATAGCCGCGCGGCGCGGTGGGGCCGCGTGCGGCCTCCAGCGTCGGCACCGACGCCTTCTTCACGAACACGATCCCGAGGCCAGGCGCGGCCTGGATTGCTTTGGCGGACGAGGCGGTGACGAGATCGATCTGCGAGGCCTCGATGTCGATCGCGTACGCGTACGCGCTCGAGATGGCGTCGGCGGCAACCATCCGCCCCCGCTGCTTGCAGACGCGCCCGATCTCCTCGAACGGGTTGCGCAGGCCGGTGCGCGTCTCGTGGCTGACGAAGAACACCCACTTGATCGACGGGTCACTGTCGAGCTTCGCCGCGATCGCCGCGGGATCGAGCGGCTTGTCCTCAGCGCCCGTCAGCACCTCGTGCGCGATGCCGTTCTGCTTCGCCTGGTCGACGACCCGCGCTCCGAAAAAGCCGTTCTTGCAGATCAGTCCCTTGCCGAGCGGCTCGAATGCCAGCAAGCACGACTCGTTCGCGCCGGTGCCCGTGGCGGTCATCACCGTCGAGAAATAAGCATCTTGCTGCTGGATACCGATGAGTACCTTCAGGTCGCGTTCCGTCGCCGCAAACATCTCGCTGAACGCGTCCTGGCGGTGGTAGTTGCACGGCGGGTTCGCCAGAAACTCTGCCACGATCGGAGGAATCCTGACGGGGCCGGGCGTGAACAGGATCAGGTCGCGCATCGGTCCTGCCGCATACCATGGTCTAGCCGTGGGCGTCTCGCGAAACGTCCCGCCGTCGCAGGATTGCCAGCCACGCCGGGGTGACGAGGATCCCGATCGACACGCATGCGAGCTCGCCGAGCAGCGCCGCGAGACCGAATGCCTTGATGCCACCGTTCGACGACAGCATGAGCGTGGCGTAGCCCACAGACGTCGTATACGAGCACAACAGCACGCTGCCGCCCGTCGTGCGTAAGAGGTGATGCGGGCCCTTGTGCCCGTCCTCGCGATCGCGCGCGGCGAGGTTCACCGCGTAGTCGATCCCGATGCCCACGGTGATCGGCAGCGCGATCAGGTCGAGGAAGTGCACCCGCAAGCCCGACACGGCACACGCGGCGATCATCACGATCACGCCGGCCATGCCGCTCGCGAGCGTGACGAGCCCGTGCCGGCGGAGCCCGAGGACGAGGAACACTGCGAGGATCGAGCCCGCGATCGCGAACGCCGTCATCTTCGGCGCGTCGTCCTCCATCACCTCGATGATGTCGGCGACCACGAGCGCCTCACCCGCGAGCGCCGCGCCGGGCGGCAGCTCGACCGCCCTCGCCTCGCGCGCGAACGCGAGCCGATCATTCACGTCGAACGAGTTGAACCTGCGCGCGCCGCGGATGACGATCACCTTGCCGATCGAGCCGTCCTTCTCGATGAACGGCCACGCGAGCTCGCGCGGCACCTGGGCGTCGACGAGCGGCTTCAGCTCCGGGGGCGGCCGCAGGCGATCGAGGTCGGCCTTCTCCTCCGGCGTCAGTGCCTCCTGGAGCTTGGGATCGTCGAGGCGCTTCGCGATCTCGGCGAGTACCGCGAGCTTCTTCTCCTGCTCGGGAGGCAGCAGATCATCCATGCTTCGAACGTCGTTGATCCACCGCTGTTCGGGTGGCCGCTTCGCGTCGTCGGCGCGCAGCTTGGCGACGAGTGGAGCGACCTGCTCGCGCTTCTCGACGGCGAGAATCACCTGATACGCCTGTCCCGCGAGCAGCGACCGGGTGTCGAGGGCGGTGCGGATCTTCTTGTCGAGCTCCTCGGCGCGCTTGATGCCGCGCGAGCTCGACTGCAGATCACGCCAGTCGTCGGTGAACGGATCGTTGGCGATGAACCGCACGCTGATAACGAGCGAGAGCGCGGTGATCAAGCCGCCGATGACGAGGACGATACCGAGCCGCTTCTTCGGCAACAGGCGCGCGAGAACAGCACCGATCGCGGGCGGGTTCGTCGGGAGGACCCAGCCCGCGCGCGCGAACATGTATAGAATCGCGGGCAGCACGGTGAACGTGGTGATCCAGGTCAGCGCCATGCCCGCCCCCGCGATCGCGCCGAACTGACGGAAGCCGCGGAAGTCGGTGATAAGCAGCGAGCTATAGGCGACCGCTGCCGTCGCCGCGGCGGCGAGCGTGCCGCTCATCGCTCCTCGCACCGCGACGTGCAGCGCCTCGACGGGATCCGGACGATTGCGAACCTCTTCGAGGTAGCGCGCCACGAGAATCAGCGCCGCATTGATGCCGTTGCCGACGACGATCGCGAACAGGAACGCCGTCATGATGTTCAGGTGGCCGATCACGGCCCACGCGAGCGCGAACGTCGCCACCACACCGACGCCGAGCGCGTACAACATCGCGAGCACGATGCGCCCCGAGCGGTAGTAGAGCAGCTGCGCGACGGCGACGAGGCCGACGGTAAGCAGCAACGCGAGCGTCATGCCGTCGAGCACCGAGTCGTGCTCGAGGCGCGCGTAGGTGATGTTGCCGGTGAGCCCGATCGTGAAGCCACCACCGATCTCGCGCTTCACCTCCGCGACGGCGCGGTAGATGTGCTCGGTCAGCTGCTGCGCGCGGGTCGTGTCCGACCCGGCAAACGTCGTCTGCAGCGTGATCAGCTGCATCCGGCCGTCCTTGGAGACCCGCAGCGAGGGTGACTTGGCCTTCTGCTCGGCCTCCGCGAGCTTGCTCTCGAGCTCGGCGAGCCGATCGGGCTTGGCCTCGCCCGCAGGCTCGTCGTCGTCGAGGGAGATGAACAGCGGGTTGGCCTCGAGCTTCGCGCCGTCGATCCGCTTGTCGAGCGCGGCGAGCGCATCTTCGAGGTCCTTCAGCTCGGCCCACAGATAGCGGTTCTCCCAGGCGTAGCGACGAAGCGGGCCATCGTCGATGGAGAGCTGGGCGACAAGATCCGAATCGAGCTTCGCGAACCGTGCGATCAGCCCCTGCGCCGCGCGCTCGCGCACCGCCGGGTCCTGCGCTTCGAGGACGACGTTGATGGTGCCGAACGGCCGCGCCCGCTCCTGGACCTTGACCAGATCACGCACGGACGGTTGCGACGACGGCAGGAGGTTCGTCAGGTCGCTCTTGATCGTGGTCTTGCTCGCGAGATAGCCGCAGAGGATCGTGATCAGAACGGACAGGACGACGATGCCGATCCGGTTCCGGTCGAGCCACGCTGCGTACCGCTCAGCAGGGTGTCTCGACACAGCAGCGCCATATACCGCCTACAAGGGCGGAAGGCCAGGCTTTTTCCGCCAGAGAACTTGAGAGAGATTTGTCACCGAACGCCGCATTCGGTCTGCCGGAGCGTCAAGGGGTCGACCAACAGAGTGAGCGACGGATCTCGTGCGGCTGTCTCGGTCCAGCGTCATGCCTCACCTCACGCCAGAAATGGCCCCAGGCGTCGGCACGCGCGGCGCGGGTCCCCGCAGGTCCGCCGATCGCGACGTCGTTCGCCCAGAGCTGATGGACGTAGGTATGAGGCGTGCCCGGGCTCGGCGCGAGCTGCGCCAGCTCGTCGGGTAATGAAGGTGGGCTGAGCAGGGTCGGTGCATCGGGCGGAAAGAAAATTACCCACGTCTTGAACGCCCCACCATCGGGGAAGTACGCGAGTTGAGCGCCGAGGTCGGCGCGCTCGGAATCGATCGGCGAGGAGCGCACGAAGCGCGGGGTCGCTTCGCCGGCGTCAAACACCAGTGAACAACCGTCCATGACCGGGGGCAGATCATCGGCGAGGTCGAGCTTCAGCGGAGCGAGCGGGACCTGCCCGATCCCTTCGACGGAGAGGCGGGTACCATGCCCGCTCCACCCGTGAAACGCGAGCTGGACGCTGTACGCGACGAGGTCCGCCGCCCCATCGGGATACCGGGGCTCCATCCTGACCGTCTCACCCGCGCGCGGAGAGGCGTAGGTTGCATCGCGCGAGATCGCATACGCGCGGTCACCGATCACGGGCCAAAGCTGCGACCACCCAGTGCTGACGTTCTGCGGAAGCGAGTTGTGGACGTCGACGAGGAAGTTGGAGAACTCGACGCGCCAGGAGGGAAACGAGACCTGCGGTGTCCCTGCAACGCTTCCTTCTGCGTAGGACCACGCGAGGGTTTCCCCGCTGCTCCTCGACCACAAGTATGCGATGAGCGGGCGGACCGCATTGCCGCCGAGCTCGAGGAGCGTTTCGCGCTGCGCGTCGTAGGTCTGCTTCACGCCGGAGACGGTGTTAGGTCCACCCGGGCTCACCGTCCACGACGTCTGGGCGAATGGGGAAGCCGGGAGGTTTAGCGTGATGCGATCGGTCGATGCCGCGATGGGCGGCGCGTCTCCCCACAGGTCCCCCACCGTGATCTCCTCGCCGGGATCGACGCCGAAGTACGTCACGAGAGATCCGCGCGAAACGCGTGTCTGGTACCCCGCCGTGATGATCGCCCCCGGGTGCACATCGTGTCTCGCGATCCCATGAACGTCGGTGAGCTCGACCGCCTCCAGTGCGCGTGAGGCGTTGTAAAACGCCACCGGTACGTGCTCCAGCGGCGCACCGTGCTCACCGATCACGCGCACCGTCACAGTGCCGAAGGGCTCGACCGCATCAGCCGGAGAGGGAGCGCGCGCGTCAACCGCGTCGACCGGGTCCGTTCCGAGCGGGTGATTCGTCTCGCCGCACGCGGCAAGCAACAGTGCGCTGGCAAGGACGTCGCCACGTACGTTACGCGTCATGGTGGCGAGAGTAGTGGAGGGATGCGCGGGTGGACATCCAGCGGCGGCGACTGGCCGAAACTACCGGGCGCGAACGATGGCAGTTTTTAACCGGTTCGGCATCGCACGTCGACGCGAGAGCCCCGTCGCGACCTCAGTCGTAGTACTCCGCCCCGAGGTGCGTGATCAGCTCGTCGCCCTTCGTATAGCGAAGGGTGTTCTTCAGCTTCATGAGCTGGATGAAAAGATCGTGCTCCGGGTACAGGCCCTCGGGCGTCATCGGGCTCTTCCAGTAGAACGACAGCCACTCCTGCACGCCGCTCATGCCGGCACGCGCCGCAAAGTCCATGAACAGCGCGAGGTCGAGGACGATCGGCGCCGCGAGGATCGAGTCGCGGCAGAGGAAGTTGACCTTGATCTGCATCGGGTAGCCGAGCCAGCCGACGATATCGATGTTGTCCCAGCCCTCTTTGTTGTCGCCGCGGGGCGGGTAGTAATTGATGCGAACGACGTGGCTGATGTTGCCGTAGAGCTCGGGGTAGAGCTCCGGCTGCAAGATGTGATCGATGACGCCGAGCTTGGTGACTTCCTTGCTCTTGAACGACTCGGGATCGTCGAGCACCTCGCCGTCGCGGTTACCGAGGATGTTCGTGGAATACCAGCCCTCGAGGCCGAGCATGCGCGCCTTGAAACCAGGCGCGAGGATCGTCTTCATCAGCGTCTGGCCGGTCTTGAAGTCCTTGCCGGCGATCGGCAGCTTCTTCTGGCGCGCGAGCTCGAGCAACGCGGGCGTGTCGACGGAAAGGTTGGGCGCGCCATTCGCGTAGGGCACGCCCATCTGCAGACAGGCGTACGCGTAGATCTGCGACGGGGCGATGTCCTCGCTCGAGCTCCGCAGGCCCTCCTCGAACTTCGCGAGCGTCGAGTGGACCTCGGTCGGCTTGCGATAGACCTCGGTCGAGCCGCACCACACCGCGACGAGACGATCGCAACCGTGCGTCGCCTTGAAGGTCGTGATGTCCTCCATGAGAGATGTCGCCAGGTCCATCTTCGTGCCGCCCTGCTTCACGTTGGGCCCATTGAGCTTCTTGACGTAGGCCTGCTCGAACACGGCGGGCATCGGCCGGATCGCCTCGAGCTCCGCCTTGAGCGGCGCGAGGTGCTTGTGCTCGTCGAGCACGCCGGCGCGGAGGGCGGCCTGGTACGCGTTGTCGGGGAAGATGTCCCAGCCGCCGAACACGATGTCGTCGAGCTGCGCGAGCGAGACGTAGTCCTTGATCGCGGGCGAGTTCCCATCGGTGCGCTTGCCGATGCGGATGTGCCCGAGCTGCGTGAGCGAACCGATCGGCGTGCCGATGCCTTTGCGGATCGCCATCACACCGGCGATGAACGTGGTCGCGACCGCGCCCATGCCCGGCATCAGGATCCCCAGCTTGCCCTGGGCGGGCTTGACGTCGACACTCTTCTGAAGGGCCATGGCGGCGGAACGTGCACCCGGCGGCGCTTTAGCTCAAGCCCTATGGAGCAACGATCGCAGGGCCTCGGGCACCCGTGACAGGTCGCACTTGAGGGTCCGCGGCGTGCGTGGGTCCTCGTTGTCGATGACGATGTCGGCGCGTTGCCGAGGATCGAAGGCGGCGTGATAGCGCCGCTGCGACGGAAAATAGCGACGATCGATCCGACGCTGGATCTCGTCGACGGACCTGCCCTTCTTGACGTCGCGGGTGACGATCCGGCGGCGCGCTTCGTCCTCGGACGCTTGCAGGTAGATGAGGATCCCGGCGGCCGCGCGGGGCAAGCGCAGTGGGAACACGCCCTCGACCACGGCGACGGTCGCCTGCGCCAGCGCGATCTTCTGCTGGCCCGTCACGCGCTCGGCGACGACGTCGTAGATCGGGATTGCGACCTCGGATGCACCGTCGACGAACGCCCCCAGGCACGCGTCGCATCGCGCGAGGTCGTAGTAGGCGTTGTAATACAGCTCGGCCTCGGCCTCGGGCGTGGTCCAGGTGACCTTTTGCCGAAAGTCATCGACGCGGAACAGCACCGGCCAGTGGCCCGCGTCGACGAGGGCGCGGTGCAGGGTGCGCGCATAGGTCGACTTGCCACTGCCGTCGATGCCATCGACGGTAAGGACCGTCTTCATCCCAGGTACCCGCGCACGAGGTCGACCAGCGTGTCGTGACACGCACCGTTGCTCGCGATGCTGCCGCGATGGTGCGTCGGGTCGGGCTGGTTGTAGCGGAACGGAGCGCCGTCGCCGTCGGTGTAGCGGCCCCCAGCCTCGCGGATCACGACCTCGGGCGCGCAGGTGTCCCACTCGAGCTCGCCCGAGCTGAGGTTGATCACGGCGTCGAGCTCGCCGGCCGAGACCGCCATGTGCTTCACCGACGCGCCGCTCGGCACGCGCTTCGCGATCGCACCCGCATCGAGCGCGGCGCGGAGCTTGTCGCTCAAGAAGTGCCGGCTGATGCCGAGCTTCACGTCCGCGCGCGCCGCCGTCGACGACACGCGCAGCGGCGTGCGCCCCCCACCCTGCTCGCGCCATGCACCACCGCCGCTCGCCGCCGCGTACAGCGCGCCCTTCACCGGCAGATACACCGCGCCGACCACGGCCTCACCCTCGACGGAGAGCCCGACGTGGACCGCGAACTCATCCGTGCGCTGCACGAAGTCGCGCGTACCGTCGAGCGGGTCGACGATCCACACGCGCGAGGCCGCGAGGCGCGCGCTGTCGTCGGGCGTCTCCTCGCTGAGGATCGCGTCGGCGGGGAACGCCTGCCGCAGGATGGCGAGGATCGCTGCGTTCGCATCCCGGTCGGCTGCGGTCACCGGCGAGGCATCGGCCTTGTGCTCGACGGTGATCGGCCCTGCCGCGTAATAGCGCGCGATGACCTCGCCGGCAGCACGTGCCGCGACCTCGGCGACCTGCAGCTCCTGGCGATACTTCATCGAACCGGCAAGCTATCACGCACGGCGTCGCTCGCCACGGCAGCTAGGGGCAACGCTTAGCGCATTGCGTGCGCACGCCCCTCGGCATCAAGGTTACGCGAGGTACGTCCTCCAACCCGCTCCGCGCGGCTCTACTACTGCACGTGCGGGCGGACGGTGAGCTTCGAGCTCGAGGTGACCTCGAGCGCGCCACGTGGATCTTGAAGCAGGGCCGAGCCATCGCCCCTTGCGTCGAGACTGGGCACACCACGCGCGCCCAGCGGCAGCGAGATCGTCCCGACGAGCCAGCTCGAGCTGGAGCCGGCTGCTTCGCTGGCCGAGGTCGTCGCCGAGACCGTGATCTCCGCCGTCGTCTCGTCGAGCGACACCAGCTTGTACTCCCGGCGCTCGTTGATCGCGTCGCCGCCGAGATAGTCGGTCCACTCGCCGAACCACGTCGCGCCGACCCCCACGGGCTCTTGTGGAATCGGCATCAACACGGTCCGCAGCCACCCCTTCAGGTCGCGCTCCCAGACCAGCTCTTCGTTGGTGCCGCCGGTCCCTCCGCCTGCCTGGACGACCACCAACCATGGCTCGCCGAACAGGCCGGGCTCGAAGGTCCCCTTGCGCTGCAGCTTGTCGAGGTTCTTCATGCTGCCCACGAGGTCACGGACCTCGAAGCTGCCAGCGTGCTCGTCGCCCTCCGGGGTGCGCATCGTGATCATCAGGGTGCCGCGTGCTTTCGAGGTGTGGACCATCGGCTCTTCATGCGGCCGACCGATCCGCGTCGTCGACTCGACCTCGATGTCCGCACTCGCCGGCTCGCCCACCTCGAGGTCGCGCGCGCACAAAAGCCGGCGCGGCTCTTGGCCCTTGTCGGTGAGCTGCACGCGCTTCGCCTTGTCGGCCGCCTTCGACCTCTCCCACTCCGCGCGTTGCTCCGCCGTCGAGGGCGAGCTGCGCTTCGCCCCCGGCCCCTTGCCGTAGTCGTCCGTCGGCTTGCAGCCGATGAGCAACGCCATCACGAGCCAGGTCGCGCGCACGCTTCGCTCATAGCACCTCACTGCTCGGCGCGCTGTGTCGAACGCCTCTGGGTGACGTTGACCTCGTCCCCCTCGGCGATCGAGCCAACCGTCAGCCGCGAGCTGACAACCTCCTGGGAGGGTTGCTATACGTGTCCCGATGACGGCCGGCGGTACCGTGTTCGTCGACTACGCGAGTCGTCCCGATGTCGCGTCGATGTCGATCTGCGGCGTCAGCGTCGCCGAGCGCGTGCTCCGCAAGGCCGCGCAGGAAGGTGCCACACGCGCGGTCGTCCGCGGCGACCCCACGCAGCTCCCCGCCCTGGCGTCACTGCCCCTCGCGGTCGACGTCATCGCGCCGCAGGCGCCCCCCCCCGCGGCCGACGAGGTTCCCGGCAACGTGATCGCCAACGTGGCGATCACGGATGCCCCCTCGCGCCGCAGAGCGACCCGCGCACTCCTCCAGTCCTGCCGCCGCAGCTACGACGGCCTCGGTGATCGTTACGTTATCCGCGGCATCTCGCTCCGCCTGTCGGCGTTGTGGTGCCGGCTCGGCATCACGCCCAACCAGATCACGATCGTCAATATCCTCGTTGGCCTCGCGGCGTGCGGCATCGTCGCCCTCGGGACGTACCCGGCGTTCGCGGCCGCCGGTGCGCTCATGTTCATCCAGGTCATCCTCGATTCGTGCGATGGCGAGGTCGCGCGCCTGCGCTTCCTCTCCAGCAAGTTCGGGATGTGGCTCGACAACGTCTCGGACGACGTCATCGACAACTTGTTCCTCGCCATGCTCGCGGTCGGTGTAGGTGGCATCTGGGTGTACGTCGGCCTCACCGCCGCCATCCTTCGCTCGTACTGCGCCCTCATGATTCACGTCGACGTGGCCCGCCGCGGCCGCCCCGGCGACATCATGTCGTTCAAGTGGTTCTTCGACACCGACGGCGAAGACCTCGCGGAGCGCTTCGAGACCTCGCTCTCCGCGCGCCAGCTCGTGCGCTCCTCCGGTCGCCGCGACTTCTACATCCTCGTCTGGAGCGCGACCTGCCTCGCGGGCGTACCGCTCGTCGGCCTCGTCTTCGGCAGTGCGGTCAGTGTGGGCTACTTCGGCCTCGCCGTCGCGCACGTCGTGGTCACGCGGCGTCAGCGGCGAGCCTAGGCCGCAGAAAGCGCACGGCGACCAGCATGGCGGCGACGTAGCTCCCCGCCGCGAGGTGCGCCTCCAGCGGCAGCACACCGAGCAGGAGCCCGATGCCCAGGACGATCGCGATGAGAGGTCCGCGCGGTGCGTACCGGATGCCGACGGCCACTCGCAGCTCGTACATCTGCAGCCCCTGCGAGAGCGCCATCGCGCCCAGCGTGCCGAGTGCGGCGCCTGTCAGGCCGATGCTGGGGACGAGCACGACGTTGAGCACCGTGTTGACCACGAGCATCAACGCCCCGTTCTTCACGAGCATGCTCGCGAGCCCGCGCATCGCCAGGGTATTGCCGGTGAGCGAGGTGGCACATAGCAGCACCTGCCCGGCGACGAGGACGACCACGAACCCTGTCTCCGCCGGTGATGTGTCGAGTGCGAGGGCCAACAACGGCTCGCGCAAGAGGACGATCGCGCCCGCCGCGATGACGCCGATCCACGTGATCGTGGTGGCGAGCGAGTCCAGGAGGCGCGCGAGCGGTGCGAGCTCCTGGTCGGCGAGATAGCGCGCCGCGAGTGGCGCGAACGCACCGCTGAACTGGACCCGGATCAGATACAGCGCACGGGTTACCTCGCTACCCGCGCGATAGAGCGCCACCAGCGCGGGCTGCACGAACAGCGCGAGCAGGATGGTGTCGAGGCTGTAGATGCTGGTCCACAGCCCGACATTGACGCCCTGAAGAATCGCGAATCGCCGGTAGGGCGGCGGGGGCGTCGGATCTCCGAGGACGAGCGAGAACCCATACTGGCGTCGAGCCACGACGAGCGCTGCGAGCGCACACGTCCCGTACGCGACGGCGAACGCGGTGGCGAGTGAGAGGAGGTTGGGCGCTGGCAGGATGATGACGAGGAGGTTGACGAGAGCGGGCGCGAGGACCTGGCGGATTGCGACCTCGGGCTCGTTGCGCAGCATCGCCGTACATGGAGCCAGCGCCACCGCCACGCCGCCCTGCAACACGAGCGCGATGCCCATGAGCGCGATGGCCGCGACGAGCTCGTGCGCGAGGCCGGCCGCGAGCCCCGCGATGACCGCACACGCGACGAGCGTGGCTTCGGTCGCGAGCACTGCGCCGAGGCTGCCGCGAACGAGCGCGTGAAAGCCCGCTGGCAACGGATCGCCGGGCCGCCGCGCCGTGAACCGATGCAGCGCATCGACGTAGCCTGACGCGACGAGACCATGCGCGATCTCGACGGCAGCCTGGAGCACCAGGAATGTCCCCAGGACCGAGGTGCCATGGCGACGCGCGGCGACCGCGAGGAACAGCGGCCACAGCGCCTTGCCAACGGTGCCGATGACGTTGAACGCGATCGCGCGCCGCAGCCGCCGGCGATCGCTCGCGAAGCGGTCCTGACCAGCCACGCTCACGCCGCGTCACGTTGCGTGGCACGCGCGCCCATTCGCCGCGCTACGTGCTGTAGCCAGATATCGATGCCAACGAACCGCAGCACGAGATCGCAGTCGCGCGCACCGAGGCTGCGGCGGCCACGACGCGCACGCCAGCGGCGCACCGGCCCCGCCCACACCTGCTCGTCGACGACATCCACGAACCGTGCGCGTGACGGGTCAAGGTGTGGTTCGAGGCGCGCCGCGACCGAGGGTTCGGTCACCCAGCGCGCATACGCGTGGTAATCGTACCGATCGCGCAGCCAGTGGCTGGCCGCCGAGACGGTGCGCGTCACGACATTCGCCGAGAGCCGCGCACCATGCGGAGTGTGGCCGATGCGCGCGAACAAGCCGGGGTACTGCGTGACGAGGAAGCGGCGATAGTACGCGGCGCCACGGCGTAGTTGCTCCGGCAGCGCGAGGCTGAGCTCGACCATCTCGTTGTCGCAGAACGGGAGCCGGTGCAGCAGGTAGCTCTCGCCGAGGCGCGTGCCGCCCGAGATGAAGCGCCGGCCGCGCTCGCGATAGCGCTCCTCGGTGGTCCATCGCGGGGAGAGGTAGCCGCCACCGATCAAGGCATCGCCGAGAAACCCGTTCAGGGCGACATCACCGACCTCGCGACAGCGCGGCAAGCAGCGCACCACGTGCATGTGACGCAGATCGAACTCGCCATCGGTGATCCAGGTAGCTTCCTCGCGATCGTCGAGCCAGTTCTCGCCGGAGAGCTCGCACCAGACGTGCGGTAGGCCGGCGGCGGCGGCGGTCTCGCGAGCGATCGTTACGTCGAGACAAGCCGGCCGCCCGAACGTGACGAGGCCGGGCTCACCACGGGCCGCGCGAAACGCCGCGAGGATGGCGCGCGAGTCCAGACCACCACTGAGCGTGAGCATCGAGCGCCCGGGCAGCTGCGTGTACATCTCGTGGATCTCCTGCCAGCGCTCTGCGAGGCGACGTGTGATGCGCGACACCTCGGCGTCGGGCAGTGACGGTGGTGAAGCGGGCCACGCCCAGTAGCGCTCGCTCGACACGCGCTCCGTCGACAGCTCGAGCTCGAGCAGCGTCGCCGGCGGCATGAGCTCGACGCCTACGAACCACGTCCCGAGACCGCGCAGGTGGCCCACCTCGACCAGCTCGCGTGGTGCTTCGGAGCGCAGCTCGACCGATGGCAACGCCAATGCACACGCCTTCGCCTCCGACGCCCAGACCACCCCACGGCCGCTACGCGCCCAGTAGAGGTGGCGCAGCCCCAACCGATCGGTCGCGAGGCGCAGGAGCTGCCGCTCCGGGTGCCACGCCGCGATGGCGTAGTTACCATTGATCCGCGCCAATCGCGGGCCCGCATCCCGCGCGAACATCGCCTCGACCAGCTCGACATCCGAGGTGCCGTAGAGCTCGCCGTGGATCCACGCGATGGCGCCCCGCACCTCCACCGTACGCGCCGTCGGGAAGGGGGCGCCGAGAGCAACGCAGCCCCCGCGGACCGGGCCCATGCTCGTCGGCGGCGGGCGCACGTGCCATGCGAAGTGCTGCAGGGCTTGCGCGGTCGCCTCGAGCGGGTTCCCACCGGAGACACCACAGGATCCGTAGATGCCAGGCACGCCGCCCACACTGGCGAGTGACGTATCGACCGAGCAGTCCCCACGCGAGTGACGCCAGGTACCCATCCGGGTGAGGCGACACATCACGCGTGACGGACGACACGATTTCGCCGTCAGGAGGTGACATGGGGCCGCCCCGACTCGCGATCTTCGCGCGCGCGCTGCGTGCGACGACGGGCTTCGTTTCGCTGGGGACCTGCGTCTGCGAACACCTCCACGCGCACTTCATGGTCGACCAAACGCGCATCACGTTGATCGTCAACGGTCGCTCCGCCTGCACGATCGATGATGCCGAGATGACCGACCCCGAGCGGCTCGCGCACGGCACGACACGGTGGTTTGTCGATACGCGGTACCACATAGCCTCCGAGCTGCCCTGGGTGCCGGTGGAGCTGGATGCCCTGGTGATGCCGCTGTTCTCCTCACGGGGCGTCGCGGGCGCACTCGAGCTGGGGCGGCGCGCAGGCTTCGATCACGCGCTCACGAGAGAGCTTTCGTGTGCCGCAACCCTGATCTCGGTGCGCATGGCAGAGCTCGGAATCGCGCCGAGCGATGAGGAAGCGCTGCGCGAGCTGACCAGCCGCCAGGCGGAGGTCGCGCAACTCGCGGCGCTGGGCAGCACCAATCAGGAGATCGGGGAGCATCTCGGGGTGTCCATCAACACCGTCAAGAAGCACCTCAAGGACATCTTCGATCGTCTCGGCACCACGAATCGCACGGAGCTCGCCGGAGCACTCGCTCGCCGCCCGCCTCGCGACACGGCGCCACCGATCGGCGTCACGCGCGCTGGGCGCGTCCGGATCACGAGGGCGCCGGATCGGTGAGTGCGCTAGGCAGCAGCGCGCGACGACGTGGCTGCCTTCGCCTTCGCTGCATCGGCGTCGAGCGCGAGCATCTGCAGGCCGCGCTTGATGCACATGATCACGAGCTGCACACCCTGCGAGACGACGAGGAGCAAGATCGTCAGCTCGAGCTGGTCGACGACAAGTCCGAGGCCGATCCAGAAGAACAGGTCGATCTCCTCGAACATCGCCGCGCGCGCGAGCGACCCGCAGAACCAGCCGACCCACTGCGCGGGCGTGCGCTCGGGCGGACGCAGCGCGGCCGGAGCCACGGTGCGGCGCGAGGCAGCGGCGACGATCCACTTCATGTAGCCGATGACGAGGAGCATGTAGGCCGACGCGATGGCACCGATGGGCAACCAGACGTCGCCGGTGTCCTTGTAGGCCGCCCAGCCGAGGGCGCCGGTGATCGCGAGCCAGGTCACGGCGTCGCTCGCCTTGTCGTAGAAGGCACCAAACGCGCTGCCCTGACCGCGATAGCGCGCGAGCATGCCGTCCATGTGATCGAGCAGCGTGCCGATCTGGAGAATGATCGCGCCGGCGACGCCGTACCTGTGGTGGTCGTACGCGATGAACGCCGCGCCCCACAGCTTGAAGACGTTCGCGAGCGTGGTGACGCCGTTGGGCGTGAGCCAGCGCCAGTCCGCACAGAAGATGAGCGCGAGCGTCGACAGCGGGCGCATCACGAGCCGCGAGTAGAACTCGGAGCTCTGGATGTTGCGGATCCGTCGAACGCGCTCGGGAGCGAACAAACTAGCCGGCACGGCGCTCCTGCGAAGCAGCCAGCTCGGCCGCCAGCGGCTGCGCTGACACCGTCGGAGCGGCGTCGCCGCGGAGGCGCGCGATCTCCTCGCCGAGGACAGCGAGCACGCGCTCGAGGGTGCCGTCGGCGAGATCGCCCATGTTGGCGATCTGCAGGTAGCGGTCGGCGAGGATGCCCTTACAGCCGTAGAGCAAGATGCCGCGCGCCTTCACGGCCGCGTAGAGCGCGTCGAAGGCGACGCCGTCGGGAAGCCGCGCGGTGACGATCGAGTGCGACTCGCGGCCGGTGGATGTAAACGACGGCATGCCGAGCGCGGCGAGGCCCGAGCGCAGCTTGGCGTTGCGCTCGGCGTACATCGCGAACCGCTTCGCGTGCCCGTCGGCGAGGAACTCGCCACACGCGGCATCGAGCGCGAAGTAGATCGAGACCGCGGGCGTGAACGGCGTCTGCGCGAGCTCGTCCATGTACCTCCGGTAGCGGCGCAGGTCGAGGTAGTACGACTTCGGCTGGAGGGTCGCGATGCGATCCCACACGCGCGGCGAGACGCACATGAACGAGGCGCCGCTGATCGCGTGCAGGCACTTGTTCGCGCTCGAGTAGCAGACGTCGATATTGTCGCGGACGACGTCGAGGTCCTCGGCGCCGAGCGACGACACCGCATCGACGACGAGCAGCGCGTCGTGCGCGCGGCACAGAGCGCCGATCTCGCGCACGGGGTTCATCAGGCCCACCGACGTCTCGTGGTGGATCATCGCGACGACGGCGATGTCGGGATATGCGGCGAGCACCTCCGCGACATGCCCCGGGTCGACGGTCTCCCCCCAGCCGTAGCGGAGGTGGACGATGTCCATGTCATGGACCTTGGCGACCTCGACGAGGCGGGTACCGAACGCACCGTTGTCGACGATGAGGATCTTCTTGTCGGGCGGGACGGTCGACACGAGGGCCGATTCCATCGCCGCAGTGCCGCTGCCGGTGATCGCGACGACCGTGTGCTGCGGCGTGCCGCGGAAGATGCGGCGCAGCTTGCCGGTGAGCGAGACCATCAGCTCGCTGAACACCGAGTCGCGGTGGCAGACGTCGTGGTGAACGAGCGCGCTCTTTACCGTCGCGGTGGTGTTCACCGGACCCGGGTTGAGGAGCACGTAGGGCGCGTGGCGCTTGGTCTCGAGGAGCGCGGTGACCTTGTCCTCGACGTCGATGCGGCGGCGCGCGGCCCACGTCCAGGACTCGCTGAGGAGGGCGACGACGCGGCCGGCCTCGACGAGCTCGTGCAGCCCGTGCTCGAGGGTCGGGTTGTTGAGCTTCGCGAGCGCCTCGAGAATCGAACGATCGACCAGCGCGTGGCCGGTGAACACGCCGTCGGCGTCTTCGAGGTCCTCGCCGATCGCGCTGACCGCGTGGACGTCGCCCGGAGGAAGATCGTCAGCCTGGCGGACGAGCTTGACCCGAAACTCGGCGCCGGGATCGGCCTCGGGACCTGGTGCGGCGACGATGGCGGCGGCGATCCCAGGGCGAGACAGCCGCGTGTCGACCAGAAGGCGAAGGGCCTGTGCGTCGGGACGATCACCACGCACGACCAGGCAGTGCCCGTCGTGGCCGAACCAATCCTTGGCCATGAGGACGGCCGAGCCGCTGAGGTTCTTCCAGTGGAGGTTGGCGAGGACGCGAACGTCCAGCTGTGGCAACTCGTGCAGCCTCAGCCGGTCACGCAGCTCGTCGGCATGGCGACCATCGACCACAGCGACTCGACGGACACCGACCGCGACCAGGTGCTCGAGCGTCTGCCGAACACGGGCGACCGAGCGGGCCGAGAGCGTATTGCCCGACTCCAGGGCCAACCGCGTCGCCAGCACAACGGCATGCGAGACCATAGGGGCGAGTCGCCATGCAACAACCACACCGCCCCTGATCCGACCGAATGAGCCTCTTTAATGTCAGTTTTCCAACAGACTGGTGGCGGCAGTTTGACAGGTTGGTCACGTGGAGAGGTCGGACCTCACCGACGGCTGCCATTTGACGGCCGTCCACGGCCGAGTATCGTCGCAACGTACCACGGACCCTCCTCATGAAAGCTCTGATCCTCGCCGCGGGTGTTGGCTCGCGTCTCGCCCCCCTGACCAACGACCGGCCCAAGGTTCTCGTCGAGGTCGCTGGGCGGTCGTTCCTGTTCCGCCAGCTCGACGCCCTCGCCAAGGTGGGCATCCCCAGCGAGGACGTCGTCGTGGTCGGCGGTTACTGCATCGACACCCTGCGCGCCGAGCTCGCGCGGGGCGGGTTCAAGTGCACGCTCGTGATGAACGAGCGCTACGCCGACTGGAACAACTTCTACTCGGTGCTGGTCGCCGAGCCGGCGCTGCGCGGGCACGCGTTCATCCAGCTCGACGGTGACACCGTGCTCGATGACAAGCTGCTGCCCACGTTGTTAGCGGCGCCGGGAGAGGCGGTGCTCGCGGTCGACTGCCGAGACGAGCTCGACGAGGAGACGATGAAGGTCGAGCTCGGCACCGGCGGTACGGTCGCGGCGATCTCGAAGAAGCTTTCCCCTGCCCGCTGCGCCGGCGAGTACATCGGCATCACGAAGCTGTCGGCGAACGCCGCGAAGGCCGTATTCGCCGACCTCGTGACGTTTCCCGAGCGCGGCGTGACGCACGAGTACTACGAGCACGCGTTCGATCGCCTGACCAAGGGCGCGCTGCCGTTCGCAATCGTCGACGTGCATGACTGCAAGGTCATCGAGATCGACACCGTCGAGGACCTGGCGCGCGCCGAGGGCCTGCTCGCGCGTGCATGACTTCGATGCAGTGATCGTCGCGGTGGCGCCGAGTGCCACCGCGCGCGTGCTCGGGCTCTCGCTCGTCGAGCGCGGCCGGCGCGTCGCGAAGAAGCTCGGCGCGCGGCGGATCTACACCGTCGACTGCGCGGCAGCGGCGACCGGTCTCGGGGCATGGGATGCCGCGCGCGGAGATGCGGCGCTGCTCGTGCTCGAGGCTGGCGATCAAGTCGTGCACCTCCCGCTGGCGGAGCCGCTCGTGCGCGGCAGCGGCGCCACGCGGCTCGCCGTCGAGGCCGACGGAGCCTATGCCGGCGCGCTGTGGGCCGAAGGCAGCGCGGCGTCCGAGGTGGTACAGGCGATCGCGGCGTCCCCCGAGCGTGGGGGTAAGGAGCTCGCGGCGGCGTGGTCGTCGGCGACGCGGATCCCGCACGGCGACATCGCGCGCCACGCCGCCACCACGCCCGAGGAGAGGCGCGGTGCCACGCAGATGCTCCTGCGCCTGATCATCAAGCACGAAGACAGCGCGATCACGAACTACATCTATCGCCCGCTCTCGCGCCCGCTCACGCGCATGCTGGTGTGGACGCCGATCACGCCGAACCAGGTGTCGATCGCGGTGCTGCTCATCGGCATGCTCGGCTGCTGGATCGTCGCGCACCCTGGCGCCGAGGCGCTCGTCGTCGGCTGCGGCCTCGTGCTCGCCGCCGGCATCATCGATGGCTGCGACGGCGAGATCGCGCGCCTCAAGCTCAACGGCTCCAAGGCCGGCGCGTGGCTCGACACGATCGTCGACGAGATGACGACCATGGTGCTGATGGCCGCCGTCGGTTACCACACGTATCTCCACCACCCCCATACCTGGGTCGCGGCCACGATCGTGCTCGGCGTGGGCTCGATGGCGATCGCGGTCTACGGCATCTACTACTTCCTGATCGTCGTCTCCAAGACGGGCAACAGCCAGCATTACGTCGGCGACCTCGAGATCGTCGACGACGGCGGCACGCTCGCGCTGCGCAAGCGCGTGAAGCCGCCGAGCACCGCGCCGCGCTGGCTCATCAAGGCGGGCGAGCTGCTCATGCTCGTCGTGCGCCGCGACTTCGTGAACCTCGCGTCGTTCATCGTCGCCTGCTTCAACGGCTACGCGATCATCTTCGCGACAACCGTGACGGGCTCGGTGATCACGTCCGTCGTGGTCGCGATCGAGCACGTGAAGCTCCGCAAGCAGCTGCGCGAGCTCGCGCGCCGTGGCGGCCGCCCTCGCCTGCTCGCGGCATAGGGTCGGACCCTATTTGCTCAACTTCGACTTCACGTACGCGCCGTCGCCTCCGCCGCTGCGAGGCGAGCAACGTCGCGTGCAAGTTGGCCAAGTAGGGTCCGACCCTCTCAGCTCTCTTGGCTGCACTCGACCGTCTGCGTTTGCGTGAACGCGCCGCTGCGCACGACGGCCTCGTACCGGGCCGGCACGCGGAGCTCCGGCGGTGGAGCCGGCACTAGAACCGGCACTTGACAGTCGAAGTGGCCCACCGCGGCGCCGTTCGTGGAGGGCTTACATGCCCCGTTTGCGACGGTGACGTCCGCGCTCCCCGTGAGCCGCTTCCCCGCCGCCGACAACAAGGCCACCTCCACCACGAGAGTGGACCCCGAGAAGGAGATACAGCGCGTCGTCGCCTTGACCGGCGCCGCGGCCTCCACGGGCAGCTTCACCGATCCATCGCGCGCACCAACCCGCTTGAACGCAATGTCGACCGTGTACGGCCCCGGCTTCACGAACGTGATCGTTTCGGCCGCCACATCGATCTCGCAGGCGGCGGGATCCGAGCAGGTGATGGCGGTGGTGAAGTCCTGTCGACGGCACGGGACGATTCCATCCCTGCGCCCCTCGACCCCGATCCGTGGATTGGCATCCTCGCACGACGCCTCCCAGGTAGCCGACACCTTCAGCTTGCTGCCTAGCGCGTACGCAGGACCGTCGAGACAGTCCGTACAGTACAGCTCCGCGCGGGGCTGCGCCGGATAGACGACACTGCCACCGCACGCCCCGAGCGCCGCCAGACACAGCCACGCAATCCACGCGAACCGCTGCACGACGAAAGCATATGCCGGAGGGGCGCGCGCGGTCGACCATGCGGCTGGTAATGCGCGGCAGCTCTCAGCGGTGCAGACGGAACGTCAGCCACTTGACGATGTAGGCGAGGTCGCTCTTCGACAGCACGCGGACAGCGCGCGCGATCGGGATATAGATGACGCCGTACGCGAGCACCGCGATGACGAGCCGCAGCGCTGCGTGGAACGGCATCAGCTGCTTGGCGAGCCAGATGCCCACACCGACGGCGCCCGCGGTGACGAGGCCGCGCGCGAGCGTCGCCCACGGGAGCGCGCCGCCGAGGCCGGTGCCCATCGCGCGTCCGATCCGCGACAGCGTCCACAACCAGGGCGGGATGTTCGCGAGCAGCGTCGCCAGGGCAGCGCCGGGGTAGCCGAGGAGGTACGTGAGCGGCAGCGTGAGCATGGCGTTGGTCGACACCAGCAGCACGCTCGACACGAGCAGCGCGCGTGTCTGGTCGGTGGCCTGCAGCATCGCGCCGTAGCTTGCGACGCGGTGGAGCAGCACCGCGGTGAACAGCTGGAACGGCAGCGTCGCGCGCAAATAGCTCGCGCCGAACAGCAGCTCGACGAGCTCCGGGGCGATGACGATGATAGCGATCGTCGCCGGGAACACCACGAGCGACGTCTTCTCGGCGTTGGCGAACCACAGCGAACGGAGCTCCTCGGTGCGGCGGCGCGCGTACAGCTCGACGTAGCGCACCTGCATCACGGCGCCGATCGCGTACGGGATCATCGAGATCAGGGGCAGCTCCCACGCGGCGGCGGTGTAGATGGCGAACACCTCCGTCGACAGCAGGACGTTCACCACGTACTTGTCGATTTGCGGGTTGAGCTTGCCGCACAGGGCGGCCATGCCCGCCGGGAACGCATACGCGAGCATCGCGCGCAGCTGCGCGCCGACCAGCCACGGCCCTTCCCCCGAAGCCTGCGACCGCGGAAACACGTTGCGCATGAGCCACAGGTGCACGAGGAGCCGCACGCTGGTCGCGCCCGCGAGGAGGATCGGCGTCCACGTCACGGAGATGCCGGCGAGCGCGGGCAACACGATCGCGAGGGCGTTGAGCGCCGCGTACAGCGTCTGAAGAATCGACGCGGCGCGCGCCTGCCCGATCGCGAGCAGCTGATTGATCGCGGGCTGGGTCGGCATCGCGAATAACAACGCGAGCGCCACCCATGGCAACGCGGGGATCAGATCGACGTCGGGCTTGGACAGCGACCACCCGACCGCCATCGCGATGCCGATCACCGGCAGCGAGACGGCGAGGAGCAGAAACGACGCCTGGCGCACGACCGCGGGCGCACGCTTGTGATCGCGCCCGACGAAGAAGAACACCGCCTCCGCGAGCCCGAGCGAGCCGAGCGCGTAGGAGGTGTCGAACATCAGGAGGATCGTCGCGACATAGGCGAACGCGGTCTTCGCGTAGACGTGGGTCGCGATGCCGATGGTGGCGAGCCCGAACAGCGACGCGGCGAGACGCGAGTACAGGTAAAGGCCGGCATCGCGCGACAGTCGCTGGTGGTCGTTGTTCTCCGCGTCGGCGCTACGATGCACCTCCCGCGCGGCGTCCTCGTCGGCGTTGCGATGGACCTCCGCCCGATCTGGATCGGACGCGGCATTCTCTGGTTCACCGTCGGTAGCCATCTTGGCGGGGCCGGAGCATGGTGGCATAACATCGCGCGCTCATGCCCACGCCGATCGGCTTCCTCCGCCATAACTTCCTGGCGCGATCGGAGACGTTCATCTACGGGTCCCTCCGCGCGGTGCACGACGCAGGGAAGTTCTCGGTGCGCGTGTTCGCATCGCGTCAGCTGCTCCCCGAGCGGTTTCCCTGGGACGATCTCACGCTGGTGGACGGGCTCGCCCGCACGCGCTATCTCGCGACGCGCAGCACGCCTCGCTATACCCAGTGGGCGAAGAGCGTGAAGCTCATCCACGCGCACCTCGGCCAGACCGGGCCGTACGCGATGGCTGGCGCGCGCAAGGCCGGGATCCCGTTCGTCGTGTCCTACTACGGGCACGACGTGGTCATGTACCGGACGCGCGAGCGCTTCGAGTCGTGGGCGTGGTGGTACACGCTGACCCGCAAGAAGGTGTTCGCGCGCGCCGCGAAGATCCTCGTGTTGTCGAAGCACATGCAGCACGCGCTCGAAGCGCAGGGCTGCCCGACGGAGAAGCTCGAGGTCGTGCGGCTCGGCGTGGATCTGTCGCGGTTCGCGAATGCGACGAGCGCGCCGCGCGACACCAACCGTGCCCGTCCGCTGCGCGTGCTCATGGTCGGGCGCGAGGTCGACAAGAAAGGCTTCGACGACGGCCTCCGCGCCTGCAAGCTTGCCGGCGAGCGCGGCGTGCGCTGCGAGGTGACGGTGCTCGGCACCGATGGGCCGCTCAAGCCTCAGCTGCAGGCGCTGGCGGCCGAGCTCGGCGTGACGGTCGCATGGCCCGATCCGGCGTCGCCGGTGCCCGCCGCGATGGCGGCCGCGGATGTCCTCCTGGTCCCCAGCCGGACCGCGGCCAACGGCGACGAGGAAGGCACCCCGACGGTGATCATCGAGGGTGGCGCCGCCGGCCTGCCCGTCGTGTCGACGCGGCATGCGGGAATCCCGGAGCAAGTCGTGGACGGGACCACGGGCCTTCTGTGCGCCGAGCGCGACACCGCCGCGATGGCCGAGGCCCTGGTCGCGCTCGCCGATCCCGCACGCCGCGCCGAGCTCGGAGCGGCCGGCCGGGCCAAGATGCACGCGGAGTACAGCCTGCCGGCGCACGTCGCACGGCTGGAAGAGGTATACGCGTCGGTGTTAGGAGCAACCTCGTGAGTGACCACAGCATCCCCGTCGTCATCCTGTGCGGAGGCCAGGGCATGCGCATCCGCGAAGCCTCGGAGCGCAAGCCCAAGCCCATGATCGAGGTCGATGGACGGCCGATCCTCTGGCACATCATGAGCTTCTACGCGGCCCACGGCTTCAAGGACTTCGTCCTCTGCCTCGGCCATATGGGCGACGTCATCAAGCGCTATTTCCTCGACTTCGCCGCGATGTCGAGCGACTTCACCGTCGACCTTTCGGCGCCGGGCAAGATCGAATTCCACCAGAACGAAGCGCGCGACTGGCGCGTCACCTGCGTCGACACCGGCGAAGCGTCGATGACCGGCGCCCGCCTGGCGCGCGTCGCCCCATATCTGAAGGGCTCGCAGTTCATGCTGACCTACGGCGACGGCCTGTGCGACGTCGACGTCAAGCAGCTGCTCGCGTTCCACCGCGCGCATGGCAAGCTCGCGACGGTGACGGGCGTGCGCCCGCCGGGCCGGTTCGGCGAGCTCGCCGTCGACGGTGACAGCGTGCGCGCGTTCGCCGAGAAGCCCACCGCCGACGAGGGCGGCCTCATCAACGGCGGCTTCTTCGTGTTCGACACGAAGTTCCTGAAGTACGTCAGCGCCGACGAGCGCTGCACGCTGGAGCGCGAGCCGCTCGAGAACTGCGCGCGGGATGGCCAGCTCATGGTTCATCACCACCGCGGCTTCTGGCAGTGCATGGACACCTACCGCGATCTGGTGAAGCTCGAAGAGCTCGCCAAGAGCGGCCAAGCCCCGTGGAGGATCGCGTGACGTCTCGCTGGACCGACCGACAAGTTTTCGTGACGGGAGCCACCGGGCTCCTCGGCAGTCACCTCACCCTGGCGCTCGCCGACGCGGGCGCCAACGTCGTGTGCCTCGTGCGTGACGAGGTCGCCGGCAGCCACTTCCATCGCCTCGGGCTCGGCACGCGCGTGTCCATCGTGCGCGGTCAGCTCGAGGACTATCCCCTCCTCGAGCGCGCGCTCAACGAGCACGAGATCGACACCGTCTTCCACTGCGCGGCCCAGGCGATCGTCGGTACGGCGAATCGCAACCCGCTCTCCACCTGGGAGACCAACGTCCGCGGCAACTACAACCTCCTCGAGGCGTGCCGTCGCAACGCCAAGCTCATCAAGCGCGTCGTCGTGGCGTCCTCGGACAAGGCCTATGGCGATCAGCCCGAGCTCCCCTACAAAGAGGACTCGCCACTCGAGGGCCGGTTCCCGTACGACTGCTCGAAGAGCTGCACCGACCTCATCGCGCGCAGCTACTTCGAGACCTATCAGGTTCCCGTCTGCATCACCCGCTGCGGCAACCTGTTCGGCCCGGGCGACCTCAACTGGAACCGCATCGTCCCGGGCACGATCCGCTCCGCCCTGCGCGGCGAGAAGCCGGTCATCCGCTCCGACGGCTCGTTCGTCCGCGACTACGTCTACGTCGGAGACGCGGTCAACGCGTACATGACCACCGCCGACGCCATCGGACGCGCCGACATCACGGGCGAAGCGTTCAACTTCGCCGACGGCAAGCCGATGACCGTCATCGAGATCGCCAAAGCCACGCTCGCCGCGGTCGGCTCGAACCTCGAGCTCGAGGTGCTCGGTCAGGCGACGCACGAGATCAAGGCGCAGTTCCTCGACTCCGAGAAGGCGCGCACACGCCTCGGCTGGAAGCCCGCCTTCGGCATCACCGAGGGCCTGGCGCGCACCGTCGGCTGGTACCGCGAGCACCTGCGGGCGCCGTGAGCACGGTTGTCGTCGGCGGCGGCCGCGGCTTCATCGGCAGCTCCATCTGCCGCGCACTCGCAGCCGCTGGCCACGAAGCCATCGCCATCGGGCGCGGAGAGACCGCGCGCGGTGACGTGCTGGTGTGGGCCGCCGGCAAGAAGCTGCCCACGCTCGAGGAGAATCGCGCCGTGCACGTGACCGCAGCCCTCGAGGCGCTCGCGGCGAGCGGCGCGAGCAAGGTGATTTATGTCTCGAGCGGCGAGTGTTACGGCGAGGCGCCCCTGCCCTGGCGCGAGGACGGACCGGTGCGCGGCACCACGCCATACGCGCAGGCGAAGCTCGAGGGTGAACAGGCGCTGAGCGCGAAGGTGCCAACGGTGGTGCTGCGCCCGGCCGTGGTGTACGGGCCCGGGCAGCGGCCGCCGATGCTGTTGCCGTCGATCGTCGACGCGCTGAAGCGGCGCGAGCATGTCGCGCTGACGGATGGGATGCAGACCCGCGACTTCGTGTTCGTGGAGGATGTGGCGACGGCGGTGGTGGCGGCGCTGGGGGTGGGACCGACGACGATCAACATCGGGTCGGGCATCGAGGTGCGCGTGCGCGAGGCGTGCGAGACGCTTGGGCGCCTGCTCGACGGCGAACAGCTCCTCGGATTTGGTGAGCGTGTGCGGGGTCCGGGCGATCCTGTGCGCTACGTGCTCGCGGTCGAGCGCGCGGCCGAGGTGCTAGGGTGGCGCGCGACAACGACGCTGGAGGTCGGACTCGAACGTCTCGCTGCGAGCGACGCGTAGAGCGTGATTCGTGCCGATACCGCGACGACGAAGCTGCGCGGGCACGATATGCTGGAGACTGCTCGGGCCTCCGGAAACGCCTACCAGGACCTTACCGAGGGCACGTGGAGGTGAGGAACGCTGTCCTCGCTGGAGGCGTTCGTGTTCACAAAGGCGAGCGCCAGTGGCGGCGGTGCGCTCTACTGCAAGGACTCCCGAGTCGACTGAGGCGCTGCGTTTGTCGCGGCAGTTTTCGCGAGCTTCCTCGCGGCCGTGATAAACGACGACGCACGTGACTACCGCCTCCGAACAGACCGTGTTCGTCGACGTCGGCCACCCCGGCGCGTACGCGATGATCTGCGGCGGGCTGAGCGTCCTCGAGCGCACGATCCGGCTCGCGGGCAAGGCGGGGGCGACGAAGGCCGTCGTGCCGGCGCCGCCGATTCCGCTCCGCCAGGACCTTGCTGTCGCCGTCGAGTGGGTGCCCGAGGGCACGCAGGCGCCCGCCGGTGCGAAGGTGGTGAGGGCGGACGAGGTCGCGGGCGTGCCGATTCGCGACGCGGCGTCGCTCCGCAAGGCCGAGAAGGCGCTGGTCGCCGGGCTCGGCAAGAGCCACGAGGGCCCGGTCGACCAGTACTTCAACTCGCACTTCTCGCGCCCGATCACGACGGCGCTGATGCGCACGAACATCACGCCGAATCACATCACGCTGTTCGCGACGCTGATCGGTTTGCTCGGCGCGGTGTGGCTACTCGGTGGTGACTGGCGCGCGTTTGCCATCGGCGGCACGTTGCTCGAGATCCAGTGCATCCTCGATTCGTGCGACGGCGAGATCGCGCGCCTCAAGTACCAGGGCAGCAAGCTCGGGATGTGGCTCGACACGGTCACCGACGGCATCATCGATAACGCGTTCGTCGCGTGCATCTCGATCGCGGTAGGCGGCGTGTGGGGATGGATCGGGCTCGCGCTGGTCATCTCGCGCATCTACGTCGAGCTGTACGTGTACATCGACGTCTACAAGCGCACGGGCACCCCGGATCAGACGCTGTTCCGCATGTGGTACGAGAACGAGAAGGCGACCGCCGACGAGATCTACGACCGCGCGAGCTTCAACAGCTGGTTCCGGTCGCTCGGCCGCCGCGACGTGTTCGTCGCCGCGTACTGGCTGTTCTGCCTGTTCAACCTGCCGGAGGGCGTGATCCTCTACGCGAGCGTGATGAACGGCATCTCATTTGTGGGCATCGCCGCCGACCACCTCGTGAAGACCTTCCGGCGCAAGAAGTAGCGCGCTTCCGGGCGCAGCGACGGCTTCGTCGGTGCGCGTGCCAAACGGCACGTTCGCCATCTTCACCGCGTGCACGGGGAGCGCGCACAGAAAGCCGAGCGATCCGACGATGCGCCACGCCGTCGTTGGATAGCGACGCGAGTCGTTCCACAGCCAATCGAGTACGAACACCGCGCCGGCCCACACGTAGAGCGGATACAGGAGACGCACGCGCATCGGCCGATAGCGCGCCATGATCTTGTGCACGCTGGTCATGAACTTCCGGTAGAACGCGCCCGCGGTGAGCTGCCGCTTGCCGAGGCCACCACCGATGTCGAGGCCGCGCTGCAGCAGCGGTGTCGGGTCGAACGCGAAGTATTCCTCGGGCCGCTTGTGCGCGTTGACCCGCAACGAGAACGACAGCTCGTCCTCGATCGGCGTGTCGACATCCCAGCCGCCGAACCGCTCGAACGCGGAGCGGCGGATCGCGCCGCCCGTGCCGTGCACGTAGTCGACGGGCCGCACGGGCTCGTCGAGCCGGTTGTACGTCGACGGCGTCTTGAGCAGGGCCGAGTAGCGCATCACCTTCCGGCGGGCAACCCAGCGATACGCGGCCGACGGCGTATCGTTCTCGCGCCACAGGTGCCGGCACGTGAGGCCGAGGCAGTTGGGATCGGCGAACGGCGCCTCCATCTGCGTCAGCCAGTCATTGCCGACGGGGAGGTCGTCGTCGTCGAGCAGGACCACCACCTCGCCACGCGCGGCGGAGACGCCGATGTTGCGCGCGCGGGGACCACCGAGCGGCGGAAACCGCAGGAAGCGGATGCGCGGGTCCTGCGCGAGCGCGTCGATGCGCTGCACGGCCGCGGCCGGCCGCTCGGTCGACTGGTCGACGACCACGATCTCGAAGGCGTCGTGCCGCTGCGCGAGCAGGCGCTCGAGGGTCTCCGCGAGCTGCGGCAACCGGTTGTAGGACCGGATCACGACGGTCAGGCGCGGGGACATCGGCGGCGGAGAGCTATACCAGGAGTCAAAGCGTGGACAGGGATCGTGCGACGGTGGTGAAAAGCTGACAACAACGCGTCCGCAAGTATCGGTAGGGCCTCAACTCTTCGCTGGACGGCGCGGACCGCATGTTGCAGTCTCTGCGCCGCTTATGAAGTGCGTGATCCTCGCCGCAGGTTCTTCCACCCGGCTTCGTCCCCATACGGATGACCTTCCGAAGACCCTGCTGCACGTCGCCGGCGTGCCCATCCTCCGCCGCACGATCACGAGCTTCCTGCGCCTGGGCGTGCGTGAATTCGTGATCGGCACCGGCTACCTCGAGCACCTCGTGCGCGAGTCGGTGACCTCGTGGTTTCCCGAGATGGTCGCCCACGGCCACATCACGTTCGTGTCGAACCCCGACTACGCGTCTACGAACAACGCCTACTCGCTCTTGCTCACGCGCGAGCACGTCGATGCGAAGCCGTTCGTCCTCATCGATGGCGACGTCGTGTTCGACCTCGCGGTCGTGAAGCAGCTCGTCGACCGCGGCACCGACTGCCTCGCGGTCCGCTCGGTCGGTGGCATCGGCCTCGAAGAGGTGAAGTGCACCGCCGACATGAACGGGCGGATCGAGCAGATCGGCAAGCACGTACCGGTGCCCTCGGCGATCGGCGAGTCGGTCGGCATCGAGCTGTTCTCGGCGGACTCATCGCGCCGGCTGTTCGCCGCGCTGCACGAGCGCATCCGCACCCACGGTCTCGTCAACGAGTACTACGAGGCGGCGTTCCAGCAGATCATCGACGACGGTGTCACGCTCACGGGCGTGGACATCGGCAGCAAGTACGCCTCCGAGATCGATACCTACGACGACTACCAGGAGGCGAACCTCCACCTGTCAGCGCAGGCTCCGTTCGATCTGGTCGTCACCGACCTTCCCTGGCAGCCGCGCTTCAGCGTCTGACCACCGGCTGATCATTCGCCGCGCATCGAGCGCATGGCGGTCCGCAGGCTCAGCCCCTGCGTGTACGCCAGCAGCACGCCGGTGACGCCGACGATCGTGAGCGCGGTCAGCACGAGGCGAATCGCCGGCAGCAGCCCGCCGAGCACGGCGTGGACGCCCCAGCCGACAAGGCCCGCTACGACCATGCACATGCTAACGCCGCTCACCGCCTTCAGGTACGCGGAGAACGACCAGTCGAGCGTGTACACCGCGAGCCACGCGAGCACCGCAAACGCGAGCGGGTAACCAACGGCCCACGCGACGGCGACGGATTCGAAGCCCAGGCGATCGCGGAAGACCACCGCGAACGCGATGTACGACAGCGGCAGGACCACCGCCGCGCACAGCGTGTAGGTGAAGGTTCGATCGGGGCGCCCCATGCCGTCGAGCAGCGGCGGAATCACGTAGCTCACCGCGCGCAGCACCGCGACCACGCCCAGAATGCGCACGGCGGTCTCCGCCTGCAGGTACTTCGGGAAGATGACGTCCAGCACGTCGTCGGCGGCAACGACCACGATCGCCGAGTACGTCATCACGGTGATGAGGTTCAGCCGCGTGAACGACACGAACTGCGCGATCACGCGCTGTGGCTCGTAGCGCAGCCGGGCGAATGTCGGGAACGCGATGTCGACGATGACGTTCGAGATCATGCGCACGGGCTCGAGCACGACCTCGTAGGCGAGCCGGTAAAAGCCGAGGGAGACGTCGCCGAAGAAGTAGCCGACGATCGGGTAGTCGATGTTCGTGTAGAAGTAGAACAGGATCTGGCTGCCCGAGCTCTTGAGGCCAAACGTCACGTACTCCGTCGCCTCGCGCAGGCGGAGCACGAACTTCGGACGCCACGGATGCCGCAGCTGCGCCCCGATGCCGGTCACGAGGACGCGGCACATCGGCCCGAGGACGAAGCACCAGACGCCGAAGCCCGCCGCTGCGAATCCGATCTTGCCCCCGAACTCGGCGAAGTTCGCGATGATGCGAATGATCGACAGCTCCTTGAACCGGAGCTCGCGCTTCATCAGCGCGACGGGGATGAAGTAGATGTTCTGCCACAGCAGCTTGGTGCCGTAGACGATCAACATCCCCGCGATGATCGGGCGTGCGACCAGTGGCGTGATCAACGCGAGCCCGAGGAACAACAGCCCGGCCGTGCCCAGGTTGATCCAGAACACCGTCGAGATCTTGGTGTCGCTGTGATCGTCCCGCTGGATCACCGCCGCTGACAGGCCGAGGTCGGTGGCCTGATCGAGGATCGGGAAGATCCAGATGCACTTGGTCGCGATGCCGTACTCCGCCGGCGAGATCCAGAAGTTCAGGATCACCAGGATCGCGAGCAGGTCGAGGATGCCCACGAGCGAGCTCGCCACGCCGATCCACGCCAACCCGCGGTTGACGTTGGTGGACATGCGCGCCTGCTCGGACATCGAGACGCCCGAGCCTAACGCGAGCCCGCGCCCGCGCCCAGATCAGCGCAGCAGGTAGACCGCGACGTCCGTCGGCTTGTTCCGCCGCGCGATCTTGCGGATCCCGTACAGCGGGTAATCCAGCAACGGGCGCAGCGGGCCGAGGAAGCGCCGCGCGGCCTCGTCGGCGACGAACTCGGTCGCGGTGGTCGTCGCCACGGTCGTGAACCCGGCGCGCGCGATCCGCTCGTCGAACCACGCCTTCGGGCGGTACACGCCCTGGAACGTCGCGTCCTGACGGACCTGCGTCTCGCCCGTCGTCGATACCGTGGTCCGTAGATAGAACAGGCCGTCGGGGGCGAGCGCGCCGCGGACGTTGGTGAGCAGCGCGCCGACCTGCGCATCGGACAGGTACTGCGTCACCGCACCCGCGACGACGAGGTCGCTCGTGGGCACCGCGACCTCGGAGACGTCGCCGCATACGAGCTCGGCACGCTCGAGCTGTCCTGCCCGCTCGAGCCGCGCGCGGCACGCGGCCACCATGCCTTCGCTGAAGTCGACGGCGACGATCTTGTCGGCGCGCTCGGCGAGCACCGTGGTCCAGTCGCCGTTGCCGCACGCGAGGTCGACGATGGTGGCCCTGCGCGTCCGCGGGATCCGGCGCAGCAGCCAGCCCTGATACAGGCTCACCTCGAACCGCATCGTCCACGCGGCCTGCTTGTCGAGGGTGACGGAGCGTGGGTCGCTCGCGTTTTGGGCCTGGCCCTCCCAGAACTCCCGGCAGACGGCGCGGTCGAGCTCGACGGGCGCACGCGTGGCGGTGGGCTCGGGCAACACGTCGCTGGGTTACCACGGAATCGGGGACGCTGCGACCAGGCAGATAGCGGTCGCTTCTCGCAGCGGCCATCCATGAGCAGGTTCGTGCCCCGCTCCCTACTGTAGCTCTACCGGTGTGGGCTGCGGCCGGTGAGCGATCCAGTCGATCACGTGGGTGAGCCCCCGCGCCGAGATGATCGCCGCCGCCGTCGCGACACCGACCGTGGCGAGACACGTGAGCATCGCCGCATACGGACCGCCGACGCCGAGCACCATCATCACCGCCGTCCACGGTAGCCGGTATCCACCGGCGATGCCCGCCGCCGCACCCGCCGAGCCCGCGAGATCCGGCGGGACGCCGAACACCTCGGAGAACACGCGGCCGGTAATGTCGCCGATCGCGAGGAAGGGCACGAACACGCCGCCGCAGCCACCGGCCGCGACCGCGGAGATGGTCATCGCGGCGCGCAGGAGGCCGAGCGCCAGCAACGTGAGCGCTGCCGTCTGCGTGGTCTCGGCCCACACGATCGCCGCACCACCCGGGCCGACCGCGGCCGCCGGCGTCGCGACGAGAGACACCGCGATCGCGCCCGCGAGCATGGCGAGGCCGCCCACGACCAGCTTCCGCACGGGCCCGGCCTTCCAGCCACGAACCTCGTAGATCAACGCGCCGGTGATCGAGGTGACGGCCCCTGCGATCGCGCCGATGCACAGCGCCGCGAGCACGGCGTCCGTCAGATCGGCCGGTGGAACTTTCGGCACGACCAGGCGGATCAGGTTCAGACCGAGCACGACATTGAGCTCCCAGCCGACGAGCCCTCCGATCAACGCCGCGACCACGCGCTCGAAGCTGAGCGGGGCACCGCGGCGGCGTCCGAGCTCGAGCATGAACGCCGTGCCGACGAGGGGGATGCCCATCAGCGCCGCCACACCCGCCGCACCGCCGGCGATGGCGGCGGGGCGAACGAACGGCCGCCAATGCGCTTTGGCCTTCAACCACGATCCGGCCGCGACGCCGAGATGTGCCGCCGGAGCTTCGGTGCCCATCGGCGCGCCGAGTCCCACCGTCGCGAGGATCGCGACCGCGCGGATGGGCGCCAGCCGCCACGGGAACTTCTCCTCTTCGCCGGCGGTCGCAACCACATCGGCCGTGAGATCCGCGCGCGCGACGTCGCGCGGAAACACGTACCACTTCGACGTCGCGCGGCCCCGCCAGAACCGCAGCGGCACGATGCGCTGCACCGCCTCGCCCTGCGCGACCACGTTGAGCACCAGCACCGACAGGCAAACGGCGACGAGCGGCATGACCAGGTACATCCAGGTGCGCTGCTCGGCCAGCACCTCGAGCATCCACTTGATCAGCTGAGTGGTCAGGATCGCGGCCAGCGCGCCGGCGGTGCCACCGAGGAGCGCGCCGATGAAGGCGCGGCCTGCCGTCGTCCAGCGGGACGGCCGATCAGCCGGAGGCAGAGACGGAGACGAGGATGGAGACGCAGACCCGACTTCCTCGGACATCGTTGTTCGTTCGGACAACGATGCGAACCGCGTTCCCGCGGGCTACTTCGATTCGTCGGCGACAGCGAGCGGTGCGATGGGCAGCGCCGGATCAGCCAAGGCCGGAGCCGCCGGAGCCGCCGCCGCCGCCGCCCTGCGAGCTTCCTGCGCGCGCTTCACCGTCTCGCTCGTGGTCACCAGCACGAGCCCGATCGCGGCGTACATGATCGTGATGCAGCGCCGCGCGATCACGAGCGTGACGCCCGTCGCGGGGTTGTAGCCGAGCGAGCGGAACAGACCGTAGTAGCCCCCCTCCGACACGCCGAGGCCCATCGGGACCAGCGTCGACGCGAGGTAGATCGGGAAGCTGCCCACGGTCCACAGGGCGACGAAGCCGATCGTGATCGACTTGCCAACCGCGTGCAGGATCACGAGCGACAGTACGATCGCCGAGAACCGCGACGCGGCGAGCGCGATGATGCCGATCGCCCGATCGCGGCGACTCGCACCGGCGACCAGGCGCAGCTTGTCGTCGACGCTGCGCAGCTTCTCGCCCAGCTTCGCGTACCGCTCCTGCGACATCACGCGTAGCTTGACGAGCACGCGCACCATGCTTGCCAGCATGCCGCGGCGCACGAGCAGGTAGAGCCCGACCGAGATCGCGAAGCACACGACGGAGACGCCCGCGAACATCGCGCGCAGCTCGGCGGACAAGGGCACGAACACGGCGCAGAGCGCGGCTCCGATCGCGACGATGCCGAGCTCGATGGTGAAGCTGACGACGTTATAGAGGAGCACGGTCGCCACTGCGCGCGACTGCGAGACGACCTCGGTGAGCACCGACATCTTCACGAGCTCGCCGAAGTTGCCCGTCGGCGTGACCGCGTTGACGGCGCGCCCCGCGAGCTGCGCGAGCAGCGTGCTGCGCAGGCGGATCTTGTCGGGCGCCGCAAACGCGCGCAGCGCCGTCGCGTGGAGCACCGTGTTGAGCGTCTCGAGCAGGACGACGGCGATCCACCACCAGCCAATGCGCGAGAGATAGTTCCCGAGCGTCACCAGGCCGACGTCGCGGATGGTGAACACGAGCGCGACGATCGCGATGGCGAGCGAGCCCCAGGTCACCCACTTCGCCCACCCCGGGCGTTGTGCGCCTTGTGCGTCGTCGCGAGCCACCACCCGGAGCTATAGCACGGCCTCGCTCACGCCGGCCGCTGCCACGCTCGGGCCGCGAACACGATGACCTCGATCACGAGCATCAGCGCGACGTTGATCGCCGTCCCTGCCACCGCGACCTGGACCGCCGGAATCACCACGAGCCAGAACGGGCTGGGAACAACCACGTACGGCGGAGGAAAGTATGCCCACAAAAGGCCCGCCGGGACCATCGTCAAGACGAGACACACCCACGCAATGCCGTTCGCCGCCGCGAGACGCGCAGCGAGCGTGCGATGCGAACGTAACGCCCATAGGGAGGCCGCGAGCTGCGCGACCATGCCGATGGCCGCGTACGGCAACATCGCCCGCGCGATGTCGCCCTGGGCCGGTACGAGCGACGGTGAGAACCGCTGCCCGATCGTTCCGATCAGCACGAAGTAGATGCCGAAGAACGCCGGCACGCTGACCGACAGCACGCGCAGGTCGAGGCGCATGGCGCGCCGCCGCAGCAACAGGACCGCGACCATGATCGCGATCGCCGCGCCACTAGCCACGATCCCGAGGCGCAGGGCGCGATCGTCGAGCTGTGCGAGCTCCGCGCGCGCCTCGGCGAGCGCGACCGTGCTCTCCGTGATCGACAGGCGCTGGCGATCCGCCGCGACGCGCGCCGTCCGTTGCGCCGGCGTCAGCGCGAGGGCGTCGACGAGCGTGGCGCCGAGGCCGTGCCCTGGCGCAGGCAGGCCGAGCAGCGCCGCGACCGTGGGGGCGATGTCGATCAGTCGCGCGTCATGGATCGTGGCCTCGCGCGCGATGCCGGCTCCCGCCATCACCAGCGGCACCGCGAGGACCTCGGGCTCGACGCCTCCATGCCCCCCCGGGCCGGTGTGGCCGTGGTCGGCGACAACGACGATGGTGTCGAGCGAAAGGTCGACGTCGCCGAGCACCTTCGCCAGCGCGCGATCCGCACGCTCCGTCGCGGCGCGGTATTCGGGCGCGTCGGCGCCGCGTTCGTGACCCGTGATATCGACGGGGCTGAGCAGCATCACCACGAGCTCCGCGTTGCTCGCGACCAGGTCACGTCCCGCTTCGACGAAGCCGCCCGGCCACGGCGTATAGCGCGCGTCGTCGAATGCAGACCGCACGGGCAGATCCGGCGCGCGGAACAGCTCCGGCAGCATCGCGTAATCGGTGGCGGTCGCCGTATGCATGCCCGCCGCGCGCGCACGATCCATCAGCGAATCGAGCCCGACGGGCGTGACGTGATAGTTCGTGCGCACGCCGCTCGCCATCGGTGTCACACCGGCGAGGATCGAGACGTAGTTCGGCCGCGACCACGTCGGATAATGCGAGCGCGCCTCGAGATCGAGCCCGTCGCGCCGCAGCTCGTCGAGGAACGGCAGCTCGTAGGAACGGTCAGCGCGCAGCCCGTCGACGATGACCACGAACACGCGGCGGCTGAGGCGCGGCGTCTCGACGGACAGCACGATCGGCGGCGCCTTCGCGAGCGCGGGTGTCTTGAGGTCGAGGTCGGTGGTGAAGTCCTTGCCGGCCTTGCCGGCCTGTACCGCGCCGAGGGAACTCAGCACCAGTAGCAGCACCGCGCCGATGACGGCGTGGCGTGTTCTCGTCGTGCCAACGGCCGTGGACCGTCGCGTCCGTTGCGCTGCCGCACCCGGCTGCGCGGTGTCGCACTCCCGACCCGTTCGGGGTGGTTCCCGAAGGGTTTGGGGCCCGTCGACCATCGCCAAGCGTAGCGCGCAGGCGACGGGGCCGCATCCGCGCAAACCCGCGTGGGGCACGTGCGCGTAAGCGCGGTCCTATCCCGCGGACCGAGCGCTCTCGCCCGCTTCTTTGCGCAGTGCGGCGACTTGCTCCGCCGAGCCGAGGACCACGAGCGTGGTGCCCGGTCCGATTTGCGCGTCGGGATCGGGGTTGTACCGCCAGCCTTCGTCCTTGGCGCCGCGCACCGCGAGCACGGTCATGCCAAACCGCTCGCGCACGCGCGCCTCTCGCAGCGTGCGGCCGAACGCGAGGGCTTGGTCGCCGAGGAGCACATCCTCGATCCGATACGCCCCGCGCTTGTCGCGCAACATGTCGTCGAGGAACTTCACCACCGCCGGGCGCACCATCTCCGAGACCATGCGCATGCCGCCGATGTAGTTGGGCGACACCACCGAGTCCGCGCCGGAACGCCGGATCTTCTCGACGTGCGACATCTC
Organism: Kofleriaceae bacterium; assembly: GCA_033763475.1. Lineage (GTDB taxonomy): Bacteria > Myxococcota_A > Polyangia > Haliangiales > Haliangiaceae > JABFXX01. The sequence goes on from JANRKM010000062.1 coordinate 115,933, forward strand.
CGAGCAGCGGGCGATGATCCGGATGTTTGGATTGACCTGCCGTGCGGACACCGTGAGGTACAGGTTGTCCTTGTCGGACGACAGCGCTGCGACCAAGCCGCGGGCCGCGGGGAGGTTGACGCCCTCGAGGATCTCGTCGTCGGTCGCATCACCGACCAGATACGAGAACTCTGCGTTCGCGTAGTCCTCCGCGATCTCCTTGAGCGCATGCTCGTCGACGTCGACCGCGATCGTGGGGACGTTCGTCTTCAACAGCTCCTCGATCACGTTGCGCCCCGTCGAGCCGGCGCCGCACACCACGATATGGTCCTTCATGCGCTTCATCCTCTTCTTCATCCTCGAGGCGAACAGGACGTTCTTCAGGTCACCCTCGACGATGAACGCGGTGATCGTCGACGCGAAGTACACGATGCTGCCGGTGCCGAACAACAACAGAATGACGGTGAACGTCCGCGCGTAATGGACCTTGTCCATTCCTTCGAGCGTCTCGCCGTAACCGACCGTGGTCACGGTGATGACCGTCATGTAGATGCAGTCGAAGAACGTCCACTTGCCCTCGCCGAGGGCGTAGTAGGCCGACGCGCCACCGAACACGACGATCAGCAGGGCGACCGCCCCCAAGACCAGGCGCTTGACCAGCGGCGACATCCCGCCGCGACGATAGCCCAGGCCACCGAGGGTTTGCTATGAAGCGCGCATGCAGCTCCTCGCCAGCTATCTGTCGGGCACGTGGTCGCAGGGGTCCGGTACGCGGACGACCCTGGTCAACCCGGCCACCGAGGCTCCGATCGCCGAGGTCGCCTCGGGACATGACCTCGCGTCCGCGTTCGCTCACGCCCGCGGCGCCGGCATCCGCGAGCTCGGCGGGCTCACGTTCGCGCAGCGGGCGGCGCTGCTCGGCGCGCTGGCCAAGGCGATTCACGGCGCGCGAGAAGAGCTGATCGCGATGGCCGTCGCCAACGGCGGCAACACGCGCAGCGACGCCAAGTTCGACGTCGACGGCGGCGCGATGACGCTGTCGCACTACGCCGAGCTCGGCGCGAAGCTGGGAACCACCACCCTGCTCGCCGACGGTGAGCCGATCCAGGTCGGCCGCACCGCGCGCATGGGCGGCCAGCACGTGTGGGCGCGCCGCCGCGGGGTCGCCGTCCACATCAACGCCTTCAACTTCCCCGGTTGGGGCCTGTGCGAGAAGCTCGCATGTGCGCTACTCGCGGGCATGCCGGTGATCGCGAAGCCGGCCACCGCGACGGCGCAGGTCGCCCATCGCATGATGGAGCTGTTCGCGCCTCTCCTCCCCGCCGGCGCACTGCAGATGCTCGTCGGTCCCGCGGGGACGCTGCTCGAGCACCTCGGCCCCGGCGACGTCGTCGCGTTCACCGGCGGCTCGTCGACGGCGCGCATGCTGCGCGGCCACCCCAAGATCATCGAGCACGGCGTGCGCCTCAACATCGAGGCCGACAGCCTCAACGCGGCGGTCCTCGGTCCCGACGTCGATCTCTCGTCGGAGACCGGCGGGCTGTTCCTCGCCGATGTCGTGCGCGACATGACGCAGAAGACCGGCCAGAAGTGCACCGCGATCCGCCGCGTGCTCGTCCCCAGCGGCACCGAGGATGCCGTGTTCGAGGCGCTGCGCGAGCGCCTGTCGTCACTGATCGTCGGCGACCCCGCGCAGGACAACGTCCGCATGGGCCCGCTCGCCACCGCGCAGCAGAAGGCCGACGTGCTCGCCGGCATCGCGCGCCTCGCCAACGCGACGGCGCCCGTGTTCGGCGGCACCGGCGAGTGCTCGCCGGCCGGCGTTCCCGCGGGCAAGGGCTATTTCGTTGGCCCGGTCGTACGCACCACGCCGACGCCGATGCAATGCGGGCCGCTCAACGAGCACGAGATCTTCGGCCCGGTCGTCACGGTGGCCCCGTACTCGGGCGATGCGACGTTCGCCGCCGACTTCATCGCGCGCGGCGAGGGCTGCCTCGTCAGCTCCGCGTACTCCGACGAGCGCGACTGGGTCGCGAGCTTCGTCGGCGCCGCCGCACCGTGGGCCGGCCGCCTCTACCTCGGCTCGGCCAAGATGGCCGCGCAGAGCCCCGGCCCCGGCACCGCGCTCCCTACCCTCGTCCACGGCGGCCCCGGCCGTGCGGGTGGTGGCGAGGAGCTCGGCGGCGAGCGCGGCCTACACCTCTACATGCAGCGCACCGCGCTCGAAGGCGATGCCAGCGTGCTGAAGAGCCTGCTCGGCTAGAACCGGACCGAGCGAAGCCCGAGGCGACAGCGTCGGCGCGGCGCTCCTCGATACGTTCGGACCACCGCGAATCCCCGTGGTGGGCCGTGCGAAGCTTGCGACGGTCCGCACATGACGTCGCACCGAGAGCTCTTCACCCATGTCGACACTGCCCTGCACCTGCTCGCGGCGGCCTCCGGCGATCTGGGCGCCGCGGGCACGGCCTCCTTCAACGACATCACCCAGTCATCACCGCTCGCCCTGTTGGCTCCGTTCAAGCGCTTCTTCGCGATGCGGCGCGCGGAGAAGAAGCTGGCGCAGGCGAAGCCTCATCTCCTCGCGATCCAACAGGAGTACGTCGAGAGCCGGTCGTGGCTTGCGAAGGCGCCGGAGCCCGACGCATGGTCGACCGCGCTGCTGGAGCTCGGCGGACGCGGGGAAGGCCTCCTCGAGGTCATCATCGACGGAATCATTCACGACCGTATCGAGTCGCAGCTGGTCGAGCTGAACGCGCTGCTCGCCGAGATCGGCCAATTGCACCTGCGGCTGCGCCGGGCGGATCCGACGCTGGTGTCAGCCATCTAATGGCGCTGCGAGGTCGTCGGCGGCCGCGATGATCGCTGCAGATGCGTCGGGATCCGGCTCGAATAGCAATGACGCTTCCCGGGCGGGTCCCTGCTCTGCCGCACGTTGCCGCTCTCGACGCGGCCATGCGTGAGCAACGCGTGAACAGGTCGTACGGTGTTGCCGCGTGTGCCAGGGTCCGCGCATGAAACGGCACATGGTGTGTGCACTAGCTCTGGTGCTCGCGATGGGACGTTCCGCCCAGGCGGAAGGCAGGTTCGCCAGTGTCGGACTCGGTGGCACGGCCTCCTCGCAGCTTGACACCGACCACCCGCCCTCGATTCCGGCGCTGCTGCGGTACGCACCGGAGATTCAGCTCGCGTGGGGGCTTCACCTCGGCGACGCGCTCATCGTGACGCGCTTCGACATGCTCGGGCTCATGTTGCCGATCGGCCCTGCGGGGGCAGGCTTCGACGTCGGCGCGGGTTGGGCGCCCGGATGGCAGCGCACTGGGTGGGCACCACTCGTGCGCGGCTTCATCGGCGGTCTGATCCTGGGCTCAGGCGGAGAGATGTGGGGGCCCGATCACTCGAGCTATGGTTTCCGGACGACGGTCGAGGCCGGGGCCGTGCACCGCACACGTGTCCCTGCGGGCAAGGCTGCGTTGGGCGTCGTGGTCGGTGCGCAGTTACTCGGACTCTTCGACGTGGCCCCGTGCTCGCCCAGTGGTGACTGCGCCACGGCCCTCGTCGGCATGACGGCGCGCTTCGAAGCACACCTGACGTTCTGAACGCATCCCGGGGGAACGGGGTTGGCCCATCTTCGGGAACCGCTACGGGATCGTCGGCGGCCTGCGGCGTATCGCGGCGGGCGCATCGGGATCGGGCTCGAGGAGCGGCAACAAGTTGGCGAGCTCGCGCGCGACCTGGCGGCAGCGATGCCGCACGAAGTCGATGCCGTACGGCTCGGCGAGGAACACGATGAGCGTGCAGTCGTACCAGAACGTCATCGCGTAGGCGTCGGGGTCCACGATCTCCCCGTACGAGGAGCCGGGCTCCTTGGTGTTGGCCGCGCGGCGCGCGAGGAACTGCCAGCGCGACGTCTCGAGCTCGTCGGGAGGCGTGGCCGAGGCGACGAGCTTGCCCGCGCGCACGACGAACGCGTTGCTCGCGCGGTCGATCGACGCGAGCGCCTTGAGGTAGCTCGCGATGCGCTCGCCGACCTTGTCGCTGGTGGGCGCCATGCCCGGACCGATCGACACCTCCGGCAGCCGCGCGACCTCCCAGCGACGGCGGATGGCACGCAGGTGGCGCGTGGCGCGCTCGAACGCGGCCTCGATGGGGACGTCAGCGCTCGAGCGCGTGCCGAGCTCGACACGCAGGTACTCGCCTCCGCCGAGCGCGATGGTGCGCGCGGGGACGCCGGAGCGGAGCTCGTCGTTCTCGGTGATGCGCGCCGAGACAGCCCCGATCTCGGCGACCAACTCGCGCAGCGCCTCCCGGACTTCGTCCTCGAGGCCGCTGGGAGTCCCAGAGCTCGTGGTCATGCGGCGGCTCCCCGTGCGGCGACGAAGGTCGTGGAGACCATCGTCTGCGGCTGCGGATAGAACAGGTAGTTCGCGATCGACGGGGCAGCGCCGTAGAGCTCGGTCCAGATGCCCGCCTGAAACCCGGGCGGCGCGTGCGCGATGTCGCCGAAGTCGAGGTGTGTGAGGTCGTACGCCGGCAGGATCGTGACGAGCCGCTGCATGCGCGAGAGCAGCGGCGCGTCGTACACGCCGGCGCGCGGGCGCTCGTGAATCACGAAGCCGTCGTCGGTGCGCACGGCCTGGACCGCCACCTGCTGCACGGCGGCGACGCGCACGCGCTGGCTGACGACGATGCGCAGATACAATTCCTCGACGGCATCGAGGCTCGCCCACTCGGCGGGTACGGGGACGCCGTGGTCACGGACCTGGATCGCACACGGCGCGCGACCGAGCGCGAGGATGTAGATGTAGTCGCACGGCTCGTCGTCGCTGCCCGTGCGCACGAACGTGGCGGCCTTGAGCTCGGTGGCGAGCTCCTCGGCGAGCCCTGCGAGCTCGTCGGGGGCGAGCGGGTTCGGATATGCATCGACGACCTCGCCCCAGGTCTGTGTCGGATAAAGGTCGGCCAGCGCACGCTCGACTTCGCTCATCATCGAGCCCTTGTGGTCGTCGCAGCCCGCCTTGCCCTTGCAGTTGGTGCAGCCGCCCATGATGCGCTCCTACAGGCTGGTGCGCTCGCTCGGCGGTAGCGAGAGGCCAAAGCCCTCGTGTAACGAGCGGATCGCGAGCTCGGCGTACTTGCGCGCGATGACGCACGAGATCTTGATCTCGCTCGTCGAGATGAGCTGGATGTTGATGCCCTCCTTGGCGAGGAGCTCGAACATCGTCTTCGCGATGCCGGCGTGCGAGCGCATGCCCACGCCGACCGCACTGACCTTGCAGATCTCGTCGTCGTAGCTGAGGCGCTCGCCGCCCTTGCCGACGAGGTCGGGCACCTTGTCGCGCAGGATGTCGATGGTGCGCTTGCGGTCACCCTTGGGCACCGTGAACGTGAGGTCTGTGGTGCCGTCGTACGCCTGGTTCTGGACGATCATGTCGACCGAGATTTGTGCATCGGCGAGCGGCGCGAACAGCTTGCTCGCAACGCCCGAGGCATCGGGCAGATCCTCGACGGTGATCTTGGCTTCGTCCTTGGCGACGGTGACTCCCGAGACGACGACTTTCTCCATGGCGGTTTCCTCCGGGACGACCCAGGTCCCTTCGACATCCGAGAAGCTCGAGCGGACGTGAATCTTCACGCCATACTTCATGCCGAGCTCGACGGAGCGGATCTGCAGAACCTTCGCGCCGAGTGACGCGAGCTCGAGCATCTCCTCGTAGCTGATGCGATCGATCTTGCGTGCCGAGGGCACGACGTTCGGATCGGTGGTGTAGACGCCGTCGACGTCCGTGTAGATCTCGCAGACGTCGGCGTTGAGGGCGGCGGCGATCGCGACGCCTGTCGTGTCCGAGCCGCCGCGCCCGAGGGTGGTGATGTTGCCCTGCTCGTCGACGCCCTGGAAGCCGGCGATCACCGCGATCTCGCCCTGGGCGAGCGCGTCCTTGATCGGCTGGCTGTCGATCGACACGATGCGCGCGCGCGCGAACGAGCTGTCCGTCACGATCTTGCACTGGTGACCGAGGAAGCTCCGCGCCTTGCCGCCGAGCTTGCGGATCGCGAGCGCGACGAGGCCGACGGACACTTGCTCGCCGGTCGAGACAACGACGTCGACCTCGCGGTCATTCGGATCGTCGTGGATCTCGCTGACGAGCTTGAGCAGACGGTTGGTCTCGCCCGACATCGCCGACACCACGACCGCGACTTGATGACCTTCTCGAGCGGCGGCGAGGCAACGCGCGGCAACGTTGCGCATGCGCTCGGTGGAGCCCACAGAGGTCCCGCCATACTTCTGGACGATCAACACGGCGCCGAACCCTACACGGCAAGGGCACCGTGGTACAGCCCGGTTGTGCCGGACCCGACCGCTACCGCCCTGGTCCTCTTGTCGACCTTCCCGAGCGCCGAAAAGGCCACGGAAGTCGCCAAGATCCTCGTCGAGGAGCGGCTCGCCGCGTGCGTGAACCTCGTAAGCGGGATCCGCTCGATCTACCGCTGGCAGGGCACGGTCTGCGACGACAGCGAAGTCCTCGCCGTCATCAAGACCACGCAGGAGCGCTACGAGGCGCTCGCCGCACGTCTACTCGCGTTGCACCCGTACGAGGTGCCGGAGCTGATCGTGCTCCCGGTGATCGCCGGCCACGCCCCGTATCTCGGGTGGCTCGGCGACCAGGTTCGTGACTAGAACAGCGGGCAGTCGCTGACGCAGGTGATCAGCCCGGCCATCTCGTTCGCGTCACAGGTGCCGTTGGGCGCGCCGCCCGTGCAACCCGAGTCATCGCCGCCGAAGCCGAAGCAACCGATGAAGCAGCTCTCCGGGTCCGGCGCGATCGCGCAGGTAAGCAAACAGGCGAGCGGGTCACCGCTGCCCGAGCCCGAGCCCGAGCCGCCGTTGTTGGGGCAGTCGTTCGGGCACGTGTCGTACGTTTCGGTCGCGTCGCAGACGGCATTGCCACACGTCGTGGTCTGCGCGTCTGGCGGGTTCGTCATCCCGCAGTCCTGCGTGCAAAACCCGATCTCCTGCGAGGCGCAGACGCCGTCGCCGCACACGTTCTGCGAAACCGGTGCATCCGGCGTCGGGTTCGGGTTGTCGGTGCCGCTGCCGTCACCCCAGCTACAGGCCGTCAGAAACGCCGCCGAGGCAAGAACGAACGCGGGAATGAGCTTCATAGTTGCGGCGCAATTTACTAGGGCCTCGTACGAGATCAACGCCAAAGTGAAAACCGCGATGAATTCACCGAAGTGGCTACTCGGCTAGCCGCTTTCCGCGCCGTACACGTGACGTGCAAACCTGCGGTCGATCGCGCTGCGTAACGTCGCATGCGCGGGCCTGGTCAGCTCGGGATCTTCGTCCACGAGCTGCTCTGCATATTGCCGTGCTTCCAGGAGAAGTGCCGTGTGCTGGGCGAGGTCGCCGAACCGCAGCCGCGGCACGCCGGCCTGCCGGGGCCCGAGGAGCTCGCCCGGGCCACGCAGGGCCAGATCGTACTCGGCGATCTGGAAGCCATCATGGGTAGAGGCCATCGCGGACAGCCGGTGCTCGGCATCCGGGCCGAGCTCGCCACGCGAGAGCAGGAGGCATTGCGAGGCTCCGGTGCCGCGGCCCACGCGCCCACGCAGCTGGTGGAGCTGGGCGAGCCCGAACCGATCGGCGTCGAAGATCACGATCAGCGTGGCTGCGGGAACATCGACGCCGACCTCGATCACCGTGGTGGCGACCAGCACGTCGAGCTCGCCACGCTTGAACGCGCGCATCACCTGATCGCGCGCGGTGCTGTCGAGCCGGCCGTGCACGAGTCCGACGCGCACATCCGGCAACTCACGCGCGAGCTCGTCGGCGGTGGTGGTCGCGTCGGCCCAGTCGCGGCTGCCCTCGACGTCGGCCTCATCGCTCGGCTCGACCTTGGGGCACACGACGTACGCGCGCTCACCCGCCGCGACGCGCTCCGCGATGGTTCGGATCGCCGCGGCACGCCCGCGCGCGTTCTCGAGGCGCCTGGTCGCCACGGGCTGGCGCCCCGGCGGCAGCTCGTCGAGCACGCTCGCATCGAGGTCGCCGTACGCGGTGAGCGCGAGCGTGCGCGGGATCGGGGTCGCCGTCATCACGAGCAAGTGCGGGGCGCCCTGCCCGTCTCCCTTGTCGCGGAGCCGCGCCCGCTGCGCGACGCCGAAACGATGCTGCTCGTCGATCACGACGAGGCCCAGGGCGTTGAACCCGACGCTCTCGGCGAGCAGCGAGTGGGTGCCGATCACCACATCGATCTCGCCGGCCGCGAGCAGCGCGAGCAGCGATTTCCGGATGCCTTTCGGCGTCGAGGCGGTCAGCAACTCGACGCGCAGCTTCGTGGCCTTCGCCCACGCGCGCCACGTCTCCATGTGCTGCTCGGCGAGCAGCTCCGTCGGCGCCATCACCGCGGCCTGCCGCCCCGCGCGCACCACGGGCAACACGGCCGCGAACGCGACCGCCGTCTTGCCCGCGCCGACGTCCCCTTGCAGCAGCCGATTCATCGGCACGGGGCGCGCGAGATCCGTCCACAGCTCGTCGACGGTCCGCTTCTGCGCACCCGTGAGCGGAAACGGCAGCGCACGCGCGAGCTCGGCTTCGAGGCCCGGTGCACGCGGACACGGCACCGCCGCGTCGTGCCGCCGCGCGCGCCGCCGCTGCGTGATCGCGACGCCGAGCGCGAACAGCTCGCCGAACGCGAGCCGCTTCTGCCACGCACTATCGCCGCGATTCATCGCCGCGAGCTGCTCCGCCGGGATATCCGCCGGCGGCGCGTGCAGCTGCGCGAGCGTCTCGGCGAGGCTCGGCATGCCCGCGGCCTTCTCGATGTTCGCGGGGACGCCGTCGTCGACGGACGCCCCGACCCGCGCACACGCCGCGGCGCACGCCGCGCGTAGACGGCCCGGCGGTACACCCGCGACATCGGGATAGCGCGCGAGGATGGCGGGCGCGCTCTTGGCTTGCTGCCCTTCGATCTCGATGCCGAGGATGTCGGGGTTCGCGAGCTCGGTCCGCCCACCGCGCTTCCGCACCACACCCGACAGCACGACCTGACAGCCCGCCGGCATGCGCTTGTCGATCGCGAACACGTTGAACCAGCGCACGAGCGCGGTCGCGGGCGACGTAAGGTCCATCGCGCCGAGCCGGACCTCGCCCCACTTGCGCCCGCGCGCGAACACCATCCGCGCCGACGCGACCTTTGCGACGAACGTGACGCGGGTCCCGTCGGGCAACTCGCATGCCTCGGCGAGCGACTTCGCATCGCGCACGTCGTCGTACCGGCGCGGGACCATCCACAGCAGATCTTCGACGGTGAAAAGGCCCTTCTCGGCCAGTCGTTCCGCAAACGCGGGCCCGATGCCAGGCAAGGTATTCGTCGGCGCGGCCAGCGGATCGATCGGCTCCTCGGGCTCGGCCGCGCGCTTCTTCTTCGACGATGGCGTAAGCGCGACGTCGGACTGAGGTGCGCGAGAACGCGCGGCCGGCGGCGTCGGTGTTGGTGTCGGCGTCGGCGTCGGCGTCGGCGTCGGCGTCGGCGTCGGCGTCGGTTTCGGTTTCGGTTTCGGTTTCGGCGTCGGCGTCGGCGTCGGTGTCGGTGTCGGTGTCGGCGTCGGCGTCAGTTTTCGTGTCGGTGTCGGATGCTGTGTCGGTTGCGGCGTCGGCGTCGGTGTCGGACGGGGAACACTGCTCGCACGCAAGCCCGGCGCCGCCGCCCGCGACACCGGCGCCGGCGGCCGCGGGAACCTCGCGATGAGTCGCATCCCTCGCGCGACCTCGATCGCCTGCGCCCCCTCGTCGAGCTGCTCCCACTTCGCGAGGACGTTCCTCCACGCGACGAACGCCTCTCCGTTCGGGAGCTTCGCGAGGATCCCGTCGCACGCGGCGCGCAGCGCGTGCCCGAGGCCTTGCACCTTACGCACGCCCGCGAAGCCGTCGGCTGCTGCGAGCTCGAGCGGCCTGCGGAGCGCGTCTACGCGGCGCTTCAGCTCGGCATCCACCGGCCGACGCTAACACTCCACGTCGTGCGACGGCAGGTGTGCAGTGACTCCCCCCTGCAGCCAGATCGCCGCGTACCCATGTATACGCCGATGCTCTTGCGTCGGCCGGCGTGCGCGCCTGGTGTTAGAGACAGCGCGCGAGGATCCCGCGCAGGGCATCGAGCGTGACCGGCTTGACGATGTGCTCGTCGAAGCCGGCCTCGCGCGAGCGCGCGAGATCCGAGGCCTGGCCGTATCCCGTGAGCGCGACGAGACGCGGCCCGCCCGGCCGCAGTGCGCGCAGCCGGCGCGCCAGCTCGTAGCCGTCCATCACGGGCAACCCGATATCGAGGAGTGCGAGATCGAGGTCCGCGCGCTCGGCTGCCGCAAGCGCCGACGGGCCGTCGTGCGCGACCTCGGGGGCACACCCGAGCGCCGCGAGAGCATCTTGCAGCACCTCCACGGCGTCCTCGTTGTCGTCGACGATCAACACGCGCAGCTGCTGCCGCTGTCCAATTTCCGGCGTCGAGCTCGGCGTGGCGAGCGGAACCACGATCGGCATCTCGCGCGAGAGCGGCGCCGCCAGCGGCAGCTCGATCACGAGCTCCGTGCCCTGCCCCAGGCCCGCACTGTGCGCGTACACCACGCCGCCATGCAGCTCGACGACGCGCTTCACGACCGTGAGCCCGATGCCCATCCCGCCTTGCGCCCGATCGAGCGCGCGCTTCTCTTGCACGAACATGTCGAAGATCGTCGGCAACAGCTCGGGGGCGATGCCGATGCCGGAGTCGCGCACGCGCACGACCGCGGTCATGCCGTCGACGCTCGTCGAGACGTCGATCCGCCCACCGGGCTCGGTGTACTTGGCGGCGTTGGTCAACAGATTTGCGATCGCCTGCGTCAAGCGCGCCTCGTCGGCGCTCACCGGCAGCTCGCGCCCCGCTGACCGCACGCTCAACCGATGCCGCCGCTCGACGACAAGCGGATTGGCCATCTCGATGGCCTTGTCGATCGCATGCGCGAGATCGAACCGCGTCTTCGTCAGCGTGACCTTGTCGTTGGTGATGCGCGCGACGTCGAGCAGATCGTCGACGAGGCGCACGACGTGCTGGATGTTGCGCGTGATCATCGCGCGCTCGGCCGCGAACGCCTCGCGGTCGCGCACCTCCATGAGGCCGAGCGTGGTCACGATCGGGGCCAGCGGGTGGCGCAGCTCGTGACTGACCATCGCGAGGACCTGGTCCTTGAGCCGGTCGGCCTCGCGCGCCTCGCGGTACAGCCGCGCGTTCTCGACGGCGATGCCGACGCGCCGCCCGAGCTCCTCGGCCATCGCGAGGTCGTGCGCGTCGTAGTTGCGGGTAGCGCTATTGCACAGGATCGCGCCGAACGTGCGGCCGCGCGCGACGATCGGCACGACCATCGACGACATCACGCCGAGGACCGCGTAGCGCTCCACGAGCTCGGGATCGGGGAGCTTCGCGCGCAGCACCATCGGATCGAGCTTGGTGTACAGCTCGGAGCGCCCCGCGCGGATGACACCCGGAATACCGCTATCGAGCCCGAGCGCCCGGAACCGCCGGCTCGCCTCGAGGGCGAGCTCTTCCTTCGACGGATCGACGTGCGCGGATGCCGGCGGAATGCCCTGCAACCGCTCGTCCTCCAGCTCGACGATGCACCAGTCGGCGACGCGCGGCACGGTCGCCCGTGCAACGGCCGACAGCATCGACGCATAGTCGAGCGACGACGACAGCAACACCCCGATGTCCGCGAGGAACTCGCTGCGGCGCTGGTTCCCTTCCGCCTGCCGACGCGCGAGCTGCTCGGCCGCGTACAACCGCGAGCGCTCGATCGCCTGGGCCGCATGCCAGCCGAGCATCTGCAGGAACGCGCGCTCGTCCTCGAGGAACGGATGCACGCCCTCGTAGTTGAACGCGAGCCCGCCGATCGACCGGCCCTGCGCGAACAGGGGAATGCACGCGAGCGAGGACTCGCCGCCCTGCGAAAACGCGCGATGCGCCTCGGGATAGCGGTCCTCGATCTGCCGGCACGATTCGAGCCACACCGGGGCCCCGCGCTGGATCGCGTCGAGGATCGGCATCCGACGCGCCGGATCGAGCGGTACCCTGCGGAACGTCTCGGCGCGCGGCCCCGTCGGCCCCACGCTGCGCACGAGCTCGACATGTGCGCCGTCCTCGGTGAGGAGCCACAGGCCACCTGCGCGCGCCGACGTGGCGGCGAGCCCTTTGTCGACGATCGCCTCGGCGACCTCGGCCGGTGTGATCGCCTTGGCGAGCGCCTCGGTGAAGCCGTACAAGAGTGCGAGCCGCGACGCCGCCCGGTCCGTGAGCACGCGGGCGGCCTCGTCGGCATCGACCTGCCGCGCCCGATGCAACACGTGCGCGAGCTGCAGCGCGAACGCGCGCAAGAAGCCGCGGTCCTGGGCCGAGAAGCTCCATGGCAACGGGAACCCGAGCCCGAGCACGCCGATGGCGCGGCCGTCGAGCTCGAGCGGGATGCACGCCATCGCGCGCAATGTGATGTACGGGAAGGCGCGCGTGAACTCCGGGTAACCGCTGCTGTAGTCTTCGGCGGTACCGAGGAAGACGGGCGTGATGCGCTTGACCGCGTCGGTGAGCGGAATCGGCGCCGTCAACGGCACGAGGCGATAGCGCTCGACGTACTCGGCCGGATACGCGACCGCGCCCTTCATCTCGAGGTTCGCGCCCGTGTTGTCGAGCAGAAACACACCGCCGGCGATCGCGCCCACAGTGCGCATGCCCTCGGAGAGCAGCGTGAGGCAGATGTCTTCGAGCGGCTTGGTGCCCGCGTAGCCCGTGATCAGGCCGTGCAGGCGTGACAGTGTCTCGAAGAATCCGCGCGCTCGTGGCTCGGCCTCGGGGCCACCGGAGATGCGGAGCAAGAACAGATCCGTGGCCAGCGCACTCGCATCGCACACCCACCGCCGGCCATCGCGCGAACGCACCGGGAACGAGCCTCCGTCGTGGAGCTCGAAGCCGAGACCACTCGGGTCCGACGCGAAGCTCGAGATCGCCGCACCCTCGAGGTTGCTGACACTCGCACCGAGCGCATCGGCGGCCGCGACGTTCACACCCAAAATCTCGCCGCTCGGCGCTGCAAGCAGCAGCGGCTCGCGCAAGAGCCGCAATAACTGCATGAAGGGAGCGTGGGCAGCCAATCAGTCAGCGCGGTACGTGAATCGAAGCTCGTAATCGCAGAGGTGGAACACGTCGCCCTCGTCGATCCTCTTGTTGTCGATGCGCATGCCCTTGTAGTCGATGCCATTCGTCGAGCCGAGATCCTTGATGTAAAAGGTCCCGTTGCGACGGATCACCGCGGCGTGCTTGCGCGAGATGTTGCCGTCCTTGATCGGCAGATCAGACGTCTTGCTGCCGCGCCCGATGATGAATTGGTCCTTGGTCACCGGATACCGCTGGCCATTGTAGACCAGGAACAGCGTCGGACCGCCCGAACCCATCTGCGGCATGCTGCTCGCCTGCGGCGGCGGCGAGTGCCCCATGTTACCGTTCGTCCGCGGCGGATTACTGGCCGGATATCCGGGCGTGGGCGGCGCGGGACGGCGCGCTGCGGCGTTGTTCGGCTGCGGCGGCGGCGACGTTGCCGGCTGCTGGCGCGGCATTGGCGGACGATTGCTCATCGGCGGCTGCACGCTCGAAGCGGCCGCACCCGCCGCACCCGCCGAAACCGCCGGAACTGCAGGAACTGCCGGTACTGCCGGTACTGGATATGACGCGGGGCCCCCCGCTACGGGCGGCGAACCGGTCACCTGCTGTGCGCCCGGCGACTGATAGTTCTTCGAGCGCGCGTAGTACCGCATCGCCTCGTTCACGAGGTAATCGATGGAGCAGTCGAAGTCGTTCGCCATCTGCTCGAACGTCTCCCAGAGGACGTCCCTGCAGTAGAAGTGGCGCATCGTCTTCTTACTCTGGTCCATGCGCGAAATAACTCCTGAACAAGCCCCAACGATGAGACGCCGTAGCTGACGACTCTCCCTCTCTCCCGGCTGCCAACGACAATACTACAACGCCCGCTTGCACGCGAGGAAGCCCGCCTATTTGGCAGGCGCCCCGCCGCCTAGCATGTCTGCGACCTCCTTCGCGCGCTCCCCGAGGGTCGGGTCCGGCTTGCGGTCCTTGGGGTCCTTGTCGGACTGGTCGCCCCAGTACCCCACGAGCTTGTCCTGGTTCGTGGCCAGGGCCGCGATCTTGGCCTGGTCTTCGACGGACTTGAGCGCGCCGAGGGCCTCGATCGCCACCCACTTCGCGACGGTGCCCTTCTCGTCGAGCAGCTGCCGCAGCGCGGTCAGCACCTCGGCCTTAGGGGTCATCTTGGCGATCTCCCCGGACACGGCCCCGTGAAGCTCTTCCCGTACGTAGGTCCCGGTGTCCGGCAATGCCCGGACGACCTCCACAATGGATTTCGGGCCGCCGCAGTACAGGGCTGCGTACGTCACCGCATACCGGAACCGGGTGTCCCGGTGCGGGTACGCAACCATCCCGAGCAACGGCTGGAAACAGTTGGCCTGCCCCGTCATGCGGATGAGCTCGATCGCGTCGTTCGCCGGCTGCCCGGCCATGGTCTCGTCCTTGGCTATCGTCACCAGGCTCGACACGTTGGCGACCAGAGGCGCAGGGTCGGCGGTGTCGAACAGGCCTTTCGGATCGACATACGCGATGTGCAGGGCAGACATCGCGCGCTTGGTCAACGTGGGATCGCCGCGGTCCATGCGCGCAACGTCGAGCAGGTACTTCACGGCATCGGGCTCGCCAGATGCGGCCATGCCGAGCATCAGCTCGTCGCCGATACGGATCTTGTTCTTCTCCTGCCCCGGCGCCGCGATGACGCCGTTGAGCACGCTGACCAGCTTCTTGCCGCCGGCCGGACCGACCATGCGCATCACGGCCGCACCGAGGGTCGAGCCGACCTTGGCACGCGCCTCGTACGACATGACGCCGTACCAGTCGATTAGATAGCCGTCGATCTGCGCCTTCTGCGCCTGATCGGCGTGCTTGCGCAGGAAGATGAGCATGTCCTTCGCAACGATCTGTTGCGCCGCCGGCAGCGCGTCCTCGCGCTCGATGCGAGCGAGGTCCCAGAGCTTCGGAGCGAGCTTGCTGATCAGCGCGACGCGGCGGCCCTCCGACATATTCTCGAACGCGGCCCGCACGTCGGGGTCCTGGTTCATGCGGATGAGGTTCGCCGCCGCGTGCGCCGACAGATCGGGGTCGAGCCCCTCGTCGGTGAGCGCCTTCTTCAGCTTGCCCGGCCCCTTCTGGGTCTTCATCCACTTGTCGATGTTCTCGTGGTTCGTCTTCTCGCATCCGACCAAGGTCAACGACGAGAACGAGAGGACACCAACTAGCAACGCACGCGCGAACATGGCGCGGAGCTTATCGTGGAATCGTGCGGCGCGAAGGGCAGTGGTGTGGTGATACGTTCGCCGTCGATGGCAGTCCGGCGCGTCCTCACGTCGATCGCGGTGGCAGCGATCTGGCTGGCGGTGCCGTGCGAAGCGCTCGCATCTCCGCGCAGTGATCCTTCCACGGGGCGGGCCGTGTTCACCGGCTCGACGCTGGCGCACCCGACCTCGCTGACGCTCAACCCGGCGGCGCTCAGCATCGACAAGACGCGCACGAACCTCTACTTCGCGCTGCTGTCGTCGCTCCAGCAAACGACGGTGGATACACAGAACCTCGATCTCGACACGGGCACCTACGCGCAGGGCGAGCGCGTCCGTGATACGCAGCTCGCCCCCGGCGGGCAGTTCGCGTGGATCCGCCGCGGCAGCGACCGCCTCGCGCTCGGCTTCGAGGCGCGCGTGCCACCGCGCGAGATGCAGCTCGAGAATCACGATGCCCTCCGCTACTCGACGCTCGGCGGCGGCCAGCGCGGCCTCATCACCACCGTCGGCGTCAGCGTCAAGCTCGCGGGGCGCGTGCACCTGGGCGCGAGCCTGACCCACGAGATCACGATGTTGCGGCTGCGCTATGCGCGCGATAGCGCTCTCGAGAACGGCTACGGCGTGAACGGCATCGCCAGTGACTGCGGCGGCACACCCTGTGGGGTCGGCAATCCGCTCGCCTCGGAGACCTACGACGTCGACGTGCGCTCCGGGTACGTGTCGGCGCAGAACCTCCGGCTCAACCTCGGCGTCGCGGTGCGCCTCGCCTCCCAGGTATGGATCGGGCTCGCGTATCACACGCCGCCCGGCCTCAACGTGCAGACCACCCTCGACGGCACCATGACGGTGACGCAGGCGCCGCGCGATGGCGGCACCACGCTCGTCGGCAGCGGCACCGTGTACGTGTCGTATCCGGCGAGCCTCGACGGCGAGCTGCGCGCGCGGATCTGGAACAACCTCGATCTTCACATCGGTGGCCGCTGGGAGGACCTGTCACGGTTCGCCGTCTACGACGTGCGCGGCGTGGGCTCGACGTTCCGCAACGCTGGTGTGCCCGAGTGGATGCCGCGCACGCGTGGCTTGCACGACGCCTTCTCGATGTGGGCTGGCGTCGAACAGCACGACACCGGAGGTCGGCTTCTCCTCGGCGGCCGGGTCGGCTTCGAGACCTCATCCGTGGAAGCGAGGCGCACGAGCCCACTCTCGATCGCGCCCCCTGCCCTCACGCTCGACATCGGCGTACAGGGCCGCGTCGTGCGCGGCGCACCTTGGTCCGTGCAGCTCTCGTACGGTGCCGCGCTTTCGCCGACCGTCTCCGTCGGCAGCGAGGGGGCGTTCAACCCGCTGCACCGCCTCGACTGCATCGACGCCAACTACGACTACACGGCGGCCGGGTGCGAGGCGACGCGCGAGGGCTACGCGGCGTCGCTCGGGGCGGGCGACTACACGCGCATCTCGCACAACCTCCGCCTCGGCTTCCTCTATGAGTGGTGAAGCAGCGATCCTCGTGTTCGGGGCGACCGGCCTCGTGGGCCGCGGCGTGTGCCGCGCACTTGCCTCCTCGGGGATCCCCTTCGAGATCGCCGGGCGCAGCCAGAGCGCACTCGCCGAGGTCGCGCGCGAGTTGCCGGTGGCCGACGGCCATGTCGCCGATGCGACGAACACCGCCTCGCTCGCGCAGGCGTTCGCGGGAGCGCGCGTCGTCGTCAATGCGGCGGGCCCGCTGCGCGAGACGGCCGTGCCTGTGATCGAAGCGGCGCTCGCCGCCGGTGCGCACTACGTCGACGTCGGTGGCGAGCAGGCCGCGCTACACCTCTTGCACGAACGCCTCGAGTCCACGGCCCGCCGCTCCGGGCTCGTCGCGCTGCCGGGTGCGGGTCTCGACTGCACGCTCGGTGACCTCGCCGCCGCGTGGGCCGCCGAGCACGTGTGCGGCGAACGCGTGGAAGGGCCGGCCGTGCGCAGCGAGCCCGGCCTCCGTCTCGCCGAAGATCGTCCGCTCGATGAGGTCGCGATCAGCTACGTGTTCGACGACATCGTGCTGTCGGCCGGGAGCCAGCGCGCACTGTTCGGCGGCGTCAGCGAGCGGCCGATCGTGTGGCGCCGCGATCGGTGGGAGCCCGGCCGCGCCGGTGAGCGCCGCCGGGTCAACGCGGGGCCCGACCTCGGCGGCGAACGCGATGCACTCGGCTATGCGGCCGGCGACGCGATCACGGTGCCGCGCCACCTCGCCGCGACCCTGGTTTCGACGTATGTGTCGACGACACGCAACGCGGGAGCAGCGCGTGCGCTCGGCTTGCTCGCGCGTGCGTTGCCGTTCGTGCCGCGGCAGGCGAGTGCGCTCCTCGCGCCGTACGCACCGGCCGGCACCAACTACGCGCGTACGCGGTTCGGTGTCATCGCGCAGGTGCGGCGCGGCTTCTCGGCGGCGCAGGTCGTCGTGCGCGGCCACGACATCTACCGGACGACGAGCGCGATCACGGCGTGGTGCGCGACGCAGCTCGCGCGACGCACGGTCGGGCCGGTCGGCATACGGGCTCCGGGCGAGCTGTTCCGCGCATCTTCCGCATTGCACGAGCTTGCCGCAGCCGCGCAGCTGGCGGTCGAGCCGAGCTTTGGCTGACGTGGTATCAACGCCTCATGATGTCGTCTCCGGCCGCGCGCTGGCAGCTCGAGGCCGAAGCTCCGGCGGGTCGCGGCACCAGCGCGCGACGCTATCGCCTCGGTAATGGCCTTGCGGTGATCACCGCGATCGACAAACGCGCGCCGATCGTCGCGTTGCAGACCTGGTTCCGGGTCGGCTCGCGCCACGAGCGTCCGGGCGCGACTGGCATGGCGCACCTGTTCGAGCACCTCATGTTCGGGCAAACCGAGAAGATGCCGCCCGGCGAGTTCGATCGTCTGGTCGAGCGCACCGGTGGCGAGTCCAACGCCGCGACGTGGGTCGACTGGACGTACTACCGACTCAGCCTCCCCGCGCGCGACCTCGCGCTCGGCATCCAGCTCGAGGCGGAGCGCATGCAACATCTCGTGCTCGAGACCGGCCCCGTCGAGTCGGAGCGCGATGTCGTGACCAACGAGCGGCGCGAGCGCGTCGAGGACGACGTCGACGGCTGGCTCGACGAGCAGCTGATGGCCCACGCGTTCACGCTCCATCCGTACCGGTGGCCAACGATCGGGTGGATGGAAGACATCCGCGCGCTCTCGCTGCCCGACATCCGCGCGTTCTATCGAACCTGGTACGCGCCGAACAACGCAACGATCATCTGCGTCGGTGACTTCGACGAGCCAGCGCTCCTCGATCTGATCGCACACCACTACGGCGCGATTCCGCCCGCGAGCCTGCCCGAGGTGCCGCAGGTGGTCGAGCCCGAGCAGAGTCGCGAGCGCATCGTTCGCGCGCCCAAGCCGATCGCGACGGACCGCTTGCTCGTCGGCTACAAGGCACCCGGCCAGGACGATCCGGACTGGGCGGTGCTCGAGATCGTAGCGACGTTGCTCGCCGGCTGTCCGTCGGCACGGCTGTATCGCCGGCTGGTGATCGAGCGCGAGTCGGCCTCGTCGGTGGACGCGCAGCTGACGCCGTTCCGCGATCCCTCGCTGCTGCGCCTCGCCGTCACCGCGGCGCGTGGGCACACCGCCGACGAGATCTTGGCCGTGATCGATGCCGAGGTCGCCGCGATGGCGGCCACCCCACCCTCGCCCGCCGAGGTGGAGAAGGCCAAGGCCATCGCCGAGACCGACTTCTGGACCTCGCTCGTCGACGTCGACGGCAAGGCCGAGGCGCTCGGCCACTACGAGATCGCACTCGGTGACTTCCGCAAGGTCAACAGGCTCGCCGAGCGGCTCGCGCAGGTCACCGCGGACGAGGTCGCGCGCGTCGTGCGCACCTATCTGATCCCCGACCGCCGCACCATCGTGATCGCCGAGCCCGAGCCCGAAGGTGCCGAGGGCGGAGACGACGAGGACGCCGCGTGAACAAGCCAACCGTCATCGTCGAGAGCTCCCCCGACACCCCCCTCGTCTGGTTCGACATCGCGGTCCGCGGCGGTGCGTCTGCCGATCCGCGCGGTGTCGAAGGTCTACATCGCCACGCATCGCTGCTCGCGCGCCGCGGTGCCGGTCGTCGCGACCGCGCCGAGCTCGACGAGACGCTCGACAGCCTGGGCGCCGCGATCGAGATCGGTGTCTCCCGCGACGCGGTCTCGATCTCGGGCCTCGCGCTGTCGCGCCATCTCGACGCGGTCATCGATCTCACCGCCGACATCCTGGCGGAGCCACGGTTCTCCGAGGACGAGCACGCGCGCCTGCTGCGCGAGACGCCGCAGGTGCTCGACGAGATCCGCGACGACGACAGCGCGCTCGCCACGCGCTGGTTCGACTGGGTCTGCAGCCCGGGCCACGCCTACGGCCGCACGTCACTCGGCACCGAGGCATCGCTCGCGCGGATCGAGCGCGCCGCGGCGATCGAGCTGTGGAAGCGCGAGGTCGTCGCCGACAACCTCGTCATCGGCCTCGCGGGCGACATCGACGAGCAGGCGGCGGCACGCGTGGTCACGCGGCTGACCGAACGCTTGCCGGCGTCGCCGCGACCGAGCCAGATCATCGAGGTAGCGCCGCCCCCGGTCCGTGGACGCAGGGTCATCCTCGTCGACAAACCGGATCGCACACAGGCGCAGCTGCGCATTGGCCATCTGTCCGCGCGCTACGGCGAGGCGGACACCGCCGCGCTCGCACTCGCCGAGGCCGTGTTCGGCGGCATGTTCAGCTCGCGACTCATGCAGGAGATTCGTGTCAAGCGCGGCTGGAGCTACGGCGCCGGCTGCGCGTTGCGCCGGTCGCGCCTGCCGCACTGGTTCGAGATCTGGATGGCCGCGGGCATCGACGTCGCCGGCCAGGCAGTCGCGCTCACGCTCGACCTGTTCGCGGACTACGCGGCCCGTGGCCCCACCGACGACGAGGTCGACTTCGCGCGCAGCTACCTGATCGGCGCGATGCCCTTCCATGTCGCGACCGCGCGGCAGCGCATGCAGCTCGCCGTGCGCGACGCGGTGTTCGATCTCCCGCCCGCGTACACCGCGCGGCTGCCCGAAGCGCTCGGCGCGCTGACGGCTGATGACGTCCGCGCGGCATGTCGCCGGCACCTCCGCCCCGATGACGCCGTCACCGTTGCGGTGACCACCGCCGACGATGCGCAGCAGGCGCTCGGCCAGGCGAACGCGGGTACGCTGACGCGCGTCGATCACGACGAGTACTGAAGACGGCCATCACGGCGTCCGAGGTGGGTCGCTGTACTCGCGCGCCGGCGTCGCAGGTCTGCAGATTCACGAGCGATGAGGCCACTGGTGGCGGAGCGACCTGACCTTCCGATGCGCGCTGCAGTGATTCCCGTCGGCGTCTGATACGCTCGCTCGATGACGATGGGAGCCTGGGTTCTCGTGGTGATGGCGTGCGCGGCGTGCAGCAAGAAGGCCGAAGACGCACCGCCCCCTGCAGCAGGGTCGGCGGCGAAGACCATCGAGGTCACGCAGGCCCCCACGAAGCCGAGGGCCGATCCGTGGAACGCATCTCCGCCGCCCGGCGCGAGCACCGCGCTCGGCACGTCCTCCGGCGATGACCTCGCGAAGATCGCGGTCAAGCCGACGGACGAGGCGAAGCTCGAGGTCGTCACCGACAAGTCCGCGCGCGCGGCGACCGTGAAAGCGATCGCGGCCCCGGTCGATGACGGCAAGCTCGCGATCAAGAGCTTCGCGAACGTCGACACCTCGCACGGCTTCAGGGTCACGTACAACCCGTCGACCAACCCGAGCCACGAGCAGTACCGCACGATCTTCGTCGAGAACCGCGTATTCGAGAACGTGGCCGAGGGTCTCAACAAGACCGTGCGCCTGCCGGCGAGCGTCGACGTCCAGACCGTGGACTGCGACACGGTCAACGCGTTCTACGATCCGAATTCGAAACGCATCATCGTTTGCTACGAGCTGCTCGACTACTTCATGGACGTGTTCAAGGGCAGCGTGAAGGACGAGACCGAGCTCGGCAATGCGGTGCTCGGTGCGACAATGTTCTCGTTCTTCCACGAGGCGGGGCACGGCCTCATTCACCTGCTCGAGCTGCCGGCCGTGGGGCGCGAAGAGGACTCTGTCGATCAGCTCGCGACGCTCACCCTGATCGCCGCGGGTGACGAGGGTGTCGCGATGGCCCTCGCCGGTGCCTATTGGTTTCAGCTGCAGGCCAAGACCGACCGCAAGACGCCGTTCTGGGACGAGCACGCGTTCGACGGCCAGCGCTTCTACAACATCATGTGCCTGATCTACGGCTCGAACCCCGAGAAGTACGCCGGCTTCGTGGCGTCGGGAACGCTGCCCAAAGATCGGGCGCAGCGCTGCCCGGAGGAGTACGCGAAGATCAACAAGGCATGGGAGAAGCTCCTCCAGCCCCACTTCACCAACGGCGCCGCGATCAACGTCGCGTACGCGCCGATCGTCCCCGCGAAAGAGGCGCCGAAGACGACGAACAGCGATCCGTGGGGTAGCCCCTCGACGGGCGGTGGCACGACCGCGCCCGCCGCAGATCCGTGGGGCGGCGCGGCGAAGCCAGCCCCCGCCGCGAAGGCCGCGCAGATCACGTGCGAGCAGATCGCGTTCCACGCGGTCACGCTGATCCGGAGCGAGACCATCGCACAGGCGGGCACACTCTCCGCCGATCAGAACGCCGCGCTCGACGCCGAGCTCGACACCGCCCTCCCTGCCGCAGGTGAACAGATTCTCGCCGAATGCGCCAAGGCCAACTGGTCGGAGACAGCGCGCAGATGTGTTCTCGACGCTCCGACCCTCGACGCTGCAACCAAGTGTGGAACCTGATGAAGCCACGATTCGAGCCAAGCCCACCGGAAGCCACCCAGGCTGCCCTCGACATGGCCGTGCAGCCGTTCGTCGAGAAGTTCTTGCGCGACGACAAGCGCGAGCGTGCGACCGCGCTGTTCGTCCCCAAACAAGCCAAGGCGAGCTGGCACGAGCTGATCGCGATGGTCGACACGCAGCGCGCGCGGCCGTGCACGCCCGACGCGTTGACGCCGTGGGATGCCGTCACCGGCGTACTGCTCGTCGCGCACGAGGCCTACACGGTGTCGGCCAAGGAGGCGATGCGCCTCTACCTGACCGAGGATGCCGTGTTCGCGGCGTATCGCGGCACCTTCGCCGTGATCCGCTACACGAACGGCCAGGCGCTGTTGCTCACCTAGCAAAGCAGCGGACCACGACGCTGCTGGCGTGCTCGCCCGGTGCGAGCGCTTCGAGGAGCAGGCACGGTCGGCACGCACCGCGCATCCCGTTCGAGATGAGTGCGCGGCACATCGCGCGCGCGGGCGCCATCGGCAGAAGCCCGGTCAGGTAGCCCGGGCGCGGGTCGACGATGAAGGCACCCACCGAGCGAGCGCTGTCCTTGCGGCACGGCTCGAGCTCGCACCGCAGCGTGGGGTCGAACCAGTCCGCGAAGGCTGGTGTGGCCACGAGCAAGAGACCAGCCACGAGGGCGCGTCGCACGTGGAGACGACACGCGGCGCCAGCGCGCGTTGCCAATGGCAACACCGATGCGATCGGTCACGCGACCAACTGCATGGAATCTCGCGGTGATGGCAGGCATGGATCGTGATACCCCGCGGCCCGATGCGCTGCGCGTTCCCCCTCGCCTTCCTGGTTGCCGTGAGCGGCTGCGGGCTCGCGACCGGCGACGGCGACGACGAGCCGACGCCTGACGACAAGCGGACCTGCCTCGCGCCGGATGCCGACCGGACCGGGACCGCCGGGCTCTCCGATGCGCTCGGGACCGCGACCGTCGAGGTCATGGACGCGACCCCGTGCCACCGCACGTACGCGCTCGACTCGACCGCGGTGCGCCGCGACAACCTGCCGTTCGGCCCGCGCATGATCTCCGAGCGCGAGGACCGGCCGTCGCTGCGCACCGGCCACGACATGTTCGACGCGCTGTACGCGCTCGCGCTCGCCGAGGTCGACGAGAATTCGGTCGACGCGATCCGCGATGGCGCGTTCAACGGCGGCGCGCCTCTCCCGTGCCCCGCGGGCGGCTGCTTCGAGACCGGCCGGCTGTGGACGTACGTGTGGACGCGCGATGTCTCGTACGCCGTCGACCTCGGGCTCGCGGGCATCGATCCGCAGCGCGCGCGCAACTCGCTCGAGCTCAAGCTCAGCGCGCCGCGCGCGGGTGGCCCCGAGCAGGTCGTGCAGGATACCGGCACCGGCGGCAGCTATCCGGTGTCGAGCGATCGCGTGGTATGGGCACTCGGCGTCGCGGCGCTGCTGCCGCACCTCGATGACGCGGCGCGCGCGGAGCTCTCAGCGCGCGCGTACGCCGCCCTGCGCGCCACGCTCGAACACGACCGCGGCGTGGTGTTCGACGAGGCCGACGGGCTGTATCGCGGCGAGCAATCCTTCCTCGACTGGCGCGAGCAGAGCTATCCCGCGTGGACCGCGCAGGACACGGCGCCGATCGCCGCGAGCAAGGCGCTGTCGACCAACATCCTCCACCTGCGCGCGCTCGAGCTCACGGCGCAGCTCGCGACCGCGCAGGGCGACACCGCCAACGCCGCGCGCTACACCGGGTGGGCCGACGCATTGCGCGCCAAGATCCGCGCGCGCTTCTGGCTCGAGGACGCGGGCCTGTTCGCCACGTTCTCGACGGAAGCACTCGATCCATCGGCGGCGCGGCAGTTCGACCTGCTCGGCTCGGCGCTCGCGATCACGAGCGGCGTGGCGACGCCCGCCCAGGCCGCGCGCATCGTCGAGAGCTACCCGCACGCGGGCCCGGGCAGCGCGCCGGTGATCTTTCCGCAGCAGCAGCTGACGGCCATCTATCACAACCGCGCCGAGTGGCCGTTTGTCACCGCGTACTGGCTGCGCGCCGCGGCCTCCGCCGACCACGCGGTCGCTGTCGATCGCGCGATGCGCGCGTTGATGCGCGGTGCGGCGCTCAACCTCTCCAACATGGAGAATCTCGAGCTCGCGACGGGCGCGCCGTACGTCGCCGACGGCGCGTATTCGGGGCCCATCGTGAACTCGCAGCGGCAGCTGTGGTCGGTCGCCGGTTACCTGTCCATGGTCCATCACACCCTCTTCGGCCTGCGGTTCACCGACACGACGCTCTCGGTCGAGCCGTACGTGCCGCGTGACATCCGTAGCGGCCTGTTCTCCGGGACCGATCGCCTGATCCTCGACGACGTGCCGTGGCAAGGCACCACCACCACCGTCGTCCTGCACCTCCCGGCCACCGGCATGGGCGATGGCGGCAGCTACGATGTCGGCGAGGTGCTGCTGAACGGCAAGCCCGTCACCCTGCCGATCGCGCGTACCGACCTCGAAGCGCAGAACCGGCTCGACGTCACGCTCGTCGCGCCCGCTGACGTCGGACCGACGCAGCTCACGCAGGCCGCGACCACCGACTGGCGCGCGATCTACGCGCCGCGCGTGCCCGCGATCAGCAACGTGCGGCGCAGCGGCAGCTCCGTCGCGTTCGACCTCGGCGCCGGCGGTGAAGACACGGCGACCATCCAGTACAGCATTTATCGCGACGGCACGCGCATCGCGACGGAGGTTCCTGGCACGCAGACCTCGTTCACCGACGCCACCGCGAACCTCGCTGCCTCGCCGTGCTACACCGTCGAGACCTGCTTCGCGAACGGCAACTGCTCGCAGCGCGCGCGGGCCGCGTGCTGGTGGGGCGATGGCAACAACGCGATCATCTCCGTCCCCGCGAGCAGCTTTCAGGCGACGGGCGGTACGGCCGCCAACGACCACGGGCGCTTCCACTACGGCAGCTGGGGCGATGCCGGCCACACGCTCGTGATCCCGTCGGTGACGGCCACGCGGACGGGCCCACACCTCATCCAGCTGGTCTACGGAAACGGCGCCGGTCCGATCAACACGGGCATCACGTGCGCGGTGAAGCGGATCGTCATCGAGGACGCCACCACCAACGAGCTGGTCGCGTCCGAGGTCGCCGTGATGCCGCAGCTCGGTGACTGGGATCGCTGGGCCGACAGCACGTTCGCGCGAGCCACCCTCGAGGCGGGCAAGAGCTACCGCATCACGATCAAGGGCGATGCATCGACCGTGAACATGTCCGCGTTCGCGCACTTTGCGACGTACGTGAACACCGGCGGTGCGAGCGGCGCATTCGAGCGCGTGAACATCTCGGAGCTGAAGCTACTCGCGCGCTAGCGGCGGCGGCGGCGAGCACCGACGAAACCGAACCCGAGGACGAGGCCCGCGCTGCTGCCGCCGGTCGTGCTGCAGCCGCCCGTGATCACCTCGTCCTCCCCGCCCATCGACGGGGCGTTCGGAGACACCGTGATCTGGATCGTCTGCGTGCCGGTCTGGCCGCCGCTATCGGTCGCGCGGATCTCGAGGGTGTGCTGGCCGACCGCGAGGCCGGTGACCTGGAAGGTGAACGGCGCCGCGGAGAGCGTGTCCTTCACCGTGCCGTCGATGACGAGCTCAGCGCCCGCGAGGTCGGTATCGACGACGGAGGCCTGCACCTGGAAGGAGCGTCCGACAGTGGCGCCGTTCACCGGCGACACCACCTGGGCCATCGGCGCGGCGTTGCCGGTCGGCGGGCCATAAACCATCTGCACCCCCTGCTGGTCGCGGGCGGTGAACGCGAGCGTGGCCGACGTGCCGTTGCACTGCGGGTAGTGCATCACCGACGCCGAGTCGTACGGCGTGATGCCGCGGAACTGGGTGTCTTCGGCGCACTCGGTCGCAGCGGCCTCGGGACGGATGTGCTCGTGGCGAAAGCCGAGCGTGTGGCCGAGCTCGTGCGCGAGGATGTTCTGCAGCGGGACCGCGATGTCGGGGGCGAAGGCGGTCGAATCGACGAGCACGTTGCGCTCGTGGCGCGGACTGTTCGGGAAGAACGCGCGGGCGGTGTAGGGCGCGCCGGTGATCGGGCTGACGTCGAACATCACGGCGATGTTGTCGGCGTTGCAGTTCGCGTCCTGCGTCGGCAGGTAGGTGAAGTTGACGTCGGCGAACTTCTCCCAGCCATCGTCACTGGCGAACTTCATCGCGGCCACGACCTGCGCCTTCTGGGCGCCGAACGCGTCGCTCACGCAGTACGTCAGGTTCTTGCGCTGAACGGCGTCCCACTTCACGTCCACGCCGCCCGCGGTGTAGATGGCCAGCGCGCCCTGCTGAAAGCGGTAATAGAACTCGAGGAGCTCGTCGTCGCCGTGGATGATCGTGTCCCAGTCGACCACGTAGTTGCCGGTGCCGGGCTCGACCGAGGTCCGGGCCTTGAATTCCTCGAACGTGATGCCGGCCGTCGTGCCGAGCTGCTCGGGGTCCACGGCGCATCCGAGCCCGGTCCCCAGCGTGGCCAGCAGCGCGGCCACCAGCATCGACTTCACCATGGCCGCCCAGATTTACATGTGGGATGCCAACCGGCGATGGGAGTAATTCCGAAGAGTTAGCCTTGCCCAGGCTGGGGTCTCGGGGGTGGGGATGGAGCCCCGCATCCCAGGGGCGGAAGCGGAGCGATCTCCTCGGCTTGTGCACGCCGGTGCACGGGTGTCTAGAAGATCACACCAAAGGCGCCGGCCAGCTGGTTCCGCTTCGCGTTGGTGAACACCGCGATCGGGTAACTACTGCCATCTGAGTTGCGCACAAAGGTCGCCGCCACGCCGACCTTCAGCCCGGCTGCGTAGGCCTTGTCGACGCTCACCGGGGTCGCCGTACTCGAGCGCGTCTCGGTGCCAGTCTTGGTGCACTTCATCCGGTAGACGAACTTGTTGGTCTTGAAGTCGAAGCCGTCGATCCGGTTCGTCTCCACCCAGTTCTTGCAGACGGTCTCCTTCCAGGTTTCCTTCTTGAACGTCAGGTCCACGCGGTCACCGTTCTCCGCGAGCGTCGCGATGGTGCCGGACGACGTCGACGTCGACGCGTTGGCGTAGGTGATCACGGGCTTGGGGAGCCCGAGCGGATCCTGACCGCGGTTGGTGTCGAACTCGATCTTCGTCGACACGAGCGCGTGCCACGTCAGCGTGCGCACGCCCCACCGCTCGGCGAACCCCGA
Source organism: Kofleriaceae bacterium (assembly GCA_033763475.1). Classification (GTDB taxonomy): domain Bacteria; phylum Myxococcota_A; class Polyangia; order Haliangiales; family Haliangiaceae; genus JABFXX01. Next base: position 143,411 of record JANRKM010000062.1, read on the forward strand.
CGACATCTCCGCCCAGAACTTCCGCGCGGCCTCGTTGCGTACGAAGCAAAGCGCCGCCGCGTTGCCGAGCTGGCTGCCGATATTGTCGCGGAACGCGTCCTTGAGGTCGTCGGGCGTCGCGGGCTTCTTGGCGCCGAGGTAGCTCGCCAGGTGGGTGCTCAGCTCTTGCTCGCAGCCGTTCATCAGCTTCTTTGAGTTGGCGTTCGCGTCGTCGACGATCTTCGACGTCCACGCGAGCAGCGACTTGTAGGGCGCGCTCTCTTCGCTCCACGTCTTGACTGCGCTCGCCGGCAGCTCGCCGATCACCCTGGCGACGCCGTCGTCCTTACCGGCCTCGGCCGCATACGTCTCGGCGCGTGCCTTCACCGCGTGTTGCAACTTCACGAACCGCAGCTTCGCCTCGAGCCGGTGGCGCGGGTCGATCTTCGCACCCGCGAGCTCCTTGTCGTAGCGCTTGCGATCGAGACCGAGAGCGTCGACCTTGCAGATCGCCCAGCGCGCGATGCTGCCGTGATAGCTGTCCACGCACTGCTCGACGAAGGCGGCCTTGAGGGCCTCGGAGGCCGACGGCGTGGCATCGAGCAGCTGCGCGTACGACATGAAGTCCATGCCATACGACGTCACGATAAGATGGTCCTTCGCGATCAACGTCTGCGTGATCGGGTCGGCATCCGCGAGGCGCGTGTCCTTCGGGCCCCGCGTCACGAGCTCGATCCGGGTGCGCCTCGTATCGAGCGACGCGGCGACGTCGGCGAGGTCCGCCGCGCCGAGGCCGTAGAACGACGCGAACGCCTGCCAGTGTGGCATGAGCGCCGCCTGGAGGCTCGGGTTGCCGGGGAACTTGCAGATCGCGTTGGCGAGCGCGAGCGCGGAGTCGAGCTTGGCCTCGACCATCGCCGCACCGTCCCAGTCCTTCTTGATCTGGTTGGTCATGAAGTCCGGATCTGCGGGCCCCGTGAGCTGCTTGGGCGCGATGGGGCTACAGAACGCTGCTTGGCGCCCTTCCATCGAGGCCTTGATCCAGCCCTCGCGATCGGCGTTCTTGTCGGGAAGGGCGTCCGCGGGCGCCACCGCCGCAGTGAGGGTGACCGTGGCGAGCGCGGCGAGGCGATGGGCGTGTTTCATGGGTGGAGCTCCGGACGGAGCTTGCCGCCACGGGTCGCGCGTCCGGCGACCGATGGCCGAATCTACCGGCGCTACTCCGCGCTAGCGTCGGACTCGGCGGGGGCGACCTCGTCGGTGTTCGGGCGCGCGACGACCTCGATGTTGCGGAGGTGCGCGGGGGCGTTCTTGCGCTCCTCGTCGGTCATCAGCGCGACCTCGAGCTGGCCGAGGCGTTCGATCTCGGAGAGCGCGTTGAAGCCGCCAACGAACGTGCCGCGCAGGTAGACGAACGGGACCGTGTTCTGCTTGGTCTCGAGCGACAACCCGAGGAGCTTGTGCTCGTGCTCCGGCTCCTCGAGATTGATGTAATCGAAGTCGACCTTGTGCTTCTCGAGCAGCGTGATCGCGCGCCCCGTCCACGGACAGCTCTTCTTGCCGTAGATCTGCGCCTTGATCGACGCGTCGCCGAAGCCCTTCGGGGCGGCCTTCGTCGCCGGCGTGACGGCGGCGACCGCGGCACGATACTCGGCCTTCGCGGTGGCCCTGGCCTGCGCTTCGGCCTTCGACTCGAAATTCTTGCCGAGCAGCTTGGCGATGCGCTTCCGCGCCGCGACGTAGCGCGGGTCGGTGGCCATCTTGTCCTGCACGTAGTCGCGGATCTCGCCGCCGATCTCGTCGGCGCGATTGAGTGCGGCAAACAGCTTCTCGGTCGCCTGCTTGGTCAGCTTCTTCGCGGTGCTTTCGGACTCGGTCATGGGCCGCGAAATACCACGCGCGCTAGCCTCCGAACACCTTCTTCTTGAGCTCGCCCGTCGAGATCAGGTTCGACAGCTCGGCGCGGCCGCCGACCACCTCGCCGGCGATGAACACCACGGGGAGCCGGTAGCCTTTGCTGTCGCGCCGGACGGCGGCCTGCGCGGCAGGGTCCTCCTGGATGTTCGACACCAGATACGGAATCTTCTCGGCGTCGAGCATGTCGGTCAGCTTGGTCGCGTCGCGACGCGTCTTGTCCATGTGGTAGACGATCACCGGCGCGACGTCTGCCTTCGGCGCCGTGGGCGATGCCTTCGTGATCGTCGCGCTCCCCACGTGCGAGGCGAACGCGCGGCGCTCCTGGAGCTCGTCGGCATCGGCGAGTGGGCGGCCGAGGCTGTTGTTGAGCGACCGCAAGCGCTCGCCGGCGCGTCCCGGAACGCGTTCGAGGGCGGCATGGGCACGGGCGCGGAGACGGTCGGAGAGGCTCACGCCGCTCTCATACCATGGGCAGCTTCATCGCTCGCTACGGGGTGATCTGGGCGCGTATGATGGCTGCCGCGCTGGCGTTGCCCATCATGTCGTAGGCATCCGCGAGGATCCCGAGGCGGCGGTCGACGTACGTCGGATCGATACGCTCGAACAACGGGCGTGCGTGCTGCGGCTTGCCAACCCGCTCGTACACGCGGGCCGCGTCGTCGCCTGCGGCCTTGCGCAGGCGAGCGTCGCTACCGTGCTGAGCCACCTCGACGAATAACCGCAGCGCGTCGGGAAACCGCGACTGGTTGAAGCGGACCCACGCGAGCTTGTAGCGCGCGTAGTCCGTCGTCGCGACCGGACCATTGGCCAGCGCGTGCTGGTAGAGCTGCTCGGCGCGGGCGAGGTCTCCGGCCAAGAACGCAGCCTCGGCTTCCTCGAGCTGCGCCGACACGTCGACGTCGGCGGTGGGTGCCGGGACCGGCTCCGCGGCGACGGTGCGCGTCTCCACCTCGACCGGAGCAGGTGCCGCAGGGGGCGTCGAGGTCTCGCGCCAGCACGCCGTCAGGGACAAGCCGATCACGATCGCGCGCATGATTTGACTCGGACACCGCACGCTCGCGACGGTTTCCTGTGAGCTAGCTCGCCTCCCGGCATCGAGCGCATCGTCGCCATGGTGCGCGCGGTTCGGGCCATGGTGGGGCGCCAGCCGGGACGACCGCATCGCGGCAGGTGTACCCTGATCGCATGGCGTTCGAATCGGTCCCTGGCGTCGTCGATGTCGAGGTCGTGCGCGGGGCGCAGACCGCGGCCGGGGCCCCGTTCGATCTCGTGTTCGAGATCCCGCACGGCGCGACCCGAACGGAGGACTTCACCCGCGTCGCCGCCCGCATGACGAGCCCGGTGCCCGACCGACTCGTCGACTTTTTCCACGTCAACACCGACGTCGGCGCCCCCGAGCTGGCCGCCGCCACCGCCCAGGCACTGGTCGCCGCCCTGCCCGCCCACACCGTCGCGATCGTGCGTAGCCGGGTGCCGCGCACGTTCATCGACTGCAACCGCCGACTCGATGCCAGCCCGGAGGAGTTCAAGGCAGGCAAGGTCGGTCCTGGCCTCATGCCCTGGGTAACCACGGCCGAGGACCGGGCCATGCTGCGCGCCCTCTACGACGGCTACGTCGCGATGGTTCGGGCAGCTGTCACCAACCTCGCGTCTAGAGGCGCGATGGTGATGCTCCATACCTATGCGCCGCGCACGGTCGATGTCGAGGTGGATCTGAAGATCGTCGAGAGCTTGCACCGCGCCTATCAGCCTGACGTCGAGCGGACCTGGCCCCTCCGCCCGGCGGTCGACGTCATCGGCAACGCCCCGGACGGGACCAGCCATGCCCCGGCTGCGGTTGTCGATGTGCTGCGTCGAGAGCTGGCCGCGTTGGACCTGGAGCTTGGCGATAGCGCGACGTACCCGCTACATCCCAGCACGCTGGCCTACCAGCACGTTGTCGATCATCCGGGACGAGCGTTGTGCGTCGAGTTCCGCCGCGACCTGGTGGCCGACCCGTTCGTCCCGTTCGTCGAGGTCCGGATCGGAGTCGCGAAGGTTGCGCGCCTCGCTGGAGCGCTCTCGACCGCGCTCCAGGCGTGGTGGTCGGCGTAACCTGACTGGCTGGCGGGCGTAGGTGCCCATCATGAAGCCTACCCTCTGCTTCCTTCTCCTCGGCGGCATGGCAGCGTGCGGCGACGACCAGCAACCCGAAGAGGCCGCCGCTCTGTTGACCCGGATTCGCGCCGAGAGCTACCGCGACTGGGAACGCGCGCCGGGTTACGAGGTCCGCCGTCAGGCCGACTCACCGCACTCCGACGAGGTGGATATCTACATCAACCCCACCGTCTCGCTCGCGCTTCAGGCCGGCCCGTTGCCGGCGTGGCCACGAGGCTCGCTGATCGTGAAGGATGGGTTCGACGGCGACGAGCTTGAGCTGATCGCCGTCATGGAGAAGCGCGAAGACGGGTGGTTCTGGGCCGAGTATTTTGACGACGATTCCAAGTACTCTGGCAAGCCGGGTGTCTGCATCGACTGTCACGAGGACGGTGACGATTTCGTGCTCGCGTTTGAGCTCCCGAAGTAGCTCGGCCGGCGCGCGCCGATTCCCCCAGGATCGGCGGGAGCTTGCGCCGCCGCCTAGCGCATCCCGTCCCGGGCAGCGCGGCAACGTGCCACCGCCCGCGACAAGGTGGCGATCGACGCCGCGAAGCCCTCTCGACCGCGCTCCGGGCTTGGTGGTAGAGACTGCGCCGGTGCATCCGTGAAGCTGTTGTTCGTCGCGTCGGAGATGGCCCCCTTCGCCAAGACCGGCGGTCTGGCGGATGTGATGGGTGCGTTGCCCGCCAACCTGGCGGCAGTCGGGCACGACGTGCGCGTGGTGATGCCCTTCTACGACCGCGTCGACACGAGCAAGGCGCTGTTCGAAGCGGTTGTCGACCTGACGGTCCAGCTCGGCACGCATCGCTATCAGACGAAGATCTTCCGCACGCCCTCGGGCAAGGCGACGGTCTACCTCGTCCACTGCCCCGAGCTGTATCACCGCGGCGGGCTGTACACGCAGGGCGGCGACGAGCACCGCCGCTTCCTCGCGCTGTGCTTCGCGGCGCTGCAGCTGTGTCAGAAGCTCGACTTCGCCCCCGACGTGATTCACGCGCACGACTGGCAAGCGGCGATGTTGCCGATGCTGCAGAAGACGCTGTTTGCCGGTGACCGCCGCATCGCGCGCGCGGCGACGCTCCTCACGATCCACAACCTGATGTACCAGGGCAGCTTCTCGGCCGACCTCGGCGGTGATACGAACCTCGGCCGGTTCGCGCAGCTGTTCCATCAGGATCTGCTGAAGGCCGGGCGGATGAACTTCCTGCTCCAGGGCATCCTCTACGCCGACGGTGTCAGCACCGTGAGCCCGACGTACGCCAAGGAGATCCAGACCGAGGGGCTCGGCGGTGGGCTCGATGGCCTGCTTCGTCAGCGCAGCTCGACGGTGATCGGCATCTTGAACGGCGTCGACTACAACGAGTGGTCGCCGGAGACCGACAAGCACATCCCGCATCCCTACAGCGCGCGGGATCTCGCCGGCAAAGAGCGTAACAAGGAGCATCTGCTCCAGAGCCTCGGCCTGCCCTATCACGCGAATGTGCCCGTCATCGGCATCGTGTCGCGCCTGGTCAGCCAGAAGGGGTTCAAGGTCCTGGACCCGGCGATGTTCGACATGCTGCGCCGGCATGGCTTCCAGCTCGTCGTGCTGGGCTCTGGCGAGCCCGGCCTCGAGGACATGTTCAAGCGGATGCAGCGCGACTTCCCGCGCCAGGTCTGCTTCTACAATGGGTTCCAGAACAAGCTCGCGCACCTGATCGAGGCCGGCGCGGACATGTTCCTGATGCCGTCGATCTACGAGCCGTGCGGCCTCAACCAGCTCTACAGCCTGCGCTACGGCACCGTGCCGATCGTCCATCGCACGGGCGGCCTCGCCGACACCGTCGATCCCTGGCACCCGCGGACGGGGCATGGCACGGGCTTCGTGTTCGAGCGCCATGACGAGGCCGGCATCCGCTGGGCCGTCGAGGCCGCGCTCGGCGCGTATCGCGATCGCGCGCAGTGGGCGCGCCTCGTCCAGAACGGCATGGCCAAAGACTTCTCGTGGGGCGCACAAACCAAGCGCTACGAGCAGGTGTACGAGCGACTGATCCAACTGAGGAACTGACCCATGGCGCACATCGTCTTCATCGAGCCGCGGTTCCCCGCGAACCAAAAGCAGTTCATCCGAGCCATGGCGGAGATCGGCATCACGATCAGCGCGATCGGCGAAGGCAGCAAGCAGTCACTCGACGACGATCTGCGTCGATGGCTCACCCACTACGAAGAAGTGCGCAACGTGTGCGACGGCCAGGCCGTGCTCGACGCCGTGCGCTTCATTCAGCGCCGCAAGCACGTCGATCGCGTCGAGGCGACGGTCGAGGCGCACATCATGTCCACCGCCCATGTACGCGAGGCCGCCGGCATCCCGGGCACGTCGACGCGCACCGCGTTCCTCTGCCGCGACAAGCCGGCGATGAAGGAAGCGCTGCGCGCGGGTGGCGTGCCATGCGCCGAGTCGACGGCCGCCGCGACGCCCGACGAGGTGCGCGCGTTCGTCGAGCGCGTCGGCTATCCGGTGATCCTGAAGCCGCGCGACGGCGCCGGTGCCTCGGGCGCGACCCGCGTCGATAGCGACCGCGAGCTCGATGCCGCGCTCCGCACGTTCGGTGGCCGCTCGATCGCCGTCGAGGAGTTCATCGAGGGCCACGAGGGCTTCCTCGACACGCTGACGCTGCGCGGCAAGGTCGTCCACGACTTCGCGACGCACTACTACCCCAACGTGCTCGAGGCGATGCGCGCGCGCTGGATCTCGCCGCAGTTCATTACCACGAACCGCATCGAGGCCGAGGGCTACAACGAAGTGCGCCGGATGGCCCAGAAGGTCATCACCATCCTCGGCATCGAGACCTCGGCGACCCACATGGAGTGGTTCGTCGGGCCCAAGGGCCTCAAGTTCTCCGAGATCGGGTGCCGGCCGCCCGGCGTGCGCGCGTGGGACCTCTACAACGTCGCGAACGACATGGACCTCTACCGCGAGTGGGCGCACCTCCTGGCCTACGGCAAGCCAGGGCAGTACCCGTCGCGCCGCCTGGCCGCGGGTATCATCGCGCTGCGCCCCGATCGCGACGGCCGGATCGCCGGCTACGAAGGGCTCAACCAGATCCGCGAGCACTTCGCACACCATCTGATCGACTGGCACCTTCCCCCGGAAGGTCACCCGACGCAGGGCGTGGAGGCGGGGTACATGGCCAACGCCTGGATTCGCATGAAGCACGAGAACTATGACCACCTCCGCCACATGCTCGACCTCGTCGGGCAAACCGTGAAGGTGCGAGCGCACTGAGATGCCGCCGCGTACCGTCATCCTTCTCGGGCCGCAGGGCGCGCAGCCGAACGTCGGCAGCGTGCTCGCCGAGCTCGGCATTCGCAAGAAGGTGGCGTTCGTCCACGCGGGGTACCAGGAGCGGGAGAGTGAGGACGGCGCGCTGATTTCGATGTTCGGCGTCCCCGCGGTGAACCTCGGGCTGCACCGGCGCGGCGTCGAGGTGTTCCGTGAGGATAAGGAGTTCACGGAGGCCTATCAGGCGCGCCAGCAGCGCCTGCGGCACATGCAGAGCTTCTATCGCGTGCGCCTCGAGAAGACGGAGGACGCCGCGAAGACCATCTCGCTGCGCTACGTCGAGCCCGAGCTCCTCCAGCAGGAGGAGAAGGTCTCCATCGACCAGTTCCGGTCGCTGGATAGCGAGCACCTCGAACGATGTGCGGCGGTGCACACCACCTTCGATCGAACCTGGCAACCCACCACGCGCCCCGCAATCGCGAAGCACGTCAACGAGCTTCGCAACGAGCTGGCCTCCGTCGAGGCGCTCGTGATCTCGGGCGGCCACGTCGCGTCGTTGTACAACCGGCTCGCGCTGTTCGACGTCTTCGCCCAGCTCGGCGACAAGCCGGTGATCGCGTGGTCGGCCGGTGCGATGGTGCTGACCGATCGCATCGTCATCTTCCACGATTACCCGCCGTACGGCTCCGACATCGCGCAGGTCCTCGACGCTGGGTTCGGCATCGCCCAGGACGTGGTCGTGCTGCCGGATCCCGCGCGCCGCGTGAACTACGACGCGCGCGCGGGCATCCAGCGGTTCGCGCGTCGCATGGCCCCGGCCACCGCCGTCGCGATGGGCGCGGGCACGAAGCTCGTGTTCGATCGCGGCAAGCTCGTGCTCGCGCAAGCCACGCGCCTCGCAACGAATGGCGACATCGAGCACAACTGGGACGGCAGCCCGACCCGGTTCAGCACGCCGTTTCGGTTCGGAGTCCACATATGATGGGCTCTGCGATCAAGCAGCTCGCCGAGGGGCCGCGCACCCCCGAAGCGGTGAACGCCTTCTTCTCGAGCCACAGCTTTCCCATCGTCGAGGGCCATTTCATCACCTTCGTGTGGCGGGGTGAGGCCGAGGCCGTGCACCTCAAGCACTGGGTCTACGGCCTGCCGTCGTCGCAGCAGCTCGCCCGCATCGAGGGCACCGACGTGTGGCACCTCACGCTGCAGCTGCCGCACGGCTCGCGCGTCGAGTACAAGCTCGAGGTCGTTCGCAACGGCCGCGGCGAGTGGAAGTTCGATCCGCTCAACCAGAACGCCGCGCGCGATCCGTTCGGCGGCAACTCGGTCGCGCACGGCACCGGGTACGAGATTCCCGAGTGGAGCCGCTACAACAGCGCGTCCGCGCGCGGCCACCGCGACGAGATCTGGATCGACTCGAAGACGTTCGGGCGTCGCGGCTTTGGGCTCTACGTGCCGGCGCGGTTCCAGCGGGCGCGCAGCTATCCGTTGCTCGTCGTCCACGACGGCCACGACTACCAGCGCTACTCCTCGTTAGATCTGGTGCTCGACAACCTGATCGATCGCCTCGAGGTCGCCGACGCGATCGTCGTGCTCACCAGCTCGCCGGATCGCCTGCGCGAGTACGCGGACGACGAGCGCCACGCGCGGTTCGTGACCGAGGAGCTGGTGCCGTACGTGTCACGCCTGTTCCCGATCGATAACCAGCCGCAGAGCCGGTGCCTGATGGGCGCCAGCTTCGGTGCGGTCGCGGCGTTCTCGACGGCGGTGCGCTATCCGGGCTTCTACGGACGCCTGCTGCTACAGTCCGGCTCGTTCGCGTTCACCGACATCGGCGACCGCAACCACCGCGGCCCGCTGTTTGACCCCGTCGTCGCCTTCATGAACCGCTACCGCGCCGAGCCGATGCCGGTCTCGGAGAAGGTGTTCGTGAGCTGCGGCATGTACGAATCGCTGATCTACGAAAACCGGTCGCTGGTGCCTCTGCTCCTGTCGACCGGCATGGACGTGCGCTACGTCGAAGCGCGCGATGGCCACAACTGGGAAAACTGGCGCGATCGACTGCGCGAAGGTCTATCGTGGCTGATGCCCGGACCGTTCCTTCACGTGTACGAGTAAGGGAGCTACCTAATGGCACGCGTCACTCGCAAGATCGGTCTGTCCCTCGGTGCGGATATCTGCTGGCCCCTCTGCTACGAGCAGATCCTCGGCAAGCTGAACCTCGCCATCCCGTGGGAGGGCGATACCGTCGAGATCGTTACGGACCGCGTCACGATCGAGCCTTTCGATCTGCGACAGCCTTGTCACTACGATGTCGTGTTGGACCGGTTGACGCACTGGTATCACACGAGTCGCGAGTGGATCAAAAAGGCGATCCTGATGGACGGCCTGTACGTCCTCAACAATCCCTGGGCCGTGCAGTCGATGGAGAAGCACACCTCCTACTGCGCGATGATGAAGCTCGGGATGCCGATTCCTGACACGTGGATGCTCCCTCCGAAGGCGTACGAAAACCTGCCTGACCTACCACGCACACTGAAGAGCTACGCGCGGCTGTTTGACCTGACCGCGATCGGCAACAAGCTCGGCTACCCGAGCTTCATGAAGCCGTACGATGGCGGCGGCTGGCGCGGCGTCACGCGCGTCAAGGACGACGCGTCGCTCAAGAAGACGTACGAAGAGAGTGGCAAGGGTGTGATGCACCTGCAGGCCGCCGTGCATCCGTTCGACAGCTTCGTCCGCTGCATCGGCCTCGGCCCGCAGACGCACCTCGTGAAGTACGAGCCCGATGCGCCCCTCCACGATCGCTACTCGCAAGCGACGAGCTTCATCTCCGACGAAGATGCGCAGATCCTGCGCGAGACGACGCTGACCATCAACGCGTTCTTCGGCTGGGACTTCAACTCGTGCGAGGCGCTCAGCAAGCAGGGCGTCTGGTACCCGATCGACTTCGCGAACCCCTGCCCGGACTCGCAGGTGACCTCGCTCCACTACCACTTCCCCT
>JANRKM010000063.1:0-19442 GCA_033763475.1 Kofleriaceae bacterium
GAAATGCAGCATGTCGGCGCTATCGGCAGCTCGGTGTGCCGGTTGCGTGCTCTCGTTCACGGTGTCGACCACGGCCACGGTGTCGTTCCCGTTCCCGAGCGCGGCCACGATCACGGTGTCGATCACGGCCACGGAACCGGCCACGTAACTCCTCTTTTTCAACGCCCTGCTAGGGCTCGGCCCAGCTCGCGCGTGGCGCCGTGAAGTTGAAGTAGACCCACCAGCCGTTCGTGGTGGTGGATACGTCGCGGTCGTCGTGCATCGCGCAGTTCTTGTCGGTGCCCGCTGGATCGCCGCCCGCGAGGGCGTAGCTCAGGCGATGGCCGCCCAGGAACGGGACCCCGTTCGGCACGGCGGTCGCGTCGGCTGCCGCGACGGTGAGGTAGCCACGAATGACGCCATCGACCAGGTTGGACGCCGGCGAGCCCGAGTAGACGGCCGCGATCTGCGCCTGCTCGAGCGTCCACGTCACCCCGGCGAACGTCAGCGTCAGGGTCCGCGGCGCCGACACGAAGCACGCGCCGGCGGCCTCGGTGACCGCGGGCGTGTACGGGCGCGTGGTGCCCGCGAGGATTCCCAGGCAGGTGCCGGACGTCTGGCTCGTCGCGGTCATGACAACAGGCGCGGAGGTGCCGGGGGTGCAGTTGATCGGATTCGAACCCTCGCAGCGCGCGAAGTGCAGCTCGAGCGTGGTCGACGCGCCGTTGGCCTGGGCGATCGGGCGGAACACCAGCGTCGGCGACGCGTCGTAGAAGCCATCGAACGGCGATAGATCCGTCGTAAGCGAGCGCCGGATCGCGCCGTTGTACGAGTACGCCAGATAGGGGGTGTCGGTGATGTCGCGGCACGTGTTGCCCGTCAGCTCGGGCACGAAAAGGTGCGGATCGCGCAGGTCGAGATCGCCGAACCGGAACGCGCGCGGCGGCCGCGTGCAGTTGTTACGGCACCCGTCGTTGTTGACCGTGTTGCCGTCGTCACACGCTTCCCCCATCTCGACGACGCCGTTCCCGCACATGGGCAGACAGTCGCTGTCGCTCATGGGGGTCGCCCCCGACGGGCAGCACCCATCATTGGGCATCGGCGTGGTGATCGGCGTGTTCGCACAGGTCGCGGCGCAGGTGCCCGCGCTGAGCAGCATGTCCGTGGTGCAGGCCTGCATGTCGTCGCAGCTCGTCGGGCACGCGCCCACTCCCGATGCGATACCGGTGTCACAGATCTCGCCGGGCTCGACGATGCTGTTGCCGCAGGTCGGGGAACAATCGTCGTCGGTGTTCGCATTCCCGGATGCCGGGCAGCAGCCATCGCCGTCGATCGTCGTCACGATCTCCGTGCGCTCGCAACGCGCCGCGCAGGTACCCGCGTCGACGAGCACGTCGGCGGTGCACGCCTGCATGTCGTCGCAGCTCGTGGGACATGCACCGGCGCCGCTCGTGATGCCGGTGTCGCACAGTTCCCCGGTCTCGAGGCTGCCGTTGCCGCAGTTCACGGCGCAATCGTTGTCGGTGCTCGCATTCGCGCCGTTGGGGCAGCAGCCGTCGCCATCGAGCACGCCGGTGATGGGATCGTTGACGCACTGCGCGCTGCACTGCGCGCCGGCGAGCACGTCGGTCGTGCACGCGTTACCGTCGTCGCAGCTCGTGGGGCACGCACCGTCACCGGTCGTGATGCCCGGATCACAGACCTCGCCATCGGCATCCTCGAGCGCGCCATTGCCGCACGTGAACCGGCAGGATCCGTCGCACACCACGTCGGGCTCGCGGTCGCCGTCGTCGCACTCCTCCTCGCCTGATACCAGGCCGTCGCCACACGTAGCCGGAGCTTCAGGAACATCGAAGCCGCACGCGCCGATCAGCACGAGCCCGAAGAGGTAGCGCACCACCTCTGCATTATCACCTGGTGGTTCTCTGATCCGCCATGATCATGGTGCGCTGGTTGCATTTCCTCGGGGCGATGGAGCAACGCGAAGGCCTGCGGTGGTCCTGGAAACTAGGATCATTGGCCCACATCCCCGTACGTGTTCACGTCACGATGCTGATCCTCGTCGGCTGGATCGGCGTCAGTTACGCCGTCCGAGGTGCGAGCTTGACCGCGGCGCTGACGGGGATCGCACTGATCGCGTGTGTCTTCGCCATCATCGTGGTGCACGAGCTCGCACATGCGCTCGTCGCGCGCAGGTTCGGCGTGGAGACCCAGGACATCGTGCTCCTTCCGATCGGCGGCATGTCGCGCATGGAGGAGCTGCCGGAACGTCCGCGCGAAGAGTTGCTCGTTTCGCTCGCCGGCCCGGCCGTCAACGTGGTGCTCGCGGGCATCCTCGCCCTGATCGTGTGGGGCACCGGCGGTGCCTTCCGCCCGAGCGAAGCCCTCAGCCTGCGGGGCGCGTTCACGGCGCAGCTGCTCTGGATCAACGTCGGCCTTGCCGTGTTCAACCTGCTGCCCGCGTTCCCCATGGACGGCGGGCGCGCCCTCCGCGCGTTGCTGACGCTGAAGCTCGGACGCCCGCGCGCGACGCGTGTCGCCGCCGCGATCGGCAAGATGCTCGCCGCGCTGTTCGTGCTCCTCGGCATCACCGGCAACTGGCTGCTGGTCCTGATCGGCGTGTTCGTCTGGATGGCCGCCACGCAGGAGGCCGCCCAGGTGACCTTGCGGTCGACGCTCGAGGGCATCCCGGTGGCGCGCGCGATGATCCGCCAGATCGAAACGCTCGACGCCGAGCAACCGATCGCGGAAGCCACCGACCAGATGATCGCGAGCGGACACAAGCAGCTTCCCGTCGTCGACCACGGACGGGTGACCGGCATCGTCCGCGCGCGGGATCTGGTCGCCATGCGCGGACTGCCGCACGCCGAGGTGGCCAGCGCGATGCGAATGGGCATTCCCCGGGTCGAAGCGACCGACACGCTCGACCACGCGATCGACATCCTGAAGCGCGCCCGGGACGACGTCGCCCTGGTCGTCGAGCACGATGCGGTAGTCGGGATTCTCACGCTCGAGCAAGTCGCCGAATACGCTGCGATTCACGCGCGTTGAGGCGGGTCCAACCCTTTGACGATCCGCCCCGCGGAAAGTAGGGTGCGGGTCGGCCCTGATGCAGTCCCTCGACCAAGACCTCGCGCGCGTTGGGACGGTCTTGGTCGACGAAGGCGCGCTGCGTCGGATCATCAAGGCCGAGCTCGCCGAAAGGGGGATCCGTGGTGCCGGCCTGCGCGTGCCACATCACCATTGCTTCGTCGTTCCCAAGGCGAAGCTCGAGCGCATCCACGACCTGCGCGCGCCCCTCGCCGAGCTGCCGGATCGCGTCACGCTCGTTACCGGCGACCGCGACAAGCTCGCGGCGGGTGACGCCGAGGCGATGTCGGAGGCGTGGCGCCTCATGTTCCACGCGCGCGTGCACCAGGCGTACGACGCGCTGGTCGGCAGCGGCGAGCTGACCGCCGCGGGCGTGCGCGAGCGCATCGGTGCCATCGGGCAGACCGAGTTCGACGAGATCCGCTCGGTGTTGAGGCAGGAGGATCTGCTCGTTCCCCCCGTCGATGACGCCGTTACGTACATCGAGTTCGTCGCGCTGTACCTCGAGCTCCATCAGTTCTCGCCCCGTGCGCTGGAACATACGTTCCCCGCGATCGCCGACTTCGCCGCCGTCGATGCGACGATCCGCCGCGATATCGACCCCGTCGCGCTGCTCGCCGAGGCGCGCCCACCCCGCGCGCCCGAGCAGCCGCACGTCCACGAGGTACCGGTGGACGATCCGGGGGCATCGTCGTCGCGCCTCGAGTTTGCTGATCGCGGTGCGCGCAAGGATGCGGAACGCGCGCGCAAGAAGGGCAACCTCGCCCGCGCAGCGATCCTGGACGCCCGCGCCGGTGACCTCCACACCGCGCGCATGGACCTCGTGGCTCTCGTCAAGCGGCTCGCGAGCGCGCTCGGTGACAGCTCGGCCGACACGTCGGCATGGGTCGCGGCACTCTTGCCCGTCGTCGACATCGCGGGTACGCAAGTGTCGCTGCGGTTCAACATCGGCGCGCGCCTGCTTCACGACCTGCAGGCCGCGTGCACCGTCGCCGAGCGCGAGGTCAAGGTCGTCGACATCGCGGGCTGGCTCCGCACGTTCGGCAAGCGCCCCATCGTGCGCTCGCTGCCGGCGACGCGTGAAGTGCGGATCGCCAAGCACGTCCATCACGCGAGCGAGCGTGTGGCGTCGTGCGAGCTCGAGACCGCCGACCAACGCGAGGCGCTCGCCGAGGTGCTTCATGACATCACGCGGCGCGCCGATACGCAGGTGCGCACCGCGCTGCGCCCCAAGGTCGAGGCCGCGCTCGACGAGGTCGGGCTCGAGCCGCACAGTCTCCCGGAGCGCGTCGCGGAGAAGAAGCTCGTCGACGAGTTGCTCGATCGCGCGGTGTCGGTCGGCCGCCTCACGCTCGGTGATCTGCGCGACAAGATCTCCGGCAACGATCTCAAGCTTCCCGATCTCTCGCTCGAGGCGATGAAGTCTGGCGACCAGCTGCTGCGCGCCGACCGCATCCTCGCGACGTCGCTCGACGGCGTGTACCGCAGCGGCGAGATCTATCTACGCTTCCTGCAGAAGATCTCCTCGGTGCTGTTCGGCACGCCGATCGGTCGCCTGGTCACGCGCTACGCCCTGCTTCCCCTCCTCGGCTCGCTCGCCGTCGTCGAAGGCCTCCAGCACATGGTCGGCCCGCTGATGAAGAAGCTAGTCGGGTGGGAACCCGTGATCTCGACGACGACCACGCAACTCGGCGGCGCCATCATCTTGCTCGTGCTGCTCTACGTCGCGCCCGCACGGCGCGCCGTGGTGTGGATCCTCAAGATGATCTGGCGTGTCGTGAAGCTCCTGCTCTACGACATCCCGGGGACGCTCTGGCGGCAGCCGTTCATGCGCCGCATCCTCGAGAGCGTCGCGATCCGGTGGGTGGTGCGCCCCGCCCTGCTGGCCGCGATCATCCTCCCGTTCGTCGATGGCAAGTGGCGGTGGCCGATCGCGGGCGGCGTCATGCTGATCGTCGCGGTGGCCCTCAACTCGCGCCTCGGGCAGCGCATCGAGGAGCGCCTCGCCGACTGGACCATCCACACCGGGCGCCAGCTCACCACGCGGTTCTTGCCCGGCCTCGTACGGTGGACGCTCGACGTGTTCGGCAAGCTCGCCGATCTCACCGACCGCGGCATGTACCGCGTCGACGAGCTCCTCCGCTTCCGGGCCGGTCAGTCGACGGTCAAGCTCGCCATCAAGGGGGTGCTGGGCGCGATCTGGTACGTCATCGCGTACGTCCTCCGCATCTACGTCGATCTGTTCATCGAGCCGACGACGAACCCGATCAAACACTTCCCCGTCGTCACCGTCGCCGCCAAGATCATCATCCCGATCATCCCGGCGATCCTGTCGGGCGTCGCGGGCCCGGCCTCGACCCTGTTCGGCCCTGCGATCGGCAATGCGTTCGCGGGCTTCACCGTCATCGTTCTCCCCGGCCTCGCCGGCTTCCTCGTGTGGGAGTTCAAGGAGAACTGGAAGCTCTATCGCGCCACGCGGGGGAAGACGCTCGCGCCGCTCGTCATCGGGCACCACGGCGAGACCATGATCAGCTTCCTCAAGCCGGGCTTTCACTCGGGCACCATTCCCAAGCTGTTCACCAAGCTGCGCCGCGCGGCGTGGCGCCACGACGACAAGGCGATCGTCAAGCAGCACGACGGCCTCCATCACGTGGAGGAAGCGATCGCCAAGTTCGCCGACCGCCAGCTCGTGTCGATGCTCGTCGAGGTCCAGGCGTTCCGCGCGCGTGACGTCGCCCTCGAGCGCATAGCCATCGGCTCCAACCGCGTCCAGATCACGCTCGTGTGCCCGAGCATCTCGCCGGAACCGGCGACCATTCGCTTCGAGCTGCAGTCCGGATGGATCGTCTGCAGCCTCGCGGCCCCCGGCTGGACTACCAGCCTCGACGAGGAGCAGCAGCGCATCTTCGCGATCGCGCTCGCTGGCTTCTACAAGCTCTCCGGCGTCGACCTCGTGCGCGAGCAGCTCGAGAAGGCGCTGCGCGACGGCGACCAACCAGCGCCGCCCTACGACGTCGCCGACGAGGGTCTCGTCGTGTGGCCCGGGCAGGGCTTCGAGACCGAGGCGATCTACGACCTGCGCGCGAACAAGCTCACGCCCGTCGTGCGCGGCGCACGCTACGACGGTCCCCTGTTCGACCTCGGTGGCCGCCACGCGCTGTTCGGCCGCGAACCCCTGTTCTGGTCGGTGTGGTCGACCACGTGGCAGCAGATCGCGCGTGGCGAGACGCCGATGCAGATCATCGTCGGCCCGAGCCTGCTGCGCGGGCGCTGATCGGCGGCCCGGTTACAGCTGCGGCGGACTCAGGCGCAGCGCCTTGTTCGCGCCGGTCTCGAGAGCTGCGCGATGCCGCGCTTTGCGCTCAGGCGCGATCTAGGGGGCTGTCCCCAATTGAGCGTGGTCGTCGGCGTGGTCGTGGACTTTGACGGCGACGGCGACGTGGAGGTGGACGGCCACGGTTGACGGGTCACGGTGCAGGACAGGACATCGCTGACACTTCACCGTGCCCACCTGGTCAGCATCGCGACGATACCCGGTGTCTGCGTTAGCTGGCTAGTCGTGGACCGGCGACGGACGGGCTATGATGAGCGATGTCGCTACGCTGGGTTGCTTCCTGTGGCCTGTGCATCGTCACGGCTTGTGGTGACGATGCGAGTCTGATTCACGATGGCGGCGTCGATCGCGACGGGACGGTGGACATCGGCGGTGACGCCGCGCCGAGCACGCGCGTGACGGTCACGCTCGACGGCGCGCCGGCGAGCGGCGTGAGCGTCGTCGTCCATGACGCGCAGGGATTGCCGACCGCGACCCTGATGACCGATGTGGATGGGCGCGTCCAGCCCGACGTCGTGGATGGAGCGCTCGTCACGATCGTCACGCCGGCGGCCGACGCCGTCCGCCTGGTCACGATCGCCGACGTGCACGCGGGCGACGACCTCATGGTGCCGCTGCGCACGAACGACAAGACGACGACGTTGACGGCGGCCCTCACGCTCAGCTCGCAAGCGGGCGCCTCGCTCTACTCGGTCAGCACCGGCTGCAACACGACCTTTGCTGGCCTCGGTCCGTACACGCTCCCGATCACGCCGGCATGCTCGTCGGGCGGAAGCTACGAGCTGCTCCTTGCCGCGCGGACGTCGGGTGCCCAGATCGCGTGGGCGCATGGCACCTACGCGACGAGCGAGACCTCGCCCGCGATGCCGGCGTGGAGCACCGCGCTGACCCCGTACGCGGTCGACCTCACGCACGTGCCAGCCGACGTCACCAGCGTCAACTTCTACTACGAGCTGCAGCTCACCTCGCCCGGGCGGTTCGGCCTCGTCGATGGGAGCCGCACGCCGACCGGCGACACTGTGTCCGTCCCCGTCTCGCTGCCGACCGGGCTCGCGGGTGAGGTGGCAGCGGGCTACTTCGCCCGGCGCGGTAACGGCTCGCGCATCGTGATCCACCGGCTGCGCGCCTCCGGTGAACCACCGTCGACGATGGCCTTGAACGAGCCCGCGCTCCCCGAGGTCGCAGACCTCACGCTCGGATGGCCGTCGGCGTCCCGGGCACGGCTGAGCTGGACACAGTCCGGGACACCCGCGGAGGGCATCGTGCTCCGGCTCGGAGGCGAGCATGCGGGCACGTGGGTGGAATGGGAGGCGATCGTCCCGGCCGGCGCGTCGATGTTCGACTTCCCCGCCCTGCCGGCGGCGCTCGCCGACCTCGGGCTCGTCGAGACCGATACTTCCCTCGAGGCCGCGATCGGGCTCGTCGACCTGCCGGGCACGGTCTCGGCCCCGGGCTTCCGTGCGACGGCGCTGCGCTGGGTGCATGGCTGGATCTTCGGATACGAGGAGCGCGATCCGTTCGAGCTCCGTGTCGTCGAGCTCCAGCTCGGCTCGTGACGCGCGGAGGTGCCACTCGCCCGCTTCGCGTGGCATGGTGCCTTCATGCGAGACACCTTGGTCCTGACCATTCTCGGTAACGACCGGACCGGCCTCGTCGAGGCGCTGGCGGCGGAGATAGCCAAGGTCGGCGGCAACTGGGAGGAGAGCCGGATGGCGCGCCTCGCCGGTCAGTTCGCCGGCATCCTGCTCGTCACCGTCGAAGGCACCAAGACCGATCAGCTCGTCGCCAGTCTGCGCGCCCTCGACGCCTCGGGCCTTCAGATCACGATGCGCCACGCGGCACATCCCACGGTGTCGGCCAACAAGCACGTCACCCTCGAGGTCACCGGGCAGGATCGCCCGGGCATCGTCCGCGACCTCGCGCGCGTGCTTGCCGAGCGCAGCGTGAACGTCGAGCAGCTCGAGTCGCAGGTCGCGAGCGCGCCGATGTCGGGCGAGGCGATGTTCACCGCGCGCATCCGCGCCAGCGTGCCTGCGGGCGTGGAGCTCGCCGATCTGCGCAGGCGCCTCGAGGCGCTCGCCGGTGAGCTGATGGTGGATCTCTCGACCGAGGACTAGGACTTGCGGATCCGCGCGAAGAACTCGCGCGCGACCGTGGTCTGCGGATCGTCGACGACCTGCGCCGGTGGACCGTCCTCGGCGATGGTGCCCTTGTCGATGACCCACACGCGCGACGCGATGTCGTGCGCGAACTGCATCTCGTGGGTGACGACGAGCATGGTCATGCCGCCCGCCGCGAGCTCCTTCATGACCTCCATGACGTCGTCCCGCATCTCGGGATCGAGCGCAGACGTCGGCTCGTCGAACAGCATCACATCGGGGTCCTGCGCGAGTGCGCGCGCGATGGCGACGCGTTGCTGCTGACCGCCCGACAGCTCGTGCGGGAACGCGCTCGCGCGATCGCGCAGGCCGACCTTGGCGAGGAGCTCGAGCGCGCGCGCTTCGGCCTCCTGCTTGTCCTTGCCCTTCACGATGCGCGGCGCGATGGTGATGTTGTCGAGCGCGGTGAGGTGCGGGAACAGGTTGAACTGCTGGAACACCATGCCGACCTTGGTCCGCATCGCGCGCAGTGTGTTCTTGGCCTCCGCGCCCCGCATGTGCGGGCCGAGCTTGAAGCCGGCGATCTCGACGGAGCCCTCGTCGAACGTCTCGAGGTAGTTGAGGCAGCGCAGCAGCGTCGACTTGCCGCCACCCGACGGGCCGACGATCGCGATGGTCTCGCCCTTCTGAACGTCGGCCGAGACCTGCTCGAGGACGCGGCGGTCGCCGTGGCGTTTACAGAGCGTGCGGACGTTGATCACGCGCGAGCCTCCTTTCTAGCCGGCGAGCCAGCTCGGACAGAGGGAAGCTGAGCACGAGATAGAACGCCGCGCACAGAAGACCCGGGATGAGCCAGCCACGCATGTCGACGGCGGCGATGGTCATGCGCTTCGTCAGCTCGATGACGGTGATGACGCTGACCAGCGACGAATCCTTGAGCAGGGAGACGAAGTCATTGGTCATCGGCGGCAACGCGAGCCGCAGCGCCTGCGGGATCATCACGTAGCGCAGCGTCTGCCACGGACCGAATCCGAGCGCGCGCGCCGCCTCGCCCTGCCCGCGCGGAATCGCGAGCAACGCGCCGCGGTAGACCTCGGCCTCGTACGCGGCGTAGTTCAGCCCGAGGCCGATGATCGCCGCCTGCATCGGGCCGAGGCTGATGACGTCGGAGAGCCCGTAATAGAGGACGAACAGCTGCAGCAGCACCGGCGTGCCGCGGAACAGCTCGATGTAGAGCCGCGCCGCCGTGCGCAACGGCAGCGTGCCGTATACGCGCCCGACGGCGAGCAACATGCCCATCGGCACCGCGAGCAAGAACGCGAGCAGGCTGATCTCGAGCGTGACCAGGGCCGCGCGGAAGAACTGCATCAACAGCTCACCGTCGAGGCCGCGCGGCGGACGCGTGACCCCAGTGCCGAGCTCGACGGCGACCTGGCGGTCGTCCCATAGGTCGTGCTTTCGCAAGATGCGCTCGAGCTCGCCGTCCTTGCGCATCTCGGCGAGCGCCGCGTTGATCGCCTGCGCGAGGGCTTCGTCGCCCTTGCGGATGCCGATCACGTAGGTGCCGCGTGCGATGTCGTACGGCACGCAGTACAGCTTCGGGTTCTTGCAGCCGTAGCGGTCGGCGATGATGTTGTCGAGCAGCACCGCCTCGCTGCGCCCGAGCTCGAGATCGAGATACGGTTCCTCGTTGCCCTCGTAGACCTTGGCCTCGACGCCCTGGAGCATCAGCAAGATGTCGTGGGCGACGGTCTGGTTGAGCGTACCCACGCGCTTGCCGCGCAGATCGAAGACGGAGCGATACGGATCACCGCGGCGCACCGTGAGCGTCTCCGCGTACACGAAATACGGATCCGAGAGCAGGATCCGGTCGCGCCGCTCGGCCGTCGCCTCGAGCCCGTTCATCACGACGTCGAAGTCACCGCGCTCGAGAGAGGGCACCAGGTTCGACCACGCGTACTGCGCCATCGTCGCCTTGACGCCGAGGCGCCGGGCGATGCCGTTCATGATGTCGACCTCGAATCCGATGAGCTCGCTCGGGTTGTCGGGGTTCTCGTAGACGAAGGGCTCGCCGCCCTGGATGTCGGCCCCCCAACGGATCTCGCCCCGCGCCTTGATGCCTTCGAGCGTCTTGCCGGCGGGGTCGGACTTGCTCCCACAGGCACTGAACACGCCAAGAATGGCAGCCAGGGCGAAGGCGACAAACAGCGCCGACCGCGGGGGCACGTCTCAGTATCCCGAGCCGCGGGACCGTGCGCTACCATCCGGGCGATGGATCTCGCGCGCATGCTCGAGAAGTGTGTTCGCGACCAGTGGGCCATCGGCGACCTCGACTGGTCGGCGAAGCCACCCTCGCTGGCGCGTGACAAGGAAGAAGCCGTCTGCCAGGCGTTCCTCGACATGGCGGGCATCGAGCTCCTCGCCGCGGCCCTGTTCGAGGTGCAGCGCGACAACGCCACCGACCCGACGCTGAAGAAGATCTTCGCGACGTTCGTCGCCGACGAGAAGCGCCACTCTGCCGTGGCGAAGCGGCTTTCGCAGCACTACGACGTGCATCACTATCGGCACTACGTCGAGAGCCCATCGCTGACGAAGTTCCGCCCGCACTTCCTGAACCTCGTGCGCACCACGTCCCCGGAGATCGCGACCGCGTACATCACCTCGGGCGAGCTGATCCTCGACGTCGCCCTGCTCCGCTCCCTCGACGACTACGTCGATGACGACATGAGCCACAGGGCGATGGCGCTCATCAACCGCGACGAGTCACGCCACATCGCGATCGACTTCCACATGGTCGAGCACTACTGCTCCGACGAGCACCTCGCCGTGATCGCCGCCCGCCCGCGCGCCACCGTGCGCGAGACCGTGCGCATGACCCGCGGGCTCGCGACCATGATGTGGTACGCGCGGCCGTTCCTCCAGCAGGTCTTCCTCGCGCCCATGGACCGTACCGATCCGAGCGGCCGCCGCGTGCAGGAGGCGTTCAAGCGCATCCAGCTGGTGCTGCGCAAGCCCACGGTCGCGCGGACGCCGTTCCCGAGAATGATGATTCGGTTCCAGGAGCTCTACAACCACCCGATCATCGGCAAGGTGTTCGGGCCCCTCTTGCTCCGCATGCTCGGCGCCGAGGATCGCGCCGCGAAGGTCCTGTTCACCGACGAGGAGCTGAAGCGCACGCAGATGATGTCGTTCGAGGAGCTCGCTGAAGACGCGCTGTCCGCGAAGCTCAGCTGACCCGACGCGCGGGTGGTCATACCTCGAGCGTGTTGCGAGCCGCGGGCTCGACGATCCGCCGACGTAGGGCGGGCTCACGCGCAGGCGACCTTTCGCGGCACGGAACGCGCGAGGACGCGAACGACGTGGCGGCCGATTTGCCATTCGGGCCGACAACCACGTGCAGCGCATCGCTCACTGCGCGAGCCCCAGCTGGACGAGGATGTCGTAGTTGTCGTGGAACTCATCGATCGCGGAGATCAGGTTGCCCTCGAAGGTCAGGACCGCGACCCAGTCCTGCTCGAACATGCGTCCGGTCGGTGGAACCGCGACGCCGTTGATATCGAGCGGGCCGAGCATGGTAGCGCGCGTATGGATCCGCGCCATCAACCTATCGCCGGTGCCAAATGCCTCGACGAGCTCGAGGTGGTAGTCGGGAAACGCGAGCACGAGCTCTTCGATGCCCGCACGCATCGCGGGCGCCCCCACCAGCGGCGCTGACAGCTCCGGAGCGGTGCGGACGGCGCCGGGCGTGTGCAGGGCCTCCCAGGCGGGCCAGTCCCGGGTGTTGTTCGCGGCAATCCGCTGGTGGATGAGGTCGATCCGAGCCTCGACGACGGGGGCGGATGCGGTCGGTACATCGGTGCACGCTCCAAGGGCGAAGCCGAGGCCAGCGATCAGGCGAGGAGCGACAGTGGCGATGGAGAGCGTCATGGCGAGTGCTTTCTGTGTGGGCGCGGCGTGCTTGCCGACCTTCGACGTTCACCATGCGGGTTTCGGCAGCAGCTCGCAGTGGTCGCGCACGCCACTCGATGGTCCGCGCGCGCCATGCTAACTAGCTGCGTGCTGTCGGACGCAGATCAGGTCGAAGGTGCGCGGTTCACGGTGGCCGCGAGCTCGGTGCGTGGCTTCCTCGCATATGCGGCGGCTCGGAAGATCTCCACCGATGGCGTGCTCGCGCTCGCCGGGCTCGCGCCGACCGACCTCGAGGGGCCCGAAGCGCGGATCACGCAGGCCGCGAACAACACCGTCGTCGCAGAGCTCGCGCGGCGCTCGGGCGACCCCGACTTCGGTCTCCACGTCGCGGAGCGCCTCGATCTCGATGCGTTCGATGTCGTCGGCCATCTGGCGGCTCGCAGCGCGACGCTCGGCCAAGCCTTCGAGCGGGTGTGCGCGTTCTCGCGCATTCTTCACGATGCCGGGCGCGTCGATCTCGAGCACCGTGCGTCCTCGGTCGTGCTGTACCCGGGCTGTCGCGGCCTGACGCACATGTACCCGCGGCACGTCGCCGAGTTCGCGACCCTGGGCGCGCTCGTCCTCGCGCGCAGGGTGACCGGCGTCCCGATCGTGCCCCGTGCCGTGACGTTCAAGCACGCGGCACCCGCGCGCACCGCCGAGCATCATCGGTTGCTCGGCGTGAGCCCCACGTTCGACGAGCCGGAGACGGCGATCAGCTTCGAACCCGCCGTGCTCGGTCTGCGTATCGAGGGCTCCCAGCCGGGGCTCGCCAGCCATCTCGACGCCTATGCGCGCGACGTGATGTCGCGCCTTCCCGACGATAACGGGATCGTCGCCACGGTCGAGCGCGTCGTGACCACGCAGCTAGCGCGCGGAGTCCCCGAGATCGAGGCGATCGCCCTGCAGATCGCGGTGTCAGCGCGCACGTTGCAGCGCCGCCTCGCCGATGAGGGCACGACGTTCGCCGACGTGGTCGATCGCGCACGGCGCCAGCTCGCTGAGCGCTATCTGGCCGACGATCGACTGTCGCTGGCGGAGATCGGCTTTCTCGTCGGCTTCTCCGATCCGAGTAACTTCCACCGCGCGTTCAAGCGGTGGACCGGCGTGACGCCGAAAGCATTCCGCGACGCGCGATCTGCCCCGACCCCACGATAGGTCCCGTACGCACCGGCGCGCGATGGTGGCGCGCGCGCACCATGGGTTGGCGGATGCGGCCACGGCGGTTGTTGCCGATCGCGCGCAGGGTGAGATGCATGAGCCTCCTACCTCGGGCCTCTCTCGTCCTCACCTGCCTTGGCCTCCTGGCCTCCGCACCAGCGACCGCCGACACCGACCACACGTTCGCCGATCGCGAGCTCACGGTTCACGGGTTTCGCTCGCCCTCGATCGGTGTCGAGCTTCGCGAGAAGTGGCTCGGGTTCCATGTCGGCCTGTTTCCGCTGATCGCAGACGACGGCGTCGACGGCGCGCGGACGACCTGGTTCCTCAAGACCGGGCTGACCGTCTACCCGGTCCGGTTCACGCTCGGATCGCAGCGGCCATCGGGGCCCTTCGCGTCGGTCTCGCTGCTACAGGGGCTCAACAACGAGTGGAACGTCGCCGAGTCGGTCAGCCAGGGCACCGGTGCGCACGGCGAGCTCGGGTTTCGCTGGGCGGTGGGGCGTGGCCTCGACCTTCGTCTCGGCATCGGCGTCGCGATCGGCGCGGATCGGCGCGTCATCGTGCACCCGACTCCGGGCATCGCGTGGAGCGTGGCGCTGTGAGTCAGCGGCGCGTCTCGTTGGTCGCGGCCTGCGCGCGCGACAGCGCGGTCCGCACCTCGCGCTCGTTGCCGAACGCGCCGATCACTTGCCCGTTGGCGGGCAGCTCGCTCTTGATGAAGCTCGCCATCCGCGGCAGCGTCAGCTGTGACACGGTGCGCGCGAGCGTGTCGTAGAAGTCGTCGCGGAGCTCGAAGCGCGCGAGCAGCTCGAGTCGGTTCGCGACCGATGCCGACGACGTGTTCTGCATCAGCAGCGACTCGAGGACCTTCTGGCGCGCGAGCACGAAGTCCGCGCGGTACGACTCGGGATCGCGCCTGAGCTCGTCGAGGATCTTGATCAGCGATGCCGCGGCTTCGCCACTGCGCGTTGCATCCGCGGCGCCGCCGATCGTCCATAGGCCTCCACCGACGCGGGGGTCGTACGACGCCGAGAACCCGTAGGTGAGCGCCTGCTTGCCCCGCAGCGACGACAGCCGCTGGTCGAGGAGCTGTTCGAGCACGAGGCGGAACGCGTACTCGCCGTCGATGCCCTCTCCGCCGACGAAGTGCGCCGCGAGCTCGACCGTGGCCATGTCCTTGGTGGTGACACCGGGCACGAACGCGACCTGCGTTGTACCGAGCTGGGTAAGGTCCGGTGAGTCACTGCCGCCCGCCACCTGGTCGGCGTTGTACGCGATGTGCTTCTTGACCACGTCTGGGTCGAAGCTGCCGGCGATCACGAGCGTGGCGTTCTTCGCGACCAGGTGGCCACGCGCCCAGCTCATCACGGTGTCGTGCGAGATGTTGTCGAGGCTCTTCTCGGTCAGCGAAGCACGCGCGTACGGATGCGTCTTGCCGTACAGAGCACCGAGGAGCTCGAGGTTGTACGCCATGCGCTCCTGCGCGCGTTGCTGCTTCAGCCGTCCCGCCAGGAACGCCTTCTGCTCGTCCGAGAGTCCATACCCCGGCGAGCGCAGCTCCCACGCGAGGGTCCGCACCAGGTCGTCGACGCGGGTCGCGAGGTTGCGCCCATTGAACACGAGTGCATCGACGCCCTCGTCATCCGCGCCGACGAGCGACGCCGTGCCTTCGCGCCCGCGCGGGTCGTGCCCCGAGCCGGAGTCGATGATCAGGCGACCATGCACGACCGGTGCATCGCCATGCGGCCACAGCACCACCGTGAGCCCGTTTTCGAGCGTGTAGCGCTCGACAACGAGTGGCGGCATCCGCGCCGGCGCGGGCAACGGCTGATCCGCGAGCGCTCCGTCGACCTTCGTCGCGTGCGCTTCGGCCCCGCCGTGATACGTGAGGGCCGGCAGCGTGCCCGAGGTGCCACTCGGCTCGATGAGGATCAGGCGCGCGCGTGAGAGCGACAGCCACTCCTCCGCGAGCTGCTTCGCGCTCTGCGGCCCCGCGGAGGCGAGCTCGGTCAGGCGGTCCGGCAAGAAGGCGCCGGGTGCCTCGAACTGCAGGTAGTCGCCGAACAGCTCGTTGCGGCGCCCGAGCGTGTCCCACCCCGCGAGCAGCGACTCGACCTCGCCCTCCCAGCTCGCCACCCACTCGCGGCTCTCGCGGTTCTCGCCCATCGTGCGGATCGCGAACGCGATCGACTTCTCGAGCGCGTCCTTCGCATCGCCGAGCTTCGACGCCGACTGCAGCGTCATGCGCAACGAGAGCACGGGGGCCCGCGGGCCACCGAGCGTGTCCCAGGTCGCGCCGTGTCCCCACTCGTACGTGAAACCGAACGCGTTCATCCGGTACGGGATCGACGGCCACACCATCTCGAGCAGACGGTAGCCAGGCGTCGAGGCATCGGGCATCGGCCACAGCGCGACCAGTGTGGGCTCGTCGACATCGCCCTTGATCCGCTGGAGGCCCGGCTGCGGCGGCGGCGGCGCGGGTTGCGGGCGCACGCTCGGCTGGCGCTTGCGTAGGCGCCCGAAGTGCTTGCCCGCCGCGGCCTTGAGCCCTTCACCGTCGACCTGCCCACTCGCGATCACGATCGCGGGCCCGCGCAGATACGGACCGGCGAGGAAGTCGCATACGTCCTTCAGCTCGAGCTTCGCGACCGTCTCGACCGAGTCGACGCGGCGGTAGGCGTGGTTCTCCGGGTACACCGCTTCGTAGATCTGCCGCTGCAACGCCGCGCCGCTCGCACCCTGCCGCTCGCGCAGCTCGTTGAGCACGACCTCGCGCTCGCGCGCCACGATCTCCGGCGTCAGGCCGGCACAGCCGACGGAGACGCGATCCACCTCGAGCCTCAAGAGATCTTCGAGCGCGTTCGCCGGCGCCGTGACCACGTAGGTCGTGTACTCGGGCGTGGTGTACGCGTTCCAGCCGATCGAGATCCGGCCGAGCTCCGCCGCGATCGACGTCTTGCTCTCGCCGCGCGCGAACTGCACCTCGAACAGCAAATGCTCGACGAGGTGCGCGAGGCCCTCTTTGCCCGGCGGATCATCCGCGGAGCCGACGGGATAGCGCACGTCGAGCCGCACCACGTTCGCGCGCGCATGTGGCAGCGCGGCGAAGCGATAGCCGCGATCCGAATCGAACAGATCGCCCGCCATACGCACGTCGAGCCGGCGGTTGGGCTCGGGTGGCTTGAGGACGGCACCGCATGCTGCAGCGACCAACAACGCGACTAGCGAAACCCGCCTGCGAAATACAACCAACATCGGCCGTGGAAAGAACACGGCCGCCCCCCCGCGGGCAATACCACCGAGTACGTAGGGAATTCTTGGAGCCGATGGGTGACCCTTGCATGAACTCGCGATCTAGATAACAGAACAATACATCATGCGAATACATATTATTGATTCAAAGGAGGGTCAGCCTCCTTGCGCCCTGAATGCCCATGGTCGCAGGATGTCGACGAAAAACCTCGCTGAGAAGAGCTCGCGGCCTGCGATATCCTTCATGGTCGACAAAAAACTACAGCGACAATCGAGCTCGCAATCTGTTACCGAGTGCGCCAATGACACACTGGCGCGTATCCTCGGCAACGCTCCTCGCGCTCGCGCTCTTCAGCTGCACCGGTGCAGGGGGCGATAGTCCGCTGGCGGAACCCGACGCATCCCGGCCCCCGGACAGCGGCACCGTGGTGGATGCCGACACGCAGATGCCGGACGCATCACCGCTGCCGCCCGACGCCGCCCCGCTGCCGCCCGACGCCGCACCGCTACCGCCAGATGCGGGGACCGGTGGCGGCAGCGGCACCTCGCCGACCTATCCGACGCAGCACCCGCGGATCTATATCGGCGCGAATCGCCAGCGCCTCACGAGCGCGCTCGCGACCGGGCGCCCTGCCGCGACGCGGTTCCGCAGCGTCGTCGACAACTGGGTCGCGGGGACCGACTATTGGGGCTTCCGCTCGTGGAGCGCGGCCCTCATGGGGCAGCTCACGGCCGATCCGAAGTATTGCACCAAGGCCGTCGCCGTCGTCGAGGCGCAGGTCACCGCGGCCGAGGCGGCGATCGCCGCGGGCCGCGCGCCGGCCGTCGCGGGCGACAGCTACCTCGAGATCGGCGGTGACATCGGCGATCTCGCGCTCGTCTACGACTGGTGCTTCGCGAACCTTTCGTCGACGCAGAAGTCGCGCTGGATCGCGTACGCGAACCAGGCCGTGTGGAACGTGTGGCATCCGTCGCAGGCGAAGTGGGGCTCGTCGACGATTCCGTGGACAGGCTGGGCGACCAACGACCCGGCGAACAACTACTACTACTCGTTCCTGCGCGCGACGATGCTGCTCGGCCTCGCGACCCGCGGCGAGAACAGTCAGGCCGACGCGTGGCTGACGCAGTTCCGCGACACCAAGGTGCTCGGCCAGCTCGTCCCCACGTTCAACGCCGACCTCGTCGGCGGCGGCTCGCGCGAAGGCACGGGGTACGGCACGGCGATGAACAGCCTGTTCTTGCTCTACGACTTCTGGAAGGCGACGACGGGCGAGGACCTCGCGTCGAAGACCGGCCACACGCGCGCGTCGATGCTGACGTTCATGCACCAGGTGATGCCGACGCTCGATCGGTTCGCGCCGACGGGCGACCAGTCGCGCGACTCGACGGCCGCGATGTTCGACTACCAGCGCGCGTATCTGCAGGAACTCGTCGCGCTGTTCCCGGCCGACCCGGTCTCGCCGCGTGCGCTGACCATGCTCGCGATGTCGAGCGTGCCGCAGATGACGCAGGCGTTTAACTACTGGGGCGACTTCCTCTACGACAGCACGGCGGCGCCGCAACCGCTCGCGGGGCTGAACACGACCCGCTACGCGAGCGGCATCGGCCAGCTCTACATGCGCTCGAGCTGGGACAAGAACGCGACCTGGGTGAACCTGATCGCGGGCCCGTATACGCAGTCACACGCGCACCAGGATCAGGGCTCGCTCATGATCTACAAAGAGGGCTGGCTCGCACACGACGCCGTGATCCATTCGCACTCCGGCCTCCGCCAGGAGACCGGCGCGCACGGCCTCGTGCGGATCGATAGCGGCGGCTCGCCGGTGCGGCAGATCGCGAGCACGATCTCCAAGCTCGTCGCGCTGCATACGGGCCCGGGCTGGGTGTACGCGGCGTCAGATCTCACTCCGGCGTACAAGAACAACCCGGCCATCAGCAAGGTCCAGCGCGAGGTGGTCTACCTGCAGCCCGACGTCGTGGTCGTCTACGATCGCGTGACCAGCGCGGCGGGCACGACGCAGACGTGGCAGCTGCCGACGCCGGTGCGCCCGACGCTCGCGGGCGCCACCGCGACGATCGCCAGCAACCACACGTTGAACGTGCGCCGCCTCGTCCCGGCTACCGCGACCAGCGCGGTCCACGACTACAAGGCAGCCGACGCGGACTTCGGGGGCGGCTTCCGTCTCGACGAGACCTCGGCCGGCGGCGACGTTCGCCACCTCCACGTGCTGTCGATCGACAACTCGGTGACCTCGGCCACCGCGACCGGCGACACGACGGCGACGGTCGTGCTCGCGAACGGCACCACGGTCCGCATCGCGTTCAATCGCGACACGGTGGGCGCCACGCTGACCCACGGCGCGACGACCACGACGCTGGCCGCGGGCGTCGACACCCTCCCCGAGTAGCACGAGGCCAAACGGCCCAGGCGCGATCTAGCAGGGCGTTGAAAAAGAGGAGTTACGTGGCCGGTTCCGTGGCCGTGATCGACACCGTGATCGTGGCCGCGCTCGGGAACGGGAACGATACCGTGGTCCTGATCGACACCGTCGACGATCAGGGATCGATGAGCTTCG
>JANRKM010000064.1:0-3933 GCA_033763475.1 Kofleriaceae bacterium
CCTTGGTGTTCCCGGGGTGGGGCCCGGGCGTCCAGTGGGCGCCCCCCCCCGGCCTGCGTCGGCGCGCCCTGGGCACCCCCCGGGCCCCCCGCGCCGCACTTTTCGGGTTGGACTCGTCGTTGTCTCGCTCGAGGCTCCCGAAGGCGTGCGGTTCTTGATCCGCTCCAACCTCTGCGGCGTCTAGCTCACGGGCACTGCGCGTTCGCGGCGCGCGGAGTGCCCGTGTTGCTCGCATCGCCGTAGGTCGCGGTCGCAACGCACACGTTGTCCACGTCCTCGTTGCCCGCGGTCGTGAAGGCGTCGGGATCGACCTGGCGTGCGACGCCTGCGGTCACGCTGATCCACTGGATCGCGTCGAGGACCGTCGCGCCGTCACGCACCTCGATCGAACCGTTGGCGTCGACGAGCGTGAACGAGAACGTCGCGTCGACGGAGGGCAGCATCGCGTTGACCGCCGGATCGGCCGAGCGCGCGAACAGGGCGAAGCCCCCCGGCGGGACGCGCTTGCAGTGCGCCTGCGTGATCACGTTGCCCGTGGTGCCGGTCCGCGCGAGCTCGAGACCGTTGAGGTCGAACGGTTCCGTTCCGACGTTCGCGATCTCGAACCACTCGCGCTGCGCGTCGGTGAAGCCGGTGACATTGGCCGGATTTGCGAGGAACTCCGTGATCACGAGCGTGCCCGGCGTTGGCTTCTCGATATCGCGGAGCGAGCCATTGTCATCGCACCGGCCGGCCGGCAGCACGGCACCGCATTGGGCGTTCTCCTCGCCGGGCGTGCCGAGGTCGCCGGCGCCGTACGGCGTGGTGGCATCGCACCACCGCCCGGCGTCGTCGGGATCGAGCTGCAGGGCGGTGCCGTTGGTCGAGCGCGTCCACGTCACGCTGTCGAGCACCGTCGTGTCGCGCACGAGCTGCACGTCGCCGGGCGTCGCCGCCGAGCCCGCGATCATGGAGAACGCGAACGTGTGCGTGATGGGAGGCAGGCCACCGTTGGCCACCACGTCGCCCGACTTCGCGAACAGGATCCGCGAACCCGCGGTGACGCGCACACAATCCGGCGTGGCGATCAGTGTCGGGTTCGCCGTGTCGCCGGCGCGATCGATCCCGACGCCATTCAGATCGACGTCGCGCGTGACCCGCACCTCGAACCACTCGCCCGTGGTGTCCGACACCGCGTCGGGGTTGGGCATGACCTCGGTGATCACGAGGTCACCGGCGGCGGGTACCACCACCGCGCGTGCGACGCCGTCGTCGAGGCACGTGCCGGGGGGCACCGTCGTCGTACACTGCCGGTTCGCCGCGCCCGGCGTGCCGAGATCGCCGCTGCCATAGGCGACGCTGCCGTCGCACCACGCGGCCTCGCTGTCGTTCGCGAGGTTGCTGGTCTCGTCGGGATCGAGCGCACGCGACGCGCCTGCCGTCGAATGCGTCCACGTCACCGCGTCGAGTACGTCGCTGCCGAGCAGGACCTGCACGTCGCCGGGAGACGTCGTGGTGCCCGAGATCAGCGAGAACGAGAACGCCGCGGTGACCGCGGGCAGGCCGCCGTTGACGGTGGCATCCGTCGAGCGAGCGAAGATCGCGCGCTGCCCTGCCTCGAGGCGGATGCACGTGGCCGACGACACGACGTTCGGATTCGACGCGTCCGACGCGCGGTCGAGCCCGATGCCGTTCAGATCGACGTCGCGCGTGGCCGTCACCTCGAACCACTCGCCGGCCGTGTCGCCGACCGCGTTCGGGTTCGGCATCACCTCCGTGATCACGAGGTCACCCGTATCCGGAAACACCACGGGGCGCGACGTGGCGCCGTCGAGGCAGGTGCCCGGTGGTGCGATCGAGCCGCACTGCGCGTTGGGCTCGCCCGGCGTGCCGAGGTCGCCCTCGCCGTAGGTTTGGGTCGCATCGCACCAGTTCGCCTGATCGTCGTTATCGCTGACGTTCGCGAAGTCTGGATCGACCTGGAGGGCCTTGCCGCTGCGCGAGCTTGTCCAGGTGAAGGCGTCGATCACGGTGGAGCCCGACATCAGGCTCAGATCGCCCGGCGTGCCCGCCGAGCCCGAGACCAGCGAGAACCCGAACGTCGCGGTGGCCTCGGGCAAGCCGCCGTTCATCAGCATGTCGGTCTCGCGCGCGAAGACAAGCAGCGAGCCGGCGCTCACGCGAAGGCACTTCTCGGCTTCGATCACATCGGGCGCGGCCGAATCGCCGACGCGCTCGATGCCAAGGCCGTTGAGATCGACATCGCGGTTGACCTTCACCTCGAACCACTCGCCGAGGGTGTCGTCGACCGCGGCCGGGTTGGTCATCACCTCCGTGATCACCAGGTCGCCGACGCCGGGCGCATCGACCGCGCGCAGCGACGTGCCGTCGTCGCACATACCGGGGATGATGATCTCGCAGTCGCGGTTAGGACCGCCGGGCGTGCCGTAGTTGTTCGCGGTGAACGTGCTGGTCAAGTCATGCGCGGCCGCGCACCAGTTGCCGGGCGTGTCATTGACCGTGTAGTCGGGTGGGCGGCCACCATCGAGCTGCCGCGACTCTCCGGCGGTGACGCTGTCGTACGTCGCGGCGTCGATCTCGGTGGCCCCGCACCGCAGCGCGAGCTTGCCGCTGCCCGAGTTGTAGAGGTCACCTAGCTTGTCGCCGTAAGCGACGTCCATCCAGGGGTGTCGTAGGTCATCGGCAGAGTTCCCGAGCACCAGGTACTGGCCCGGCTGGATCGTTACCGGCGCGAGCTCGGTTTGGCGCGCCATGCTGCCGTCGCTGCGGCTGTGCACGACGGCGAGGCCCGTCAAATCGAGCGGCCGCGAGCCGGTGTTGTGGATCTCGAACCACTCGTTCCCTTGGTCGCCACCGCTGCCGCCAGGGCCACCTCCGAAGTCGGCGAACACCTCGGTGATGACGAGATCACCGGGCAGGAGTGTGTCATCGCACGCGCCATTGCCACCGCCTCCGTCGTCGCCGCAGGCGCCCAGGCAAGCCAGTGCCACGACGAGCGCAGCCAACCCGCTTCTCATGCCTCATCTTACGGGCTCTCGGCCGTTGCTTGCGGCTGATTTCGGGTATGGTCACCGCGGGAAATGGTCGCGCCGCCTACGACACCGCGAAGCTTTGCCGTCGATGTTGCCCGGGCATCCGCGGCGTTCCAGGACCTTGCCCGCCAGATGGGCTCCCAGTTTCTCGACAAGCAAGAGATCATTCGCCTGATGGTGGTGTCGGCGATCGCCGGCGAGCACATGGTGATCGTCGGTCCGCCCGGTACTGCGAAGTCGGCGATGATCGACATGTTCGCGAAGTTGATCGACGCGAAGTACTTCGAGTACCTGCTGACCCGCTTCACCGAGCCCAACGAGCTGTTCGGTCCGGTCGACATCTCGGCGTTCCGCGAGGGTCGCTACACGCGCCGCCTCGAGAACATGTTGCCGACCGCCGAGGTCGTGTTCCTCGACGAGATCTTCAAGTCGAACTCCGCGATCCTCAACTCGCTGCTCCACGTGATCAACGAGCGCAAGTTCCAGAACGGCCCCGAGGTCGTGCCCGTGCCGCTGATCTCGCTGTTTGCCGCCTCCAACGAGGTGCCCAACGACGAGAACCTCGCTGCGATGTTCGACCGCTTCCTCGTGCGCGTGCTGTCGGACAACCTCGACAGCTATCACTTCCACGAGCTGATGAAGAAGGGTGTCTCGCTCGAGCTCCGCAAAATGACGGGGCGCGGGATGGATGCCGCGGGCCGTCCGCTGCCCGAGCTTCGCCCCGTGATCTCGGCGCGCGACCTGCGCCAGATCCAGCAGAACTTCGACAAGTTCATGGTGTTCCCGGAAGAGTTCCTGACGAAGTACAAGGGGCTCATCTTCCAGATTCGCAGCGAAGGCATCTCGGTCTCCGATCGCCGCGCCGTGAAGCTCTTGAAGCTGTTCGCCGCTAGTGCCGTGT
>JANRKM010000065.1:0-28326 GCA_033763475.1 Kofleriaceae bacterium
TCGAGCGACAGCTTCGCCCCGGGCGTCACGGGCGCACCGTCGGCGGGGAGATGCCAGGTCGCGCCAGTCGCAAGCCCGGTGGCGGTCGGGCGCGCAGCGGAGCCGGAGGCGCCGCGGAGGTCAATAGACGCTTCCGTGCGCGCGCTGGCGATGTCGATCGACGCGGCGCCCACCAGCTTCGCGCGCAGGCGCTGCAGGTGCTCCGCATCGCCACGCATCGACGCCATCCAGGTGTGACCGCCGAGGAAGCGGTGCGATGCGAACGTGCCGTGCTTCGCGCCGAGCTCGTTGGAGGTCGCCGGCTCGCGCTCCATGTGGCAATCGATGCAGCTCTTCTGCTCGACCTTGTCGACGCGCGCCATGCCGTTGCCGGTGTAGGCCGAGTTGCGCCACATGCCGGACTCGTCGAGGCCCGACAGGTGCACCGGCATGCCCATGTCAGCCGACAGGAAGCCGCGGTGGCAGCTGACGCACAGCTCGCTCCCCTGCGACGTCACCGAGACTTGCGCCTTGTGCCGCGCGATCGAGGCAGGATCTCGAAGCGACGGCCCGTCGATCGGCTCGCGCGACCACACGTAGCTGCCGTTGCCGTCCTTGGTGGTCGACTTGATGCCGTGGCACAGGCGGCACGTCACGCCCGAGTGCGCGCGCAGATCCTCGGGCGGAATCGGTGCACCGGAGGTCATCATACCGTCGATCATGAGCGGCATGTCGTGACAGCCGCCGCAGTGCTGGCTCGTCGTGTTGCCGAGGTCGTGCCGCATCAGCTCGACGTTGACGCGATAGATCGGGTTGCCAAAGGACGCGAACGAGTGCGCGCTCGCCGACCACTGCGCCGCCGCATCGGGGTGACACGACGCGCAGCTGTCGACATCCGCGAGCATCGTGCCGTCGCTGACGTCGCCGGCGTTCGGCTTGACCGTGCGGTCGATCGCCACGAGGCTCGGCCCATGCTCGCCGGGCGTGCGCGGGATGCGCGCGGAGATCGCCGCGGCATGCACCGGGTCGCCGCTGACGACCGGCCGCGCCTTGGTGTCCTTGCTGCCGCACGCGGCGGCGAACAGGACGATCGCAACGAGCGACGCGCGCATGGCGTTTACTTCTTGCGCTTCGCGAGGCCCGCGAGGCCGATCAGCATCAGGCCGGCGAACGCGCCCACGCCGAAGCCCATCGCCTTGCCACCGGGCGGCGTGGCGAACCGCGTGCCCGAGGGCGTCGTCGCCGACGCGCCGCTCTGCTTGCGCACGCCGAGCTCCCACAGGTCGCGCTGGATCACGCTGGCGAGCTGGAGCTGGCCGCGTGGCGCGTATGCGAGCTTGCTCGCCGCGATCGTGCCCTGATAGTTGCCGTCGGGCGGACCGCCCCAGATGCCGCGCTGCGGGTTCTTGCACGTGATCGGGCCGGTCCACCGGTGGCGGATCGCGTAGCGCGCCTGAAAGTAGTTCTCCGTCGACTGCGTCGCGCCGTATTCGAGGCCCTTGCCCTGCCAGTTCTCGCGGCCACCGGTGATCGGGGACGCTTCCTTGAACCGCAGATCGTCCTTCATGTCGGCCTTGCCGTAGCGCGCGTGCAGGCGCGTCAGCACGTAGTAGCCCTGCGCGATGCGCCCACCGATCACGTCACCGCCGAGCGTGAGCATGTCGGCGTCCTGCGGCACCTGCGGCGGGCACGGATCGCACTTGAGCGACGGCTGCGTGGTCCACGCGTATTCGGTGACCACGGCGCCCGGGTTCTTCTCGATCGTCTTGTCGAACAGCGCCGCGTAGAACTCGGCGAACCGTGACCTCACGCCGTCCTTGACGTCGAAGTTGGTCGGGATGACGACGTTGCGGTAGTTCGCGACCTCGTAGCGCTTGTCCGAGACGATGTTGACGATCAGGTCCTGCTTGCCGTCGGCATTCGCCATGCCGAGGCGGATCGGCAGCGCGAACTCTTCACTGTCGTAGTGGAAGCGCAGCGGCGACAGCGACGCGCGCCCGTCCTGCATCTGGACTTTTTTCGGGTCGACCTTCGCGACAAAGAACTTGCTGCCGCTCTCCACGTACGGCCGCAGCAGTGGCTCGGCGCCATTCGGGATCTTGTAGTTGTTCTGGCGCAGCCAGGTCTCGAGGCCCGTCGAGTCCTTGGCGGACAAGATCAGGATCTTGTACTCCGCGACGTCGAACTTCGCCTCGATCTTCACCGACTGCTTCGAGTACTCCATGGCGCCCCCACGGGGCGCTGCCGACGGCACGGCGGTGGCCATGTCGGCCATCTCGTAGCGGCGCTCGTACGGCTTGGGGCACGGGTCCTGCTCCCAGTACTCGACGAGGCGCGGCGAGCCGAGCGCGTCGATGTTGCCGATGACGTGCTTGGGGAGCGTCTTGACCTCGGTCTCCTTCAGCACGACCGGCACCGGAATCACCATCGCGAAGTCCTCGAGTGGACCCTTGTAGTCGTTCTGCATCGACAGCACGGTGCGGGTGCCCTGCCGCATCAGCACGACTTGCGTCGCGTCGGCCGCGAGCTTGGCGCCCGAGCCGTTCACGTAGAAGCCGCAGAACGCGTCTGCGGCCGTGGTGCTCGCGCCGAGTGCGATGGCGGCGAGCCCGATGGTGATCCCGATCCTGCTCATGAATGTCCCCTGTCTTGGCTTCCTGGCTTCAACGCGCCCGGCGAGCCCGTGGTCTACCCGCCCCGACAATACCGCGCGGTTCAGCGATTTCGGGGGGCTGCGCGGCGACGGAACAGCAGGCCCAGGGCGATCAGCAGGCTCGGATCGCCGCCAGCGTTACACCCACATCCGCCCGACTTGGAGGTCGCGGGGGCCGCGGTCGACGGGGTGCCGTTGGCGCCCGCGCTGCCCGCGCTCGGAGCCGCCTTCGCACCACCACCCGCGCCCACCCGCACGTCGATCTCGGGCACGTCCTGCAGCACCGCACTCGCGAGCTGCAGCGACCCGCGCCGCGCGTGTGCGAGATCGAGGCCCGGCTTCGTCGACGGGGTCTCGCTCCCATTCGGGCCACCCCAGCGACCGCGAATCGGCTTGTCGCAGGTGATCGGGCCGGTCCACGCGTGACGGATCGCGTAGCGCCCCTGGAAGTTGTTCATCGGTGCGGGTCGCGCGCCCTCCTCGAGCTTGCCGCCGTGCATCTCCTCGCGACCACCCCCGATCGCGGGCGCGGACTTGAAGCGAAGATCGTCGGTCATCGACTTGCCGTAGCGGGCGTGGAGGCGCGTGAGCACGAAGTCCGCGTTCCCGTACTGCGCCGTCTGCCCTGCGGGCCCGTCGAGGACGTCGGCGCCGAGCGTGAGGAAGTGCGACTGATCGAGCGCCGGCCCTGGGCACGGATCGCACGTCGTCGCCTGCCACGCGTACTCGGTGACCACCGCGCCCGGGTTCTTTTCGATCGTCCGATCGAACAGCGCCGCGTAGAACTCGCCGAACCGGTCCTTCATCTTCGGGTCGACGTCGATGTTGGTCGGGATGGTGACGTTCTTGTAGTTCGCGACGTCGTAGCGCTGCTGCGGCGCGAGGATGTTGACGATCAGGTCCTGCGTGCCGGGCGAGCTGGCGAGCCCGAGGCGGATCGGCAGCGAGAGCTCGTCGCTGTCGTAGTGGAACCGCAGCGGAGAGAGCTGTGCGCGCCGCTCCTTGCCCTCACCGATAAACTGGACCTTGCTCGGGTCGACCTTGGCGACGAAGAACTTGCTGCCACTCTCGACGTACGGCCGCAGGAGCGGCTCGGCATCCGCCGGGATCGTGTACTTCTCGCGGCGTAGCCAGGTGTCGAGGCCCGTCGAGTCCGCCGCGGAGAGGATCAGGATCTTGTACTCCCCGACGGTGAACTGGGCCTCGATCTTCACGCCGAGGTCGTCGGCGGGCTTCGTCTCGTTCTCCGCGACGGCGGTCGGCATCGGAAGCGCGCCGCTCTTCTGCACCTCGCGGTAATCAGGGGCGCACGGGTCTTGCTCCCAGTACTCGACGAGCCGCGGCGCGCCCATCGCCTCGACCTGCGCGAACACCTCGCGCGGCAAGGTCTTCACGTCGGTCTCTTTCAACACCACGGGTACCGGGACCACCATCGCGAAGGCCTCGGTCGGCCCCTGATAGTTGTTCTGCATCGAGAGCACGGTGCGCGTGCCCTTGCGCATCAGCACCACCTGCGTGGCGTCGTTGAACATCTTCTGGTCACCGCCCGCGACGTAGAAGCCGCAGAACGCGTGAGCGGTGGCCGGGGCGGCGAGCGCGATTGCGAGCGCCGCCAGCGAGGGAGCGAGCTTCATGATGCGAGCATAGACCCGCCGCCACACTCGGGTCTTGGGCACTCAATTGTCGGCGAACGGCGACAACTAGAGAGGGCAGCGCGCTTGCTGCGCGAGCCGCGCGAGGAGCTCGAGGCCATCCGCGCACTGCTGCTCGGCAATGACGCGCGACGCCGCGTCGGGGCCGGGCACCGCGAGC
Organism: Kofleriaceae bacterium; assembly: GCA_033763475.1. Taxonomy (GTDB): domain Bacteria; phylum Myxococcota_A; class Polyangia; order Haliangiales; family Haliangiaceae; genus JABFXX01. The sequence goes on from JANRKM010000065.1 coordinate 4,445, forward strand.
CCACCGAGATGGTGCGAGACTTCGACGAGCTCGGGGGGCGCGGTGGTGCAGCGCTGGACCCGGACCGAGGCCTGCGCGAGCGAGAGGCACGTGGCGCCGAGCTGCACCGCCGCGGGATCATCCGCGGGCGCACAACCAGCATCGATCATCGCGGTGGCCAGCGTGTCCGCCCGGGCCGCGCACACCGCCGCGGCGGCCTGCTTCTGCTTGGTCCACACCGAGCGCTCGAACAGCAACGCCTCGCGATCCTCGAGCGGCGCCTCCGTGCGCTTCGTGCACCACTGCTCGATGCGGGACCAGCCGAGCAGCCGATCGCACGCGGGAATCCCCACCGTCTTGCGCGTGAGCGTCGCGCGGACCTCGCAGGTCTCGTCGATCGTCACGTGCAGCGCGAGCTGGTCCGCGCGCGTCCGTGCGATGCGCACGCGCACGTCACCTTGTTGCGCGGTCCACGCCGTCGTCGATTCGGGCGCGAGCGAGAATGCCCGCAGCCCACCCGCGGCCGCCGTCAGGTCGATCTCGAGGGCGCCGTCCATCGCGTCGACGGCGATCGTCGCGCGCTCGACGCCGGGCGTGTTGCAGTTCTTCCACGCGAGCCGGCCCTGGTACGCACCGACGAGGTCCCCCCACGAAACACGCGCCGGCGCAGCCTCGACCACCGGCACGACCCCGACCACGACCATGGCGATGATGCAGCGACGCACCCGGAAGTCATAGCATCGGAGCGACGCGCGCGAGCGCGAGGTCGCGAGCCTCGACGGCGCGGTCGTATTCGCGCCACAGCTGCGGTGCGCTGCGGTACCCGTCGACCGCGTATGGATCGGCCTCGTAGTAGACGACGGTACGCGTGATCGCACCGACGAGCTCGTCCTCGGCGACGACCCACGCGCGCAACCGCTCGCGCAGCTCGCCACTCACGACGGCCAGCTCTTGATCGAGGACCGCGCGACATGGCGCCCCCGTCTTCTCGATGGCGCGCACGTGCGCGTGCGTCGTACGCCTTGGATCGGTCTGCGCAGCATCGAAGTGCGGCGACGGCGCGATCGCAGCGCGACACGTGCGCAGGGCGGACACGTCGACGGGCGCCAAGGCCGCGGGCTCCGCCACGGACTCGGTCACCGGTTCCGCCAGGACCACGCCGATGCTCGCGACGAGGGCAAGCAACCCACCGGCGAACATCACGCGGTGGATGCGGGACGGCGCAGGCGGCGGCGGCGTAGGCCCGGGCTGCTTCGCGCGGGCCTCGCGCAGCTGTCGGAGCTCGCCCTCCAACGCGTCCACTCGATGAAGCGCGGCGTCGTGATCGTTGCGATAGCTCAGTATCGACCTCCCAATGCTGTGTCCCAGCAACTTGAGGTCGGCGCGCAGGTTGTCGAGGGCTTGATCGGCGCGGACGCGATGACTAGGGCGCGTCGTGGTCGCGCTGGACGACACGTGCTTCGGGCAGATCCTTGGGCACCTCGTCGCGGTTCATCTCGGGCATCGACTCGTCGGGCAGCTTCTCCTTGCCGCGCGCGAACACCGCGTAGAGCAGCGCGCCGACGCAGAGCCCCACCCCACCCAGCGCCGCCTCGGTCGGGTGCTCGTTGATCTGCGCGAAGGCGATCCAGCCGGAGAGGAGGATGAACAGGATGGGCGTCAGCGGATAGCCCCACGTGCGATACGCCGCGTGATGCCCGCGCCTGCGCAGGATGAACACGGCGCTGACCGTGAGCGCCGCGAAGATCGCGAGCATGAAGCCGACGTAGCGCAACAGCCCACCCAGCGCGCCGACGAGCACGAACATGCTGGCGAGCACGCCCTGGGTGATGACAGCGGCTACCGGCACGCCGCGCTTGTTGTGGCGCGCGAGCAGACCGGGGAGCGCGCGATCGGTGGCCATCGCGGCATACACGCGCGGTCCCGCCATGACCATGGCGCTCACGGACGACACGAGGGCGATCGTGATCACCGACGTGACGACACCGCCGGCGCGCGCGCCGAACAAGCTGCGCGCGGCGACGTCGCCGACCTCCAACACGGGGCGGCAGTCGTACTTGCCGTCGAACATGCCGCAGTTAGCGAGCGTGTCGACGGGGACCGCGTAGAGGAAGACGAGGTTGAGCAGGAGATAGAGCAGCATCACGCCGCCGGTGCCGAGCAGCAGTGCGCGCGGCAGCGTTCGCTCCGGGCGTTCGACCTCGTTCGCGATGTACGCGGCGGCGTTCCATCCCGAATACGCGAAGCTCACGTACATGAGCGAGGTCGCGAAGCCCATCGTCGCCAGGTTGGACAACCCGCCGTGCTGCGAGCCGAGGTTGCTCCAGTCACCCGTGCCGAGGAATACGCCGCCGAGAATGAACAGTGCGATCAGCAGCACCTTCGCCGCGGTGAACACCGCCTGGACGGCTCCACCAATCTTGGTGTCGAAGGAGTGGAGCGCCGTGATCGCGGCGATCAGCGCGATGGAGACCGCCTGCTGCGGCCCGAGCTCGATCGTGAAGTCGACGAGCACGGTGTTCTTGACGACGAACCAGGGCGCCCCCTGCAGGGCGGTGATCAGCTTCGCGAGGTACGCGGAGAACGCGATCGCCGCGACGGCGATCGGCGCCGAGAAGCCGGCGGTCAACGACACCCAGCCGCTCATGAAGCCGATCGCCGGATGATAGGCCTCGCGCAGGTAGACGTATTCGCCGCCGGCGCGCGGCATCATCGAACCGAGCTCGGCGTACGCCGCGGCGCCACACAGCGCGAGCACGCCGCCGACGATCCAGCACACGAGGATCGTCATCGGATCGTGCATGCTCGCGGCCTGGAAGCCGGTGCTCGTGAACACGCCCGTGCCGATCATGTTCGCGACGACGATCGCCGCGGTCACGCTCAGGCCGAGCCTGCGCTTGGGAGGCGTCACGCGCGTGCTCCGCTAGCGGGGCGCGCGCATGTGGCGGTCGAGGAACGCGAGGGCATCGCGCCAGCACCGGCGCGCGGCCGGATCCCACACGAGGGCGTGAAAGGCATGAATGCCGCCCGGGTAATACCGCGCCTCGACGGGAACATCGAGCGCCTGGAGCGCCTTCTCGAGGCGGCGGGTATCGTCGAGCAGCGGGTCGCGTGTACCCACAGGTGCGAAGAATGGTGGTAGCGGGCGATCGAACGGCCGCGCGTGGCCCAACGCACGCTCCTCGATGATCCGCAGCGGATCGGCGAGCTCGGTCTCGGGGGATGGCCGAGGCGAGTAGCCATGCAGATACGACGCGGAGGTGTCGTGGATCATTCCATCGACCCACCAGGGCAACGGGCGCCGCTGCGAGAATCGCTCGGGTCGCGAGACTTCGAGCAGGCCGCAGAACGGCAGCGTCGCCCGCGGCACGATGCCCGTCTCGAAGACGGTGCGCGCCCACGGCTCAGGGCGCCGCTGACACGCGGCCATCGTCAACGCAGTGATGAGGTTCGCGCCGGCAGACTCGCCCGCGACCGCGACGCGCGTCGGGTCGCCGCCGAGCTTTTCGATGCGCTCCGCCATCCACGTGTACGCGAGGCAGGTGTCCTCGATGGCCGCCGGGTACGGATAGCGAGGCGCGAGGCGGTAGCTGATGTTGACGACGAGATAGCCGAACCGCGCGAACACGAGGCCCATCAGCCAATGCGTGTCCTTGGACAGCAGGCTGAACGCTCCACCGTGCGCGTAGAACACGACGGGCCACGGCCCCGGCCGGTGCACCGGGCGATAGATATCGAGGCGGCGCCACTCCTCGTGGCCGGGGCCATACGACAGGTCGCGTTCGACCTCCACGCCGTGGCGCTGCGGGCGCGCAGCGGGATGCAACGCGCCGAGCGATGCGAGCCCTTCAAAGAAGGACTGTGCGATGAAGCTCCGCGCGCGGCGAAGCCACGTGTCGCGGTAGAGCCGCGGGGAGAGCGGCAGATCGACAACGCCGGCGGATGCGGCGTCGACGGGGAGGCGGGCTACAGCTTGGGTACGACTCAAGGCTGGATTGGTTGCAATACTACCTTGACCGTCCGTCGTTGGCCCTCGAACTGGAGCGTCAGCTCGACCTCATCTCCCACCTTGTGTGCGTCGATGGCACGGAACAGATCGCTCGAGCGATGAATCTCCACACCGTCGAGCTTCACGATCACATCGCCGAGCTCCCAGCCGCCCCGTGCGGGCTGCGTGCCGCGGATGCCCGCCTTCTCCGCCGCGCCGCCCGGCGTGACGCCGAGCACCGCGACGCCGTCGATCTTGTACTGCGCGGCGATCTGGTCGGAGAGGATGTTGATGCCGAGGCCGGGGCGCACGAGGGTGCCGGTCTTGAGTAGCTGCGGCACGATCGCGTTGATCGTGTCGACGGGCACCGCGAACCCGATGCCCGCGTTCGCGCCCGACGGCGAGTAGATCGCGGTGTTGATGCCGATGAGCCGGCCCGCGCTGTCGAGGAGCGGCCCGCCCGAGTTGCCGGGGTTGATCGACGCGTCGGTCTGGATCACGTCGAAGATCGAGCGCTGGGTCATGCTCTTGATCTCGCGCCCGAGGCCGGAGATGACGCCGGTGGTCAGCGTCTGGTCGAGGCCGAACGGGTTACCGATGGCGAGGACCTTCTGGCCCACCTTGAGGGTCGCCGACTGCCCGATCGGAAGCGGCAGCAGCTTCTGCGCCGGCGCGTCGATGCGGAGCACCGCGAGGTCCTTGTCGGGGGCCCTGCCGACGATGCGCGCCGCGTACGTCGTGCCGTCGTTCAGCGTCACCGAGGCGCGGTCGCCGTGCGCGACGACGTGGAAGTTGGTGATGATGTGCCCGTCCTGATCCCAGACGAAGCCGGAGCCCGTGCCCTGCGGGATCTCGCTGACGTCGAGCGTCATCCGATCGCGGTGTGTCTCGAGGCTGGTGATGTGGACCACCGAGCGCGAGAACTTCTCGAACACCTCGATCGTCGACTGCTCGTCGGCGCCGAGCTTGTCATCCGGGCGCTGCGCGATCGGGCGCGGCTCGACCATCACGGTCTGCTGCACCTGTCGCCGCTGCTGCACGACGGTGAACACCAGCGCTCCTGCGACCAACAGGAGCAACACCGCGAGGACCTTGGTCAGGAGGCCCGAATCCGGGGAACGAGGAGCTGGCTCGCGACTCACGGGATACAGGGATTGTGACATGGCGGGACCTCAGCTGGGGTGGTCCTAGAACCGCCGTCCGCGGCCGCTCATTCCCCGGAGTCGGCGTCCGCTTCCTCGTCATCCCAGAGCACGAGCAGTGCGGCATTCAGGTCCGCATGCGGTGGCCGTCGGTCCCGAGCACGTCGAAGCGCGTCGCCTGCGTGTCGGCGGCGAAGGCGTCGAACAGCCTCGCAATGGCCGCCCCGTGCTCGCCGAGCAGGACGAACTGATAGACGACCTCGTTGCGCGCAGCGATCTCGAACACGTCAGTGATGCGAGGCGAGGAAGTGCTCGGCCTCGAGCGCCGCGGCGCAGCCCGAGCCGGCGGCGGTGATAGCCTGGCGATACTTTTTGTCCTGCACGTCGCCGGCGGCGAACACGCCCGGCACCGACGTGTGGGTCGTACCCGGGGTCGTCAGGATGTAGCCCTGCTCGTCGCACGCGACCTGGCCGTCGAGGAACTTGGTGTTCGGCACGTGGCCGATCGCGAAGAACAGGCCCGCGGCCGGAATCACCTTCTCGGCGTGCGTCTTGAGATCGACGACATGCACGACCTCGACGCCGTTGCCGCCATCGACCTTCGTGACCTTGTGCGACAGCAAGAACTCGATCTTCGGGTTCGACTTCGCGCGCTGCTGCATGATCTGCGAGGCGCGCAGCTCGTCGCGGCGGTGCACCAGGTACACCTTCGATGCGAACTTCGTGAGGAACGCGGCTTCCTCCATCGCGGAGTCACCGCCGCCGATCACGAACAGCGGCTTGTTGCGGAACACCGGCAGCGCGCCGTCGCACACGGCGCACGCACTCACGCCCTTCTGCCAGAGCTCGGAATCGCGCGTGCCCGGAATGTCATCGCGCTTCGCCGTCGCGCCGGTCGCGATGATGATCGCCTTGGCCTCGCCCTTCTGCTCGTCGGTCTCGTAGTAAAAGGGGCGCTTCGACAGGTCGACCTTGTTGACCGTCTCGGTGAAGATGCGGGTGCCGAACCGCTCCGACTGCGCCCGGAACTTCTCGGTCAGCTCGCGACCGTCGATGCCCTCCGGAAAGCCCGGGAAGTTCTCGACCTCGGTCGTGGTGGTCAGCTGGCCACCGGCCGCAATGCCTCCGGCCATGAAGCCTTCGAACAGCACCGGCTGCAGATTTGCGCGAGCCGCGTAGATCGCGGCGGTGTGAGCGGCCGGGCCGCTACCGATGATGACAACGTTCTCGGCCATGGGTGGGGCTAGGTCTAGCAAGCCCCCTGCCCCCCTTTCAATCACGCCGGCCCCTTGTCCACGCACCTCGGCTGATCGATCCTCTGAGGCGGGTATGGAGCTGGCTAGCCTCACGCAACTCGACCGATCGCACCGTCGACACGACGAGGTCATGGCGGGCCTGCTCGAAGCGGCACGGCGTCTTGCTGCCGGTCGCCCCGACGAGACCGATCTCCTGCGCGTGAACGAGGCCGTCGCCTACTTCCAGCGCGCCGTGACGCGTCATTTCCTCGACGAGGAAGGCTCTGTCTTCCCACGCCTTTCTACCCGCCGCCCCGAGCTCGCCGCCGACCTGGCTGCCCTTTCGGCGGAGCACCCTACCCAGATCGCCATGCAGGGTGAGGTCGCCGCGGCCGCCCGCGAGCTCGCCGAAGAGGCTCGCCCCGCCGCCGGTAAGGCGCTCCTCGACGCTGCCACACGCCTCGCCGAGGCCCATCGCGCACATGTCGCCCGCGAGGACGAGATCTTCCGGGCCGCGTCCGACGCCCTGACGGCCGAGGACGACCTCGAGATCTACAACGAGATGGAGACGCGCAGGGATCGAGAGGATGGCATGCGCCGCGGTGGTGGTGGTGGCGGTGGTGGCGGTGGTGGCGGTGGTGGCGGTGGTGGCGGTGGTGGCGGTGGTGGTGGCGGTGGTGGCGGCGGTGGCGGACGCGCCCGTCGCGAAGCCGAGGCTCAGCTCGCTCAACGCGGGATGAAAGATGTGAACTCCACAAGCTCGGCCGCTCCGGGCGCGAACCTTGCGGGCGCGACGAAGGCCGGCGCGACGAGGTCCGCCACGACCAAGCTCGCCGCCAGGCCCCGCGCCGCCAAGAAATTCGCCGGCAAGCAGCTCGCCGCCAAGAAGCCCAAGAAGCTCGCTGCCAAGAAGCCCGCCGCGACCAAGCTCGCCGCCAAGAAGCTCGCTGCCAAGAAGCCCACCGCGACCAAGCTCGCCGCCAAGAAGCCCGCCGCGACCAAGCTCGCCGCCAAGAAGCCCGCCGCTTCGAGCAAGTCTTCCGCAACCAAGCGGGCGCCGCGCGCGGCCGCAAAGCGCTGAACCCCGGGTGCTGCGCGCCAGCGCCTGGGCCCTCGTTGGCGTCCTTGGCATCGCTGCATGCGGACGTGGGACGTCCGACGAATGCGATGCGCTGAAGCCCAAGGCGATGTCGATCATCGAAGAAGGCATCGACGCGGCGGCGAAGCATGCGGGTCGAGGCGGCGGGAGCCTCGGCATTCCAGCGCCCTCGCCTGCCGATGCCGCGAAGCGCGAGATCGCGCACGTCCGAAAACGCTTCGTCGCCGCATGTCGCGAGGTCGGGGCCCCCGCCCTGGCGCGCTGCATCGACCTCGAGGTCGCGCGCCGCACGAACAAGGATCGCGCGCCACGCGACGAGGCCTGTGCAAAGCTCGACAAACAACTCGAGGCCGCGCTGTATCGCGGCTTCGAATAGCGCGCCCCCGCTGCCTCAGTGCTCGACCGTCACGCTGCGCGGTGTGGACCAAGCGAACGTCACGCGGTAACGCGTCCCGCTGGCGCCGGTGGCTTCGAAGACCGACGGCGGCGGGGCCACCGGATCGACCGGCGCCTCGAGCAGGGGGCTCACGACGACGTCCTCGGCGGGATGCGCGAGTAGATCGAGGGGAACCGGGCCGCCCGCGCCCCCAGCGAGATCGAGCACGTCGGGCGCGAGGGCGAGCATCAGCCGCTCCGTCGATAGAGTCGTCAGGTCGTCACCAAGTCCATAAGCGGGTCCGGCGAGCGCTGCAGCCACGGCGGCCATCCGCGCCTCGTCGACCGTATAGCGCGCGCGCACCTGCACCTGATCGGCGTCGAGCCAGACGAGGGGAGCGAGGTGCGCACGCGCGGCGAGACTGCGGGCGGCGCTCGTCACCATCGGCCACGCAAGATCGACAGCACCGAAGGCGGTGTCGGGTCCCACGCGCAGGGAGTCCACGAGGCCGAGCACGGGTGAGATCGGCACTCCGCAGCCCGAGAAGATCGCGTCCGGGCCGGTCGCCGCGCGCAGGAGCTCGAGCCCGTGGCGCAGCGCGGCGGTGCCGGTCGTGGCGTGCCGCCGCATGCCTGGGAGCGCGCCTGCATAGAGGTAGTCGAGCTTGAAGACGCGGAACCCGGCGGCGTAGAGGCGCGTGATGGCCGCCGTCGCGGTGGAGAAGGCCTCCTCGTCACTGCCGTCGAGCACGAGCAGCCGGCGCGACGTCCCGAGCGGAGCGATGACGATCGGTTCCCCGCCGGCGTCGCGAACGAAGGCAGTCGGCGCGAGCGACGCCGCGAGGGCGCTGTCGGCGTCGACGACGAAGGGTGCGAGCCACACGCCCGCGGTCAGCCCACGGGCATCGGCCTCCGCCGCGAGCGCGCCGAGGCCGTCGGCGAACTTCGCGTTCTCCCTCCAGTCCCCCCACGCCTCCATCCAGCCGTCGTCGATCACGACCGCAGGCAACCCCGCTGGCGCGAGGGTATCAGCGACCTTCGCGATGTGCGCGCGGACGTAGGCCTGGTCGATCTCATCGAACCGCTCGTTCCAGGAGAACCAACCACCCGGCGGACGCCGTGGCGACCGGGTGCCGGCGGGGAGCGCAGCCTGCGTCGCGGCGGCCAGGCGGGCGAGGCCGTCTTCGGGTGAGGACGTCGCGCTCCAGTGGATCGGTTCACTGCGCGTGCGTCCATCGGCCCCCGGCACGAGCGGCTCGCGCGCTGCGCCATAGACGACGGTGAGCGCGAGCGGGCGCGTACCCTGGCCGGGTCCCCATGCGGCGAGGCCGGTGCTCGCGTGGCGCGCCGACGTCGCACCGACCGTGACGAAGTCACCGCTCTCGCCCCCGATGGTGATCGCCCCGTAGGACACGCCCGCGGTCTCGTCCAACACCTCGCCGCTCGCGGCGGCGGCGAAGCGGGGAGCACCGTCGGCATGACGCTCGACCTGGTTCGGTGCGACGACCGCGCCGGAGAAGCTCCACGATTGGAAGCCTTGCTGGAGGAGGCGGTCACCTCGGATCGCGGGCACGTCGATGCGGAACGCCGCAGCCTCGCCCTGCGTCGAGAGCTCGACGCTCACGCTGCCGTCGGCACCGGAGATGAGATCGACGTGCGGATCGTCGACGCTGCTCTCCCACACACCTCGACGCAATACGGAGACCTCGACATCGCGCACACAGACCGTGCCGAGATCGATCGTCAGGTGTCCATTGGCATCGCGTTCGGTCGTACACGCCGTCGGGTCGTCGGCACCACAGCCGCTGGCGAGCACGGTGATGACGAGCCGCGCGAGGGTGTCTGTCGTGGCCCGACGAAGGCTCAGCATACGTCCAGGTTTCTCGTGCGCGCAGGGTGTGTCAATGCGTCGAGCGGGCGATCGGGGGTCGTGCAGGCGCCGCCGAGCTCGGACGCGTCCGCTGCGCAGAGCCGCAGAGCCGCGGGGCGTGTGGGGTAGCGTCAGCGCCTACGCTGGGCCTACTTCTCGGCCTTGTCGCTCTTACCGGCCTTCTCGCTCTTGTCGGCGACGGCGGCCTTCTTCTCGGCAGCTTCCTTGGCGGCCATCGCCTCGTCCTGCTTGCGGCGGCGCTCGATCGCGGCGGCCTCGTCAGCCTCCTCCTTCAAGCGCTTCGCCTCGGCGTACGGGTCTTCCTTCGGTGCGGCGTCGGGCTTCGCGTCGGTCGCCTTGTCCGCGGACTTCTCGGAGGCCGTCGCCTTCGGGAGGTCGGCCTTGGCCTTGGGCGTCTCCTTCTTCGGCTCGACCTTTGTCGCCGCCTCTTTGAGGTTCACGCTGAGGAGCTCCTGCGCTTCCTTGGCCGTCGGCGCGATGGTCTCGGCCGGGGCGCCGTTCTTGAACACGCGCATCGCGACGTAGACCGCGCCGCCGAACGCGAGGAGCGAGGCCCACTGGGCAAACGTCAGGCCGAAGTGGCGCGCGTCGCTGCTCTCGGGCCGCAGGTAGTCGAGGAAGAAGCGCACCGGCGCGTAGAGGACGCCCGTGAGCACGGTGATGAAGCCCGCGTTGGACCGCTTGCGGCGGAACGCGAGCCACAGGATCAGGATGTTGATCGGGACGAGATACAGGAACTCGATGAGACCGAGGTTCCACGCGAGGATGGTCTCGGAGGTGCCGGGGTGCGCGGCGACGAGCTCGCGCACCACCTCCATGTTCGAGTTGCGCGGGTAGTTCTGCGCGAGGAAGGCGAATGCGCTCGACGGATCGACGTACGCGCCGATGTGATCGCTCACGACCGTGCAGCCGATTCGGCCGATCGAGAATGCGGGCAGGAGGCCAACGATGGCGATATCGGCCATCAGGCGCGGGGGGAGGCGCTTCCACCACACAAAGAAGAAGAAGCCGAGCGCACCGCCGACGAAGCCGCCGTACGACGAGATGCCCTCCCACAACCGGAGGATGAGCGGAACCTCGACGGTGAAGAGGCGGAGGTTCACCGGCTCCATCTGGAGCCAGGACTTGTCCTGGTACATGAACACGTCGAGCAGGTGCGCCCCGAGGAAGCCCGTGACCGTGATCCAGCCCGTGAGGCCGCGGATGTTGTCGTCGGAGACGCCGTGCCACTCCGCATAGCGCCGCAGGATCGACGCGCCGATCAGGACGCCCGCGGCGACGATGAGCCCGAACCATTGGATCGGTCCGATCGACCCCAGGTGAAAGTACGGGATCCCGGTCGTGCCAACCGTGGTGGCGGCAGAGAGGGTGATGGCAGCGGCGTACATGCGGTGGCGAGCCTACACCACGGTCGGCGCCGCGCTATGATCCGGGTGTGATCTGGGAGCCTTTCGTCCTAGCCCTGTTCCTGGGGCTGATCGTGTCGGCCGGGCTGTACTTCGCATACCTGTGGCCCCACGTGGAGCCGACCGAGGAAGATTCCCAGGCAACCGAGGATGCCGGTGGCACGTCCCCCCCCGCGGTGACAGATTCCAGCGACGGCGCCGCGTCGAGCGCCTCGGCATGACCTCCCGCCTCCACGCCGCGCTCCTCGCCTCCCTGTGCCTCACCGCCTCGGTGACCGCCGCGCCCAAGGCCCGCCCGCCCGGCGGCGTGGTGCGCGTCGATCACTACGACCCACAAGCGATGCCCGCCAAGGGCCCGGCCCACGCGATGGTCACGGTCGAGCTGTTCTTCGCACCGCAGACCAACTACAGCGTCCGGCTGCCGGCCTACCGGCAGCTCGAGGCGCTGCAGCAGAAGCACCCGACGCGGATGCGGCTTGTCTATCGGGTCGTCCAGCGCAGCGCCCAGCCGCCGGGGCCCCAACTGCCGACGCTGGCGCTCGAGGCCTACGCGCAGGGGAAGTTCGCCGAGTTCATCGCCGCCATCCACAACGAGCGAACGACGCTGACCCGCGAGAAGATGCTCGAGCTCGCCCGCAAGGTCGGCATGGACGCCGCCCGGGCGGAGCGCGCGATCACCGACGACCGCTACCGAGACGTCATCAATGCCAACGAGCACCGTATGGACCGCCTGCGCGTGACCACGGCGCCGGTCGTTTTCTTCAACGGCAAGCCGGTGCGGACGTCGGCCAGCTCGACCAGCGATGCTGACTACGAGAACGCCTATCAGGAGGCCTACGATCGCGCGCGAGAGCTGGTCGACAAGGGCGTCGACCCGAGGGACCTGATGCGCGTCTTCGAGAGCCAGGTCCGTGATGCCGGGCCGCCCGTGGCGATTCCGATCGGGTCCGCGGACGAGGACTTCGTCGGCGACCCGACCGAACATCCGCTCGCGTCGCCGCCCCTGACCCTGACGGGGCTGCCGAGCCTGGCGGCCCCCGACGCGCGGGCGCCGGTGTCGCTGGTGCTGCTGTGCCGGCCCAACGACACCAGCTGCAACGGCACCATGCGCATCTTGCGAAAGACCGCCGACATGTTCCGCGGGGAAGTCCGGGTGGTCTGGGCACCTTGGTTCGACGTGATGCGGGAGGACGCCGCCGAGCTGACTCTGCTCGGAGATGCGGCGCTGTGTGCAGAACAGCTCGCCTCGAGCCCTGACGACTTCGACGCCACGCCGGGCTGGCAATGGGTGGTCGAGGCCTATGGTCACATCGCGCGCCAGCACGGTCGGCGGGTTCCCCCCGACAAGCTCATCGACAGCGTGGCCGCCAAGCTGCGGATCGACCCTGCGGCAATGTCGGCATGTCGCGCACGTATGGCCAAGACCACGCTGGACTGGATTGCCTCGGCGCGCCGGTCGGGGGTGACCGCGTCACCTGCCCTGATTATCGGCGGCCGGATCTATCCAGGCCTCAACGAGGAGAAGACCATCAACCAGCTGGTCGAAGCCGAGCTCGCCCCAGGGGTGCTCGAGCGCTGTGCGACGAGCGGTTGCTAGCTTTTGACTGTTTCTCCCGTACCGTGTTACCGGATGAATTCATGGAGCTGACGTTCGCCGCGGCCACCGATGTCGGTCGGCAACGTCAGCACAACGAGGACAACTTCCTCATCGACAAGAAGCTTCGGCTGTTCCTGGTGGCCGACGGCATGGGTGGGCACGCGGCCGGCGAAGTCGCCTCCTCGATCGCGGTGCACGAGATCCGCGACAAGGTCCACGCGAACCGCGAGCTGATCGAGCGCTATCGCGTCGAGCAGCCCAACGTGCAGCCCTACGAGATCCTGCAGGTGCTCGAGCACGCCGTGCAGGCCGCGTGTAGTGCCGTCCACGCGCGGGCACAGGCCGAGGCCGATAAGCGCGGCATGGGGACGACGACGAGCGTCCTGCTCATCGCGGGCGCCGGCGATCAGCTGCGCGGCTTCATCGCCCACGTCGGCGACAGCCGCGTCTACCTCGCGCGCCAGAACCAGTGCCACGTCCTCACCGAGGACCACTCGCTGATGAACGAGCTCGTCCGCCGCGGCAAACTCAACCGCGAGCAGATCGAGAGCTCGCCGTACAAGCAGTACAAAAACGCCGTCACCCGCGCGGTCGGTGTCTACAGCTCCGTCGAGGTCGACACCTTCGACTTCGACATCCTCCCCGGCGATCGCTTCCTCCTCGCGTCCGACGGCATGTACGCCTATGTCGACGACGCTGACCTGCCAAAGCAGCTCGCCGAGGGCGACATCAAAGAGGTCCCCAAGAAGCTCGTCGACCAAGCGAACACGGGAGGCGGCCACGACAACATCACCGCCGTCGTGGTACGCGTCGGTGCATCGCCGCAAGCCGAGGCTGCGCCACACACGAGCGACATCGAGCTCAAGCTCGACGTGCTCAAGGGCATGCAGCTGTTCCGCTTCCTCTCGTACAAAGAGCTCGTCCGCGTCTCCAACATCGCCGACACGCTCGATGTCACGAAGGAGCAGACGATCTTCAGCGCGGGTGAGCCGGGCGAAGCGATGTTCGCGGTACTCACGGGCACCGTCCGCCTCTCGAAAGGCGACACCGTCGTCGCCGAGCTCGGCAAGGGCCACCACTTCGGTGAGATGGCCCTTATCGATCGCTCGGTGCGCTCGCTCACCGCAACAGCGACGCCGGGCACGCGCCTCGTCGTCATCTCGCGCAAGGACTTCTTCGACGTCATCAAGCGCGAGCCCGCGACCGCCGTGAAGCTGCTCTGGAGCTTCGTGCAGGTCCTCGGGCAGCGGCTGCGCAAGACGACGAGCGACCTGGCGGATGCGCGGCACGGCGATCGGCACCCGACCGAGTCCGAAGAAGAGAACTTGTTCCAGGACTAAACGCGTCGCTGCACCGCTGCGCGCAGCTCGGCGTCACCGCTCACCGCGACACCACTTCCCGTGCCCCGGATCAGGCGACGCAAAGACGCAGAGGACGCGATGCTTGGCGTCCTTCGCGTCGTTGCGTCGCCCGGTTCAGGGACACGTGCATCGAATGAGCGTGCACCGAACGTGTGCGAATCAGGCGCTCGATCACCAGCGAGCGACTAACGCGGCGCCAGCGCCGTCATCGCCTCGATGACCGCCGGCGGCGCCTGCACGAGCTCGATCAACACGCCTTCACCCGAGCGCGGCGCCGCATCATTGCCTTTCGGGTGAATGAAGCAGACGTCGTAGCCCGCGGCGCCCTTGCGGATGCCGCCCGGCGTGAACCGCACGCCCTGCATGGTCAGCCACTCGACGGCAGCCGCGAGGTCGTCGATCCATAGGCCAACGTGATTGAGCCGGGGGTCGTGGACCTTGGGGCTCTTGTCAGGATCGATCGGTTCCATGAGATCGATCTCGACGGTGGCGGCGCCATGGCCGACGGCGAGGATGTCCTCGTCGACGTTCTCGCGCTCGCTGCGGAACGTGCCGGTCTGCGGGATGCCGAACAGCTCGACCCACAGCGAGCGCAGCGCGGCCTTGCTGGGACCGCCGATGGCGATCTGCTGGATGCCGAGGACCTTGAACGGGCGCGGCGTGCTCATTTCGCCGCCCGGGTCTCGGCGAGGTTCTTGAGGCCCATGCGCGGCGCGTTGACGAGGATCGCCATGTTCCCCGACGGATGCAGGTTTTCGCGCATCAGCTGGTGGCACTCGCCCGTCTCGGCGAACTGGAACGTCCGCGAGAGGCACGGGTCGACCTTGCCGGCGATGACGAGGTCGTTGATGCCCTTGGCCTGCTCGTCGTTCGCGAAGTGCGAGCCCTGCAGGCGCTTCTGCCGCATCCAGTGATAGCGAAGGTCCAGCGTCGCGTTGTAACCGGTCGTGCCGGCGCAGATGACGACCATGCCGCCGGTCTCGCACATGAAGCACGAGGTGGGCAGCGTGGTCTCGCCCGGGTGCTCGAACACGATCGTCGGGTTCCTCTTCTCGCCGAGGGCTTCCCAGAACGCGGCGCCGAACGCACGCGCCCCCTTGAGCCACAGGTTGTATTCGATGTCGTCCGACCAGCGCGGCAGCTTGCCCCAGTGGTCGAACTTGCGGCGATCGATCACGCCGACCGCGCCGAGCCGCTTGCAGAACTCGTTCTTCGAGTCACCCGAGACCACCGCGACCGGGCGCGCACCCGCCGCGCGGCAGATCTGCAGCGCCATCGAGCCGAGGCCACCGGCGCCACCCCACACGAGCACAGGCTCACCGGGCCCGATGACGTTCGGCGACCAGCCGTGCAACATGCGGTAGGCGGTCGCGCCCACGAGCATGTATGCCGCGGCTTCTTCCCACGTCAGGTGCGGCGGCTTGGGCAGACACTGGTGGTCCTGGACCTTGGTGTATTGCGCGAAGCTGCCCCAGTTCGACTCGTAGCCCCAGATGCGCTGGGTCGGCGCGAACATGGGATCTTTGCCCGCCAGCACCCACGGATCGGTGGGCTCCCACATGCCGCAGTGGACGACGACCTCGTCACCGACCTTGACGTTGGTGACGTCCTTGCCGGTCGCCCATACCACGCCGCTCGCGTCGGAGCCGCCGATGTGGAAGTCCTCCTTCTCGCCCTTCTTCTGCCGCGTCTTGATGACGTCGATGGGCACCCCCATCGCGGCCCACACGTTGTTGTAATTAACACCCGCGGCCATCACGTAGACGAGCACGTCCCGCGGCCCGAGCTCGGGAACCCCGATGGGCTCGAGCTTGAAGGCATCGCGTGGCTCTCCGAACCGTTCGGCGCGGATCAGCTGCGCGAGCATGCGCGGCGGAACAACGCCCAGGTCGGGGACTTCACCGAGCTCGTAGAGATCGCGGGACACCGGAGCAGCGACGGTCGACACGATGCGTCAATTCTACGCGATCTCGACGACGTGCAGGGACTCTCACGGCGATCTCCCCGAGGCGGGAGCGCCCGTTCAGAGGGCGTTATTTCCGGACGTCGGCTTCGACCGGTGGCCGTTGGTCACCGGCGCACCGTCGTCGCGCGAGAGCTCGGACTCGACCAGCGACTGCGTGACGAGCGAGCCCGCCTCGAAGCCATCGAACGACACCACCTTCGCCGGATCGATCTGCGACAGGCGGTAGAGGTCGGTATAGGCCTCGAACACGCCCGGCTTGGTGCGCAGCTGCTGGTACGCGCGGCCGACGGCCTTGAGGCTCTCGGTCTTCGCGCGCGCCTCCAGCTCGGCGACCTTCTGCTCGGTGCGGGCGAGGAGCAGCGCGGCGTCGGTGCGGCCCTTCTCCTCGTACTCGGCCTTCGCGACCTCGAGCTTCGCGGCGACCGCCTCGAACATCTGCTGGGCGACCTCGGGGCGGAACTCGACGTCGAGGATCCGCACCTCGTGGATCTCGATGCCGTACGCCTTCATCGTCGTCTTCATCGCCTCGGTGAGGTCGTGCGACAGCGTCGGATCGCTGCGAAGGAACAGGGTGCGATCGCGGCCCGCGAGCCGCGCCGCCGCCTCGTGCACCGTGGCGCTCTCGAGCGCCTCGTCCCAGTCGTCGACGGCGAACAGCGCGCGCTCCGCATCGGTGATGCGGAAGCTGACGCGCAGCACGACCTTGACCATCGTGCCCTGGTTGTCGTTGGTCTCGACGCCGCGGTAGATGCGCTCGTCCCACTGACGGCTGACCGTGATGAACGAGTCCCACGGCATCAGGCGCGTCGAACCGACGAGGCCGGCCTCGGGGTAGCGCTTCTCGAGCTTGCCGAACTTCAGGTGGAGCACCTCGTGCGCCTCCGGCGTGGAGACGAACAGACGCTTGAACGCGAGCACGAGGAGGAACAGGGCGCCGGGGATGGCCAGGACGCCGATGAGCATGTGGAGATCGAACTTCATGGCTTAGCTCCGGCCGTTGGAAGAGGTGTGGTTGAGGAAGATGCGGCGGGAGCCGCCGAGGACTTCGAGGCGCCGGCGCTCGACGTAATCCGTGAGGACGCCCTGCTCCGCGAGCGTGGCCAGCTCCTGACCGACCGTGCAGATCTCGGCCTCCGTGGCGAGCGCGTGGGCGTTCGCGATCGAGACCGCGTGCTCCGCGGCGAGGATGCGCCCCTGTGCGGAGAGCTCGGCGCGCGCGACGTGCTCGTTCGCTTCCGACTCGGCGGTGATCACCGCGTTGAGCGCGTCGACCAGCTCCTCCGGCGGATCGATCTGCAGGTAGTCGACGGCGATCACCTCGACGCCGAACTCCTTGGCGGCCTGGTCGCGGAGCGCGTCGAGCGTCTTCTGTTGCAGCTCGTTCATGCGGAGCCGCAGCGCGGTGTACGCCGAGAGCTCGCCCGGGCGCTGCTCGAAGCGCGGAATCTGCTCGCGCACCGTGAGGCGGAACAGCGCGCGGAGGTGATCCGTCGCGTCCTTCGTCTCGGCGAGGAACGTCGCGAGCCGCTTCGGCATCACGCGGTACCGCAGGCGCGCGTTGACGCGCACGCGCGTGCCGTCGTAGGCGAGCACCTCGATCGAAGCTGCGTTGTCCGCCACCGAAATGCTGCGCTCGGCGAGGGAGACCTCGATCGCGCGCGCCCACGGCGCCTTCCACTGCAGCCCGGGACCATACGTTTTCACCGCGCCGTCGGGTTCGCGCACGAACTTCCCGAACACGGTGAGCGCACCCACGTTCCCGTTCTCCACCCGGAAGCCGGACAGAAAGAACACGTACGCCGCGGTGATCGCGGCACCAATCAACAGACCAAGGACAAGCGAGCTCATGACGGCCTCCAGTTACAGTGGCTTGATGGAATACGGGTTGGACATGCGGCGAGGCTCCGCGCCAGGAGGCGGCAATTCCTCCTGCTCGGCCTGCCGCGCGTAGGCGACGACCAGGCCACGGTTGACCTGGACGACGTCCTCGTTGAAGTGCGCGTGCGCGTGCTCGACGTCGGGCAACTCGGCGACCTTCGCCGGACTGTCGACGACCCAGCCGCTGGGCACGCGCTTGTGGGGCGGAATCTCGACACCGACGACGAGCGCGCTGTGCCCGATGAAGCAGCCCTCACCGACGATCGAGTCGTGCACGATCGCCTTGAAGCCGATGAACGTGTGCGCGCCGATCATGCTCGGGCCATGCACCAGCGCCTGGTGCGCGAGCGAGCAGTCAGGGCCGATCCAGATCGCCCAGCGGCGACCTCCGACCATGACCCATTTGTCCTTGAGCGCGTGCAGGACGACGCCGTCCTGCACGTTCGAGCGATCTCCGATGTAGAACGGCGCACCCTCGTCGGCGCGCACGGACGTATCGGCCGCGACGTTGACCTCGCGCCCGATCTCGACCCAGCCGATGACCGAGGCCGTCGGGTGGACGTATGCGGTCGGGTGGATCTTCGGGCGCGTGCGGACATGGCGCGACCAAACGGCCTGCTCGTTGAGCGGCACGCTCTCGGGGCTCTCCGGCGTGCCCTGCTGCGAGACCACTGCGCGGATCGTCGGGCTCGGGCGCAGGATCGGCGCGTCCTTCGCCTTCCTGCTGTGCTTGCGCTTTTCCAGCCACGCGTCGAGGTAGACGAGCACCGTGCCCACGACGAGGCCGGTCATGAGGTTGCCGAGCAGCGTGCCGATCGCCGCCACCAGGAAGGCGACCGCGTGGAAGCGGTTCGAGCGGAGCGCATCGACGAAGTACTGGATCTTGATCAGGCGCCACGCGACGGTGACGAGCAGGCCGGCGAGCGCGGCGATCGGGATGACGCTCAGCGAGTGGCCGAACAGGTACGCGGCCACCGCGATGAACACGCCGTGATAGATCGCCGCCATGCGGGTGCGAGCGCCGGCCTGCTGGTTGACCGTAGTGCGGACGATGACGCCAGCGAGCGGCATGCCACCGAAGAAGCCGGCGGCGACGTTGCCGACGCCCTGGCCGAACAGCTCCGCGTTGGGTGCGTAGCCGCTCTTGCCGCCCGACACGTCGTCGATCGCCTTGGCCGAGATCAGCGACTCGGCCCCCGAAAGGAGCGCGAGCGGCAGCGCTGCGACGATGAGGGCCGCCCAGCCCGTGCCCTCGGTGAGCGTCGGAATCGCGAACGAGAGGTCTTGGAGGTCGACCTCGCCGACCTTCGCGATGTTCCAGTCCAGCTCGTAGGCGACGAACGTCGCGATGATGATGCCCAGCAGCGCCGACGGGAAGCTCTTCAGATGGGCGAGCCCGACGGTGATCCAGGCGACGAGCATGCCGCAGACCACCGCGAGCCATTCCACCTCGCGGAGCCACTGCATCTCCCAGAACTCGGTGATCATGTGCCAGAGCGCGAGATCGGAGCCGAGCAGGATCGGGACCTGCTGATCGAAGAGCTTGAGCCCGACGCCGGTGGTAAAGCCGGCGAGCACGACCTTCGGCAGCAGCTTGGAGAACTTTCCTAGGCCGAGCGCACCGAGGAGGATGCCCATCACGCCGCAGACCAGGGCGGCGGCCATCGCGCCCCCGGGGCCAAACTTTGCGACGACGCCGAACACCATCACGTTGAGGGCGGCGGCCGGACCGCTGACCTGGTAATTCGAGCCGCCGAAGGCCGCGGCGACCACACCGCCGACCGCGCCAGCGATCAGGCCCGCGCTGGCCGAGAGGCCGGCGGCGAGGGCGAGGGCGACGTTGAGAGGAATCGCGACCGTCGCGACCGTGAGGCCTGCGAGGAGGTCGTGGAACGAGAGCCCGTTGGAGAGGACCTCGCTCCAGCGATCACGGAGGGTGCCGCGGATCTCGCCGACGCCGGCCGCGAGCTTGCGGCTGTCTTTTTGGTGAGCGCGGTTGGTGTTGAGCTTGGCGAACCGTGCCTTCGCGCGCGCGGACTCGCGGTCGGTGGATCGCTTCAGCTGTGTCGGATCGGAAGGATCTCGTCGGCGGGATGCCGGCGTAGTCGAGAGAGCCATAAAAACCTCGGACGCATGACGACGTGGACCACCCGGCCACGGACGCCAAAAGCGTCCAGAACCGGGGCAACCGTCGAGCTACCGAGAGCTCGTGCGAGGTGCACGGAGCACCACGGACACGGGCAAGCTGCGACGATCGATGGATGAGGAAGCGACAGGGACCTGTCGCCTCAACTCATTGGAGTCGTCGGACCGAGTACAGCGAGGGATGAACCGGAGGCGCCACCGAAGCGAGGCGCTCGGTCTTGCGAGCCGCGGGCGTCGTCGGAGTTTTCGAAGAATGGAGCGGAGCTTCAGGGAGCGGCGGCGGCGAGGTGCGGCGAGCGATCTCTTCCTGCGTCTGCTCGTTCTCCACCTCTTCGCGCTCCTCTTCGTTCGCGTTCGCAGGGATGTCCTGCGGCGCGACCGCGCGCTGCAGCGTGCCGTACCAGCAGGAAGGCAGCACCAACACCATGAACAGTGTTAGGAGCGGGCCAAGCCAGCTGAATGAATTCAAACGGCTACGCACAGCGCCCCTCCTTATAGTGCATGTACCCCGCCCTACCAAACGATCATTTCCCGAATCTGTGAATTCTGGGTGCCAACTCCGACACCAGCACACGGGTGCGCCTTCGTGCCTAATCGTAGATATCAGGCTCGATGAAGCTCCACTTCACCTCGGGGATCCGCTCCTTCAGGTGCTTCTCGAACGTGTTGATGGCCTCGACGAGCTGTGTGGTCTCGAGGCCGGAGCGGAACGAGAGCTTCATCGCGACGAGGATCTCGCCGGGGCCCTGCTGCACGGTCAACACGCGAAGGACCTTGGTGATGCTCGGCTCGCCCGCCGCGAGCTCCCCGACCGCTGTGACGAGTGCGGGATCCGCGGCCTCGCCCACCAAGAGGCCCTTCACCTCGCGCGCGAGAAAGACCGCGACGCCCACCAGCACGATGCCGATCGCGAGGGAGCCGACCGCATCCCACCGACCGTCGTGGGTGTGCTTGGCCATGAGCAGCGCACCGAGCGCGAGTAGGAGGCCGAGCACCGCAGCGCTGTTCTCGCCAAACACCACGACGAGATCCGAGTCTTTGGTCTCCTTGAGATAACGGAACAGCGGCGTGGGCCCACGCCGCGACTTCATCACCTTGAGGTTGCCCATCGTCGCCCAGCCCTCGAGGGCGATCGCGAACAGGAGGATCACGATCGCGATCGTGATGTCCTCGACGGGCTCCGGATGCTGCAGCTTGTGAACGCCCTCGTAGATCGAGAACATGCCGCCGCCCGAGAACAGCAGTAGCGCCACGATGAACGACCAGAAGTACATGTTCCGCCCGTAGCCGAGCGGGTGGCGCGCGTCGGGCTGCTTCTGGCTCTGCTTGATGCCGAACAACAGCAGCAGCTGGTTGCCGCAATCGGCGAACGAGTGAAGGGTCTCGGCGAGCATTGCGCCGGAACCGGTGATCGCCGCGGCAACGCCTTTGGAGCTTGCGATGATCGTGTTGACGACCAGCGACTTGACGACTTCGCTGCTACTCCCCGCCATGGCTACTTGAGAAGCTTGGAAAGCGCCTTGAACTCGTCGGTGCCGGCCTCGCCGAGCAAGTCGAAGATCGCGACCTCCGTCGAGGAGATCACGGCGCCGGCATCACGGGCGAGCTCGAGGCCCGTGCGCCAGTTCGCCTTGGTGCGGCTGGCCACCGCGTCGGACATCACGTGGACCGCGGTTGCGGCTGGAATCAGGTCGCGCACCGTTTGGAACACGCACACGTGCGCTTCCATGCCGGTTACGATCCACTGTTCGCGCGTCATCAGCGCGCTCGTGCGTTCCGTCGCCTCGCACCTCCAGAACTCGTCGCTCTTCGCGCACGAGAACACCGTCTTGTCGAACCGGTGCACCGGAACGCCCGCGGCCGAGGCGTCGCCGAGCGCACTCTGGAGCTCCGGCACCGTCTGGCCGAGCCCCTTCGGGTATTGCTGGCTGACGACGATGGGCAGGTAGAGCTTCGTCGCGGCCGCGATCAGCAGCTGCGTGTTCTTGAGGACGCTCGCGGCGACCTGGGGCGGCATCGCCGGAACCAAGCGCTCCTGGATGTCGATCACGAGCAGCGCGGTGCGCGCGCGCAGCAGCTTCTCGCGGCGCCGCACGTATTCGACCTCGACGAAGCTCATTTCGTGCCGGCCTTCTCGAGCGTCGCGAGCGCGTCGGTAAGCCGCTGCAAGCGGACCTTCTCTTCGGACAGGCGCGCGCGCTGCTCGGCGACCACATCTTCGGGTGCACGCGCGAGGAAGTCGGCGTTCGCGAGCTTCTTCTCGAGGCCGCCGATCTCCTTCTCGGCCTTGGCGATGTCCTTCTTGATGCGCGCGGACTCGGCGCTGGCGTCGATCTCCGCGCCGAGCGGCATCACGATCTCGACCTCGGAGTTGATGACCTCCTTACCCGCAAGGCCTTCCGTCTCCGTGGCGGCGTCGAGGAGGTCGGTTTTCACGCGCGCACTGCGCTCGATTGCGTCCTTGTAGCGCGCGATCACGTCGCGCTTGTCGCCACTGGCGCGGATGCCGACTTGCACCGCCTGTGCGGGCGCGAAGCCGTAAGTCGCTTTGAGCATACGGCAGCCGACGGCGACGTCCTGGATCAGCTGCATCTCGGCCTCGGCGGCCTCGTCGATGAACGCGGCGTCGCTGCGCGGGAACACCGTGATCATCAGCGAGCCCGGCAGCTGCGGAGGCTTGGGTAGCTTCTGCCAGATCTCCTCGGTGACGTACGGCGCGAACGGGTGCAGGAGGCGCATCGTCGTTTCCAGCGCGGTCGCGAGTACGCCCTGAACGACGTGGCGCTTCGCAGCCTTCGCCGGATCCTGGACGAGGTCTTCGCTCTGATGCAGGTGCGGCTTCGCGAGCTCGATGTACCAGTCGCACAGCTCGCCCCACACGAACTGGTAGATCGCGTTGGCGGCGTCGCTGAACCGGAACGCCTCGAGCGCGGTGTCGACCTCGCTCGCGACGGCCTGCATCCGGGAGAGGATCCAGCGCTCGGGCATCCCGAGCGCTGCGCGGCCCGCGGGCGTCGACAGCTGTGCTTCGAACCGCTCCGGGTCGTAGCCGTCGAGGTTCATCAGCGCGAACCGCGATGCGTTCCACAGCTTGTTGATGAAGTTGCGGTAGCCCTCGACGCGATCGATCGACAGCTTGATGTAGCGCCCGCTCGTGTTGAGTGCGGCGAGCGCGAAGCGCAGCGCGTCGGCGCCCATCGCCGGGAGACCCTACGGCGTGTTCTTCTTGATCGCCTTCTTGACGTTGTCCGGCTCGGGTGGCTTCTCGATGTCGACGCGCTCGAGCAGCGTCTCGAGCGTCGCGCCGTGCACGATGTCGAGCGGGTCGATGACGTTGCCCTTCGTCTTCGACATCTTGTCACCGTTCTCGTCGGTGACCACGGACGTCAGGTACACCGTGCGGAACGGGACCTTCCCCATGAAGTGGAGGCCCATCATCATCATGCGGGCGACCCAGAAGAAGATGATGTCCGGCGCGGTGACGAGGACGTTGTTTGGATAGAACGTCGACAGCGCGCGCGTCTTGTCGGGCCAGCCGAGCGTGGAGAACGGCCACAGGCCCGACGAGAACCACGTGTCGAGCACGTCCTCGTCCTGCTTGAGCTCGCCGCTACCACACGTGGTGCACTTCGTCGGCGTGTCGCGCGCGACGATCGTCGCGCCGCACGCGGCGCAGTACCACGCGGGGATGCGATGGCCCCACCACAGCTGACGCGAGATGCACCAGTCACGGATGTTGGTCATCCAGTGCATGTAGGTCTTCGTCCACAGCTCGGGGACGAACTTGGTCTTGCCCTGCTCCACCGCCGCGGCGGCCTTC